>PBLI01000032.1 GCA_002721695.1 Roseibacillus sp. | reverse complement strand
CGATCCGGTCGGCCGCTGGCGTCAAACCTACGAGAATGGGCGCGAGGTCGACTCCTCCGGGAAACTGTTCAGGAAACATTCGTTCAAAAATGTTGCCGAATTCAAGGATGCAATCCTTGCCGAGAAGGCGCGCTTTACCCGTGCCTTCGCCGAGCATGCGCTGTCCTATGCCCTGGGACGGTCGCTTACTCCGGCCGACACGCCGGCCATTGACCGCATCACTGAACGTGTGATAGCTGATGACTTTCGCCTGCAAACGGTGCTGCACGAAGTAGTACAGAGCGACCCCTTTCTTAATCGGCCCTCACCTGATGTTTCCCCATCGACGACGTCCACGCCTGATAAATAGAGACCAATGAAGCATACTTCGAGACGCGCATTTTTGCAGGGAATCGGCGGGACCGCACTGGCCCTGCCCTGGATGGAGAGCCTCGGGGCTTCAGGGGAGCGAAGGCCGCCCCAACGAGCGGCCTTCTTTTACGTTCCGATTGGTGTGGTGCGGCGTTCGTTTTTTCCCGGTGAGGGAAATCAAGCCGTGCCGAAGTTCGGAGGTAACCAGCAAGCAGACTTCAAGAACGCGAACTTGAAGGTGGGGACCCATGCGTTGCAGCTCACTCCCACCATGGAGCCGTTAGCGAGGGTCAAGGACAAGGTCACCCTCATCACCGGGTTGGACCGCGATTTTCAGCCGGGGACCGATGTGCATGCACAGTGCGCTTCCTGTTTCCTGACGAGTGCAGCGCCCTACAGCGTGAAGCGCTCGCCGTATCCGCAGGCCCGTACTCTCGACCATATTCTTGCGGGGACACTGGGGAAGGGAACGCCGTTCCGCACCTTGGAATTCAGCAGTAACAGCCACCAGGATAACAAGGAGTCGATCCAGTTCGACAATATCTCCTGGTTCGACACTGAGCATGTGGCTCCGAGCATGCGTGATCCCCGGCAGGCATATCAGCGCCTTTTCGGCACGCGGGAAGTACAGGCCTTCAGGAACATCACCGATCTTGTGCTCGAGGACGCGCGTTCTCTGAAAGGCGCGCTTGGGTATGCCGATCAGCAGAAATTTAATGAGTACTTTGAATCGATCCGTACCATCGAGGTTCAGGCGGACCGGCTCGAGAAGATGAAAGGCGAATTGGCTGAGATAAAGCTAGCCGAGCCCGCCGATGCACATTTACCGCGGGGCGAATACATTCGGCTGATGGGGGACCTGATGGTCGTTGCACTGCAGACCGGATTGACGAATGTGGCCAGCTTCATGGTCGGTCCGGAGCGCTGGGACACGCCGTATCTCTACGAAAGTCTCTTCGAGAAACCCCGCAGCCATCACCAGATGTCCCACAACCAGGGGAAGTTCATCGAGGATCTCGAGAAAGTGGACCGTTTCCACATGGAGCAGTTTGCCTATTTGCTGGAAAAGATGGATGCGGTAGAGGAAGCCGACGGAACCTCACTGTTAGACAACACAATTTTCACCTACGGATCAGGGCTTGGAGATGGTGCCACCCACCAGTACAGCGCCCTGCCCATCATCGTTGCCGGGAGTGGAGGTGGGCGCATCAGGACCGGCAGGCACGTCAACCTGTCGGAGACCACCGGGCCCGTTGCGAGGGTAAACGGAAAATATGTGAATCCCAAGCAAGGTCAGCCACTCGCTAACCTCTGGCTCACGCAGATGCAGGCCCTCGGGCTCAGGCAGAAGCGTTTCGCCGACAGCAGTGGCGTGCTGGATTCACTGCTGGTGTAGTGGCCCGGGGCTGGAATCCCGGGGATAGCTGCCGGGCCGCAAGTTGCGGTCTCCCAGGATCAGATCTGCGAATACGGTTCCTGGAGGGAGCACCGTCTAGGACCGGTTCCGGAATTTCCGCCTCTCACGGAATATTTCAGGCATGAGGCAGGGACCAAAATCGACACGCTGTATTTTGGCCGTAGTGTTGCACGACTGGCTATGAAAAAGGGGAGGGATCCGATCAGGGCACTGTTTGGTAAAAGGGGTTGGAAGCCTCACGGGTTTCAGCGCGAGACGTGGCAGGCCTATCGGGAGGGTTGCTCCGGCCTGCTCCATGCGCCCACCGGGCTCGGGAAGACTCTCGCGGTCTGGATGGGTCCGGTCGCGGAGGCCCTCTCGGAGGCGAGGGAGCCGACAGCTTGCCGGGTCCTGTGGCTGACACCCCTGCGTGCCCTCGCGAAAAACACCGTGACCTCGCTCTCCATGCCCCTGGTCGAATTAGGGAGTAGCCTGGAAGTCGCGTCCCGCACCGGCGACACCTCTTCATATCGCCGGGCCAAGTTGCGCGAGAGGCTGCCCTTTGCCCTGGTCACCACCCCGGAAAGCCTCTCCCTGATGATGACATACGAGGACAGCAGGGAGAAACTGGGGGACCTGCGGTGTGTTGTTGTTGACGAGTGGCACGAGTTGTTGGGCAGCAAGCGTGGGGTTCAGACCGAGCTGTGCCTCGCACGCCTCCGGCGTTGGGTGCCAAATATGAAAACCTGGGGCATTTCGGCGACGCTTGGCAACTTGGAAGAGGCCCGGAACGTCCTGCTCGGGAGTGAAACCGACCGGAGTGTCCTGATCGACAGCCGCCAGAACAGACCAATTGAGGTCACCACGATGATACCAAGGTCCGTGGACCGGTTTCCGTGGGGAGGCCACCTGGGCCTCAGCATGATTATGCGGGTCGTGGATGCCATACGACAGGGAGGTTCCACGCTCGTTTTCACAAATACGAGGTCCCAGACCGAAATCTGGCATCAAGCCCTTCTCGATACCGACCCATCGCTCAGGCAACGGGTCGCGGTTCATCATGGATCCCTGTCCCGGGAAGAGCGTTCCGAGACGGAGAACCGCCTGACGGATGGAAGCCTGCTGGCGGTTGTATGTACTTCATCCATGGACCTGGGCCTCGACTTTTCCTGCATCAACCAGGTCATCCAGATCGGGAGTCCGAAAGGAGTAGCGAGGCTCCTGCAGCGCGCCGGCAGGTCAGGACATGGCCCAGGGCGGGTTCCGCGGCTGCAGTGTGTGCCTACCAACGCGCTGGAGCTTCTCGAATTTGCTGCCGCGCGTGACGCCATGGAGGCGGGCGAGATTGAATCCAAGCGACCACTCCTCCGACCGCTGGATGTTCTTGTGCAGCATGTGACCTCCTGTTCGATCGGGGAGCAGGTTGCGGAGGGGGATCTCCTTGAAGAGGTCCGCGGGACCCACGCCTACCGTGATCTTACCAATGCCGAATGGAGCTGGGTCCTGGACTTTGTCTCGGGAGGAGGCAGTGCGCTGAAGGCCTATCCCCAATATCGCAAGGTTCTCCGTGAGGACGGAATCTTGCACTTTGTCGACAAACGGATGATCCACCTGCACCGGATGAATATCGGAACCATCGCCTCGGATGTGGCTATCAGCCTGCGGATGGCAAACGGGCACAGACTTGGCACCGTAGAAGAAGGGTTCATCAGGAAAATTAAGCCGGGCCAGGCTTTTTACTTCGCGGGACGCATGCTGGAGCTTGTGCGGGTCCACCAGCTCGTGGCAACGGTGAAGGCCTGTAAGCGAAGCAGGGCTCGGGGTGATGTTCCTGTCTGGACCGGCGGGAAGATGCCGCTTTCGACCGAGCTCTCCCAGGCCGTCGCCCGACGACTGGAGGGAGCGGCCACTCTGCCGTTCCGGGCCGAGGCGGAGGCCCTGACTGATCTTCTCGAGCTCCAGGGCCGATGGTCAGAGGTTCCTTCCGACAAGGTTCTGCAAGTGGAGCACGCCCGCTCCAGGCAGGGGGAACACCTCTTTTTCTTTACCTTTGCAGGGCGTCTGGTGAATGAAGGGCTTGGGGCACTCGTGGCACACCGCATGAGTGAGGGGTGTCGACAAAGCATCCAGGTTTCGCAGAATGATTACGGGTTCTGCCTCACCTCGGAGGGCGTCCTGTCCCTCGCGCCGGAGTGCCTTCGGGATTCGGTGTCACCGGAGAACCTTCTTCCCGATCTTCTCAGTTGTCTGAATACCCATGAGCTTGCCCGGGCAAGATTCCGGGAGGTGGCAAGGGTTGCGGGGCTGATCCAGCAGATACAGCCGGGTAAGAGCCGTGGGATGAAAAACATCCAGACGTCCTCAGGGCTGCTGTTCGAGGTGTTTGGTCGTTACGATCCCGAAAACCTTCTTCTGGAGCAGGCCAGACGCGAGGTTCTGGAAGGATGTCTCGAGCTAGGGCGGCTCCGCGAAGCACTTACCAGCATCTCCACCCGGCCCCTGCGCCTTATCGAGTTGGACAGGCTCAGCCCGATGGCGTTCCCGCTGTGGGCGGAGCGCCTGACCTTCGTTATTTCGTCAGAGGACGCCTCGTCGATAATTGAAGAGATGCTGGCGGACCTGGAAGGGAAAGCTGTGGAGGTTCTTGCAGGATGACGAAGGACGGCAGTCATGCCCTCGAATTTGGCGATGAGCTACTCAGTTTGCTCCCGGAGCGGGCGATCTGGTGGCCCGGGCAGGAGGCGCTTGTCCTGTCGGACGTCCATTTCGGGAAATCAGCCACTTTCCGAGCGCAAGGGATACCCGTGCCCGAGGGCGAGTCCCGGGAGGACCTTGTCCGGATCAACCAGCTTCTCGAGCGCTACCCCGCGCAACGGCTTGTGATTGCGGGTGACTTCTTTCACTCGGCAGCGCCGTTGGCGCCGTGGTTGAATGACCTGCTCGTGGCATGGGTGGACATGCTGAGGGTAGAGCTCACTCTCGTGCGCGGGAATCATGACCCGTCGTTCTTCCATTCGTTCACGACGACCAAGAGGCTGGAGCTGGGCTCCCTTCTGTTTGTTCATGATCCCGTTGACGCCCCGTCCGGGGTAGCGTGTGTCACCGGACACCTTCATCCGCTCTGCCGGATCGGCAAGGCCGGTCGGGCCTCCCGGGTGCCCTGTTTCCTGCATTCCGGATCCTGCCTGATCCTTCCTGCTTTCGGCACATTCACCTCGGGAGCCATCATGCAACCCGATGAAAGGAGGTCTTTCTTCCCGGTGGTCGGGGGTAAGGTTTATTCCCTGTAGGCCCTCAGGCGGAGGATCTGCTGGCTCCACTTGTGCACCTCCCTGCGTTGTCCCCACGGCGGCCGGGGCGCCCTGCCTGGCAGGCGGTTTCCGGTGGAAGGGCCCGGGATTCCCATGACTCGGCGCACCCACTATGAGGAGCTCTTGATTCGAGCAGGGGAAATCTGTTATCGACCCACCGCATGGGAGTGGATGAGCTGCCGACAAGAGCTCCCGGGAGGGGAGCCTCTCGCTCCGCACAGGTCCGAAGGAATCTTCCGCGCGACCTCGTTGCCTTCATCGGAACTCTGGTGGCGGCCGTCTGCTTTGACTGGCAGGCCAGGGATGTCATTTGGGGGCTCTGGATCTGCAGTTTCACCTATGGCTATGCATGTATAGTCAGCGCTCTTTTGATACCGATCGCCCGGGCAGGTGAGTGCTCCAGGAGGCCGATGCTGATGTCCGGCCTGTTTCTCCTGTGTTTTTTCACCATGCATTTCGGGTTGTTTCACATAGTCCACGGCCAGTTTTTGAATCAGTTCTTTCCGCTTGGTGGGCAAGCGACCGGTTTTCTTGGGGTGTTCACCCTCATTACGTGGCCCCTCTCCCTTTACTGGCCGATGGTCCTGGCTACTTTTATCTCCCGGTTTTACGAATTGCCCTTCAATGGTGCAAACCCGGCCGGAGGGACCGGAGGCATTGGAGCTTTATTCATCAAGCCCTATGCCAACGTGATTCGGATGCACCTGCTGATCTTCGTATTCGCCGGACTTGATACGGCAGGCCTGAGTGATATCGCACTCTACCCGGTATTGCTGTTCTACTTCTTCCCGTGGCGGGCATGCTTGGGACGGCATGCCGGCGGGGAATAGCTGAGAAAGCAGGGGGTGGGTTTGCCCTTGCCGCTGCCCCGGGTCAGGCGAGATCGTCCTTGGAGCGGCTCTTCCTGAGCCAGGGTAACTGGACGGGCAGGAATGCTAGTGGTGGCCGGACGGAGGTCAGTGCGTTCGGTCCGGATTTTTTATAGTGAATAACGGCCAGGGCCTTCTAACGTCGAACCATGAAAAAGATGGTTGCGTTGCTCAGTTGTCTTGTCCTGAACGGGTGTGGCGAGAAAAAGGGAGCAGAGGACAGTAGCGCAGCCGCGGGTGTTTCGCCAGAAAGTCAGCTCGTTGGCTTCTGGCTGCCAAATGCGGATAAGATCATTGAAGCCTTGGAAGAGAGTCCACCCGAGGGAACCAGCGCGGAGGATTTGGAAGAGTTGATTGCCGAAATAAAGGAGGCCTGGGGGACGGATTCCGGAATCCTCTTCCAACTGGCTGAAGAAGGAGTCTTAAAGCTCCATTATGATGGGGGCGGGGAAACGGGGTCCTATTCGATTGTGGAAGAAGGCAAAAAGGGCGACCCGCTCAAAATCGATGCCGAGCTGGATTCGGAAAAATTTTCGATGAGCCTGCAGGGGGGCACCTTGGCAATCAATCCGCCGGAGGGGGCAGGCGTAAATTTCGTTGTGTTTGCGGACCGGATTACTGACGCGGAGGCCCAGCGGCGTCTTGCGCAGGGCGCAGATGCTGAGGGAGCTCCTGAGCCGGAGGAGCCAGCAAACGGAGATGAGTAGCAGGTAACCTGTGGGGGGCGTCACTGGCACCACCTCCCCTTTTCCTTGCCGGATGCTAACCGGGTCCTTTTGCAGAATCCCGAACCGACTGGAGCAGTCTCCCAGGCGTGGGGGCGAAATGGCATACCTCATCCAGGACGGCCCTGTAAGGAGGTGACTTCGAGGCGATCAGGCAGGGCTCCGGTCGCCCGGAAAGCAAGAAAAGGGGGAGCTTGCCGCTTATTTTCGTTTCAGGGCCGCCTTCACGGCTTCGAAGGCGTTGATAAGGCCATGGCCAGTCTGGAAATCAAATCCGGCCTCACCCACGTCGGTAGCGCTACGGATAATGATTTCGCGGGTCTCCCAGGGTTTGAGCTCTGGATTGGCCGAGAGCATGAGGGCAATGGTTCCGCAGAACATGGGGCCGGCGAAGGAGTTGCCGCTGCAGGTGGTGGTGGGGCGGCCACCGAGGGGGGGAAGAAGAGGAACCCGGAAGTTGAAGGCGCAAACCTCGGGTTTGTCGACCCGTCCATCCCGGTAGTGGCTGGTTCGCCATTCCACGGGTCCCTGGCTGGAGAATGGAGTCCGGCTCAGGTCGCGCTGCACCCCGGCGGCGGCGAAAACGGCATGGGGAATGTCCTCGGGAATCCGCATCTGGAGGGGGATGGGCTGCTCCAGGGCATAGTTTCCTGCGCCGGAGACGAAATGGACTCCACAGAAACTCCCGTGCTCCATCAACTTACGCCAGTGGGAACGGTAGTGCCCCAGTCCGGGCCGGGAAAAACTCATGCTGTAGGTGTCGGCGCCCTGTTCGATAGCCCATTGCACGGCCTCCTCGATCTGGGAGGACGCGATCACGCCGGCCCAGCGGGCTTCCGGGGCCAGGCCGGGCTGAAACGGGTAGTTGTCCGATCCCCTTCCACAGATGATGGAGACGCACTGGTGACCGTGGAGAATGGACGGGTGGGGTCGCCCCGGGGGCAGGGGCCGGCGGGTCAGGTTGCCGGTGCCCCGGGAAAAGTCGTAGCCATACAGGTCATCGAGCAAACCATTCCCGTCGTCGTCCCGGCCGTTTGACTTCTCGTCCGGGTTTCGATGAAGGTTCCCTGTGATCCATGGAGAAGCGATGAAGTTTCCGTCGTGAACAATGTTGAGTGTGCCTTTGCCGGTAACCCCGAGTTCCTTCCAGACCTGTGCTGCCTTCAACTTTCCAATGTACCAAAGCGGCTGATGCTGTCCCGCTTCGAAGGGAGGGCGCTTGATGGGCGGGCCCTCCCAGCTCGATGGGATGGGCTCCGCAGTGGAAGGCGGTCTGGGCCGGCGCACCGGTCCGGCATGGAAAATTTTACGGACCCCGGGCACAGTCTCCAGTTTGCGCACGTTCGCCACCGTAGTGGTGCAGGTGAAACCATTGACGATCCAGGTGTAGCGGGGAGAGGATATCGTTCCGGATTTCACGAGGGCGGCGAGGGACTGTTCTGCGCCCTCCTGCGAGGCCTTGCTGGCAGCCCGCAGGGCGGCTATTACCCGGCTCCTCATTCTGGTTCTTCCCATATCCTTGAATTCCCGGACGCGGCGGAGGTAGGCGGAGCCATCCCCGAGGAACTGCTTGTCGAACCAAACCGTGGCGCGGACGCGGGATTCAGGACTGGACTGCTTGAACCGGGGGTCCACCCATACTCCCTGCCCGGGAAGGGTTTCCACGAGAGGCTGGGCCTGGCAATGAAGGGCGCAGGCAAGCAGGGGGACCAGTGCGAGGCGGCTCATCAGGAGCAGGAGAGCACATCATGCGGAGAATTCCAGAGTCGAAAGGAGAGTTCTCCACGGGTGGTTTCACCTGCAGGTTCCACGAGTCCTGCAAGAGGAGGCCATTTTTACCGGAGGAACGGCAGGCCGGCCGAATTTATGCAAACCACGGAATTGCAACGGCCGCAATAAGATCGGAAAAACGAGACATGAAGAGGGCTCCATACCTGCCGCTGCTTACTCTCCTTCTGGCTTATACGGGCTTCGTTTCCGAGGCCCCGGGACAGTATGCCAGCTGGAAGCACTCAGCTTCGATATACCTCGTTACGACGTCCGAGGGGGCTGATCTTCCAGAAGGAGCCATTGAAAAGAATTTCCCGCTCCTGGTTCGACTCGATGAGGACTGTTTCGACTTCGGCGCAGCGCAGGCACAGGGGGATGACCTTCGCTTCTCTTCAGGAGGCTCTCCGCTGGCATACCAGATAGAATACTGGGATCCACCAGGAGGCCAGGCCGCGATCTGGGTGCGGATCCCGGCGATCAGGGGTAATGACCAGCAGGAGATCCGGTTGCATTGGGGCAATGGGGAGGCAGCCAGTGAGAGTAGTGGAGAACGTGTGTTTGATACCAAGGAGGGATTCGCCGGGGTCTGGCACCTGGGTGATCAGCTGGAGGATGCTACTTCCAACAATCTGGACGGCTTCAATCGGCCCGGGAAGCCGACCGCCCTTGCCAAGGGCATGATCGGCGATGCCCGCGAGTTCGGAGTCGACAAGCTCTTGGTCATCCGGCCACCCGGGACCAAGGGGGACCGGCGAGTGACCTGCATGCCCTCCGGCAATGAAGACCGGACGATGTCGGCCTGGGTCCACCCTACCAGTTTTGAGGGGCGAAACTGGGCTCAGGCGTCGATTGGGGGGTGGGGGGAGCCGGAACGTGGCCAGAAGCCAGGGATGGGATTGTCTTACATGACGATGACTGGCAGAGGGCAGGCGCGCTTTCATCTCTACGGGTTCGATCCCAGGTGCGAGAGCCCGCTCCCACGCAATGAATGGCGGCATGTGGCTCTGAGCGTATCGGGGGACATGGTTCGCTTCTACGTCAATGGGCTCCAGCGGAATACGGTCAATAACAACGGTGATTTGGTAAACAGGCTTGGGACCTTGAAAACCCCTGCTTCGACCCCCGTCGACCTGGGAGATCATGGAAATGGGCGAGGACCTTTCAATGGGATCCTTGATGAGGTGCGTTTCGAGTCCGTAGCCCGTTCCCCGAACTGGCTGAAGCTTTGCTTCGAGAATCAGAAACCGCTGCAAACACTGGTGGGGCCACTGGTTCCGAATGGCGACGATTTCTCGGTCTCGCACTCCCGGCTGACGATGAAGGAGGGGGAGTCGGTCGCGCTTTCGGCAAAGGCTGGTGGGGCCCGGAAGATCTACTGGGTTCTGCGGGATGGCGGGCGGGAGGAGATTCTCGCCGTGGACCGCCTCAGCCATGCCTTCGAGGCTGGCAGGGTCACCGAAAACAAGACCGTCGAATTGCAGTTCAGGGCGGTCCTCGGATCGGGAGTCAGAACGAGGAATATTCCGATTTCCATAATTGAAGGGATTCCCGATCCGACGTTCACACTTGAGGCGCCGGGAAAATGGAACGGAAGGGATGACCTGGAGATTCGGCCCGTGATCAGCAACCTTGCCGAATTGAGGTCGCGCGGAGGAGCTGAACTGAACTACTCATGGAGGGTTTCGGGGATGGCGACAGTGAGCACGACCGGTCCGGACAGGCTGGTGTTGGAGCGAGCACAGAACAGTGGAGCCCTGACCGTTGAGCTGGCCCTCGATAATGGAGGTGCGGTCGTGGTGCGTTCCGTCCAAATCATGGTCGAAGAGCCGCCGAAGGACGCCTGGGTCAAGCGTGTGCCTGCTGAAGAAGAGAAGCCGGTCGACCATCAGTTCTTTGCTCGTGACGATCTTGGTCACGGGACGGTGCATTATAAGGGAACACTGAGGGACCCGGCGGACTCGGTCTTCCTCCGGCTTTACGCAGGTGAAACGCTCCTGGATACCCGGCGACAGGAGGTGGGGGCCGATAAACGGTATTGCTTATCGACCAGGATCCAGGCGGGCCTCGTCACCTATCGCACGGAGTTCGGGAGCACGCGGGAGGGGGTGGAGAGGGTCCTGGAAGAGGCTCGCGACCTGGTCTGCGGGGATGTCTTTATCATACAGGGACAGTCCAATGCCGAGGCGTGGACGGACAAACGGGTGGTGCACCCCTACCGGAGTCCATGGCTGCGCAGCTTTGGCACGCCCACCACCAACAGGGACCGCGCCCGTGACGCAGTCTGGGGCCACGCCTTGTCTTTCAATGGGGGCGACAACCATCATCATTTCCAGATTGGATACTGGGGAGTGGAGTTGGGAAAACTTCTCATCGATGAGCACAAGATTCCCATCTGTTTCATGAACGGTGCCCAGGGAGGCACGCGGATCGACCAGCACCAGCGCAACGAGGCGGATCCGACCGATGTGACGACCATCTACGGAAGGCTGCTGTGGCGTTTGCAGCAGGCGAAACTTACGCACGGAGTCCGGGCCGTGCTGTGGCACCAGGGGGAGAATGACCAGGGTGAGTCAGGCGCAACCGGCACGTTCGGCTGGGTCAATTATGAGGACTACTTCATACGCATGGCTGCCTGCTGGAAGCAGGACTACCCGAATATCAAGCACTACTATGTTCACCAGATCTGGCCGGGGGCATGTGGAGGCCGGTCGGTGGAGAGCGACAGGCTGCGTGAGAGGCAGCGGCAGTTGCCGGGGCAGTTCTCCAACATGAGTGTCATGTCGACTCTCGGGATCCGCCCGGGTGGTGGCTGCCACTATCTCCCCGCAGGCTACGAGGCGATGGCGAGGCAGTTGTTTCCACTGGTGAATAGATGCAATTACGGCATCGAATCGAAGGGTTCCATAACGGCGCCGAATGTTGAGCGCATCTCATACACCAGCGACAAGAGGGATGAGATCATGCTGGTTTTTGACCAGAAGGTGGAATGGGACGATGAAGTGGGCAGGCAGTTCTATCTTGATGACAGGTCTGCGGAATTGAACGGGATGGACGGTAACGGCCGAGTCGTCATCCTGAAACTGTCCAACTCGTCGACGGCCCGGAACCTGTCCTATGTGAGAGCTGGAAAGTGGAACCAGGACCAGGCCATTGTCAGGGGATCCAACGGCATTGCAGCGCTCACCTTCTGTGAGGTTCCTATCCATTCATGGCAGGAATGAATACGAGGGGTCGCGGCCCTTTTTCTATCAGAGAATCCGTGCTTTACTCGTCACAGACCATGAAGTTTCCGCTGATCATTGCCGGGGCCCTGCTGGGCTGCTCGGGTCCTTTGTTTGCAAAGCCACTGAAAGTCTACCTGCTGGCCGGCCAGTCGAATATGCAGGGGCATGCTGCAGCGCGAACGCTGGCACACCTGGGAATGGATGCGAAGACGGTGCCGTTGCTGAAGGCGATTCAGAATGCCGATGGATCGGCCAAGGTGCATGATCAGATTTGGATTTCATCCATCGAAGCGACCGAGGAATCCGGTGTGAAGGAGGGCAGGCTGACCGTTGGTTATGGTGCAGGCGGGCGCGAGCCCAAGATCGGTCCGGAGCTGACCTTCGGCATTACCATGCAAAAACATGTCGGTGAGCCAATCCTCCTGATCAAGACCGCGTGGGGTGGCAAGTCCTTGCACACGGATTTTCGGTCACCAAGTGCCGGTGCCTATGTTTTCAACGAGAAGCAGATTGAGCATCTCAGGAAGCGCGAAAGGAATCTTGCTGAGGTGCGGCAGGAAAAGATCAAGTCTACCGGGATGTATTACCGGTTCATGCTTGATCATATCCGCATGGTGCTCGGTGACATCAAACGCGTGTATCCAGGTTACGATGCCAGGTCCGGCTACGAGCTAGCGGGTTTTGTCTGGTTCCAGGGATGGAATGACATGGTCGATGCGGGAACCTATCCCGCGCGTGGCCAGGTGGGGAGCTACGATGCCTACAGCCGGAATCTCGCGCACTTCATACGCGATGTGCGCAGGGAACTGAAGGCTCCGAAGTTGCCATTTGTGATCGGGGTGATGGGTGCGGGTGGCCCCATTGCCAGTTATGGTCCGGACCAGAAACGCTACGCCGGCATCCACGGTGAATTCCGTAAGGCCATGGCCGCGCCAGCCAAGCTGCCGGAGTTCAGCGGTAACGTTGCCGCCGTGCTGACTGAAGATTACTGGGATGGAGAGCTCTCCGAACTTGTTGATCGTCGTGGCAAGATCAATGCCAAGCGCCGCGAGCTTTCGAAGGATGCATCACTTGATCAGGCACAACGCGACAAGGCTCTCGCGGAGTTTTCTGCCAGGCAGTTCTCCACGGAAGAGTTGAAAGTGTTGGAACTCGGCGTCTCGAATGCAGCATATCACTACCTCGGATCCGCCAAGATCCTCGGGCAGATCGGAAAGGCTTTCGCTGATGCGCTAGCAGCAATGCACTAGGCAGGAAAAGAGAACGTATCCAATCCACATGAGCCGGTTATTTCTTCTCTGTGTGCTCTGCGTCACCACGCTCGCTGGCGCGAAAGCTCAGCAGGACAATCCTGGAAGTGCCTCCCAAGGAGGCAATCTCTGGTTAACGTATCCGGGGTCGGATGGGCCGGGGAAGGGAAGGCATGTGGTGCTGATCGCGGCGGAGCAGGAATACCGCAGTGAGCAATCCATGCCGATGCTGGCAAAGGTTCTCGCCCGCCACCATGGCTTTGACTGTAGCGTCCTCTTTTCGGTTAATGAGAACGGGGAAGTTGACCCCACGGTGCCCGCGCCGTTCAAGGACCGGGCAAAACGCCATCGCATCCCGGGACTTAGTTTGCTGGCGAAGGCTGATTGCGTGATCTGGATCTCCCGCTTCATGCATCTTCCCGATGAGGAGATGCAGCATTTCTATGACTACTTTGATTCTGGCAAGCCCCTCATCGCCCTGCGGACTGCCAACCATGGCTTCTGGGGCGGCTTGAACTACAGGAAGGACGGGAAAAAAGTTTCGCTGCGGGAGTTGCTGGGTGGAACATTCATGGCGCATCACGGCGGATGGCATCGTGAAGCCACCCGGGGGGTGATTGTCCCCGAGCACCGGGATCATCCCATTCTTACCGGGGTGAAGGATATCTGGGGAACCTCCGATGTGTATCGCTGCCATGACAACAAGAACCCTTTCCCGGACGATTGCACCGCCCTCGTGCTGGGTCAGCCGTTGATCAACCTGGAAAAGGATGCTCCACCGAATACGAAGAAGGAGCCCTTACCTGTTGCCTGGACCAAGGCGTGGATCGGAAACAGGGGCCTCGCATCCAAGGTCCTTCATTTTACGATGGGATCTGCTGGGGACCTGGAAAACGAGGGAGTTCGGAGAATCACAGTGAATGGCGTGTATTGGGGGCTCGGTATGGAAAATGCGATCAAGGCGGATCGGTCAGTAGCGATTATAGGAGATTACAAGCCGTTGAAGCCCGGCTTTAATTACGAAAAACTTGGGGTTCGCCCGCGTAAGGTGGAGTTTTACCGTTGAGAGAATCCTTTCGGTTCCCGGCTCGCTCCATGTTTCCTCCCAGTGTGGATCGAAGGTCTCTGTGACGCCGGGGGTGGGCACAGGGCAGTGGATCGAGCATTCTTCATGTCCTGCAGTCGCTCAATTGACTCGGCCCGGGTGGCGCCCCGGGCTCTGGGTGGAGCCTTACCTTACCCTGCTGGGCCGAGGTGTGATGACACGGGGGACGAAGGGCACCTGAGGAACCATTTGGCTTTGCGGCCTGCGTCTCTAAAGTGATAGGCCATATCCTCATGATGAAGCGGCTTCTCCCACTATTGCTCCTTTTACCGGGCCCTGCCAACGCCGGGGAGGCCGTTGTCCCGGATTTCCCGAGAGAAATGCCGGGAGTCACCTTGCTGGAAAGGACCGTGGTCGGAGGCCACGAGACCATCAATCTGAAGACAATGCTCGGACCGGGGGAGTTCTCGGCACGGTTGGCCAAGGTGCTTGGGGCAGGATGGAGCCGCAGAACTCTCAGGCGGGAGGACATGATCTTTGCTGCGGAGAGGGGGCGGAGAAACAATGCCGAGGTCAACCTGTTCACCTACGAGCCGGCCAGGGCTCGCGGTATCAGGATCAGGGCGGTTCACCTCAGTCACAAGGAGGAGAACGCCGGCTTTGGTGCGGAAATCTCCATCATCCGGGAGCCCGGGAACAGCACTCCGGACCGAGGGGAAGGTGAGGCTCAGGAGCAGGACACGAAGCAGCATGCGCAGGACACTAAACCTTTCACCATCGTGGCCTTGCCCGACACCCAGTTCTATTGCGATACGAGGCTTAAACTTTCAGCCAAGTGGGGAAATGGAGACCTCCGCCGGTATTTCTATGCCCAGACGGCCTGGGTTCGTGACAACCAGGAGCGGCTTGATATCGCGTTTCTAGTCCACGAAGGAGACGTCGTCCAAGCTGACGCGCCGGAGGAATGGGCTATCGCCAGGAAGGCAATGTCCGCGCTGGACGGGAAAGTGCCCTACTGCATGTGCCTCGGAAACCACGACATGGGTTTCAAGAAGGCGGACAATAAGTATGGCGGAAACATCGGCCTCAACCGGACCACCCATTTCAATACGTATTTTCCCCGAGAGAAATTTGCAAAGCGACGGGAATTCGGGGGCAGTTTCGATCCGACCCGCCATGATAATTCATGGTATCATTTCGAGAAAGCCGGGATGAAATTCCTTATTATTTCTCTCGAGTGCAAACCCCGTGACCAAGTGCTGGAATGGGCCAACAAGGTAGTAGCGAGGCACCCCGGGCACCGCGTCCTGGTCCTGACGCACGCTTACATGAGGGCGGACAGGTCGAGGAAGACGGATGGGGGCATGAAGCCCAAGGGAAACAACGGGGAGCAGACGTGGCAGAAGTTCGTCAGGAAACACAAGAATATCTTCATGGTTCTCTGCGGCCATCACACCGGGGAAGCCGTTCGCACGGATGCAGGAGATCACGGCAACCAGGTCCACCAGATCCTGTGCGACTACCAGGGGCTGCATAACGGTGGTGAATCATGGTTGCGGTACATGGTCTTCAACCCCGAGACCAACAAGATCAGCATCCATACCTATAACCCGGTGCTCAACATGTTCAAAAACGGGGCTTCCAGCAGGTTTGACCTGCACTATCAGATGAATCCTGATTCCGGTTCTACCCATTAATATTATCGGGCGTTCACGACCCGATTTCGGATTAAACGGCCATCCCGTGATTGTCCTTAACCGCAATGGTGGGATGAAAGCCCAAGCGCGTAGTCACGGCCGAGGGCGTCGGAACAGCGTGCAGATCATCGCAAGAGGGGCGAGCGCGGCCCAGGGCGCACCAAGTCATGACCGGGAAAGGAGACAGGGCCGTTGCTATCCAGTTTCAGGGGGACGGGGAGCGGTCCCGCCTCGAAGACGCCACATGGGTGAGAACAGGGATTCAACAGGGGCTTGTCTTTCCTTTGCCCGGGATCCGAAACCCCGCTGAATTTTTCCCTCTGATGAGCGGGGTGCCCAATAACTCCTGCAACTCGATAGAATCGAGCTGGGATTCGCAAACCGGACTGGCAGGCCAGCAGGGCAACACCCCTGGATACTTTCACCNCGTTGGCCCGCAACCGGGGCCACTGGNCGGNTCACGGAATCTTACTTACGCCGTNCTTGACTCGNNCCCAACATTCCTAGAGATANGATNNCCAAACAATGAAGAAGAGCCTAGCCCTCCTGATTNTCCCGTTCTTGTTCTGTTGCCCTGGGTGCGAAGGGAANCGTTCCGGCGACGGAAGTGTCAAGAANGGTGAGGAANCTCAANCNGCAAAAGAAGGNCCAANNGGGGAGNNTGANANNCCTGCGGGTGAGCAGCCCGCGGAGAGTGAGAGCTCTGCCAGCAAGGAAGGGTCTCATCCCGCCCCGGAAGAGGCTGCAACNGCCCTCGTCGAGGGCGTGGTAGCCTCCCTGGGCAGGGGAGCTTANTCGGAATTTCGTGAGTTCACCTGCCTNGGNATGGNNAAAGANGCCTTCAAGAATTTCGAGAATGGGATCCGCGATTCGAAAGTNACTCGAGTCTGGGATGGAGNNACAGATGATTTTGTGGCCGGGATGGAAGACCGACTGGAAAGCAGTTTCAAGAAGACCCTGCAAACAGGAGAGNGAGTTCCNGGCTGGGCCTGGGGCGAGGCTGAACTCAAGAAGGTGGAATTTGAGGGAGGCGATGTGACGGCCCTGCTTTCATGTCAGNACCGTGAAATCATGCTGGTTCTGGATGACTGCTTCCACACGCCGCAGGGACTGCTGATGTTCGATGCCATGCGCCACGGCGAAGTNNCGAACCCCGCACGACTTCAGCGAAAGGGAAACTTTCCCAAACTCTCCCCGTTCACGGAGGTGTCCTGTCATGAGGCAGAGGTCCTCGTCACCCTGTCCGGAAAGCGGTATGAGTTGATCAGTATCGATGGGCTGTCCACCCCGGACATGGTTGAGTTNTGTCGGAAGACCTACGGGGGCGCATGGGAAAAGAGATTTTCGGAAGACCTTGTGGAGGTCATGGCGGGNATGGGAAAACCGGCTGGGGTCACCGTGAAGCTGGTCGTCAGGGATATTGGAGGTGAGGACCTGTTGACGGTTCCCGAGGCCCCCATGACCGCAGAGAATCGACGGGCAGTCTGGGACAACCGGCATCANTGATTGCGNTGGGAAACAATCCNGGAAANAACCCAGGCCCCGTCCTGAGATGAAGAGCTGAGGNANGCACGGCAGGGGCGCGGGAGCTATCCGGTCCGGAAGGCGGGGGGGGAAAGGGCCCCCGGGGATGGGTAAGGGNGCAAAGGGATGCCGCGGCCCTTTCCAGCTTTTTTAATAGTGTGTCGAGCCGAGGGGGCTAGACTCCAGCTACCGTGAAGAAGCGATCCGCACTGCTCGGCGTGCTCGTAGTACTTGCAATCGCTCCCGATCTCCCCGCAGCGAAANGNCCGAACTTTATCGTCTTCCTGGTCGATGACTACGACAAGGAGGAATGCAGCGTGTATGGGGGCAAGGTGCTGACGCCCAACCTGGAGCGCCTTGCGAGGGAAGGCCTTACTTTCAACAACGCACACGTGAGCAGCACGGTGTGTACGCCCTCACGATATACCTTTCTAACCGGTCGCTATGCGGGATCCTCGTATACCCCGGAATACCTCAGTTTGTTCCCTCCGGGGCAGCAGGCACTCCCGGCCTTCAATGTCGGGCTTGAAGCGGACAACATGAATGTNGGGGCTNTGCTGGCAGGACATGGTTACGCCACCGGTTTTGTAGGGAAGTTTCATGTGGGACCATCCCTCGGCGATCCGGACTTTCGCCGGAAATACGACCTGCATGATTTGCAAAAGAATGTGCCTTTTACCCGGGAGCTCAACCGGCAGAAGTTTGAAAACGAGAAAGGGTTCCGCCGGGCGGTGAAGGATTTTGGGTTCACGTGGGCAAAGANCATCTACTGGGATAACACCAAGGCACCCTTCCAGAGCCATAATCCGGAATGGACTATCGGAGCGGCTCTGGAATTCATCGAAGAGCACAAGGAGCAGCCCTTTTACCTGCACTACTGCACGACCCTCCTGCACGGCCCCAATGGCGCGTGGTACAAGTCACTCTCCCAGCCGAAAACCACGGGAGAGGGGATCATCGAGGGGAATCTTGATGTCATGCCTGCACGGTCATCCGTGATGGCGCGTCTCGATCGGGCTGGCCTCAGCTCGAATGAGGCCGGATACCTCTGGATGGACGACTCNCTGGGNGTCCTGCTCGACAAGCTGGACGAACTCAAACTCAGCGAAAACACCGTGGTCCTGTTTGTGGCCGACCACGGTTCAGCGAACAAGGGATCACTCTACAAGAGCAGGGGGAGTGAAGTGCCCTGTATAATGCGTTGGCCGAGGGGCATGATGGCAGGAATGCGCAGTGATGAACTCATCCAGAACACGGACTTTGTCCCGACCTGGTTCGAGCTTGCAGGCCTTGTTCCTCCTCGCGGCTACCGGGTGGATGGCATCAGCCTCAAACCCCTTTTCAAGAACCCGGATACCCCTGTCCGTAAATATGTCTATGGTGAGATGGGAGCCGCCCGGTCAATNAAGACAAAGGAATACAGCTATATTACGCTACGGTATACAGAGGATCAGATCAGAGCGGTTCGTGGAAACAGTCGGCGCATCATCAAGTCGCTGACGGGCCTCAGCGGCGGGGTCTCCCGCTCCATCAGCACGCACCCGNAAGCCTACAGCGCGGAGCAGCTTTATGACCTTGAAGATGATCCGGAAGCCCGGCGAAACCTCGCCCCGCAAAAACGACATGCAGCTATCCTGAATTCCATGCGGGAGTTTCTTGTGCAGGAACTGAGGAAGTTTCCCCGTCGGCCCTATGGAGAGTTCCAGGAGAAGGGCGANCNTGTATTGGCCAGCAGCTACGCGGATGTCTTCGAGATTCTTCGGAAGGCAGCCGCCGANAAGAAAAAGAAAAAGTAGGCTCGTGCAACAATGAAGGGGCTGNCGGTGTGCCTCATTTCCGCGGGCTCAGCTGAAACCGCAGCGTCGGTCCGACGGGCAGGCGGTGGGCCGAATAGGACTCATTCATGTCCCCGAATCCCGGAATCGCGCCAGCCTGACCGTTGCGTATTAACACGCTGCGGATAATCTCTACGCATGGGTGCGTCAACGGGGACAGGCCATCAAATGCCGCTGGATCGCGGAATTGATCTCCGTCTCCTGCCGAGGTGGACATGGTGAGCCGGTAATGGCCGCCCNGGGACAGGGGCACCGGTGAGGGTAGNGGGAGATAGCGAAACTCATTTTNCCACTCTCCCGGCTTCCCAGGGTTCATTACCAGCGCCGCAATNGCTGACACCTCACCGTTCTGGTGAACCTGATGGAGAGAAATCGCATGGGGCGCNCGGATGGANCCGGGGTTGATGCCACCAGCNCCGGGTTGATCCCGGNCAAACTCGGTCGGAATGTTGCGGGCCGGGCGAACCGGNGTGTCCTTCTCGTGGTCATCCCACATGCCCAGGTGAGTAACGACTCGATTTTCCCGGAGNCGGAACTCGAATCCGATTGCGCCGTCGACATCGTTCCGGAGGTTGTGCCACCCGTCGTCCAGAATCAAGGCGGGAGCGTCCGGGAGNGTAAGATCCCGCGCATGTCCCCGGTTGTGGATGCGGAGCATTTCCGAGGCCAGGNCAATCGCCTGCTGCGTGTGCGAGTCGGGGACTCCCTGTCCCTCCTCGAAGAGATTGGAATCGAGATCATAGAAAGCAGTCGGAATGGAACCTCCCCGGCTTCCGTTCCTGATTGAAGGCATGGCGAGGCCTCCCTTGATGAGGACTTTTGCGCTGCCTTTTCGAATCGCCAGAACGTCGTTCAGGAAAGGGGGGCCAAGGTGGCAGAAAAACACACGGGGCCTCCGGTCGGGACCGGAGTGTTCCCCAAGCCACCATGGGAGGCAGTCATGGCTGTCCCGGGCTTCGAACGGGGAAAGGGTATGGCCGACGATCGCCGCCAGGGTGGCATAAAGATCGGTAAGCGAGAAAACCTCCCGGTTGGTGGCTCCCCCTTCGATCCTGCCACTCCAGTAGGCCAGCATGGGGACTCGTATGCCGCCTTCCCATATCTTTGCCTTCTTGGCTCTCAGGCCTCCGCTCTCCTGGTTCCTGCCCAGGTTGTCCCCGACGTTTGGCCCGTTGTCGCTGGTAAAGATGACCAGCGTGTTTTCGATCAGCCTGTGTCCCGGCCACCGCGGATCGTCTGTCTCCCGCAGCGTGCGGAGGAGCTCGCCGAACGCGACGTCGTTCTCAAGCACCATGTCTTCCCGGTCCCCTGCCGGAGAACCATCCGTATAGCGGCTTCGGCCCTTGATCCGGACACCGGCAATTTTTTCCGGAACTGAATAGAGCCCGGCAGGGTTTCGTTGGTAGTGGTTGGCGTTCGGAACATAATAAAGAAAGAAGGGGTTCCGTGCGCGGGATTGCCGTGCGAGGAACTCCTGTGCCTCCTTTAAATAATCCGCCCCGAGCCGGGAGAGGTTCCAGTCAGGTGCAGCCAGAACACGTCCCGTCCGGTTTCCCATGCCGATTCGAATCATTCTCGTACGATCCTTAAACGACCAGCCGCCGTCGCGGATGTAATTCCTTGGCTCAAAATCGAGGGGGTCCTCGGTGTTGCCAGTCACCCCGAAATACTCCCCGAACCCGTGATGTGTTGGCCCATCGATAAAGGGCTTGGAAAAATCCACGTCACTAAAGTCATATTCGTCAGCAATTTCCCCATGGCTGTCCTGAAAGGCCATCCCGACGTGGTATTTTCCAATGCCCGCCGTGGTATAGCCATTCTCCTGCAACATTCCGGGAAGCGTCGGGCAGTCCACCTGAATCATCGGAGTGTTCGGGCCATGGGGCAGCCAGCCCTGCTTTTTCAAGTAGGCTCGATGTGCAAACCGTCCCGTGAGAAGGGAATAGCGGGTAGAGCTGCACATCGAAGCGGGGGCATGGGCATCGGTGAAAACCACTGCATCCTTTGCGAAAGCCTCCAGGTTCCTGGTGCGGAGCGTTTTTGCAATGGGCTGTGCTTTCGGGCCGAGTGCTTTCCCGAGATATGCGCTGGTATCGCCGAGACCCATGTCATCGACCATCATGATGACAATATTGGGTCTGGCAGGGCGTCCGGCCGCACCGCCCATGGGCCAGGTGCTTAAGGCCAGAAAAAGGAGGATTAATGGTCTCACAGTTGAGGAAGAGCCGTCGAGAATCGTCCCTCGCGGGCAGCTTTTAAGAAGGGTGCCGGTGGATTGCCGGAGTTCAGGAGAGCCGATAAGCCCGTCACGGTTTCAGGGTAGCATCCGAGAGCCCCCGGGTCATTGGGATTCGAGGGATTTCTCAAGGGACCTTCAGTAATCGCTCCGAAGCTCCTTCCTCACGGCGCGGGGCCATTCTCAGGAACGCCGGTTCAATAGCTCCGAGCGGACCCTCAGCCCCGGAGCAAGCTCCCAGTGAGTGACTTACGAGTCTATATCCGCATCTGCCATGATGCTGGTAACGCCTGCTTTTCGCCCAGGATTGGAATTCCCTCCAGCGTCGCCTGTTGGCGCGGCCGCACCGATACAGGTAATAGCCCGCATAAAGGCTGGCTGCGGGCAGGATTCCATATTCGGGGCTCTCGCTGACAAGGGACAAGGCACCAGCGGACAGTCCGGCCAGGAATAAGAGCAGGAGAATTGAGAGGGTATCGAAAAACACGGGGGTTCCTACCTTGTAGGAAGGCGCCCGCAGGTCCGCGCGAGGGCTTTGAGGTCATTCTGACAAAGAGTCTGGTTCCGAATGCCGTGCAGGCTATTGTTCCATCCGTGCGAGGGGAATGGCTCCAATGATCAAGTATTCCATCCCGGCGTTGATCGCAGCACTGTCCATGGTCGCCTGTGATCAGCAGGGACCCGGGGGTAACGGCCCGGGCGTGGCCGAGACAGGGGAAGGGGAACCACCTAAGATGGAGAGCCTGCGAACAATCGGTCGGGCCCCGGTGTTTAGCTTGAAGCCTGAGGTGGATCTCGATGCGCTGAAAAAGACGGAGCGGGTAGACGTCAACCTCGGACATGCTCCGGAGATGTTCATCAAAGCCTTGTGGAAGCAGTTTACCGGGCAACTGCCCGGCAGGGAACTGGTCGAACGTTATCAGGAACAGTTAGGATCAAAATCGTTGCCGCGACGCATCGACCTGGCCGTAACGCTGGCGGAAGAGGCAGGAGTGCATCCGGAATGGGTCTACTCCGATCCCTGGGAGCGACAGGTCGTCCTCGGCCCTTCTTCCTCGAAAACCCTGACCCGGGACGTTGGAGCGGTCTTCATGTTCTTCTTCACCAGTCCCGACGCTCCNAATGGCGGCGCCGGCTGGGCAAACAATCATGCGCCTGGAATGTATGATCCGGCGGCTCTCTACAAATTCGGCGAGCCCTCCCGACAGGCCCACAAGGACGGGCTATACCATCCTGAGAATGCGGGTTTCTGGTATCGTGAAATGCAGGATGCACGCCACGCAGGATTGGATTTCGNCCTGTTGAACGTGTACGGGCCCGACCTTGACCATGCCCGGATGGATCCTCTGCGCACGGCCCTCAAGCGTCTCACCGACGAGCATGGAAGCAATANCATCAAACTCGGCCTGTTTGATGATACGTGGACCTGGGGCCAGCCATGGTTTGGTTCATTCTGGGAGCAGAAGCCCGACTGTCGGGATGTCGAAGGCGCCGCCCAACTACTCTACGAGGCAAAGTGGCAGCCATTCTTCAAAGCGATCCCCCGCGATCATTGGTACCTGGTGAACGACCGCCCGATGATCTATTTTTACAACAGCAACACCTTGCAGAACCGGGAAAATTTCGACCGGGTCCTGCCCGTGATGAAGACCCTGTTCAAAAGGGACTTTGGAATCGACCCATGGGTCGCCGTGGATACGGCCTTTAACTACCGTTCCTCGATGAAGGAGGTTTCCGATTCCCACTTCAAATGGTACACCTTTGACCTGCCCGGCAACCATGCCAGCGAGACGCGGAACGGAATTACGCTTACCCATTCCATGGTTCGATGGGACCCCATCAGTCGCGGGAATTCCCGCGTGGCGCGTGCTGCCCGCCTGGATGACCTGCTCGCAAAGGATGATGCAATCCTCAAGCGGGTGCTCAATGGAACGCGCGATTCCGACATTCTGGTTTTAGCTACCTGGAACGACCTNGGCGAGGGCACNGGCATAAACCGTTGCTACGACTACTATTGGGATGGCGGGTGGAAACAGCCCAATCATTTCATGGATTTGATTCGGCGCTCCCAGGCTGGTGAAGTCTTTGATGTATCCGGGCAGTAAATCCCATCCCCCGCATCCCCGGGTGTGGTAGCGCGCCACAGCCTGCAAAAGCGCAGGAAGCAGGGTGCGCTACTCGATGCGGAACCGGTAGAAGAAGGCTCCCTNGTCGGGGGGCAGCTCNATGCAGATCTTNCCNTCGACCACCGAGAGGGACTCCGCCGTCACCGGGAAGGGTGTAAAGTTCGCGGCATCGC
>PBLI01000031.1 GCA_002721695.1 Roseibacillus sp. | reverse complement strand
AGTCCGGGTCTGCGGCCACCTTTTACTTGGCGGGCTTGCCCGCGAGTTCATCGAGCAAACCGTCCCGGCGCTGGATCGAGTTCAATTGGTCGATCTTGCCTACATAGAGCATGATCTTTCCTCCGTCTGGCATGGACTTCTTGATCAGCTTGCCAAGCTCGCGCCCGGCCTGGTAGTTCTCCGTACCGAGGAAAAAGAGGCGCTTTGAACCAGGCGCATCGCTGTCAATAGTGACCAGCGGCACTTGATCAGCTGTATTATTGATCATCTCGATCTGATTCTCCGGGTCGAGAATACTGATCGCAATGCCCTTGCAATCTCCCTTGTTGAGGATGTTCTCAACGATCTTTTTCTGCCCGGCGATGTCCTTGTCACTGTTCATCTGGAATTCCACGGCAACTCCAAATTCCTTGCCGGCAACGTAACAGCCAGCCTCGGCATGACTCCAGAAGGGATCCGGNACGTTTGTAATGAAGGCGAACNTGGGAGCATCNGCAGGGACTTCNGCNCCCTTGGCTGCTTNGCCNGCTGCCAACCGNTCNTNCACGGTCTTGCGGAATTCCTCCACNTTATCNTTCACGATCGTCCGGATCGGCACCGGGATGTTCTTNNCTTNNNNAAGNTCGGGCATCTTGTCATTCANNACGATNTCCTTGAGATATCTGATGGAGTCGTATCCNAANANATAAGGNTCCTGCACGATCGTNCCCTCGCAGTGNCCCTCCTTGATNGCGTCCAGGGCNACCGGATCCTCATCGAAGGAGAACACCTTTACGGCACCAAGTTTATCCGCGTCCTTGAGAGCCTCAATACACTGGGGCGCATTGTAGGCCCAGAGCCCAACCATGGCGTCGACTTCGGGATACTTGCTGAGAGTGTTCTCCGCATTCTTCTTGGCCAGGGAACGGTCTCCTCCGTCGGTTAGAACCTCATCAAGGATGGTGAACTTGCCGTAGGTTTTTCCCTTGAGTGACTTCTCGTCATCCTTGCCCTTTCCTCCACAGCTGGTCAGCAGAATGCTCACCCCGGCCAAGACACCCAATCCAATGCGAGTTGCAGGTTTCATCACCTCCATGCAAGGAGAGCCCCGGGACCCTGTCGAGCAGAATTACACCTTCTGAAGGCGTCTTCTTCATCCTTCCCGACCAGTTGTTCGCAGGAGGACACAGGAGCCCCTCTGCCAGCCTGAAACTTAAGCTCCTTGGACTCTCCCCTTACCTTTAGGGCCTGCCCCGTTTGCGCTCCCTGTGTCGAATGCGCTTCCGGGGGCGGCCTCCACGTCATCCTGTCACTTTCTCAAAAGGTATCCGAGGAGATCCCTCAATTCTTCTGCGTTCAGGGTATTGACCAATCCCGCCGGCATGGGCGAAACCGGCGAGGGCTTGATGCTCTCAATTTCCCCCCGCTTGATGGGCTGCGTCTGGGAGAAATCAAAGGCATTACTGGCCAGGGTGATGACCCCCTCCTTCTCCTCCACCACCCGCCCCCAGGTTGAGGAGCCATCCTTCATGGCCAGGGTGCTGAACTGATACTGGTCCGAGACAACCTTGTTTGGTTCGAGAAGGGCCTCTGCCATGTCGGCGAGTGAGAAGCGGCCTCCGACTGCGGACAGGTCGGGGCCCGCCGAGCCTCCTTCTCCACCCACCCGGTGGCACGCGAAGCAGAGTGTGGCCTTGAACATCTTCTTCCCGTTTTCCAGGTCAGCCCCGGACAGATCCTTCCCCACCTGAACCACCTCTCCCACCGTGTAGCTCTTGCCGGGACCGGCCGGCGTGGGCAGGCCATCGAAAGGGCTCTTCGGCTTGGGGAGATTCCAGGTCGCAATCATCTTCCGTTCGTCTTCGGTAGCGTTCTTGAGCAGGTCACTGCGCATGCGCTGGAGGAATTTCTGGTAGCTGTTACCCCCGCTCCGGGCCTGCACCCCGGCAAACCACTCCATGAGCTGGCGGCGCTGCCCCTTCGTCCACGGCCCCTTGACCACCCGAAGGCAGAATGCGTAATGGATGTTCTGGGCCGGGGGTGAATTACGCAACATGCCGAGAACCGCACGCCCGTAGCCCGAGTTCCGGGAGGCCAGCTCCGCCCAGTCCGGCCACTTGGTATCCTTCCGCGCAGCCATCAGCTCCAGGGTCCGGTCGACTACCCTGGGCGCCTGCAGGAAGCAGAGGACGCGGCAGAGTTCCGCGTTCAGTTCATCGTCTGCGGCGGGATATCCGGCATCAAGTGCCGCAATGGCGCCCTTCCGCTCCTTCTCATCCGGCGCACCAAGGCGGGAGAATACCAGCGCGTAGGCTCGCAGGAGGGAGAGATGCGCGGCCTTGTCCAGCTTGCTGACCTGTACCCCGCCCAGCCACTTCAGGGCCATTCCACGATCCTCGGGCTTCCCCACGCGCGCCAGTGCGATGGCGCTTCCAATCGTCTGCCAGTGCCCTCCTCCCGCGGCCGCCGCCTTCTTCAGCGCATCCGCCGGGCGGCGCTCCATTTCCACCCGGGCGAGGAAGCGCTCGAAGCGATCTCCCGAACCCATCTTTTCGTAGACCTTCTCAAGCGGGGCCTTGAGGAGTTCCTCCGCCAGTTCAGGAAGGGGCGACCCGGCCGAGTCGCGCTTCACGGGAGCAGTGCTCTCGGGACCCGTGTAGGTCACCCGCCAGAGAGCCGAGGCGGTTCGCCGCCCTCCGGTCATGAAGTACATTGCACCGTCCTTTCCGATCTCCGCGTCGGTCAGGGGCAGTCCCGGGCCGGCCACGAATTCTTCCTTCACGCCCCCGTAACTCGTCCCGTCCTGCTCCAGGTGGACGGCGTGAATGGTCGCAAACGTCCAGTCGAAGAAATAGAGCGCCCGCTGATACCTGGCCGGGAACCTGGCACCCAGCCCGGAAAGTGCCCCGGTCGGCGATCCCGGCCCGATATCCACCACCGCCGGCAGGCTGTCCTCATAGTAGTTCGGCCACTTCCCCGTCCCATTGCGCCAGCCAAACTCCGCCCCCGGCACCACGTGATTGATCCGGGTGGGACGATACCAGGGCATCCCGAGATCCCATTCCATGTCGGCATCGTAGGCGAAGAGATCACCATGCGCGTTGAAGGCCAGGTCGAAGGGATTGCGGAAACCGCTCGCCACCATCTCCCACTGCGTTCCGTCCGGCTTGAAGCGCAGGACCGCCCCCCCCGGAGCCATCGTTCCGGCGGCGTGGCCATTCCCATCAGGATTCCGTGGGAGCAGGTGGTCTTCTCCCCATCCACGCGACATCCAGTAGTGATCCATTTCCGGTGGGTTCGCATGGTTCCCGTGGATGAAGTAGATCCATTCCCCGTCCGGGGATGGCACCATAGAATGGAGCCCGTGCTCACCGCCTCCTCCAAACCGCTTGAGCAAATCGATCTGGTCCAGGACCGCGTCCCCGTCCGAATCGGTGACCTTGTAGACCCCGTTGGGTTTTCCTCCAAGTGCACGCTCGTTGACCGCCACGTAAAGGGCCCCGCGATGCCAGAGTAACCCGTGCGCCCCGCCAATCGCAAGATCGAGAGGTTTCGCGACCGTGGTGGCTGCCTCGTCCCCAAGGGCCGGGGGGGTGATCCCATACATCCCACCGTACTGGTCACAGACAATAAGCCGTCCATCGGGCCGCACCGCCATCGAGACCCAGGATCCCTGCGATTTCGGCACCGTGTAGAGCTTCTCGAGGGAAAATCCCTTCGCGACCTTGTAGTCTCCGGTCACCTCCTCCGGCTCCTGGGGTTGCCCGGCTACACGGGGATCTGTCCCTCCGAGGATTGGACCCCACGGGGTCATTCCCATCTTTCCGTGAACCGCAGGCTTCATCCACTTTGAGTCGTCGAAGGACACCTCCTGCCAGCCGCCCTCTTCTTTCGTGGACATCTTCCAGCTCTCGTCGGTCACCACTTGGATTTTATCCCCCTTCGCGGTTGTGACCTCCAGGGAGGCCGCCAGCGCTGCAACTCCCCCGGCATTCCTGCCCATGATGGCCAGGACGTTCCGGCCATTTGCAATGTCCTTCCGGACTTCAAACTGGCCGGGTTGCCCCCAATCATCACCTTGCCCGATCCTCTTCCCATTGAGCCAGGCCTCGAAGTGATTGTCACAGGCTATGTTCAGGACAGCCGCCTTCCTGCCCCGCACCTCAAAGGATTTCCGGAAGTAAACCACCTCGTTATCGGGACGTTCGCCCGTGACACTCCAGATCCAGGAGGAGGACACCTTGACCGCCTTCTTCTTTTTCCGCGCCAGGGCGTCCTTTTTCACGGGGCGCAGGACAATCTCCTTAACCTCCAGCTTCATCGATGCACCAGCATGCAACTGCAGGGCCAGGATCCCCTTCAGGGAGCGCTTCGCTGGATTTTCGTCCACGATCTCACAGGCCTGCTTCCCATTCACGAAGTGCACGACCTTGTTGCCTCTCGCCGAAACCATGAAGGTGTTGAACTCGGCCAGATCCACCTCGGGGACGGACAGAGCACCTGTCTTCCTTGCCTTACCATCCGCACCCAGCACCACCTTCTGGCCCCGGAGGCACTGGATCCCACGCCCGCCTTCCTCGTAGAGCATACCGAGGTATTCCTGTTCCGGGTGCAGGTCCATCTGGTAGCCAACCACCGACCACTTGGCAGCGTCCGCTACGCTGGATCGATACTGAATACCTGAATTGTTTCCTCCGGTGACCCTCGCTACTAACTTGAGGTCAAAGTCTTGCAGGACACCGCCCTTCCAGATCAGGAAGGTATTAGCGCCGACCTTTTTTTCGCTCCCGTTGGTCTCTCCCACCAGCACTCCTCCCTCGACCTTCCACAACCGGGGATCGCCATCCCATCCGCTCAGGTCTTTTCCGTTGAAGAGTTTCTGTTCCTGCTGGGCTGAGGTGAGCAACGGCGCACCGGCAAGAACGGCGAGAAGGAAGAGACGGTGTTTCACAATGGCGCATTAGGCGCCACCCACCCTGCTCTTAGCAAGGTTCAATCTCATCTCCGTCTCGGGCGGCGCCGATCCGCGTGCAGTTTCCCCAGCCAGACCCCACCAAGCAGTCCCGCTAGATGGCCCTCCCAGGAAATCCCAGCCTTGCCGGGAAGGACTCCCCCGATCATTCCCCCGTAGATCACCGCCACCAATATTCCGAAGATGATCCACAGGATCCGGCGCTCCCAGATAGCCCGGCCCAGGATGTAGCCAAAGTAGCCATAAATAAGACCGCTCGCCCCGATGTGCACGCCACCACGAGCAATGATCCAAGTTCCCAGGCCACTCAGGAGCACCAGATACCAGGTGATCGAAAGGAAGCGCCGCCCCCCCACCAGGATCATGATCACACCCAGTCCGAGAAAGGTCACCGTGTTGGCCAGGAGGTGTTGCCAGCTACCATGCAACCAGGGCGAGAGCAGCACGCCGCGGAGCCCCACCAGGTCGCGGGGCTCGATCCCATACTGATCAAGGTTGAAGGACGTCTGCTGATCAACCAGCTCAACCATCCAGGCAATCAGGATCCAGGCCACCAGCAATCCAAGGCCGGGGCGGTCAAAAGCCCGGGCACTGCCGGACCTCACTTCAAGGATTCGTTTGCTCATCGGGACCCGTTCTGACGATTCGACTTCAATTCCTCAACATGCGTTCCCGGCCCGATCTCATCGAGGGCCCCCTGCAGACGCTCGGCCAGGATCCGGGTGACCAGCGGCACTGTATCACGGGCCTTGCTTTCCATGTAAGCACGCATGTTGATCGGCTCTCCGACGCGGAAAGTCAACCGGCGTGCCCCGGCCGGCCTGACATACCCCCCGTCCCCCAGGTCCTGCTCAAGTTTGACCAGGGTCTCCCCGATTCGCTCCACCGTGGGGTATTCCTCGATGTAATCGCCCGGGTAACTGAACAGCTGCTGAACCAAAAAGAGGACATTGAGATCACGGCGGGTCGCCGCCTTCCCGTTCCCGCTCACTTCACCACTTCGCAGCCGCTCGAGGATACGCCGGTGTACTGCGGTAATGCGCTCGGGCAGGGGCTCCGCCCCCTGCCGCCCGAGATACTGTGATTCGAGGCGCTCCAGAAGTTCGTCCCGTAAGAACTCCAGNCGCTCGGGCACCGTTCCAGACGAGGGCGAACCCAGGTGTTCCACCTCTTTCAGGGCAAGGATTCCACTCGTCAGGTGGTCGATCCGGCGGGGCAGGCTCTGGTTCGGTTCGGGCACCCACTTGAAGCGTTCCTCAAGGCTCCTCAGCTGCTCCCCCAGCCGCATGATGGCCGTCTCCGGTTGCAGGAAGAAGTACTTCAGGGCCACCGGGACGATATAGACCGGTGCTTCGTCCCTCAGGGCCTTCTGCGAGGCCAGGGCCATCGCCGCGGCCCCCTCCCGCAGGGGAGTGAGCCGGTCATTGGTGTGGTAGACCTCCCCCTCGGGGTAGACCACGAGCGGATATCCAATGCGCAAGAGCACGTCCCTGGCTGCCCGCAAGGCCCCCAGGGCAGAGCCTTCGCGATCGATTGGAAAGACTCCTACCCGCGGAAAAATGAAATAGCGCAACCCGAAGGTTCCCTCGAAGAGATGGTGGGTGGCCATCTGGCAGAAGAGGGTATCCACCTCCTCGGCAAGTCGGAAGAGCGCCAATCCGTCCGCATGGTCCGGGTGGTTGGGGGCAATCAGCAACCGCGCGCCGCCATCCACCAGCTCCTTCAGCCGCTCGATCTCCTGGAACTCGTATTTCTCCACCGCGTGATCCCGGCGAATAAGCATGCGCCGGTAGCCGCTCAGCACCCGGTTCCAGAAACGGCTGGGGCGGGGCGGGAGGGACTTGCAGGGAAGCTCATCCACACTGAAAAACCGGTTCACGCCGGGAGCTTCAAGTTTCATCTTCCAACTTCCAAGTTTCAAGTTGGCGGAAGGAGATCCACTTGAATCTTCAGGAAGGTAACTTGAAACTCACTCCGTGCTGACGCGCTTTGCCCCCAGCCCCACCGGACGGCTCCACCTCGGCCACGCCTACGCTGCCCTGGTGGCCCACGAGATCGCCCGCAGCCAGGGAGGCTCGTTCCTCCTGCGCTTCGAAGACCTCGATCACACCCGCGTCCGGCCCCGTTTCTACTCTCTCATCGAGGAGGACCTCCACTGGCTCGGCCTCACATGGGACGGTGAGACGGTCCACCAGTCCACACGGCTCCAGCTGTATGCAGAATCCCTCGGCCGGCTCCGCGAGCAGGAGGTAGTCTATCCGTGCTTCTGCACCAGGGGCGAAATCCAAGAAGAGCTCTCGCGCATTACGAATGCCCCCCATGGCGCNGAGGGGCCTCTCTATCCCGGGACCTGCCGTCTGCTCAAGCCTTCCGAGCAGGCAGCCCGGATCGCCCGGGGAGACTCCCCCGCCTGGCGNCTGGATTCCNGGCGGGCCGCCAAACTCTGCGGTCCTCTCACCCTCNANGACCTTCGCCTCGGAACCCAGGTCGTCGATCCGGATGAACTGGGAGATGTTGTCCTCGCCCGCAGAGATATNGAGACCTCCTATCACCTCGCGGTGGTGATCGACGACGCAGCACAGGGAATCACCCACGTCACCAGGGGAGAGGATCTCCTGCCTTCCACCCACGTGCACCGGATTCTACAGGTCCTGCTCTCCCTGCCCGAACCNCTCTACCTTCACCACGAACTCATNCNNGANGAGNNCGGNNNGCGNNTGGCCACCCGNNACNAGNCTCTNGCCCTCTCCACCCTGCGCGATTCCGGCCTGAGCGCAGCAGATGTCCTCCACCTCCTGCCTCCCGTTCCCCGNGTTCGCTCAACTTGAAACTTGAAACTTGNAACCTGAAGCTCAAAGAAGGCGCATGGACGACATCAAGATTACGCTCACCACATCAAAGGGTGCCATCGAAATCACCCTCTACGCCGGGGACACGCCGGTCACCTGCGCCAGCTTCCTCAACCTGGCCCAGCGGGGATTCTACAACGGGCTGATCTTCCACCGCGTCATTGCCGGATTCATGATCCAGGGCGGATGCCCCCAGGGCATCGGAACCGGAAATCCGGGCTACCAGTTCGAAAACGAATGCCTCCCCCACCGCAGTCACGACAGCGCGGGCAAGCTCTCCATGGCGAACGCTGGCCCCAACACCAACGGGAGCCAGTTCTTCATCACCCATACCGCCACGCCATTCCTCGACGGGAAACATACCGTTTTCGGCGAGGTGACAGGAGGACAGGACGTGGTGGACAGCATCGCCACCGCCTCCACCGGACCCGGCGATCGTCCCCTTGAGGATATCTCTATCGATTCAGTGACGATCCACGACTCCACCGACGACCTCTTCTCCGACCAGCAGGGCCGGATCGAAGACTGGAACAGCGCACTGGGTTAGGAGCGCACTCCCCCTGAACCCTACTTCTGCAATTCCTCGAGTTCCTTCTCGAGTTCCCGAAGCCGATCCTCGACCTCCCGGAGTTCCTCGAGAACACGGGCCCTTTCCCTGGCCATTTTCTCCTTCGTTCCTTCGAGCGGAGTCTCGGCACTCCCGGCGACGGGACCCGCCTCCTTCTTGCCCTGCCCGTTCTTCAGTTCAGAAAGAATTTCCAGGATATCAGCGGCGGGGATGGCAAGGGTCTTTACTCGCCCCGCCCGCGAGACGTTGATGCCGACGCAACGACCTTGCAGATCGAGGAGAGGACCCCCGCAGTTCTGGGGCCCGATCGGGATGTCGTGTTGCAGGGCCAGCGGGAACCCTGAGAGGCGCGCCGAGAGTGGACCACTCATCTCGTTCATGCGACGGAAGCGATCGGTAACCGGATCTTCCGGGCGGGCCGCCAACTTGACCTTGACCCTGTCCTCGTCCTCTCCCCTCCGGTAGGTGAACTCGACCTCGTCCCCTGCGCGGTAGGTCCGGATCTTGTTCCCGAAGGCTACCGGGTCGGCCAGGGCCAGCCCGTCCACATGCGTGATGATATCTTCCGGGCGAAGGCCCGCCTTGCGGGCCGGGCTGTCATTTACAGTCCTCACGATCACCACGCCGCCATCACCGGGCCCGGCCTGGATGCCAAGAAAGCCCACTTCACCCAGCGCGCGTGTCAGAACACTGATCAGGCCGACTCCCAGCGGCTCGCCCTGCGGGTCCGGCGTGGTAAGAAGAGTGCCGATCGGCTGCTGTTTTCTTCCCACCCACTGCACCGGTTCCAAGTTCTCACCCGGCCCCTTGAAGAGGGCCAGATCCCGTTTCGGAAAACGCTTGATCAGTTTCAGGGGCACATCCTCCCCGGCCCCCGTCCGGGACACCGCTCCCTTCAGGGTTTCGGTGTTCTTCGTGAGGATATGACCCTTCTTTGACACGACCGTCCCAAGGGCCACCGCCGAACCGTCAACCTGGACGGTGACGACCGATTTGGACGCCTTCCCCGTCACCGGCTGGAGCGCCTTCATGGTGGACTCAAAAAAGGTGTCGGGACCGCTGCGAATCTCAAGCTCCAGCATCTCGCGCAGGCCTTCCGGACCGATGGCCTCAGCCATTTCCCGGAGAGCACGCTGGACTTCCTCCATTCCTCCCAGTTCCTCCAGCTGCCGTTCGTCCAACTCGAAGTTCCCGTTACGCAGGGACTCCTCGAGGAGCTTATCGAGTTCATTGCGAGACTGCGCCGCACGCTGCCGGTCTTCCTCCCCGGCCTGTTTCTCTTCGCGACCATTCTGCTCGCTGGGCTCATCTGCCCTGGCCCCTTCTTCGCCGGAGCCCTCTCCCCGATCGTCCCCCCCGCGCTCCCGGTTGCGACGTTCCCGGTTCCGACGCTCGCGGCGCGGGGGTTCGGGCGCTCCCTCGAGGAGGTCTCCGAGGCGGGCGAGCTTGACCTCGACCTCTTTCTCCCCGCCATCCCGCCTGTAGGAAACCTTCAGCTCATCTCCCGCCTCGAACTCACTCACCACCCGCACCAGTTCCTGTGGGCTGTTGACAGCCTCTCCGTTGATCCTGGTGACCACATCGCCGGTCTGCAGGCCTACTTTTTCCGCGGGCGAATTCTCCATCACCCCCTCGAGGGCCACTCCTCCGTTCTCGGCCGGCCCCGCCAGATTGATCCCGAGAACCGGCCGGTCGGGGTCGACCTGCTGCCCACCCCGGGCAAAACGTCCTCCGGTCCGCCTGCCCTCCACCATGTCATCCCAGCTTTCCAGGAAAACCCCGATCGGGACATGACGATTCTCGGTCAGGTTCGCCCCGATGTTGGAGTGAATCCCTATCACCTCGCCTTTTACGTCAAAGAGGGGCCCTCCGGAATCGCCTCCCACTACCGCGCAATCCGTCGTGATGAATTGTCCGTTGTTCAAGACCCTTCCCAAACGAACCGGCGGGGAGCGCATGGGGTCGAAGCCACCCGGGTGACCGATGGCGACACACCATTCATTGCGCAGGAGATCCTTACTCTCGCCCACCTTGNCGAAGGGATATTCCCCTTCATCCGTGATTCTTACCATGGCCGCGTCCCGGTCGAAATCTCCTCCCAGCTTCTCCGCGGAGACCCGCTTGCCGTCTGGGAAAATCACGATGACCTCATCGCCCAGGGAGGCCACCACATGCGCTGCGGTCAGGATTAATCCCTCCTTGCTCACGATCACCCCACTTCCCGCTCCCCCGGCTCCATTCGAAACGAGAGAGACGGTGGCTGCTGCACTGGGCTTGGAAATCGAAACCAGCCTCTTATTCAGCTTGCGCAGATCAGCCAGTCCCCCCACCAGCGGAGCCTCCTTCATGTTCTGGGCAGAACACGGCGCGCTTGAGGTGGCCAGGACCAGGGCAGCAGTTGAGACGGCAAACAGGGACTTCAGGTGATTCTTCATGATCAAGCGCGTGATATTTCCAAGGCGAGCGATAGGCTCTTCATGCTGGCGGGCATCCGCAGGATCCATGCCTGCTGATGAAAGATGTGCTGTTCTTTTGTTCACCCGCAACAGAATAAGGCGCTATCAACTGCAAGTTACCCGATTCCGGACATTTGGCTAGCCACCTTCTGCCTCCGGCTGGCCGGGATCTCCCCGGAACAGNAATTCCGGGTCCCCCCCGGAACCGTTTCAGGCAAAGTCCTTGCCCAACGGCCACAATCCCGCAACCTCCGCGNCGTGCTGACCGTTCAGCAACTCCGCGTCGAGGTCGGAGCCCGCGTCCTGTTCGACGGGCTCTCCTTCGTCGTGACCAGGGACGACCGAATCTCCTTCGCGGGGCCCAACGGAGCGGGAAAGTCCACCCTGATGAAGTGCATCGCCGGCGTGATCGAACCGAATTCCGGCCGTATCACAATGCCCAAGGGGAGCCGGGTAGGTTACCTGCCCCAGGACGGCATCCACCTGGCAGGCCACAGCCTCTGGCATGAGGCGGAATCCGCCTTTGCNGAGGCCAGGGGACTGCAGCACGAAATCGAAGGGCTCTCCGCCCGCCTGCAGGATCTCGATCCGAGCTCGCCTTCTTACTCGGACCTGCTCCATGAAATCGGTGAGCTGGAGCTCCAGCTGGAGCACTTCGACCCCACCCGGATCAAACCCCGCATCGAATCCGTCCTGGGCGGACTGGGGTTTCAGCGAAAAGACTTTGAGCGGGACTGTGGTGAATTCTCCGGGGGCTGGCAGATGCGCATCGCTATGGCCAGGCTCTTCCTGCAGGAACCGGACGTGCTCCTCCTCGACGAACCGACCAACCACCTCGACGTCGACGCCCAGCGCTGGATGGAGAGTTTCCTGCGCGACTACCGGGGGGCGATTGCCATCATCTCGCACGATCGCTCCCTCCTCGACGACCTCACCACCCGCACAATCGCCTTCGAGCGGGGCCAGGCCTCGGAATATGCAGGCAACTACTCCTTCTTCGTGAAGGAATCCGCCCTGCGCCGGGAAATCCTCGAGAAGCAGTACCGTGCACAGCAGCGTGAGATCGAGAAAACGGAACGCTGGATCAACCGCTTCCGGGCAAAGAACACCAAGGCCTCACAGGTCCAAAGCCGCATCAAGCAGCTTGAGAAGATGGAGCGCATCGAGTTGGAGGACGAGGAGGTCACCATGAACTTCACGTTCCCCCCTCCGCCACTCGGGGCCCACAGCGTGGCGAGGCTGGAGGGCACCGCCCAGCGCTATGGGGAACTGACCGTCTTCGAAAACTTCGACTTTGAGATCACGCGCGGGCAGAAGGTCGCGGTGGTGGGGCCCAACGGCGCGGGAAAGTCCACTTTCTGCCGCCTCATCACCGGGGAAGAATCCCCGGCCGATGGCACTCACGAGCTCGGCTCCAAGATCCTGCCCTCCTTTTTTTCGCAGAACCACGCCGATGAACTGGATCCCGGGCGCAGCGTGCTCCAGACCGTGGAAGAGGTCGCCAGTCGGGAGAACCTGCCCCATGCCCGCAATCTTCTCGGTTGTTTTCTCTTCCGGGGCGACGACGTCTTCAAGGAGGTGGGGGTCCTCTCCGGCGGAGAACGCTCCCGGGTGGCCCTCGTTCGCATGCTGGTGAGGCCCGCCAACTTCCTCATTCTCGACGAGCCCACCAACCACCTCGACATGCAGTCGCAGGAAGTCCTCCAGAACGCTCTCAATCACTACACGGGAACGGTCATCATCGTCTCGCACAACCGGGCTTTTCTGGACCCGGTGGTGGAGCGCACCCTTGAGTTCCGTCAGGGACGGGGCCCCAGACTCTACTTTGGCAACCTGAGCTACTATCTGGACAAGGNGGCCGAAGAACAGCGGGACACCAGCAACTCACCCGCATCCACACAGGAAGCGCTGGAAGNCACCACGGCCCCGGTCAACCGCAGGGAGCAGCGCCGCCTTAAGGCGGAAGCCCGCCAGCAACGTAACCGCGTCCTCAAGCCACTCGAAGATCGTCTCGCCACTCTCGAATCGAAAATATCCGAACTTGAATCTGCCAGGGAGACCCTCACCGAACACATGTCCAATCCGGAAGTGGCGAGCGACGCGGAGGAGCTGCGAAAAACCAGCACTGCGTTCCAGTCGGTGGGGGAACAGCTTGAAAAGGCCTACAGCGAGTGGTCGGAGCTCTCCGATGAAGTGGAAACCACNCGCGCCAAGCTGGAGGCCTCCGATCTGTAGACCCCTGCCCTGNCCATTGCGCCTGCTCGCTACTTCAGTGAAAAACGAAACGGCACCCTTAGATTCGTGGTCACCGGCTTGCCTCCTTTCTGTGCAGCCGAGAATGACCACCGCTTGACCGCGGCGATGGCGGTGGAATCGAGAGCGCGACTGCCCGAACTGGAGATTACCCGGACCGAGCCCACCCGCCCGTTACTCTTCACCTGGACCTCCAGCATCACGCGGCCTTCCTCACCTGCCTGACGTGCGCTTTTCGGATAGGCAGGATTGTAGCGTCGCAGAACGCGGACAGGCTGTGAGGGCTCCTTGGGCTCTTTGGGCCGGGGCGTGGTCCTCGGCTTGCTCGAGGTTCGCGCCTGGGCGGGCTCCGCGGGCTTTGGCATCGTCTCGGCAACCTTTTTCTCAGGTTCCGGAACCGGGAAGGGCATCTCCGACTCCTCGAGAATCTCGCTGGGATCGTAAGGTTCTACCGTGGGCGGGACCGGAGGCGCCTCCACAACCTGCGGTTGCACCGCGGGAACCGGCATCGGCACCTTCACCCGCGGGGCTACCGGGGGCCCACCCCTGNCCCGGGTCCGCACCGCGGGGGGTGACTCCTCCGTTCTCTTCTCCTCAAACTTGGAGTTCCGGACATCGATTGTAGGCGCGTCGAACTCGGGTTCCGCCAGAATGATCGGGAGGATCCAGAGCCGCAGCCCAACCGCACCCAGCGCGAGGGCGAGCGTGGCAATCAAAGTGGCAAGCCAGAACGGAAACGGGCGTGCCTCACAGGGAGCCGTGGGAGATCCCTCGACTAGGTTCAGAGCCGCCGGCTTGCTCTCGCTGGAGCCAAACCAGCCGTCCGGTAATTGAGGAGAGCTGCTCACACTTCGGCACGAAAAGTGCCTCACCCTCGCGCTCCTCGTCAATTTCGAACACTCTCAGCAGGCCAGGTGAGCACTTTCTGACCTGTCAGGTGGNCAATTCTGCATCATCGCCCGCCNCTGGTTCCCCCTCATCCGGCCGCTGGCGGCGCGGTCGTAATCCTCGCGCATCGAGCTCGTCCGCCTCCTGCCGCGCCCCTCCGAGCTTCCGCCCGTTCTCCGCGTAGAGGCCCGAAACGCGCCCGCTTGGCACGGAGGGCGCCGGGGGGGAGCCCGTCGGTGGCTCCGAGGATGGTTGCTCTACTTTCTCATCCGCGGGCGCAGGGGCCGGCACAGGGTCCTTTCCCTTTTTCCCCGGCCCCTTCCCGGAAGAAGACTTTTCTGCGTTGCCCCCTGCTGGCTTGGCTCGGTGAACCGTGCTGTCCGCCATCAGGAGGACATAACCCTGGTTGAGGAGCCAGTGAAGATCGTGATACCACCCGGTTTTCTCCTCGTCGCTGACCTTCTCGGGAAGAAGCCCTTTCCAGAGGTGTTCAATTTTCCGACCCGAGTTTTCGGTGATCCATTTCAGCAGCGACAAGAGACGATCCGCAATCGCAATGTCATCCGGAACGGGATGAGGCCGCGAGGGGCCAGCCTTGAGCTTGCGGCCCCACTTGAAAACAGCGACATGCCGCCCCGATAGCTGGCGGCAGAGAATGGGAGTGAGCTTCCCCGGGTAGCGCCGCTCTTCCGCAACCGTGTAGCGCAGGAGGGTCAGCAAACCCGGCGAGAGCTGATTCCCGCGAATATTCCCACCAACCCAGGCCCGGTTGGTCTCCTGAAAAACGTCCTCGAAGTGATGCTCAACAAAGTGGCGCTCCACCTCCCGCACATCCGCNAGGTCTTCCGCCCCGGGAGCAGGCTCTTCCACGGACGCCTGCTTCCCTCCGGAATCCTCCGCTTCCTCCGCTTCCTCCCCGCTGGGCGCCGGAGCATCTTCCNGNACGACCGTTTCTTCCGCGTCCTCCACCCCGGGCTCCGGGACCGGCTGATCCTCCACCCGGGAATTCTCGTCCATGTCCGGTCCACNGGAAGAAACCGGTTCCATTACCTCCGTTGCCCCGGGCTGGCTCACGTCTTCCTCTTCCCCGGCCTTTTCCTCCTCCGCAGGCTCGGGAGTTTCTCCACCGGTCGGACGAAAACTTGTCCGCTTTGACATCTTTTCCAGCCAGGCTGCCACCGCTTCCTCCCCACGCTCCATCCTGACCTTCTTNTTGTAGGCTTCGAGAGACATGTGCCCGAAGCGCTCACGATGCAACCGCGCCACTGCCGGCTGATACCCGTGATAGTTGGGCGGCCCAAGCCACTCGCCGCTCATGCCGCAGCGGGCCACGGTTTGAAAGTTCCCCTGTGGCGGATCTGCTTCCGTGATGACATCAGCGTAGTAGTCGGAGCGCCAGTCAGAGCGCCAGAAATGGCGAAGGGCCTCTTCCTTGTTCAACCAAAGCGAGCCGTCCTTCTTGCAACGGACAAGCCCCCCGGCTTCCTGGTTACTGCGGAATGTGACATTGAACCGTTCCCTTGCACCGAGCACGAGTTTGGCCAGGTCGAATACCGAGTAGGTGCGTCCACCCGCCAGAATCTCCTTGGCCAGTCCATCCAAGCCCTCCTCTACCGGCATGACTTCCGCGGTAAAGCCCTCCGGGGGCGCCACCTCCTCCCGCTCGCGGGAGCCGCGCCTGTCCTCTTCGCGACGACCACGTCCCCCCTTCTGAAACTTTTTCCCCCGGTCTTTCCCTCCCTCATGCCGGCCCCGCCGACCACGATCATCTCGCCGGGGGCTCCGCCCCTCGCGGCGGCCTTCTCCCCGCCTGCCTTCGCCATGATCCCGACCCCGCTCACTCCGCCCTCGATTACCATCACGGTTACCATGACCGCGACGCTTACCTTCTCCACTTTTTTTCTGCTCCGTCTCACCTCGCGCCCATGCTGGCCCGAGATCGAGGGCGTTGAGACCAAGAAGGGTGTCTTCCGGGGACTCCGCTGGCTGGCCTTCNTCGCTCATCAGTCANTAATGCATACAGCAAAGACTTCCACCGCGAAACGCGCAAGAAGCAAAAGCCACCCTTCAAAACGCAATCCAGCCTTTGCTAGCCCATCGGGTAGCGGATCTCTTCACTCNCCTCGTCAATCCGCCCGAGGACCGACTCGTCGAGGTCCAGTCCGGCGGCATCGAAAATCACTTCCAGCTGATCCTCGTGTGTCGCGCCCACGATGGTCGAAGCCACGAATTCGTGCTGCTTGCTCCAAGCAACCGCCATCGTGACCGGGTGAATGCCCGCATCCCCGGCGATCTTCATGAAGCGCGCGGTCGACTCCAGGCAGCGCTCGTTGGCAAAGCGCTCAGCCATCGCCCGCTGTCGGGGCGCGGTGGCGTTCATATAGTGGGTGAAACGGGCNCCTTCCGGCCGCTTCCCGCCGTTATACTTCCCGCTCAGCACCCCGCCCGCCAGCGGGCTGTAGGGCAGCAGGCTGACCCGCTCCCGCCTGCTTACTTCCGCAAGCTCATCCTCAAAGCGGCGATTGTTGAGAGAGAAATTGTTCTGGATGGTGTCGTAGCGGGCTAAGCNGTGCGTGTCACTCGTCCAGAGCGCCTTCATCAGTCCGTAACTGTCCTCATTGCTCACCCCGATAGCTCGCACCTTGCCTTCCTGGACAAGTTCGTCGAGGGCACCAAGGGTATCCTCGGGACGCATTCCGTGGTCGGGCCAGTGGACCTGATAGAGATCGATGTAGTCGGTNCTCAGCCGTCGCAGGCTTCCCTCCACCGCCTTTCGAATGTGATTACGGTCAAGAGCCGCCTTGTCGTTCCGGACCGGAGGATTGAACCAGCCATGGGCGGCACCGGCAACCTTGGTTGCAATGATGACCGCCTCGCGTGGCTTGCCAGCCATCCACTCTCCGAGCCAGTCCTCGGTCAGCCCCACCAGCTCCGCACTGGGCGGGACCGGATAAAGTTCCGCATTGTCGAAGAAATCGATGCCGGCGTCAAAGGCACGGTCCATGATGCGGAAAGAGGTCTCCTTGCCCGCCTGCGTGCCGAAGGTCATCGTTCCCATGCAGATCTCACTCACCACGATCCCGCTCGATCCCAGTCGCCTCTGATTCATGACTCGATCCTCTCATGTAACAAGAACGTGGCAAGTCGGCAGCAGCGCACTGCCCGCGGGTCCCGGAGCAAGGGCTCTCCGCCCCTCCGCGTCGATATGTTACGCAATGATAAAAGGTCCTTCCCCGGCCTTCGGAAAATCCGGTCGCGCCCCCCGATTGCCCCTCTCCGTGACCGCCGCCCGGCATATTTCATCTTTACTCTGCCGCCAACCCGGGGATCGTGCTGCCAACCGCACTCGGTTCATGACCTACCCTGCAAACCGCAACCAGGCCTGCCAGCCGATCGCGGCACTGCGAGTTCGTGCAATTGCCTGGAGTGCGGCGAAGGTCCGCCATGACCTGTTCCCTGCACCAAGTGAAACCCGCTGACCTGATTCCCTGATGCGCGCGCNCTGTATTCTATCTGCNCTGATCCTNCTGGCCTGCTCCNCCAACCTCNTCGCCGAGGATCCACCNGGGAAGATCGCGCNGGGAGTAGTCTTCGACGATCGGAACCGCAATGGGATCCGTGACGCGGGCGAGCCGGGGATTGCCAACGTCCTTGTCTCCAACCAGCGGGAGGTAGTCCGCACGGACCTCGAGGGGAACTGGACCCTGCCGGCCCGCGAAGACTGCATCTTTTTCGTCATCAAACCACGAGGCTGGATGCCGCCTGTCAGCGACCAGCAACTCCCCCGCTTCTACTATCTTCACAAACCCAAGGGCTCACCAAAAAGCAAGTTTCCCGGTGTGAAGCCCACCGGCCCCCTGCCCTCCTCGATCAACTTCGCCCTGANCCGGCAGGAAGAACCGCTCAAGTTCAAGGCGCACTTCTTTGGAGATACCCAATCCCGCAATAAAAAGGAGCTGGGGTTCATGGCAAGGGATACCATCCAGGAGCTGATGGACACGGATGCCAAGTTCGGGGTGACCCTCGGCGACATCCTCTTTGATGATCTTTCTCTCTTTGAGACCCACAACAGCATCGTGGCCCTCGTGGGAATCCCGTGGTTCAACGTGATCGGTAATCACGACCTCAACTTTGATGCCCCCGACGACAACACCGCGGATGAAACATTCGAGCGCACCTACGGCCCTCCTTACTACGCCTTCACGTGGGGACCGGTGAACTTCGTGGTGCTGGACAATGTCATGTGGGGTGGCTCAAGGAAATCTGGAGGTACCGGAAGCTACACCAGTGGCCTGGGCGAGCAGCAACTCTCCTTCCTCGAAAACCTCCTCCCCAATCTGCCCGAAAACGAACTGCTCATGCTGATGATGCACATCCCTCTCAAGGAGTCCGAGCANCCCCTCAGGCCCAACGCCGATCGCTCCCGGCTCTTCCGTCTGATCGAGAAACGTCCCTACACCCTCTCAATTTCGGGACACACCCACTGGCATGCACACATGTTCATCGACGAGAAAGACGGGTGGAAAGGGGCGAAACCACACCACCATGTCGTAAATGTCACCGTTTGCGGGAGCTGGTGGAGGGGTGAGCCCGATGAACTTGGCATTCCCAGTTCACTCGGCCGCGATGGCGCCCCGCGCGGATATTCCACAATCACCTTCCACGGACAGCAGGCGATTGTCGATTTCAAGGCCACGCGCCGCCCCGCCGACTACCAGCTCCGGATCCATGCTCCACTCGAGGTTAAGGCTGGCACGGAGGAGGTTACCGTCTACGCCAACGTCTTCAACGGTTCCCGTCATTCCAAGGTGCGCATGAGGCTCGGTGAGGAGGGCCCCTGGATCTCCCTCGCCCGGACGGTGGAGCTCGATCCCGACTTTATCGCCCTCAAAAAGCGGGAGGAGAGCCGGCGGGATCGACTCGAGGGCATGAGCCTCCCCGGGGCGGTGCCCTCCCAGCATCTCTGGAAAGCCCGCCTGCCGGTCGCCGGGCGCCGGGGTATTCACCGCCTCTGGGTGCAGACCGAGGACATGTACGGACGGACCTACGACGCCTCCCACGTCATCAGGGTGGAGTGAACCCCAGGAGGCTCAGGTCGGCTGCTGCCAACCTCACCCGCCCCCTTCCCGGTTGCAACGAGCACAGGGAGGCTTCAGGCTCCCTCCATGGCCGCCCGCACCTTTCTCCCTCTGATCCTCGCAGGAGCTCTCCCACTCTGGGGCTCCCTCTCTGCCGCTGAGCAGGCAGGCAAAACCCGCCCCAACATCATTCTCTTCTACGCCGACGACCTCGGCTATACCGACCTTTCGTGCCAGGGATCCGATTACTACCGGACACCCCACATTGACCGCCTGGCGCGCGAGGGCATGACCTTCACCAATGCCTANGCAGCNGCCGCCAACTGCGCCCCCTCGCGTGCATCCCTCATGACCGGTCTCTACACTCCTCGCCANGGTGTCTTTACCGTCGGCAACTCCGACCGGGGCAAGGCCGCCCATCGACGTCTTGTTCCCATCGAAAACNGGACCGTGCTTCCGCCTGAGCTTCCCACCATGGCCCAGGTCCTGAAAAAGGCGGGATACCGGACCGCGGTTGCAGGGAAATGGCACCTCAATGACGATCCCACGGTCTCTGGTTTCGACGCCAACTTCGGCGGCCTGAAATGGGGGCATCCCAAGTCCTACTTTTCGCCCTACCGGAATCCCAAGCTCAAGGATGGCCCCGATGGTGAACACCTCCCCGCCCGTCTCGCCAACGACCTCTGCTCCTGGATCCGTTCCACGCAGGCGCAAGAGGCGGAGAACGCGCCCTTCTTCGTCTACTTTCCCTTCTACTCAGTTCATACCCCCATCCAGGCCCGTGCTGATCTCACTTCCAAGTACAAGGGCAAATCAGGAACCCACCATGACAATCCCAAGTATGCGGCCATGATAGAGGCGATGGATCTGGCTGTCGGACAGCTTCTCGATCTACTGGATGAACTGCTCCTGTCGAAAAACACACTCGTCGTCTTCACCTCGGACAACGGCCCGCACGGTGCAGTTTCCAATGCGCAGCCCCTGCGCGGATCCAAGGGAATGTTCTACGAGGGTGGCATTCGTGAACCCTTCCTGGTCCGCTGGCCAGGGCGAATCGCGGCGGGCTCCCGCAATGCAACCGCCATACATCAGGTGGACCTCCTGCCAACCTTCGCCCGGGCCGCCGGGGCCAAGGCCCCCACGCTGCAGGACGGTCAGGACCTGGCCCCGCTCTTCCGGGGGGAAACCGTGCCCCCGCGCGCACTCTTCTGGCACTTCCCAGCCTACCTTCAGGGATACGGCAAGGACCTCGGCTCTCCTTTTGAAAACTTCCGGACCACTCCCTGTGGGGTCGTCCGATTCGGTCCGTGGAAGCTCATTGAGTATTTTGAGGACGGCGCTCTCGAACTTTACCACCTCACCCGTGACCCTTCCGAGCAGAACAACCTCGCCCCTACCGAAGCGGGACGCCGGGAGGAGATGCACAACCTCCTCAAGTCATGGCGCAAGGCCACCGGAGCCCCCGTCCCCATCAAGGAGAACCCNNAGTTCAAGGGGTAACCCCGCCGGTTGTTGGAACCCGGGCAATCCTGCTCAAGTTTCCCTCTTGCCCGCATCGCTTTTGGGCCTACCGTCCCGAGTCCACTGTGCTGCTGTCTCGAGTAATCTCCGTCCTTCGAAAGGCCCTCCCCCTCACCCTCCTCCCGGCGGGCCCGGCCCTCGCAGTCGAGCAGTTTCTGGTCACGCCTGCCGCGGTCAGCTCCTCCGCTCCAGACGACTTCTTCCCGGCTGTAAACCTTATCAATAACAGCGGCCTCGACCCTGCCCCCACGCTCGCGAGCTACGAAGGCGCCCGGCACGCTTCAGCCAGCCCTTCGCGAGCCTGGGCGACCAGCTCTCCAGGAGGCACCGGCAGCGACTATTTCCGGAATGCCGGCAGTGATCCGGTGCTCACCTTCACCCTCCCCGCCCTCTACCAGGTCACCGACCTTGTCGTCTGGGGNTTCTACTANACTTCNTCCAACAACAACGAGGCGAAGGATTTCACAATCGAGTTCTCCCCGGATGGCGGAACAACCTGGGGCGAACCCATCCAGGTCAGCCACCAGCGGTCCTCCGCACTCAGCGAGACGATCCCGCTGGGAGGAAGGTTCCAGGCCAACGCGGTGCGGCTCACGATCACCGACAATCACTACGTCTTCCGCGGTATCGGGGGAGACCGGGTCGGACTCGGCGAGGTCAAGTTTATCGCGGAACCTCCCGCCCCGCCCCATCCNTCTCTTTTTGTGCGACCTCTCTTGGACTTTGGATCCATCGACCCCGGCGGACCCGTCCCGACCCGTATGCTCACCCTGCAGAATGTCGGAAGACAGTCCCTGTCNGTTATTCCGGGAAATCCCTCCCCTCCCTTCCTCCTGGATGGAGGCCCCCTCACGATCCCTCCCGGAGAAGAGCGCAGCCTCTCTGTGAGTCTTGGTCCCGAAACCGGATGCCACCTTTCCACCCTTGAGCTCACCACCAATGACCCGTTCCAGCCGGTCGCGTCCGTTCATCTCATGGCGGCCTACCAATGCGTAGCGGAGCCAGCCTCCCAGCCCCGAATCCTTCCAGAAGCGGGAACCTTCGTTCAGTCCTTCGAGGCCACCATCACCAGNGCAGAGACCGGGATCATTGTCTACACTACCGACGGTTCTATCCCCACCTCCGTCACCGGCACGCCCTACACGGGCCCGGTCAATATCGACAGCTCGACCCTGTTGCGTGCCGCCGTCCTGCGACCTGGGTCAGCCTCAAAACCACAAACCAGAAGTTACCTCCGCCTTTCGGGCGGCCTAGAGACCTACACCTCGCCNATAGCGATCGCCATTATCGAGAACTTCGGCGGAGGCACGATTCCCAACAAGGGATGGTCCCCCGCCACCCAGACCGGCGGGGACCTGCAGCAGGTCGCCCGTCAACCGGCCTCTTTCCACCTGATCGATACCGACCCGGCATCCGGCCGGGCATCCATGACCGGAATCCAAGACCTGACCGAGCGGATCGGGATCCGTGTGCGCGGGGCGTTCTCGTCGACATGGGATCCCAAACCCTACTCAGTCGAAACCTGGGACGAGTACGGCAATGACAAGACCACCACCCCGCTCGGACTCCCCGGGGAATCCGACTGGATCCTCTACTACCCCCACCCCAGCTACGACCGCCAGCTCATCGCCAACACCTTCTCCTGGGAACTCAGCCGCCAGACCGGGCGCTACGGCACCCGTTTNCGCTTCGTGGACACCTTCATCAACGAAGACGGCGGCGACCTCACCCCGGACGACCGGGTGGGCGTTTACGCCTTCGCCGAGAAGGTCAAGCGGGATGACGACCGCCTTGAGTTCGAGGCTCTCTCGGAGGATGGGACCACCGGGGGATGGCTCCTGAGCGTAAACCGCATGGATCCAATTCCTGTGGGTGGGTTTCCTGCAGAGAATGGNGCTCTCTCGCCCCAGTTCTTTCACACTGCGGGCCCAGACCGCACCCTGCAGACGGCCCCNAACCAACTGGGCAGCGAGCTGGAGGACGACATTCCGCGCCAGTACAACGGCTTCCTCAACTTCGAGGACCCCGGCGGATACCGTATCAATCCCGCCCAGCGCAGTCGGATCGAAAACTGGTTCCGCGAATTCGAGGACGTGCTCTACGACGATTCCCGATGGCTCGATCCAGTCTCAGGCTATCGACGCTACCTCGATACCCGGGACTTCATCGACTACTTTCATCTCCACAATCTTGCAACGCAGGGCGACAGCATGCTCGTCAGCCTTTTCCCCTGGGTCTCTTCCACCGACTACAAGCTGCGAATCGGACCCATCTGGGACTACAACCTTGGTGCCTACTCGGGCAATCCCACCGAGGANCTGTTCTATCGCGACGACCGGCTCTGGTTCCCCCGGCTCTTCGAGGACCCNGGCTTCCTGCGGGAATACATCGATCGTTGGTACGANCTGCGCCGCGGNCCTCTCTCCACCTCCAACATGCGTAATCTCGTCAACCGGCAAGCCAGCCAGTTCACACGTACGATGGCCTTCCGCCAGGGGATGAGCACCGCGGCCTGGACCACTGCACTGAACGACATGAAGANCTACCTTTCCACCCGCAGCGCGTGGATCGATTCACAGTTCTTCCGGCCTCCGACCTTCAGTCACCCGGGCGGGCCGGTGGGCACGCAATTTACCCTCGCCATCTCAAACAATACCGGCGAACCGGGCACCATCTTCTTCACCNTTGATGGGAGCGACCCGATCGAGGGCGGAGGAACGCCCTACACCGACCCCCTTACCCTCAATACGACCACCCTCTTGAAAGCCCGCGTGCTCTCGGNGACCGGTGATTGGTCGGCCCTGAATCAATCTTCCTATGTCACCGGCACTCCCCCCCGCCCCGGGGACCTCGTCCTNTCCGAAATCATGTATTACCCGCTCGGAGATCCCGGGGCGGAGTTTCTTGAACTCCTCAACATCAATCCCNTCGATCCGCTTGATCTCGCCCTCGTCCGCTTCGCGGCCGGAGTTGAATTCACCTTCCCGGTAGGAGCCACTCTCGCACCGGGCGAGCGCATTCTGGTCGTCCGCGACAGGAATGCCTTCGAGGCCGTCCACGGCTCGGCTCTCAATGTGGCGGGAGAGTTCGAACTGGAGGGCGCTCTCGANAATAGCGGCGATCACATCACCCTCCTCGATGCCGACGGGGGACTCCTCCTCGACTTCACCTATGGAGATGACCCACCCTGGCCGGAATCAGCCGATGGGGATGGCGACTCGCTGGTCCTCCTCGATCCGTTCGCCAATCCCGACNCCGCCNTCTTCTCGAACTGGCGCAGCAGCACCGGCATTGATGGCAGTCCCGGATCCGACGACCTCACCACTCTGGCGGGAAACCCCTCCCTTGACCGCGATGGAGACGGGATCTCCGCTCTCCTCGAACACCTCCTTGGCACCTCCGACCTCCGCGGCGACCTCCTCAGTGATTTCTTCACGTGGAATCACAATCCCGACGGAGNTACCGAGCTCTTCCTTGCCTTCAGCCTGGCAGCCCGGGGTATCGAGTTCCCCGCCATCGAGATGAGCAGCGATCTCCAAGCCTGGCACCCGGTCCCGGCCGATCCCGGTTTTCNCGAACATCTCCCCGCGGGGCGCGCACGCTACCGCTGGGTCCTCCCGGCCCCCCGGCCCCACCAACGCTACTTCCGCATCCGGGTTTCCCAGCTGGCGCCCTGACCGTTGTCCCGGGGTCCTCCCGAACGCTGTTTCCGGAGCATGNCCCACAGAAGGAGGGCCACCACCAGCGTCGANCCTGAGAACAGGATCAACCATTTCCCATAACGCNCCAGCAAGCCCGGCCCACCGGACTCGACAGGACCCGCAACCGCACTCTCCACCGCCAGCCTCTCCAATTCGGCGAGTTCGTCCAGCCACCGCTCCTCTCCCCGGGCGACCGGCAGGAGCGCCTGCTCCATCGCCCTCCGACGAGCCGCCGCTCCTTCCGTGGAACGTCCCGCCTTGAGAGCCGCCCGGGCAGCCCGCGGAACTTCCTCGCTCCGCCACTGCAGGAAACTGACGTAACCCGCCTGCAGGTCCTCCAGCAGATCATGCCTCCTCAGGTTCAACCCGTCGAATGTGGCCAAGTGTTCATCGGCCTCCTCGACGAATCGCTGCAGGTGACTCTCCATCTCGCTGACCTCCCGCCTGCCTTCCAGCGCGGCAAGGAGCGAGTTCATCACCGCGGTATAATGCTCACCCAGGATCAGCTGCGAATCCCGGAACTCATCAATCAGTTCCTGTGCACCCGGAGCCCGAGCTGCCACCGGGTCAGCCAGCCCGAGCACAAGCCCAGCTGACAAGAAGAACCGACCAGCCATCTTCACCTCGGGAGACTGAACTCACCCGGGGTCGTGGCAAGACTGCAATGGCCACGCAATGCCCTCGCCCGCACATTGCAACCGTGTTAGAACNTGACCATGCCCAGGGTTCACCGCAGCTCGGAAGTCGTGGAAATCCTCGAGCAGGAGATCCTCGGCGGCATGTTCCTGGCGGGAGAGCGCCTGCCTTCCGAGGAGAGGCTCTGCACCCGCTTCGCTGCAAGCCGCACGGTCATCCGGGAAGCGATCCAGCAGTTGCGCGGGCGGGGACTCATCCGCACCCTGAAGGGCTCCGGCTCCTACATCGCCGACCCCTCCCTCGAGTCCCTCGCCTCTGCCCTAGAAGCCTATTCTGTCCTCACGGCCGAGGAGTCCCTCCTCCAACTTGTCGATTTCCGCATCCTTCTGGAAACGGAATGTGCACGACTGGCCGCGCACAAGGCCGGCGAATCCGACCTGGCTGAAATTGAGACCCAGCACCTCATCATGATGCGGGCCGCTGGCGACCCCGCGGCCACCGCCGCGGCAGACGTCCGGTTTCACCTGGCCATCGCCCACGCCTCCCGCAACCCCATCTACAGCACCATTCTGCGCGGTTTGGAAAAACGATTCCACGACTATGCCCGGACAAATCAGGGAGGCAAAAAATGGCACGACCGCGTGGTGGCCTCTCACACTGACATCGTGGCCGCCCTCCGGGACGGAAAACCCGATGAGGCCGCCAATGCAATGCGGAGCCATCTGCTCCTCTCACGGCGTCACTACATTGACATTGGCGGGGCTTGAGCTTCCCTTCTCCGGCATACACTATTCTCCACGATTGGTAGTTGTGAGCCTCCTCCCGTGAAAATTCTCATTCTCATTCTCCTGTCTTTTCAGGCCGTGAACCTCGCCCGGGCCGAGGACAGGGAAAGGAAGCCCTTGCAAGCGGAGGAAATTCAACGGGGGGCTCAAAAGAAACCATGTCCTCTCTGCAAGGTGCCCGGTCGAGCGGCCCTGTTCGCAGGGGGATTCAAAGCCAGGCCATGCGACGCNGCCTGCGCNNANCTNTGCTGCAAGGGNNCNGAACTNGTNCTCCTCCTCGANGGCANTAGCNANTCGAAGGNGGNGCNNGGNAAGTCACCGCNGCCCTCNNCGGACTGAANGNNGTNNAAGTNNNNGGNGTNCTTGNGGAGNCGGGNCGCACGNNCNTNAANTACANCNCNNCNCNGACTGANCNCNNCNNAGGTNCGNGGCNNNNTGGAGCGGGCAGGNTTNAAGNTNACNGNCGANCTNTGNNCNTTCANGATCNCCGGNCTCGNAAAACCCGGNGCNNCNGACNTTCTCGTTGAAGCCCTNGCCTCNACNNCCGGNGTNNGCGCCATTGATNCCGTCTGCCNNGCNACCGGNCAGGCNATCATCGAGTATGATCCTGCCANGACANCNCNCCAGCGCCTCGNCGCNGCCATCAANGCCACTCCCTGCAAGGTGATTCCCTGANCATCTTGGGCCNTAGCACTGNGACCCCGCCGGATACTNGCCAAGCACCCGCAAAATGCCTGGCCAACCCGCAGCAAATCGACACGTTTTTTCTAGCCANCCGCACCCCTTCCCTGTCTCATTCCCCGCAACGGAANCCTAACAACCTCACGCATGTCTCAGGTCAATATCGCCATCATCGGTCTCGGATTCGGTGCCGAGTTCATTCCCATCTACCAGCGCCATCCGCAGGCTAACATGTATGCTATTTGCCAGCGGACAGAGGAAAGCCTCAACGAGATCGGCGACAAATACGGAGTGGAGAAACGCTACCAGAACTATGACGACGTCCTCCGCGACCCGGAAGTCACCGCCGTCCACATCAATACGCCCATCCCCAATCACGGNGAACAATCCATCGCCGCGCTGGAGGCCGGCAAACACGTCGCCTGTACNGTGCCCATGGCCACCAGCCTGAAGGAGTGCGAGGAGATCGTTCGTCTCTCCAAGGCCAACGGGCTGAAGTACATGATGATGGAAACGGTCGTCTACGCCCGCGAGTTCCTCTACATGAAGGAGCTCTACGACAGCGGGGAACTCGGAAAGGTGCAATACCTCAAGGCCTCTCACCAGCAGGACATGGATGGCTGGCCCGGTTACTGGCCCGGCCTGCCGCCCATGCACTACGCCACCCACTGCGTCGGCCCAGTCCTCGGCCTCACCCGTGGAGAAGCTGANTATGTATCATGCTTCCCTTCCGGGACCATTCGCGAAGAAATGCATTCCTGCTACAACTCNCCGTTCGCGGTGGAAAGTTGCCATATCAAGTTCCGCAACAGCGACCTGACCGGTCTCGTGTATCGTTCACTCTTTGACGTGGCCCGCCAGTACCGCGAATCGTTCGAAGTCTACGGCGAGAAGAAGTCCGTCGAATGGCCCCTCGTCGAGGGCAAGCCCCTTGTCGTCCACACTGCCAAGAAACCCGAACCCGAGATTCCCGAGGAAGTCGAATGCCCCGATTACGGTCACCTCCTTCCCGACGAAGTGGCGCCCTTCACCACCGGTGGCGTCTACGGCGGAGAGACCGGCGAAGAGCACCTCTCCTTCACGCAGGGGGCGGGCCACGGGGGATCCCATCCCCATCTGGCCCACCAGTTCGTGAACATGCTTGTNAGCGGCGAAGACGCCTATCCAAACGCCGTGGAATCCGCCAACATCACCTGCACCGGCATCCTNGCCCACGAGTCCGCCCTCGAGGGCGGGAAGATCAAGGAACTTCCCTCCTGGTCCCTGCGCCAGTAGCGGGGAGGGTCGCTGCCANTTCGCGCTCCCTCCTGCAGNAGCCGCCCGCCCGGGCAGNTCCCCTCTCTTGAAGGAAAANACCCTCTCACCGTGGAACGACTGGCAGGTTCCACTCCGGCGCANGTCTGCGAGNTCCCNCCGCGGCCCGGAGTCGTTCCGGCCCGACTCCAGCGGCGNTCAGGCCCCCGGGCAGCACAGCCCGGGANGAAAATGATTGTTCTCCNTACCTTCCGTGCCTTTCCTCAANGCTCATGTCGAACCCCTCGAAGTTTCTCCTCAATCCCCTGGTCCTCGCTGCCTCAGGGATCATCATCCTGGGTGCGGTCGCAGTTTTCATCACCTCCTCGATCACCTCGGAAGACAGTGACAGCGNTACTATTCCCGCAAAACGAATCGCCAAGTCCTCCGGACGCCCTTCCAGTACCATCGACCTCGCAAACTCCGGAGAAATCCGCAAATCGAGGGGCAAAACCGATGAGGAAAAGAAAGGCAATGGAAAAGGGCCTCAACCTGTTGTCATAGCCGACAAGTCCAAGCGCAAGGAACTCATGATCCGTGTCTCCGTTGAGGCCCGCAATGAGCTCAAGGCTCTGCGTGAGAAATACAGGACCGAGTTTGACACCCCGGAATCACGCAAGGAATTCTCTGACCAGCTTCGGTCAGTGACTGACGCGGACGAGAGGAAACGGCTCCTGACCCAACACGAGGAGGCCCGTCGAATCGCCCGCAACAAGATGGACGCGGAGAAGGGNTTCCCCGGGAGGGCCCGGGAGAAGCGNCTCATCGCTCTCATGCAGGCCCAAAATCTATGGCGCATGAATTCAATCGTCGCCCAGAACAACGCTCTCAAGGCNGAAGCGGAACAATTCGACGACCAGCTGGCCGAGTGGGTCGCCAACTCGGAAGACATGAGCGAGGAGGAGTTTCAGAAAACCTACAATACCCTGCGCAATACGCTCACCGCCCTCCGTGCCCGGAACGGACGCTGAAATAAGCAGCCGTACACCTCCCGCTACCAGCTGCACCGTGTGACCCGTCCTCTCTCCAGCCTCGGCCGGGGACACCTCNGCNTTCATAAGGCGATTTCACCGCNCGCAGTGGCCGATCCCGGGCATCATGCCGGGGAACTTGTCGGGCCATTTCGNCCCGGCAACATCAGACGACATCCTCTTCGCCCCTTGCATTCCGCATCCGTGAATGAATGATCCCCNCGCCATCGTAATCGTCTTCCCAATGCGTTGCTTCCTCCTCATCCTGTTCACTTTCCTGGGAGCCGGGCTCTCGGCACCAGGTTCTCCCAAGCCCAACATTGTCTACATCCTTCTCGATGATGCGGGCTACGGCGATCTCTCCTGCTACGGCCAGAAGAAGTTCCAGACCCCCCACATCGACCGCCTCGCCAGGGAGGGCATGAAGTTCACCGATCACTATGCCGGCTCCACCGTGTGCGCCCCCACCCGCAGCGTGATCATGTCCGGACTCCACACCGGTCATACTCCAAGCCGGGGAAATAAGGAGATCCGACCGGTCGGGCAGCATCCCCTGCCAGCCTCTACCTTCACCATCGCGGAGGCTCTCCGGAAAGCGGGCTATGCNACCGGTGCCTTCGGAAAATGGGGNCTGGGCAATCCCGGGTCGGAGGGCGATCCCATTCATCAGGGTTTCGACCGCTTCTTTGGATACAACTGCCAGCGCAATGCTCACACCTANTACCCGACGTGGCTCTACGACGACCTCAGGAAAATCNAACTCGACGGAAAGACCTACGCCCATGATCTCATCATGGACCGGACTATCGAGTGGATTGACGCCAANCACGAGGGCCCTTTTTTCTGCTTCCTNCCCGTAACCATACCGCACGCTGCAATGCATGTNCCGGAAAAATACGCTGCGCCCTTCCGAAAGAAGTTTCCCCAGTTCGANAACAAGGTCGGCCGATACGGGAANAACAAACCCTTCGCCAAAAATCCCGCCGCCCAGTTTGCAGGCATGATGACGGCCCTGGATGACGGGATCGGACGGGTACTGGCGGCTCTCGAGAAACACGGTATCGATGAGAACACCATTGTCCTTCTCAGCTCGGACAACGGTCCTCACAAGGAAGGCGGCCATATGCCCGATTTCTTCAACTCCGGCGGTGGATTACGCGGCTANAAGCGAGACCTCTACGAGGGCGGCATTCGCTGTCCTCTCCTCGTTCGCTGGCCGGGCAAGGTCAAGGCCGGAACCACGAGCNCCCATGTATCCGCCCACTGGGATATCTTCCCAACCTTCTGCGAACTGGCCGGAGCCGAGNTTCCCGCGGGGCTCGATGGGATCAGCTTTCTTCCCAGNCTGCTTGGCAAGGATCAGAAGAGCCACCAATACCTCTACTGGGAGTTTTTCGAAGGGGGCGGCAAACGCGCGGTCCGCATGGGCAAGTGGAAAGCCGTCCAGACCCAGCTTAACAAAAAGGGGCCCGAGGCACCCGTGGAGCTCTATGACCTCAGCGTAGACGCGGGCGAGCGGAGAAATCTCGCCGCCCAGTCGCCCGAGCTCATCTCACGTGCTCTCGCTATCTTCAAGGAAGCCCACACGCCCTCTCCCATCTGGAGGTTCAGATGGGAGCTGCAGAAGTGATCATGTCATGAAACCGTTCTTTGCCCTCCTTGGTTTCTTCCTNATCCTCGCCNGCTCTTCCCGCGGGGAGAAGTCCGGTGCCGAGGTGCGGGTCGTCCCGGGAGTGACTGCCGTCCAGCCCGGGGTTCCCTTCTCAGTCGCGCTCCACGTTCTTCCAGCCAAGAACTTTCATACCTACTGGAAGTATCCCGGGATCGTGGGAATCCCTACCTCCNTCAAATGGACCCTGCCCGGGGGGTTCCGGGCCGGGGAAATCTCCTGGCCGGCTCCCAAGATCGTCGACATGGCGAGTCACCCCGCACACGGCTTCCACCGTGAACTCTTCCTCCCCATCCTCATTACTCCGCCTGCGGAGATCACCGGCGAGACGGTCACCCTCAGTGGCCAGCTTTCCTGGATGGCCTGCCACCGGGAATGCTATCCCGGATTTGCAAAATGCGAACTCACCCTCCCGGTCAATCGCAGTGGACAGGCCAGCCCTCATCCCCAGTGGGCTCCCGCNATCGCGNGGGAGCAGGCCGATCTTCCCCGCGAGAGCGACCTCTGGACCGTGACAGTCGAGTCGCTTCCAGATACCACTCCCATCCTGGTCCGGCTGCGACCCACTCCCNAATCCAGCCTCGACCCGGGAGAGGTTTACTTCTTCAGCGAGGATGGGCAGATCACCTCCGAGCCGTCCCAGACCGTCACACGCCAGAAAGATGGCAGTTACCTCATTTCCGGCACGCGCTCCGAATTCAGCCCAGAAGGTCGCTCCAGCTTGCCCGGCACCCTTCTCGCCTCCAACGGGTGGAACCGGGGAAGAACCCTGCAGGCCATCCGTGCCCGGCCCGCGTATCCGACGCGGGAGGAATACTCCGAGCTAGGGCGCACGAGGGTCACCGAGGTTTCCGCCCGCGCGCGACGCGAACTGCAAACCANGCGAGAGCAATTTCAAACCGNGTATGATGATCCAGCCGAGCAGAAGGTATTCACCGAGAAACTCGCGAATATCCCGGATCCCGGAGAGAGACAACGATTGCGCAGTAAGCGCACCGAGGCGATGCGCCTGGCGCGTGCTGAAGTTGAAGCCCGAAGAGCTCCGGAATCACGCATCCTCGAAAGGAAGCTCATCGCCCTTGTGCAGCTGCAGGACCTGTGGCGCTTGAGCGAATCCTCGCAAACNGGCGAAGCCTCGATCCTGCGGGAGCGCCTCCTCCAGCTGGCCGACGGACACGCCGCGATGGAGAATGGCCACTTTCACCGGGTCTTCGAAAAATTGCGCAGCGACATACAGGGGTTGCCCGGCCAACTCAATTCCCAGCCTCGTTGACCGGACGNACTCCGCCTCCTCTCCCCGCAACCCGGGAGGTGCAGCCGGGGCGATTCCGGCCANGCTGGTGAGCACCTAGATCTTCAAGGGCTCGACCCCGGGGCCATAGCGGCGCAGCGGATGTGCACCCGGAGAATTCGCCCAGGACTGCCGCAGCACATCGAGAATTCGCCAGCTCGCGAGAATATTGCCCTCGTCGACGAACAGGTTTGTGCCCTCACCGGCCGAGGCNCTCAGGATCACCTGATAGGCCTCCGNCGAACGATCCGCAAACCTCTCATTGAAAGCGTCCTCGATCGCCAGGAACCGGCCGACAAGGCCGGAATCCGCACTCTCCGCGAACTTGAAGGTCATTCTCTCCTCGGGCTGGATAGAAATTTCGCATCGTTCAACCCCGGTCTTCCCGTTGAAGTGATATATGATCCCCGCCGCCTTCCGGTCCAGGAACTTGCCCGAGCGAATGACCAGTGGCACGTCCCGCCAGCGGCTATTTTCCACGAAGAGTACCGCCGAGAAAAACGTCTCCGTNACAGAACCGGCAGCCACCCCGTTCTCCTCGTCGTAGCCCACATACTGACCACGGACCGACTCCGTTCGGCCGAGGTCGACCTGGCCCAGCACGTTCTTCTTCCGCTGTCGGACATCGTGAGCCGCATCCGGAAGCTCCATGATGGCGAGAGCCAGAACCTGGAGAAGATGCTGGCCCATGTCCCGAAGCGTGCCGCAACCATCGAAAAAGGGGCCCCGTTTCCCAATTCCGCCAGATTCATCAGAAAACACGTCCACCCGCGTGACGTGTCCCGCATTCAAGATGCCCTCCAGCGGTGCGTTCTCCTCGTGCTGGCGAAACTCAGTGAGGATCCTCGGCACTCCCTTCGCGATGTAGTGCTCGGCAAAGGCCCGCTGGTGGGGAGCGAAGCCCTGCAGACCGCTGAACAGCCGAACCGCCGAATCATGACTTTCCCCGAACGGTTTTTCGAAGACGATGCGCGAACGCTTCCCACCTTCTTCGTGGTTAAGCCCCACTGCAGTGAGGTTCCTGATGATCGTTTCAAAAAGGCAGGATGGAACCGCACAGTAAAAACACCGGTCCGTGTCCCGGAGNCGTTGCGCCAACTCCCGGTAGACGGCCTCCTCCCGGAGATCCCCCGGNAGACACTCGAACTGCCTTCGAAATTCGGGGTCCTCCGCNGCCGCGGGAGGAAGGCNCCCCTGAGAGACCGNCCTCGCCANCAGGCCNCCGAGCGCATCACCAGGCTCCGCAAACCGGTCGACCCCGAGAACACGGGTCCGGAACCCCTGCCCATGAAGGCCCCACAGCGCGGGAAGCAGCTTGCCGCACATCAGGTCACCGCCCGACCCGAGGATAGCGAGGGCCCCTTTCATTCGCCCACTGAAGCCCGCGGGCGGGTGCGCAGGAAGGGAAAAACTTCCCGGATGTCGCACCGAGATGCCTTGCGACCTCCCNGGCTGGAANACCTGAGGGNAGTGCTTCCACAAATTGCCACACAGGACGGGCTTGAAAGTTCTCCCCTCCTCGGGTGTAAACTACCGTAGTCCAGATGAGCGAAGAACTTCCCCGCACAAGCAATCGCACCCTCCAGTTTGAAAATGGCACGGCCCTCGGGATGAGCCACCGCTGGCACAAGGGACAATACTGCACCATTCTGACCAAGGCGGGGATCGTCGGATGCGGCATCTACGACCTGGAAACGCCGGCCGAATTTGGACAGGCCATCGCCATCGCCAGAGGTACGCCTGACAATCCGCTCACCGAGCCCGAGGATCTCTTCGAGGCGAGAATCGTAGGCGCCACGCCCCGGGCGCTCGAGATGGGCATCGAAATCGGCATGCCGGGACGCCGCGCCGTGGAACTCATGATCGCNGCATCCGAAGCCCTTTCCGATTGATCCACCCGTCCCGGTGCGTCCCCTTCACTTCCCAATTCGCGCCCGGTCGCGATCCTGCTTCTTTTTCGGCTCGGGCGTGAACGCTCCAGCCCCCGGCGAGAAATCCCAGGCTTCAGTCTTCTCTCCGAACTGCTCGAGGAAGGCTCCCGAAGAGAANGCGAGGTAAAATGGCCCATCCCCTTTCTTGTGACGATTCGAATGGTAGAGCACTTTCATCGCGGGCAAGGCAGCCTCGGCCCCTCCGCCCAATAACTCGATCGCACGGCACGCGCGGAGAGCCACCCACCAGTCTGCGTGGCCGAGTTCCCTCACGAGGCAGGCAAGCGCCGCCCCCTTGTGCTTCCCCTCCTGCGCGAGCCAGTCCGCAACCTCGATCCGGACCGCGGGCGAAATATCCTGCAGGTAATCAAGAATGCGATCGTGGTTCTCGTAACCGGCTACCCGCAGGGCCAGCACGGCCCAGTAGCGCTCGCTGGGGTCACCGGACCGCAGGAGTCTCAGGGCGGAAGCCGGGTCCGTGCCTCCTACCAGGTCCGCAGCATTCCAGGCCGCCGCGAGATCTGGTCGGTGGTCGGCCTTACCGAGGAGGATTTCGCGCAGGGGTCTGCCCTCGTTGCGGACCCAGCCCCACATCTCGGCCTCCGGAATTGCCCCCGGGTCCAGGAGCCGGGAGCGCTCCGCCCGAAACGCCTTGCGGTGGCNCTCCAGGGCGGTCTCCTGTTCCCGGGTCATCTTACCCTCCAGAAGGTTAACGAGGTTCTCCGGGTCGGCAGTGCAATCATAGAAGGCCTCCACCGGCTTGGTCGGTCCAGCATAGTCACGCTGAGCTTTTGTCATGGANCCCAGCTTCTCCCCGGAGATGCGATTGATTTCCTGCCTCGTTCCGCCCAGGTCAGAGAATACACTGGGCTGGTTGTGGCTCAGATGCNGGTGATAGTTTCGGATATACAGATAGTTCTCACTGCGTAGCGACCGCGCACATTCGAAAACCTCATCCACCCGGTCGCGGCAGCCATAGACGAACTTCCGCCTCGGATCCCGGGAGAGCCCGAGGAAGTTCCTCCCCTGCATGTAGGGTGGCCTGGCAATTCCCGCCAGGTTCAGGACCGTGGAAGGGAAGTCCACGAAACTAACCAGCTCATCATTCAGTGTGCCGGGGGCGGAAGGCGCGAGGTGCTGGTATTTCTCCGGGAAGCGCACCAGGAGAGCCACCCGCATGCCGGAGTCGTGCAGCATCCTCTTTCCCCGCGGCATCCCCGTTCCGTGATCGGAATAGAAGAATACGATGGTGTCCTCTGCCAGACCGTCCTCTTCAAGCTCCCGCAGAAGCCGCCCCGTGTTCTTATCCATCACCCGGATGCAATCGTACATGCGGGCCCATTCCCGTCGGATGACCGGCGTGTCGGGATAGTAGGGCGGTAGCGGCACCCGGCCGGGATCGTGAATCTCATCCACTGCCAGCTTGGACTGGATTTCCCTCACGAACACTTCGTGTGGCCACACCGTGGTGCGCGACTGATGCGTGCTCATGTCATTGAAGACGGCAAAGAAAGGCTGCCCTTTCCTGCGTTTGTCACTGCGCCAGTGCGCCGTCGGGGTCGACTCGTGCCAAGCCTCTTCGATGAGGCGGGGCGCCGCGGCGGTGTTGTAGTCGGTCTTGACGCTGTTGGCGGTGAAATAGCCGGCCTCTCGCAGGTAGGAGGGGAAGGCCACCACCTCGTCGGGAATGGGGAAGGCCGAACGCATCTGGTGAGCGCCCAGGCTCACCGTGGTCATCCCGGTGATGAGGCACGCCCGCGAGGGGGAGCAGACCGGAGCGGCCGCAAACGCACGTGTGTAGCGCACGCTCTCCTTCGCGAACTTGTCGAGGTTGGGCGTGTTGGCGAAGGCATCACCATAGCAACCGAGATAAGGGCTCATGTCTTCCGCCGTGATCCAGAGGATGTTGGGATAAAGCCGGCGCGCGCGGATGTTCCGGAAGCGCACCGTACCTCCCTTACCATGGTGCTGGATGCCGAAGTAACCCCTTAACTGTCTTTTCTCATGCACTTGCGACACCAGCTTGCCGTTCAGGTAGGTCCTGACCAGCGACCCACGCGCCACGATGCGGAAATTGTTCCATTCCCCCTCTCTGAGCAGACCACCTACGCGTTCCCGGTATGTAGCATTCTGAGCCTGCCCCTTTCCCGGATACAGCCATCCGCCCAGTCCGATGCCATAGAGGCCCGCGGGTTTCTGCAAATCAATCTCACACTGGTAACCCTTCGGTTTACCCTTCGATCCCATGCAGCGGAAGGCGAATCCCGAGTTGAAGTTCACGCTGCGCGCATCCTCCGGAAGGAGGACCTCCAGTTCGGCCTCAAAGTCTCCCATCACGACGTCGGTGGTCACCCAGCAGTTCGTCCTGGAAAGGAGTTCGAGGGCTCCATCCTTTGCCTCAAAGCGGACCACCTCACTGCGCGGGGTCCATCCTCCGGTCGTCTCCCCGTCAAAAAGGTCAATCCAGCCCGTGGCACCGGCCGGAAGGGCAGACCCGACTCCCATCAGCGCCAGGATGAGGCGCGGGAACAAGCTCAGGATGAAGTGCATCCCACGGTTTAGAACTTACCGCCTCAGGATAAAGGGTAATCCCTGCAAATTCGCCTCGCCAGCAGGCGTAGAGCTTTGGCAGCGTGCACCAGCCATCCCACCCGTTCATGAGATCCCTTTTCCTCCTCTCGATTCTCGCCCTCTTGCTGGAGCCACTCGCCGCACAGAAGAAAAAGAGACCCCCGCGCAAGCCGGCACCTCCGAAAAACCCCGAGCTGGCCCACTACTACATCAATCTCAAGTCGTCACCGCGCGCTCCGCAGGCGGAGGCCATCCCCACCCGCCTGCCTCTCCAGCTGCAGCCCGGGGACCAGATCGCCTTCATCGGCAGCGGTCTCCTCGACAACGCGAGGCACTACGGCTACTTCGAGTCGCTGGTTCACCAACGCTTCCCGGGCCACCGACTCTCCCTGCGGAATTTTTCGTGGCCAGCCGACGAAGTGGACCTGCAGCCCCGGCCCGACAACTTCGGAGACCTCGACCAGCACCTCACCTACTACCGGACTGACGTCATCATCGCGGCCTTCGGATACAACGAGTCATTCGCAGGAACAGAAGGCCTTCCTGCCTTCCGCGCCCGCTTCGACGCCTTCCTCACGCAAATCACGTCCCGAGCCTACAACGGGAAGACGGCTCCACGAATCGTGGTCCTCTCCCCCTCCGCCAACGAGGACATCTCCGGCGTCCCCGCTGCCAAACGCAATAATGCGAATCTCAAACTCTACACCGCCGCTATCCGCGAGATCGCAGCTGGACACGGGGTTGCCTTTGCGGACGTCTTCACCGCCACCGCCACTGCGATGGCCGAAAAGGTCACTGACCTGACCAGCAACGGGACACAACTCAACGATGCCGGGCAGCAGGTCTTCGCGAAGACCCTTTACCGTCAACTCTTCGGTGAAACCGCTCCCTCTGTGGACGAGAAGGTCCGCGCCCTCGTCCTGGACAAGTCGTTCCAGTTCTTCCACCGCTACCGGCCGCTCAATACCTTCTACTACACCGGGGGCCGCAACAGGAACTACGGCTACCTCGATTTCCTGCCCGCAATGCGTAATTTCGATCTCATGGTCGCCAACCGGAACAAGGCGATCTGGACTGCGGCTGCAGGCAAGCCTGCAAGCATCGATGATTCCAACATTCCTACCCTCGAGGTAACGGCCCAGGGGCGCGGTGCCAACAAGTGGCTTTCTCCCCGTGACGAACTGTCTTCCTTCCAGGTCGACGAGCGCTTCGAGGTCAACTGCTTCGCCTCCGAGGAGGAGTTCCCGGACCTGGCCTGTCCCATCCAGATGCGCTGGGATGCCCGCGGCAGACTTTGGGTCTCCTGCTCCACTACCTACCCCCACCTCTATCCCGGGAGCGTCCCCAACGACAAGATTGTCATCCTTGAGGACACTGATGGGGATGGAAAAGCGGACAAGTCCACCGTCTTCGCCGACAACCTCGAGGTGCCCCTCTCCTTTGTCCTGGGGCGGGGCGGGGTCTACGTTTCCGAGGAACCCCACCTGATCTTCCTCGCCGATACTGATGGAGACGACAAGGCCGATCATCGCGAGATCGTCCTGACAGGCTTCGGGTGCGAGGACTCGCACCACGCCCTCCACGACTTCGTCTGGACTCCCGATGGAGACCTTCTCTTCCGTGAGTCCATCTTCCACAACTCCCAGGTCGAAACCGCGTATGGCCCGGTGCGTGCCAAGAACAGCTCCTGGTTTCGTTTCCGCCCCGGATCCCAGAAACTTACTGCCTTCGGAGGCTACCCCAACACCAATCCCTGGGGCGTGACCTTCGACGACTGGGGGCAACATGTCGCCAGCCATCCCATTTTTGCGAGCGCCTTCCACGCCACCAACGCCCCTTACCCTTCTCAGCACCCCCGCGCCAACGGAATTCCCGCCTACTCCGGGGTATGCGGCCACGAGTTTGTCGACTTTTCCTCCTGGCCCGCGGATCTGCAAGGCGGATTCGTCAAGGTGCGCTACAAACCCACCAACCGTGTGGAATTCCACAAATGGGTCGAACACGATGACCATTTCCGGGAACAGTTCCAGTTTAACCTCATCTTCTCCACCAACCTTTCCTTCATCCCGGTCGACCTGCGCTACGGACCACGTGGCGCCATGTATGTCTGTGACTGGTACAACCCGGTCAAGGGGCACGCCCAGTATTCCCTCCGCGACCCCCGTCGCGATCGCAAGTCGGGACGGATCTGGCGCATCGTTCCCAAGGGGGCGAAACTGCAGGATCCTCCCCGGATTGCCGGGCAGCCGATTCCAGCCCTACTTGAGTTGCTCAAGCGCCCCGAATACCGCTACCGCTACTGGTCCAAACGGGAGCTGCGTGACCGCAATCCCACCGAGGTCCGCACCGCCCTCGATACCTGGATCGGCACACTTGACCCGGATGAAGAGCGTTACCACCACCACCAGCTGGAAGCCCTCTGGACCTACCGCGGGATCGGGGCATCGAACCCATCCCTCCTCAGGGAACTCATCGGATGCAAGATCCATCATGCCCGGGCAGCCGCCACTCGACAGCTTCGCTATGAGGACTGCGGACTTGGCACAGAAGAGCGTGGTGAGCTCCTGCTGAGAAGTGCTAATGACAAGAGTGGCCTCGTGAGGCTGGAAGCCGCCACCGCCTCCAGCTACCTTGCTACGCCAGCCGCCTTCAATGCTCTCGTGGCTACCCTCTCCCACCCGCGGGAAACCCATCTCGCTTATGCTATCCGCACTGCGCTGGGCGCGGAATCCATGCTCCCCTTCTGGAATGAGAACCCACCCCCGACGGTCGCCGCCTTTCTCCAGACCTTTGACCGCAGCGCCAGGATCAAGGCCGGGGCCGCTCCCCGCAATGCGCGGGAGGCCGACTTCGACGCCCAGAAGAACGTGGCGGTCGTCAGGATCAGTTGCGTGACCGGACGCCTCCTCTTCACGAAGGACCAGTTTGAGGTGAAGGCAGGACAACCGGTCAAGCTGATCTTCAGCAATCCTGACGCCACCAAGCACAACCTCCTCATTCTGGACCACGATACGCCTCTCGAGGAGATCGGGACCGCGGCCAATGACATGGCCAGATCCCCGGACGGCGAGAAGAAACATTTTATTCCCACGGACAAACGCATCCTGCATGCGAGCAAGCTCCTTCCTCCCAACTCCTCGGAAACTCTGCGCTTCATTGCCCCGAAAGAGCCCGGTCGCTACCCGTTCCTCTGCACTTATCCCGGCCACTGGACGATCATGAAGGGCGAGATGATCGTGAAATAAATCCGGCTCCCCTGGCACTCATAAGCATATGAAACTCCTTTCCAGCCTGGCATTTCTCCTTTCTCTGCCCGCCATTTCCCTGCAGGCGAAACCGAACTTTATCTTCATTCTGGCAGATGACATGGGTTACGGCGACGTCTCTCATGCCGGTGGAAAAATACCCACTCCCCACCTCGACCAATTGCGGACGGGGGGAATGCGCTTCACCGACGCCCATACCACCTCCTCGGTATGCACCCCCACTCGCTACGGTATTCTCACCGGCCGGTATAACTGGCGTTCCCCCCTTAAAAAGAGCGTCCTCTTCCCGCCCAAAAAATCCATCATGGATCCCAAGCGTCCAACGGTGGCAGGCTTCCTGAAGGAGCGCGGCTACCGCACCTGCGTGGTGGGCAAATGGCACCTCGGTCTGAACTGGCACATGCTCGATGAACCAGCCAAGGCGGCGGAAGGCCCCACCCGGGGCACCTGTTGGAACATCGATTTTTCCCGACCACCCCAGCAGGGGCCGCTCAAACTCGGGTTCACAGATGACTTCCTCTTCCCGGCCTCACTTGATATGGCTCCCTACCTCTATCTCCGGAATGATGTCGCGGTCGGAATTCCCACCGTGAGCAAGGGCTGGAACCGACAGGGGCCGGCCACTGTGGACTTCGAGGCGGAAAACTGCCTCATCGACTTTGCTCGCGAGTCCCGCGCCTTCATCCGCTCCGCGGTCGGTGACAAGTCCCCTTTCTTCCTCTACCTTCCACTTACCAGCCCCCATACGCCCATTGTTCCCTCCAGGGAATGGCGAGGCAAATCACCGCTCGGCACCTACGGCGATTTCGTCATGGAGACCGACTGGGTGGTGGGCGAAGTCATGAAAGAGCTTTCTGAGCAGAAGATCGCAGAGAACACGATGTTGCTCTTCACCACGGACAATGGTTGTTCACCTGCAGCGGGCATACCCAAGCTCGTCGAGAAGGGACACAAGCCCAATGCCGAATGGCGGGGACACAAGGCCGACATCTACGAAGGGGGGCACCGCGTTCCCTTCCTTGTCCGCTGGCCCGAGCGGGTGAAGGCGAACAGCACTTGCGATCTGACCGTGTGCACCACCGACTTTTTTGCCACCGTCGCAGAAATCCTTGGCGTGCACGGACGCAAGTTTCCAGCAAACGCGGCCGAAGACTCCTTTTCCTTTCTCGGTGCCCTGGACCAACCTGCACGCAGCACGCCAACCCGTCCCTTCACCATTCATCACTCGATCAATGGCTCATTTGCCATCCGCAAAGGTCCGTGGAAGCTCTGCCTGTGCCCTGGTTCCGGGGGGTGGTCCGCACCCCGGCCCGCCCAGGCCCTCAAGAACGGCACCCTCCCTCCTGTTCAGCTCTTCCACCTCGGGGAGGACCCCGCGGAACGCAACAATCTGCAAGCCGAGCACCCGCAGATTGTCCGCGACCTGGTAGACGATCTCTATCACGCCATCAAACGTGGACGCTCGAATTCCGGTCTGCCCACCAAGAACGATGGCTGGCCTAACACCTTCCCTCCAAAGGTTCTCGAACTCTTCCCGCAACTGGCGGGCAAGGGAGGAACAAGCTAGGAAATGCGCTTTTCTACAAACCGGAAGCGCTCGTCATACTCTCCACGGTTGTACTTGAGGCAACAGGCGTAGCACGCCGAGCAGTTTTCCATCCTTCTGACCCGCTCGATCACCGCCCAACATTCGGGGCAAAAGTAGCGCCACCTTCGGCGCATCGTGCGCGATGGCAGGGGCAGGTTGTGCCCGGCCCGCTCCCCGGGAATCCCGAGGTGGCAGCAGGCCCGCCGCCATTCAGGCCCGTGTGGCTTGATCCGGCGGTTCCCTGCGCGCTCATAGGCCACAAGATGAGCAAGCTCGTGCAGGAACGTCCGCTCTGTCTCGCTGGTGGAGATCTCGAGAAGGGCCGGATTCAGTTCCACCACCGCGTCCGGCCAGGTCGCCCGGCCCGCCGTGGACCGCATCCGCCCGTTCCATTTCACGACAACCTTCTCCGCCAGGCCAGGCAGGCTCAGCTGCGCACAGAGCAATCTCGCTCGCGCCGTCCAGCCTGAGTCACGTCCGCTGCGAAAGCGCGGTTTCCTCACCTCACACCTCTCTGTCTCCTCGAAGGAAAACTGCATTTGCAGGACCGCTTTTTCCACTGCCCGATTATCCATGCCCAGGCACCCCGGCTCAAGACCTGAACGCGGCCAAAAGGCGGAACTTCCCCCAACAGCGGAATCGTAATCTCCGCTCGCTTTCCCGGAATACGATCAGCGCCGTGAAGGTGCTTTCCAATCAGCTGCCTTTACTGGCTCGGAAATCCTGGGTGGCTCTTCTCCCTCCACCGGAAGACGCACTGAAATCGGCCCGCCCTCACAAACCGCCACCACCAGCAGCCCGGTGCGCTTGAGTGAATCCATGTAGTCCTCGGTAAGAGGATTCTGTCCCGTAGCCTGCTCGATCGTGACCGGCAAAAGGCGGATCCACGAAGAATTGCGGGCGTAGAAATCCCGCCAGCTTACCAGTTTTCCCGTCCGCTGGCCGTCAATTCTGGCCTCGAAGCGTGATGGCACGCTCAGGACGGCCCCGCGGGGGACAATCGTCCATCCCGATACTCCCGCGACAACAGTCGACCGCTTTACGAGACTTTCCCGCCGCTTGGCCGCCGCCGCGGTTTTCCCGGCATCGTCACTCAGTTTCGGTCTCTGCAGATCCGAGAGCCTGACGGTCCTGCCCTTCAGCTCCGGGTTCCGGGGCCGCTGAAGTTTAAGGAGCTGCTCGTGAGTGGGCCGGGGACTCACTTCTATGTGCTTCGACCTGCCGGACTCTCCGGCCCGCTGCTTCGGCTCCACCGCCCCGAGGGAACACGCTCCCATTCCCAGCAGTAGCACGATATATCCAGATCCATTCATGTCAGAATACCAGCTGAGTTACTCCTGATTGATGACCCCGCCATTGATCTCAATGGTCCGGTCCACATGAACCTGGGTCGAGGCAAGGAGATCCGTCCCGAAGGGCGTGCGGTGAAGCAGCTCTATGGTGTGGAGCCCTTCTTCGGTGAGGTGCTGGTCGATTTCCCGGAGAACGAGCGAACGACTCTGGGGAATGGAATCCTCGATGATCACGAAACTTGTGTTCACCACACTGTATTTTGCCGGACTGGACATCTGCGGACCTCGATAGACCCTGATGTAGGTCGTGCTGTCCGGATATAGATTCCAAAGTTTCACCAGGATGGGCGGAACCTGCTCGTAATACTCAGTCGGGTCGACCCCCCGGATAGTCCCTGTCGCGATGGGCCAGATCTGTATTCTCTCGGAGTCGAGCACGGTAGCCGATACCCCGAAATCCGCTTGAGCCGAAATCGTGAAGACCTCTTCACCTCCCACCTCGGTCAGGTCCGAACCCGACAAATTGGTCGCCATGAAGGTGACCGTCGTGTTCGCGGTCTCCTCCATGAACCCCTCAGCCACCACGTTTCCTACCGGGTTCTCCGCCTTGTTGAAGCTGCGGGCCCCTTCCGGGTAGTGGAAGGTGCTGTGCGTGTAGTCCACCCACTTTGAGGCATCCGGCGCGTTGGCATAATTGGGATCGCTCTCATCAATCAGCCCGGTCACCGAGATCTGGACCTGGAACGGCTGATCAACCCGCGTCCGGCGAATGGCCCGATAAGGATCGCCTGTCACGATTCTGATCTTCGCATTCGGGGTGTAGGCCGTGACGTATTGCTCATCGAGAAGGTATTCGCTCACACTCCTGTTGTGAATCGACCAAAGCTCGAAGAACGCACCGTCTACGCTGACGCCGGTCGGTGAGATCGCATTGCCGCTCGGGGGAACGGTGACATCCCATTCCACCCCGCTATCCTGCTGGATCTGTCGAATGAAGTTTACATAGTCGGCCGGGTCGGCGCAAAGCGTCACAGGAAAAACCGAGGCCAGGATAAGAACAGGCGTCTTCATGATATCATTGGGGGCTGGTTTGAAAAAAGGTGTGGACCGGGGAAAGATCACTTTGCCAACTTGCGTCCGCTCTTGATCAGTTTTTTGTCATCCACCGTCCCGGAGCCTCCATGGGCGGTGCTGCGCCCGGCCAGCGGATCGATGGCCCCATCCTCAAACTTGGTATTACTGGCGTTCACGAGGAGCCTCTCGCTCAGCGAGGTGACGCATACGATGTCCTGCATGTCGAACCACCAGTCACCCGGGTTGGTCGAACCAAGTTCGAAGGTGTGAATGATGTCGTGTGGGCCAAGCACCACACGGCTGTTGGTATCATCAAGGAACTGGGTCATGAAACTTTCAATCCGACCCTGCTGGTAGGCCGGCGCAAAATCCGGAACCTCGGCCCCGTTCACCATGCCAAGGACCGTCAGGTCCGGCGTGGTTGTGGACCGGGTACTGTACCAGGGACCGGTGGGAGACTGACCCCGAGCGGAGAAATCAATCCTCGTCCCGGCCGCGACGCCTTTCTTCTCAAAAACAATCTCATCTGGATTCACGTCACTCCCTGCACCGAAGAAAATCAGTTCCCACTCCGCCGTGGCACCCACCCTGACCCAGAGAGCGGTGGGGAGAAGGGTATTGCCATACTGCCAGGCAACACCCATGACCCGGATCTTCACGTCGACCTTGGTCTTCGGGGTTACCCCACCGGACGGATCGACCTCACTAAGATCACCGACATCCTTGGGATACTCGATTCCCCAGACCATGTTGGGCTGGACACCAGGCTGCACGACGGTGGGGGTCACCGAGATGGAGCCGACAGGTGTGTAGGGATCGCCATGGGGAGAAGTCACAGGAGGCGCTCCCGTGGTCTGCCCCGGGAGCGTGCTGGCCAAGACGAAAAGACCAAGCAGCGCCAGTTGGGAGGCGTTAATTTTCATGAAGTTAAGTGTCGTTGGGGGTTGCTCAATTCTTTCGAATTTCCAATAAAGTTACAGAATAAGACCTCTTGAGCAACAAAAATATTAAAATATACTTATATTATTTCGGCGCGGCCTCGGATTATTTTACTTCCACGTAAAAAAACTGCCGGAACTCCTATTCTACGGCACGTTCCCACTCTGGTGGTCCCCTTCCACGGTCAGCACCCACCGCCCCAGATCCAGACGCCGGCGGAGACACACCGCTCAGCAAGTGTTTGCGCCCCCCGGACCGGGATCATGCCGTCCAGCTTTCTCCACAAATAAAGGCTTCCCAGGCTGTCCCTGGACCAACGATCCCCCGCGTGCAAGGAGGGCCAACCCCGGCTTTCCTGTGAAAATTCATTACTCCCTTCCCACGGCAAACGGGAAAAATTTTATGCGCCGGTTTGAGTCTAGTTTTTGAGAGCACTCAAAATCGCGAGATACCCTTTGATTCATTGATGGAATGCATCGTCAACGGACCAAGGCGCCTTCGAAAATTAATCGCTATGGTTCAAAAATCCGCCTGTCTGGAGACCCTCGGAAACTGCCCTGATTAAATTTTTACTCTTAAGTTATCCAAATGATTGACTAAAAGCATTTTTTTTTGGACCCTAACTATTAGTTCCCCCTTACAAAATGCTCCACCTTGGAACCCATCCCATGGTTTCCGGCGCCACCCCGTGCGGAGGGGTGGCCTGTTGTTTGGCGTGGGCGGTGTTCTGGTTCTTGCTTGCCCCGGCCTCTGGCTCGGTTCTCACCACGGTCGAGCGCACCGCATTGGCGCATGAACAATTCCTCGAGAGCCGCCGGGCCAGCTTGAAAGCACGGGTAAATCCATATCTCGGGCCAAGTGTCGCCCAGATTGTAGAGGAATTTCCCGAGCCATGGCACGCCAAACGCAATCCATGGCACTACAAGATCCGCGCGACCGTCTTCTGGGTGGGCGAAAAGCCCACCCCCAGAAACCTGACCTCGAATACCGCCAGCTCGTGGGATCCGCACTGGGAGGCCAGCTTTGGGGGATACGACCACCCCTTCAAACGGCGCGGCTATTCACCCGCTGCCTTCGAACCAAAGCTGAACCCCTTTTACATCGCCCTGCCCTACAATGACCTTCTGCGGGGCCGGGAGCATCGTCCCGAGGCTGCCCAGGTCATTCCCTGGTTCTGGCGCAGTTATCGGGGGCCCGGGGTCTCGGTTTGTCACAACCGCTGGGTCGCCATTCACTACAGAGGCCGCGTGGCCTACGCACAGTGGAAAGACGTTGGACCCTTCGCCATTGACGACTGGCCCTATGTGTTCGAGGGAGAAGCCCCGCGCGCAAACGCCAACCAGAACGCCGGGATCGATATCAGCCCGGCGGTGCGCGACTTCCTCAGTATGCGCGGAAATGCAGACGTCGATTGGCGCTTCGTCGAAGAATATGAGATCCCCGCCGGCCCCTGGGCCAAGTGGCTTCCTTCAAAAACGGCCCTGCCACGTCGCTGAGAAGCCTTCACTTCTTCCACAGATGAACTCCCCGCAGCACCCACCCATCAACGGACGCCTCCGAGCACCAGCCACTACGGCCTGTTCGGGAACTCCACTCCATCCCGGCGGATGATTACGCGTGAGCTCTCTTCCTGCAAGACTCCACCATTATGATAGACCACCGAAAACCTGGCCGAACTGTCCCCCCGCCTGTCGTCGGAGACTTCCGTCAGGACGAGCATGAGGCTGCGCCCAACGGCAGGCTCAATCTGGAAGGCCGTCGAACGGGTAGTCACCCCTCCCTTGGGCTCTTCCCGGGCTTTACCGCCGAGTTGCAGCGGGCCATGGCGGCGCGTCAGGATCTTTTTCAATTCTGCAAACTGTCCGCGTACGAAAGAACTCTTCCTTCCCGGATAGGTGTAGTGGAGGGCGACCTCAAAGAGTTTTCCATCCATAAACCTGGCCTCCAGGGTAGTGGCCTCGTGACCGGGAAGCGAACCCTCGGCCGGCGCCACGAGGAGAATCTTCAGGCGTGGCTGCCCAGCCGGAGCCTTGACCGTCTGATCCAGGCCCGTCCTCACTGCCCACTCAACCAGCCCGGCAGGAGAATCGCCCCAGCTCAATCCAAAGGGCGGCTGTAATGGCTCCGCCGCCCGCAATCCGGACATCCCATGAAGTGCCACCACTCCGACAATCAAAACACCTCTCACCCGTGGAAGGATTCTAACACGATCCAAACACAACTCAAGACCCGGCTCCACCGGACCCGTCGAGGAAGTGTCCTCATCGAAGCGACCGTGGCCCTGGTGGTCCTGTCCGTGGCCAGCCTGATGATCCTCAAGGGCACCATGAACATTCTCGCACCACGCCAGTGGACCATGCTCCAGAACGTCTCCGATGCCTATCTCTCCTACGAGAAGGCTTACGCCCAGCGCGTGCCCTTTTCTGAACTCACCGGAGTGTCCTCCCCATGGCCGATTTATCCCGCCAAATCTGAAACCGCCGTCACCCTCGGCACCCTGCCAGGTGGAAGAACACTCAGCGCAAGCCTGATCCGGACACGGATTCCCGATACCAACAATTTTCCCGCCCACGGAGGGGCCGGAACCATTGTCTCCAACCCGGCAGAAATGCAGACCTGGAAACTACAAAGCCATATCACCTACTCCATTAGCGGGCGGGAATACGTTAAATCCCGGACCATCGTGCGCACTCAATGAATAATTCAATCCCAACCACGCAAACCTCTCGCCCGCACCGCCGTGGCTTCACCCTGGCGGAGCTGGCCACCGCCATGGGCCTCGCGCTCGCGATTGCGGTCATGATGATGACCCTGCTGCAGCAGCAGGTCACTTTCCACGGAATCCTCAAAGCCCAGGGCTTCCTTGTCGATGACGCTCCCCAAATCAACAATACGATCACCCAGATCCTCTCGCGGGCGGACGCCTACCGCATTCACGAAAACCTCAGCGACGCCGTAGCGGGAGCCAACGCAGTCACCGAAGATGGCAAGGTCCTGGTCCTCGGCTTTCTCAATCCGGATGGATCAGAGGATTTCGGCATTGTCTCCTTCGAGACCAACGACGGAAAAGACGAGCTCGCCTATTACAACCTGAACCCGTCCGTCCCCTTCACCAAGGCCGGAAACCCCGACTGGCTCATTTCGCGAAGGGTCGAAAATGCCGAGTTCTTCATCGAAAACGGAGTCTTCCGCATGGAACTCACCGGGCCCGCCGGTGAGAGCATCACCTATTCCGGTACTCCGAGGCTTTAAACCCGCTCAACACCCTCAGACCCCATGAAAAACAACCTCAAACGTGGCTACATCTCCATTCTGGCCGTCGTGACACTCTCCTCCATCATGCTGTTGATGCTCACCGCATCATTCCGCTACACGCTTCAGAACCAGGAGACCCAGAAGAAAACCCAGATCCGGGTCGACTACACGAACCGTGAACAGGCACTCCTTCGCGCCGTTCTCACCGAAGTCCCAAACAGCGCGATGAAGAACATGATGGCCAACTCAAACACCTCCAGCTGGTCCGACCAGGCCCGCTGGCGCTGGGTCTTCGAATACGCCCGCAATAAGGCGGACGGAGAAAAGGCCCTTGAGAAAAGTCATGCCGAGGTTCTCGGAATCAACGGACACGCCATTTCCGGTAACACCGGAGACGGCTCCCAGGACCACATCAAGTATTCCGTCTCCCCGGTTAAGAATCAGCCCTCCAATCACTGGTTCTACGTAAACGCCGGCACCAACAGCACCGGCAACCTGCTCGGCTCCCAGTATCCCGAAACCCTCCAGATCACGAACGCCTCGGTGGAGAGGCTCGACCGGGACCGCCCCATCATCACGATGGATAAAACTTATTCCGATGGAACACAGTTCAAGGTTCTGCCCTATCCCCAAATTCACTTTGGCTATGTCACCCAGGGGCAGAACTTCTTGGCCAAGCGAAACTGGTGGGCCTTCTCCATAGCACTCGGTTCGCAGTCCGAGGACGTCACCGGTGTTGCCACGGTTCGAAAAAACTACGTCCTCTCCATCTACGAGGTCCCTGCGCAGCTTGCGCTCGGCAGCTCCGCGAGCGCCACCACGGCACTGGGAAAACACCAGAACGGGGCGGCCTGGGACAACATCAACATATCCGGCGGGGTGTTCGCCACGAAGGCCTCCGCGGTGGGAAGCCTCAGCTTGGACCGTCTGACCGCCCGCCGCGGGATTACCCTCGCGGAAAACTCCTCGGTCGGAGGCGTCTCCCAAGATCAGTTCACCGGCGACCTGCCTTCCCGGGAAGCCTATGAAGCCGAAAACGACAGCTTCTTTCCATTGGCCAGTTCCTCGGACTCCGGCCTCGTCGCTTTCCTTCCCATTACACACGGGGAGGGCATCTTCGACGACTTGACTGACACCTCCGACCCCAATTCCGCTTCTCCAACCGGTTGGAACTACTACAGCCGGCCGGCGATGCAAACAGTCATGAAATTGCGGGTCGTCGACGTGATCTCTCCCACGGATCAGACGCCGACCGCAATTTCATTCACTTACCTGAGCAACGGCATTTCCAAGACAGACACCTTCACGCGAGGGAGCAGCTGGCCGGAGGCGAATTCCCGCGAGGGCGCCAAATTCCCCTTCCACCTGGAGACATCCCCACTCGGCCGCCAGGCCCTTGCAGTCTACACCGGAAGGCTCGCGGCCCACCTGGAAGACATCGGTGCGGACTCCCTCGAGAAAAACAGTTCGCTCATGGTCAATGCGGACTACGTCAACAACATCAACATTAGCAAACCGAACATCCCCAGTCTGTCTACCGACATCTCACTCATCCTGCGTGACACCAAGGATTTCACTCCTTTCCCACGGGGATTCTCCTTGGTCACTCCGTTCCGGCTGTACCTGGCCAATGATGTCAACATTGCTGCCCGCGGCGAAGACGACGAGGGAAACCCGGTTTATCCCCCGATCTCGCTCTTCGCACCGGAAAAGCGCTTCGGTATTCGGGACGAAGCGCTCAATATCGACTTCAAGGGTCAGATCAACCACGTGGGCAAGAAAAACAGCGATTCGGTATTTCCGATGGACCTCCGGTCGGGAATTTATGAGGAGGTGGACACGGACAAGATCTCGGCCGACCTCCACTCCATCACCGACCTCAACCAGTTGCCGCCGATCAACCAGATGAACTGGCTGGTGGTTATCGAGCAGGTGGATTGAGGGGAGGCTCCGAGCTGTCCCATTCAGAACCCCAGGCTCGGCACGGGAGTTCCTTCCGGAACTCCCATGGCAATTTTTTGGCGTCCCGGATCATGCCTCAAATCCGTCCGCAGGGAAAAGTGAACGACTGAAGCCCTCAGGCTGAGGGGCAGCGAACGGCCCGGTAGCGCTCCCAGGAACAGCTATTACTTGGGTGGAAGCAGAGGATGCAACGTGCTTCCCGGGCTGATCGAGTTCTGCAGGATTGAACCGGCATCCGAGGAGAACCGCATGGGCCGGAACGACTGGCTGTGAGAGTCTACCCGGAACTGCAGCTCGCTGAGATCCCGATTGGTTTCCGCCCCCTGCTCCCGGAGGTCTGCAATCACTCCATGCAGATCACGATTTTCAGTTTTCAACTCCCGGAGACGCGCAACGATCTCCTGCAAGGCCTCTACCGTCGCGCTGTCCTCATCCTGAAAACCGGGTCCGACATCCGGGGTTCTCTCGCCCATGAGGGAAGCCGGCAGAATAGCCGGACCACTATCAAGTTCCAGGCCGCGGCTGGGGTCAGGGCGCCATTGCCCGTTTTCAGCCAATTGTCTCGCTCCGGAGACATGCAAGGAGTGGATCGCGCCCGCCCCGCACATGAGCCCGAGAGCCACGCCGCTGATAACCAGTTGAACGAGTGGATTGCGCATCATGGATCGAGATCAGAAGGAGCCCTGCTATTTTTACGAGCTGAGGAAAACTCAGCCATGAAGGAGGCTCGAACCTGAAATTCCTCAGAATCACTGTTTTGCCTCCTTTCTCCTGCATCCACCAGTTTGACACGGTCTTCCCCCGGGAGCTCCTGAACTCTGGCTGGCTCCACTTCCTCCATTCGAATCACCAGCGGTTCTGGTGCAGAATCTCTCTTGATTACAACCGGATCCGCTACCTTCGAAGTGGCCGGAGAAGGGAACGGGACAGGTCCGGGCGGCCTGTTCACGGGAACGGGCTCGAACAGGGAGGGTCCTTCCCGCTCCACGACCAGCGGCTCGAGCTTCGCCCCGAGGAGCTCCTCCACGGGTGAAGTGCTGCTGTCCGCCGCAGCATCCCCCGGAAGGCGGCCCAGCGCAGGGTCGAGATTGCCTCTACCTGCCGTGTGAGGTGCAGGCACTGCTTCATCAACAGGGCTCTTCTCCTGAATCGCAGGCTGTGGATCAAACGTCTGCCCGGACGGAGCAGTCAGGAAAACCGGCTTGGTGATGTACATCCAGCAGAAGATCGCAGCAAGAACAGTCGATGCCAGCATCATGGGGGGATACCAGCGATAGAGACCACAGCGTTGACAGGTGCAGCGCGCAGGAGGCGCACTTGCCTCACCGGGTGCCTTCCCCTGCTCGCCTGCCGCACTTTCGGATTGAGATCCCGCTGAAGGGTTGTCGGAGTCCATTTCGCTCATGATGCTCAGGGGCTGTTATTCGTTCTGTCCAACCGTGATGCGTCGATTGGCATAAGTAATTTCCACGATTTCGGAGAGCGCAGGAAACTTGGTCACGATCAGTTGCTCCTCCGTGAGGACAAGCTGCCTGCTGAGGTTGCCCACCAGAGAGTGAGCCTGCAGCCCCGGCACGGTCTCGGTGCGGCCTGTTCCCGCGCCAACCAGGATGCCGTCGTTGCGATGGATGGTAAAGGACGTGAACCCCTCGGGCCCGCTTTCCCCGTATAACCGGACCGTGATTCCATCGGTATAGACCCGGCACACGAAAGGCTTGGTGTGAACCTTAAATGGCCGGCCATCACGGATTTTGANCCGCTTCTCGAGTTGATAGTTTCCNANNAANNGGAACCCNACCGGGAGGGNTTCCTCCTCGGCCTTGGNCGCCNGGGGCNCGAGCCACAGGAGGCACNCNNGGACAAGCNNCNGATGCATNGGAANCTGCTTCATTCACCCACGTCCCACAGGGAATCCGACNAAGACCCGGAAGGATCGTAGACACCGCCTCCCCCTCCGGTCAGGACCGGGGGCGATTTGGTAACATCATAGGAAAGCGTATTGCCGTTGAGGTCCTCAATCATTGGGAAAGCCGAACCTCCACTCGGAAGATACCTGATCAGCTCGTTGCTGGTGATCGAAGTGACCNCCGTGCGTGGGTTNTCGGCTAGATAAGCCCGCTGTGCTGCATAGACCTCCCGCAAGGCCGCCGAAGCCTCCTTGCCCTTGTTCCAGCTTCCAATGTTCCCTGCNAAATACATTGTCGCTCCCATGATGCTGAGAATCATGAAGATGACGACGGTNAGTTCGATGAGCGTCACNCCAGCGTGAAGCGGGGGTCGATTTGGGGTATTTTTCATGATCGGTTCGAAGTTGGGTTTTTCAGGTTCTAACCATCCCGGAAGAGATCTAANGCCTCCATGAGTTCGGACTTCAGCTCCTCATTGGAGAGAATGCCGTAAACAACGATGACTGCAGCGGTCACGAGGGCCATTACCACGGCCCACCAGAATATGCGGAAGAAGAAGCTCTTCCCCTTCGGAGCGATGATCGGCTTGTACCAGGGATTTGCTTCCACAACCCTTGTGGTAAACATCTGATTGCCATCCCGCAGCGCAGCCAGCAGTGCTTCCACGTCCCGCTTCGCATTGACCACCAGCCGGTAACGGTAGCGCCGGGTCGGAGTATCCTCCAGCTCTTCAACCATGACCTGGGAGGGAACTCCCGATTCCGGGAGTCTCATGGTATAGATGTGGGTTCGGTAAATGAACTTCTCTCGAAGCCAGCGATCGAACTGGGTCAGTTGCATGTTAATCAGGNTTCAGATTCCACTCTGCATCATCTTCGGCCCCATCATGAAGATCGGAAGGAAGGTCCCGATGAAGACGGCTGCAATCAGGCTCACCGCCAGCAGGAGGACGATGAAATTAAGAACCTGCGTAAAGTCGTTCATGTAATTCTCCGCTTCCTCCTCGTACATGTCGGCCAGCATTTTAAGCTGNTTGTCGATGGANGCCGAGCGCTCNCCAATCGCCATCATGTGAACCACCTGCTCGTCAACGGAGGTAAACTTGCTGAAGGCCAGAGAGAGAGGAACACCCGAGTGCTCGTACTGGTCCGCAGCATTTCGGATTTCCGGATAGAGGGGGGTCGTCTTGATCGAGTTTGCTGCCACACGCATCGACTTCGCGAGGTTGATTCCGTTNGAATAGAGAAGCTCCATGGTGGAGAGGAAGGTCATCTGTCGCAGGCTCATGACGAGCTGGCTGAGAATCCTCCACTTGGACATTGCCATCGAGGTAATGGCATTTCTTACCATTTCGGANCGCCAGACGGTGACCACCCCTACGATCAGGCCAAGGACGACGAAATGCCAGAGGGCCTGGGTGGCGTGGCTGACCTTGAAGGCTATCGCGGTGAGGCCGTCCGGTTTCTGGCGCACCTGCTCAAGCATGCCCTCCACCTGGGGAACGATCTTCACCTGGGACACGATGAATGCGCCGATGAGAACCGAAATCACTATGCTGGGAAGCAGAACAGCCTTGCGCACCTGCTTGCGGAAATAGAGATCGGACTTCATGCGGTCCGCAAGCTCCCGGAAGGCGCGATTCAACTGGCCCGAGTCTCCCCCTGCCTGGATCAGGCCAATCGTCATGTCNTCAAAGCGTCCCGTCTTGCGAAAAGCCTCATGGACCGACATCCCCGACTCCGTATCNAGACGAATTCTCTCGAGGGTTGCGGCCATTACCTTGTTGGGGAGTCCCTGGCCGTAATACCTGAGGGCATCGGACGTGTTGATCTGCGCCTTGAGCATGGAAGCCAGGCCGCGGAACAGGTGGATCATCTCCTTCTTCTTGAAGAAGTTCTTCCTCACACCCTTTTTGGGAGCNNCAGCTTGCTGCTCCGCGGCGCGAGGAAGGGAAGGGTTGGTTGTGGCTGCACCGTTACTCATCGGAATAGGTCATGTCGATTGTCTTACTGACGGCCTTAAGGTCGGTCTGTCCCTCGGACAGGAGACGAAGCCCGCTTCGCCGAAGGTTCGGAAGCGTTCCGTCCTTGAGAACCATCACCTCGAGATCGTACGGGCTGATCTCTCCCTTCGAGAGAAGGTCAGAAACCCGCGGAGTGATCGGTATGATTTCCAGGATCGCCGTCCGACCGCTGTANCCGGTNTGCCGGCACTCGGCACATCCACCAGGCNGGGCTCCGAAGAGAGGGCGCTCCGCCCACTCCTCATCAAGATTGAACAAACGCCTTTCCCNCTCNGNCACCCCATTCATCTCAACCTTGCANTCAGGACAGAGCACCTTGATGAGACGCTGGGCACAGGCNGCCTTGAGGGTCTGGGCGATCTTCCACCGCTCGATCTTNAACTGCTCGAATCGCTCAATGATCTGGGAGGCTCGCGGGGTATGAATGGTCGTCAGAACCTTGTGGCCAGTCACCGCGGCCTCAATCGCCAGTTCGGCTGACTCGGTATCCCGCACCTCGCCCATGAGAATGATGTCGGGATCACTCCGCATGAAACTTGTTATCATGGGCTTGAACTCCCCTGCGCTCTTCAGGTCACAGTGCGTGACTCCTGGGATCTCATCCTCGACCGGATTCTCCAGGGTAAGAATATTGACCTCGGGCCGGTTGAGCTCCCGAAGCATCGCGTTCAAGGTAGTNGATTTGCCAGAACCGGTCGGNCCACTCATCACGATGATCCCCGCCGGGATCTGCATCACACGATTCAGNTCAAAGAGGGTTTCGTCGTCAAAGGCAAGGGACCCCTTGCCGAGCGTCACATTGATGTGACTCTTGTCCAGAAGCCGCATGGTCACGTGATANCCACGGTAAGTCCGGTGACGCTCGTAGCGGATGTCGATCGGCCTGTGGTAATACGCGATCGTGAAGCGNCCCGAGATGCCCGGCGTAGTATTGCGGATCTCGGTCGGGAGTTTCATCAGATTCAGGAAGAAGGCATCAATGCGATCCTTCANCTTCATGGGAATCTCCACTTTGTCTCCGAGATCCCCGTCGATCCGAAAGCAGTAATAGAAGGATTCCTTCTCCACCTTGAAGTGGATATCCGACGCGCGAAGTTTGGTAGCGGTCGCGAGGATCGTGGCCGCCAGCTGGGCAATCGGCTCGTCATACTCCGCGGTAACATCGAAGTCCCGGAGCCCTTCGTCCATGTCCTCGACATCGATGGACTCCAACTGTGAGCGGTTGGGCCCCTGCGTGGTGGCCACCCGCTCAATCGCCCGGCTGATCTCGTTACTCAGGGTGACAACCTTGTCGATCTGGAANTCAGGAAAGCGGGGCGGGAGNTACTCATCGGGAAGAGAGCTCCACGGGTTCGAGACGGCCACCAGGAGACGCTCTCCGTGGGTGCATAGAGGNGTGAATCCGCCCCGGGTGAGGAGGGCCGGGTCACAGGCGTCCAGGAGAGCTGAATCACAGAATTCTGCGATCCNNGGCAGGAACGGCAAACCGTTCACCTGNGCAATNGCGGACATGAAAAGCGGTCGACTGACCCTGTTGGGNACCTGGTCATGTCCCAGTTCCGCCAGCGAGGAATCGTGTTCCGCCAGCGTGGCCATCAGGCGGCTGCTGATCAGGTCATTGAACTGGATGCCATCAAATTCGATCATATCCCGAAGTGTTTTTGGCAGAGGGAGATCCATCCATCATGGTTCAACAACATGCGGGAGACGATGGGAACTGTTCCCACCTTTTCGCCAAGACTGTGCATGATGATCTGGGAACTCAGCCTGAGTGCAACCGGGTTGATGGAACCAACTCCGATCACCTCGGATTCCTCGGAGTAGAGAATGGGCGTCATCAATCGNTCGCAGTCCGCCCTGAGGCCTGCGTTGTGGTCATAAAATGCTGNAGGNGCCGGCAAACGGCTGGCAAAGGGCACCAAAGCCAGCTGGGATCCCATTGCCTGGGAAAGGGTTCGGCCCAGCCTCTCAATTTCCAGGAGACGGGAATCCGGGTCCGGCGTCCGGAGAGCGGCCAGAAACTCAAGGGGATCCCACCTTCTCGTTCCCCGCAGCGGCGCTNGACCGTGGTCCCGGAGCTGGTGGATTTCGNCCGGCGTAGCCAACCCGTGTTCCTCGAGGAGTTCGCTTGTTTGATCCAGGCAGATCGGGTCGGTGGCGGAGGACGCGATCCCGGNGGAAGTCGCACCCTCCAAAAGAGCCATCTCTCCAGCTTGAGTCTGCATGTGAATCCTAACGCTTCCCCGGAAAATTCAATCGTCCGTGACGCATACCGCTCTTGGAGCGNCCTTCACAGCACCCCTTGAGANCGGCCTTGAGCTCGTTCACTGTNGGCTCCTGGTCGCGCTGTGCAGGCCGAAGGTCCTGCAACGTGCGGCGCAGGTTTGGCTGATGGGCCGGTCCNGGCAGCGAGGGCTCGATCCAGTCGTGCCCGGGATTAAGGCTCATGCTGTCGCGAANCGTCTTCGACGTCGCGCAGTTTTCCGCAACGCTTCCCGGATTGTAGGAGGAGGGCGTCACAACAAAGACGAGGCTNGAGGTTTCCTTGGACGCCTCCTTGTTCTTNAAGAAGAAGTTGATGCCTGGGATATCACCAAGTAGCGGCACCTTGTTACGCTCCTTGGTCTTGACCTGTCCNTAAAAGCCACCCACCACGAGGGAGTGCCCATCCGGTATCCGGGTGATGCTCTCGATCATCGATTCGGCCACACGAGGGTATTTGTTTCCACTCTGTCCGATTATTTCCTCCACGACCTGTGCGGAGCGCGGACGCATCTTCATCCGGATTGTCCCGTCGGGAAGAAGGGTGGGAGTCACGGCCACNGTGACACCGATCTCACGGGTNGTACTGGGATCACCTACCGGATCCTTCTGATCCACCGAGTAGCGGACCTCTTCCGTAACCTGATTACTNACCTCGGTTTCATTGATGGTGGTCGTGATGATGGGNACACGNTCGATGAGAGAGATCGTAGCCTTTTCGTTGTCCTCCGTAATCAAGGTCGGGTTNGAGGTCTGGGTTACAAGCCCACCCCGCTGCAGGGCACGCAGCACACCGTTGATCTGCAGCGGCGAAAGNACGATCGTGTTGTTGCTCGGACTCGTCGCATCCGTTCCGCGAAGAACCGCGCCGGACGAAAGATTCCCAATGCCGGACAGCACGTTATCGATTCCAAAGAGCGAATTCAGGCTCGCAATGGTTTCAAGCGGGATACCCGAATTGCCGAGACTGCTGGCCCAGTCCACTCCCTTGCGTTCACCNGCATTGCTATTGACGCTGAGAATCTTGACTTCGATAACAACCTGCCCCTTGGCCCTGTCGACGGTGGTCAGGAGATTCTTCGCACGCTCAACCTGGTGAGCCGAGTCGATGATGATGATCGTGTTGGTCTTGGGCTCATAGTTGGCGATCCCGGTGGGCGACAACATGGGCTGAATCAGCGCCTTGATCTGCTCGATATCGGTTGGCCGAAGATAGCGCAGCTGGTAGTGCCACTCCGAAGCAGGCAGTTGATTAAGCTGCTCGGAGTTCAGCGCGTAGACAGTATTTCCCTTGGTATAGAGCGTCAGCCCATACTGGAAAGCCAGTTCCTCCATCTGCCGCAACGGATCACCACCATTGAGGTGCCCGCTCACATTGTAATCGGCGCCACCAATACTGTTGTTATGAAAATATTGCTTCTTGGCACGCTTGGCCAGCATCTGGAAAATATCATTGATGGCGGCATCCTTGATGAGGAAGCCACCATCGGCTTCCTCAATCTGGTCCGTATCGTTGCCAGGATCAGCGGGAGGCAATCCACCGTCATCCGCAGGTGGCGGAGGAGGTGGGACTGCGGGCAGATCGGGCAGGTTTCCTGGCGCTGGAAGTGCCGGGGCAGCAATGGGAATGGGCTCAACAGGGACTGCGAGCGGTGGAGCAGGCTGCTCAGCAACGCCCGGAGCAGAGGGGTCAATCTTTGGAGGACTCAATTCCAGCGGAGGTCCTTCTTCACGTTCTTCTGGAAAAGCTGGCACCGGGACCTGCTGACCGTCAGTGAGAGCACTGCTCAGCAGCAGGAGGGGGAACAGCAATTTGTTCATTTTCATGGGGTTGGTTTTGTTGGGGGGGATTGATTCGTCAGGGGAGGGCCGGAGGTGAATCCAACTCGATCCGGAGAGGTTCGGTCCCGCCACGATTGCTTGGCGTAACACCCCGGACCTGGATCTGGCCGGCTGCGGCAGTTACCCCACTGGGGAGTAGATCGAGACGACGCAGAGCAACCTCTCCCGTCCCCAGGTTCTTGAAAGTCACCCGCGAGGGCGCGACGGCCTCGACCCGGACCGAAAGTTTCTCCCCGCCGCGCACGATGGGAAAGACCTGTCCCAACCGGAACAGGCGGGCACCGACGAGGAACTCCTTCTCCCTCGCATTGATCACGGTGATCTGAATACCGTTGATGAACTCATCAAAAGGTGTTTTGCGAACCTCCGCGACGACGGGACTGACCACCTCAACCCTTCCTGGATTCTGAAAGAGCCCGAACGGGCCACGCTCACGGCTGGTAATTGCAAGACGCTTACGCAGCGCCAGAATGCGATCGTCGATGCCTTCCGCAAGAAACCGCGCCGGCGCCGGATCAGGAGCCCCGGAGGCATCAGCGGGCGCATCTTCCTCGGCGCTGACGAGAGCCGCCCCGAGAAGAAGGGTAAGAAGGATTACTTTCATTATCGTTGCCAGGCGGTGTAGACGACGGTCGCATTGAGAACATTCCTGTTGTCTCCGCTTGAGAGTCTTATGCTGTCGAGCTGGAGCTGTGGCATCCTCGTCTCCAACTCAAGGACGGCAGTTTGCAGAGCCCGGAAAGTCCCACGGAAGGAAAAGTGGAGCTGAGCAGAAGGCTGCCCACTCACTCCTCCAATCGCTCCCGGGGTGGTCTTCGGATGGAACGCGGTGCATTGGAACTGGGTGGAATCAAACTCCTTCTCGAACTGACGGAAGAACGTATTGACCTTCGTTGCCGCAGGCTTCTCGAAGAGCGTCATCCATCGGCTCATGTGAGGAGACTGCGTCTGCACCTTCTGCTCGAGAGCTTCGCGTTCCCCTTCGACAGTCTTGAAGGTTCGATAGTGGTTTTTACGCGCCTCGTAGGTCTTCTCCAGTTTGCTGCGGAAATGCACCCCGAGGCCGAGGGCAAGAACAACCAGGAGGACCGGCGCAGCCAGCCCGAAGACAATGACAGGGTCTTTGTAATGGGGGTTCATGGCGCGGCGAGAACGGGAATGGCAATGGGATCCTCAGCAGTAATACGCTGAGTGATGGTCAGTCTGAAATTGTGTGGAAGACGCTCCTCCGGCTTACTGCCGCCTACCGGCTTGTAGCGCTTGTTCTCGGTAGTGAGGAGATTCACCAGTAAGGAGCGGGAAGGAAGGTCCATCCGAAGGGACTCATCTCCGGTGTGTTTACAAACGGCCTGGAAGACCTTGCTCATGCCTTCCGTCGTTCCAATCGTGGTCAGGTGGTTGATGGCTTCGGTGTTGGAGACTCCGCTGATGATCCATTCCTTGACCACACCGGCCTTCTTGTCCTTGTCGTCGGCGAGCTCCGGTCGGACCCGGTGGTTAGCATCTGAGAGAATCACGCTTTCAGGGTCCGGGAAGAGCTGGTTGACGAGCTCCATCGAGACCCACGCCTTCGAGCGATCGGCAAGGAAGGAATTCCACTGCTCGTAACGTCGAATCTCGGACGCCAGCACCTTGTTTCCCTCCCTCGAAACCTCGCCGGTCTGGTGCCACGCCTCGTCATTTATGATTTTGAACGTACGGATCCCGGTCCAGCCCACGAATAGTGCAAGGGCTGCAGCGCCAACCCTCAGGGCGACTCCTCCATAACGGAGAATTTTCATCTCCGCCTGCGAGGGGTAGAGCTCAGTTTCTTCCAGGGTTGGTGGCAGGAAATCCTGGGAGGCCCACCTCTCCGTCGCCATACCACGGAAGGTTTCCGAAGCACCCAGGCCCTCGTCCTTATCCCCGGCCTGCAGGCTTGAGGGCCCCTGGAACTCAAGGGGCACCTCTGAAGCGAACCACGCACTCTCCCGCCAGTTGAGAATGACCGCATTAGGCAACTCCGGGAGAGAAGAGTTTTTCTCTTCCCGTGAAAGAGGAAGGATGAAAACCAGGGGCTCGGGCAGTTCAAGCGCGGCCGCCATGGTCTGGATGATCCTGCCTACGTGAGGAGGCGCCCCCCCGGCATGATGCCGGACGGAGCGCAACATGACGAGATCCCCGTCCGCAGTGAAAAAGGCGATTACGGAGAAGGTGGAGTACGAGAAAAAGATACTGAACGGCTGGGAGGGAAGCTGGTTCGCCAGCTGTGGAAGTGCTGCGAGGGCCACCAGCGGAGCACTCAGGGCACAGGTCCGGATTGGAAAATTCATGGATTCTCCAATCCTCCGAACCTGTTGCAGGTAGGACTGGTGCTTCCGGGAAATAGTGATCGCAGAACCGAAAAGCTGACCAGCCCGGGCTCCCGCGTAGGGGAAGAGGCGGAAAGAGAGTTCCTCCATCGAGATGCTGTGATCTTCGAGGACCTCCTTTGGGGCATTGGTGAGCTGGGTGCTCAGAACGCTCAGGTCTTCCGGGCGCTCGTTTGCGCGAGCCAGTTCCGAGATGGCAAATTCATCAGCCAGGTGCAGGACTACCCCCAGCGATCGCGGTGTTCCCTGGAACTTGCCGCGAATCCCGGTGATAAACTCCTGCAGTTCTTCCTCGCTGGCCTGGAGAGAGGGCGCCTCGACCTGGATCCAGTTTTTCCTTGGGTCTTTTCCGGAACAGATCTGGGCCTCAGAGATATCATCACCCTCCAGGAAGAGATGGAGCTGACACTCCAACTCAAGGGCTTCGCAGTACCAATCGGGATTCTTCGAACGGGCCGTTTCGCGGTGGAGGCGGCGGGCCTGGAGGAAGCGCTGCCAGACAGATAGCTGAGTGGGGTGGACCAGAGAGTCCATGGTGGAAAGGTTGAGGGAGGGCTCTCCCGGCGAATCAGAGGGATCGGACCTCAAACGACTCAACCTGAGTATAAGGGGGTAAAATTACCGGAACAGGCGCCGGATCTCCCCGGCGCCCGTTTCGGAAATTGATATCCTACCAATCGGAGAAGGTACTCGGGACGTGCTTGTCGCTGGCCGACAGGGAACAGGTCATATAGAGGTCCCCGACTACCGGAAGGTCGTCGTCACCATAGCGATAGGTGCCGGCACCAGGGCAGATAGGAGTACTCTCCACAAACTTGCCGCGACCGATGATCTCGGACCTCGCGCCGGCAATTGTATCACCAGCATTGTGGCCATTGATGTTCTGGAATGAACGTACTCCCTGCTGGACGTTACGGATGTTCATGATGCATCCAGCTCGATCCGATCCCTTCTTCCACGCCCGGGCGCCGACGAAGAGAATACTGATCAGGGAAAGAAGGACGAGGATAACGACCGTCAACTCAATGAGGGTCATCCCCGACTTCCTGGTATTTTGGGTGTGTGTCAGTGTCATGGTTTCTTTGTCTGTTTTGGTTGATTAGCCGCATGTTTTTGAGCTCGCCAGAATCACCGGTCAGATTACATCTTCATCATTCCGGCTCATTCGGGCGCTCTCAAAAGTAGTCTCGTCAATGACACCGCGCTGGAGCAGGCTGCGCAGGTTGTCATCCCAGGAGATATTCCCCGCTCGACGGATCACGTCCTCCAGGGAATTTGAACCCGCCGAGTAGTTCGCAATCGCACTGGCCACGGCGTCGTCGTTGTTTTGAAGAAACTCGTAGGTAAGAACCCGCTTGCCATTCCGCCCTTTCAGCAGGCCCTGGGAATGAATGAAGATCATCATCTCGCTCAGGCGGCTGAGGATGGACTGATACTTCTCGTGCGGATACATCTCCAGAATCCGGCCCATCGTCTTGACTGCGCCGGTCGTGTGGAGAGTTGAGAAAACAAGGTGTCCGGTCTGCGCTGCCTCAAGACAGGTGTCCATGGCGTCGCGATCGCGGATTTCCCCAAGAAGGATGACGTGGGGAGCCTTCCGCAGCACGTCCTTGAGTCCCTGCCGGTAGCTTGCAACGTCGCGACCTACTTCCTGCTGGGTAATGATACTGGGTGCCATCGCACGGTGCCCGGGGTAATTGGGATGCTCCATGTCGGCCTGGTAGCGGTATTCCACCGGATCCTCGACGGTCACAATATGCTTGGGCTCGCTCTGCCGCAGCCAGTCCATGAGAGAAGCCAGGGTAGTGGATTTTCCTGAACCGGTTGGTCCCGTCACCAGGCACAGGCCCGCCCGTCGGCAGGCCGCCCGGCGCAGTGCGCTCGAGGTATCAGGATCGATTCCCAGTACATCGAGGGGAGGGATGGTATCGCTCAGGATCCGGCAGGTGATTCCCAGTCCGGATGCAGAGAGGTGCGCCTGGATGCGCAGGCGCCCCGAGATCTTGGTGCCGTTGGCGTATTGGACACCATCGGCCGAGAAGTCATCCACGCGGGTCTCCTGGAAACGCTGGATAGCACGGGCAACCTTCTCATCCTGTCGGACATTGAGTTCGTTTCCCCCGAATCCGTGTCCGGCCTGCTCCTGCCTGCGAACCAGTTCCTTGTAAATCTCAAGCAGGTCCTGGTCGGAGAGGAAGCCCAGAAAATCGAGGCATTCCATTCCATGGTTGGTTTCAACATAAACCGGGCGCCCGGAGCGGAACTGGATATCGGAAACACCACGCCCCTCGCAGGCTTCGAAGCAGACCCCGAGCAACTCCTCGCCCGACATTCCCGGCTGGAACACCCGCAATTGCGGGGCGTCGGGCAGAACGGCGGTCTGTTGGGTCGCACTCATGACCATATGAGGACGACCTGCGACGCGCGGACACGGCCACCCGGAGTGGTCACCGGGTCCTGTGCGCCGCCGTCTGGGTAAGGGTGAAACCAGAAGCGCTGCATGAGCTTGTTGTCAGTTCAGTTGAGTATCGCTAAAAAACCTGCCGTGGAGCCCCTCTGCTTCCGGAAGATGGGCCCCTGACGGCAGGGTGGGCGCCAACCATCTCCGGTCGGTAAATTATCTGGCAGTCCATCGAGGACTTCTGAGTGCGTACCCGGCTGAACTGATCCGTGACACGCGAACCACTGCATCCACCGCGCGTTTCCTCTCGAGGGAAACCAAGCCGACCGACGGGCAGTAGTCTGATGCCAAAAAAGATCATCCGTTGCCTGTTTCTAGTGGAGTTTACTTAATTGTTCAATCTTTTTTATTTTTTCTGTTTGTCGACCATCAAGTCTGGAGGATTTGGCTCCCCAGTCCTTCAGAAAGGGGCGCGTCAGCCTCAAAATAATAAATTTATGCGGGAATCCGGCCGGATTCAGTCAAATGGGGCACTTCCTGGAACCCCTAGGATTTGATCGGGAACGCCTCCATGTTCGCCGCAAAATGCCGGTTTGACCCGGAAGAGACATGATCCTCGGCGGTTCAGACCCCGGGTAAGCGAGGACGAACGCGGGTTAGAGTCCTCCAAAGGAAAAAGCCGGCTCCCGCGAAAGCGGGCGCCGGCTGCGAGTGTTTCCCACAGGAACGGGATATTCAGGAAATCTCGGCACGAGCCAAACCCCGTTCCTCAAGAACAGCTTGGGCGGCTGCCAGCTTGGCAATCGGAATGCGGAAGGGGCTGCAGCTCACGTAGTTGAGACCTGTGCGGTGGCAGAATTTCACCGAGGCCGGGTCTCCGCCATGTTCCCCACAGATGCCGATCTTGAGCTTGCTCTTCGTCTGTCGCCCACCCGCTACGCCCATCTCCACGAGTTGGCCCACTCCGGTCTGATCGAGGCTGGCAAACGGGTTGACGCTCACCACCTCGGCATCCTGGTAGTCCGGAAGGAAGGAACTGGAATCGTCCCGGCTGAGACCAAGGCAGGTCTGGGTCAGGTCATTTGTTCCGAAGCTGAAGAATGCCGCATGGCGGGCCACATCGGCGGCCGTCAGAGCCGCGCGAGGAATCTCTATCATTGTTCCCACCTGGTATTTCAGCTGGCTGGCCCTGAGACCCAGCTTCTTGCGGACATCCGCAGCGGCCTCGTCAATAACCGCCTTTTGAAGCTCCAACTCTTTTTCGTAACTCACGAGCGGAACCATGATTTCGGGCAGAACCTTGATACCCTTCGCCTGCACCTCGGCAGCAGCCTCCAGGATGGCGGTCGCCTGCATTCTGGTGATTTCCGGATAGACGATCCCAAGACGGCACCCCCGGTGACCGAGCATCGGGTTCTCCTCATGGAGGGCCTTGATACGATTCTTGATGAAGGCCGGGGTGACCTTGATCTTCCTGGCAAGATCCTTGATCTGCGCCGGAGTCATGGTTCCGATGAACTCATGGAGAGGAGGATCCAGGAGGCGGATGGTAGCGGGACGGCCCTCCAGGGCGCTGAAGATCCCCACAAAGTCCTTCTTCTGGTAAGGCAGCAGTTTCTTCAGGGCTTTGGCCCGCCCCGCATCGTCTTCGGCCAGAATCATCTGACGCACGGCATCGATGCGATTACCCTCGAAAAACATGTGCTCGGTCCGGGTGAGCCCGATTCCCTCCGCGCCGAACTTGATCGCATTCTGGACCTGGCCGGGCGTGTCTGAATTGGTCCGCACCCCCAGTTTGCGCAGACGGTCAGCCCATCCCATGAGCTGCTCGAATTTCTTGTAGGTTGCACTGCGCTTGGCAGCCGCCTTGTTCTCGAGGAGCCCCTGAATCACCTGCGACGGAGAGCTCTTGAGCTCACCCGCATAAACGCTGCCAACGAAACCATTGAGGGAAAGATGGTCTCCCTCCTTCAGGACGACCCCATGCCCGCTCAGGGTCTTCTTGGCATAGTCGATATCCATGTCATGTGCACCACACACGCACACCTTTCCCATCTGGCGGGCGACCAGCGCCGCATGCGAGGAGGCTCCCCCCCGGGTGGTAAGGATGCCCTCGGCCGCAATCATGCCCCTGAGGTCCTCCGGGGATGTCTCCTGCCGTGTGAGGATGACCTTCTGTCCTTTGGCCGCAGCGGCCACCGCGGCGTCAGCGGTGAAGTAAATCTGTCCACTGGCCGCTCCAGGACCGGCCGGGAGTCCGCTTCCAATCTTGGTGGCCTTTCGCTCGGCGGCGGAATCGAAGATTGGCGCGAGCAGGTGACTGAGGTCCTCGGCGGGAATCCTCAAAATCGCTTCCTCTTTCGAGATGAGCCGCTCCTTCACCATGTCGAGAGCAATATTCACCGCCGCAAAACCAGTGCGCTTTCCATTCCGGGTCTGCAACATCCAGAGCCGTCCCTCTTCGATGGTGAACTCGACGTCCTGCACATCGCGGAAGTGCTTCTCAAGAATCTTCCTGATCTTGAGAAGCTCCTTGTAGGATCCCGGGAGGTCCCGGGCCATCTTGGCAACCTGCTTGGGCGTGCGCACCCCCGCCACAACGTCCTCCCCCTGGGCGTCAATAAGATACTCGCCGTAAAACACGTTCTCGCCGGTGGCAGGATCGCGGGTAAAGGCAACCCCCGTTCCTGAGTTCCTTCCGGTATTACCGAACACCATGGCCTGGACATTTACCGCAGTTCCCCACTCGGCGGGAATTCCGTACTTCTGTCGATAAACCTTGGCCCGGTCATTATTCCAGGAATTGAAGACCGCATTCACGGATCCGTAGAGCTGCTCCATCGGGTCTTCCGGGAACGCCCGGCCCGAACGCTTGCGGATGAGCTTTTTGAACTCCGCAATCACCCACCGAAGATCATCCTCCTGCAGACCGGAGTCGTCCTGCACCCCAGCCTTGGCCTTGGCCTTGTCGAGGATGACCTCATAGGGGTCGTGATGCTCTCCGGCGTGGGCTTCGACTCCCATCACCACGCTTCCATACATCTGGAGAAAGCGGCGGTAACTGTCCCACGCGAACTTGGCATTGCCCGTTTTCGCGGCAAGCGCCTCCACGACTTGGTCGTTAATACCGAGGTTGAGCACGGTATCCATCATGCCGGGCATGGACTCACGGGCTCCGGAACGGACCGAGAGAAGGAGAGGATTGTTGAGATCCCCGAACTTCTTGCCCATCACCTTTTCGATCTTGGCGATGTTGGCCCGGATCTCCCCCTCAAGGGTTTTGGGGTAGTTCTTCTTGTTGGCGTAGTAGTAAGTGCACACCTCCGTGGTGATACTGAACCCGGCCGGAACCGGGATCCCGATGCGGCTCATCTCAGCCAGGTTGGCTCCCTTGCCGCCGAGGAGCGCCTTCTGGGATCCGTCTCCATCAGCCTTACCGTCTCCGAAGAAGTAGACGTACTTGGCTGTCTTGCGGGAGGTGGATTTGCGAGCGGTCTTGCGTGCTGCCTTGCGTGCTGCCTTGCGTTTAGTTGCCATCGTGCGGGAAGGGTCGATCTGATTAAAAAACCGTGCGCCTGAAGGGACGAATTACCCTCCCTGGCGCGGACGGGCGCGCACCTTAGCAACCGTTTGGAGGCTGTCAATCAGCCAGTTCCGCGCCGAATTATCACAACTTCACCACCTCCCATTCCTTGTCCATCGCGAAGTCATCCACCAGAACAGAAAGGACCCACGCAGGCTTGGGACCAACTGATCTCCCACGCCCGTCCAAGCGCCCGCTCTCCCCGATCCATCGTCTCTCCTCCTGCCATCTGCCTGCGGGAGTAATGGTTCCCCGTCTTCCGGCTCGTGCCATGCCCACGGGCAATCCGGCGGGAGGGCGCCCATGATCCAAATGGTGCGAAGCGGGTGCAGACTTACAGTCGGGGATCTCCTTGGACTGGTTTTCTCAAATCCAGCTCCTTCCACTGCCGGAAGGAGATTCTCCTGCAGTCCGAACGCTCCTCCAAGCCAGGCCTTTCACCACCCTTCTCCCATTCCCCTTCCCATCGGTAACAGGCCCGGGATTTCCTCGGCGGAAGGTGTTTCCGGGAAAAGTTGATGCTCCGGCAGGGGCGCTGTGCCCTCAAAGGCCGAGCGAATCGTGTCGACGGGATTGTTCTGCCTGACTGAGCTCTTGCTCTTCCCCGAGTTATTTCAAACCGTTTAGAAGTCAGTATCCGGGCGTAGAAATTCTCAACTCTTTGTGAGGATTGCTATTGCCAACAAACCACGGCGGGCGCTATCCGTGAATTCGTTCAACGCAAAATCTAGATTATGAGCATCATTCCAACCATCAGTTCAGGCACCGCAGGCCCCCTCGGTGTGCAGCACCTTCCGCGCCTCTGGCAGAAAGCGTCCCTTGACGCGGCCGGCAAACTTCACCCCGATTACCCCGCCGCGGGTGCTGGCTTCGACCAGATGACCCTCGACGCCCTCGGCATCGAACGTCAGGCCTTCCTTGATTACATCGCCGCCGACAAGCCCAACTATGTGCAATGCGAAGCCTGGTGCAAAGCCAATGGGAGCATCGATGATGCCGGCATTGCCGCGCATAACGCAGCGGTCAATGGCTACAACCACGACGACGCGACCCGGGGCGGAATCCTCGGTGCCGTCGGAGTCGCAGACGACGGAAGCATCCTTGATGCTGTCAACCTCAACAACCTCGAGGACTGGAACGACTTCCACGGCGCCGAAATCGCCGGTTAATCACCAGCCTGACAACTTCAGGTAAGATCATATTCGCGAAGAGCCCCGCACCTGCGGGGCTCTTTCTTTGGGAAACCAGATTTGAAACCCCGGGCTCCAACCCTAGGAGCCGTGCCGCCCCGGGAAGGTCAGTTCGGCAACACCGGACTTGTCCAGGTCGCCAAGTCCTTCCGCAGTCAGCTTGTCGTATTGCCCCTTGGTGGCGTCATTGACCGGCAAACTGAGACCCGCCTCCCGGGCCAGGGCCTGGGCGATCCCCGAGTCCTTGGCTGCATGCTCGGCGGAGAACCAACACTCATGATCCCGGTCGATCATGTCCTCGGAGTCGGTTTCCAGCACCCGGGAGTTGGCACCGGTNTGCGAGAAGACCTCGCAGATCATCTTGAGGTCCAGTCCCATCGCGGATGCGAGACCGAGACCTTCCGCCAGGCCTGCGGTGTTGATGTTCATCACCATGTTGACCAGGGCCTTGACCTTGGCAGCCTGACCCGCCGCCCCGCAATAACGCAGGTTCAGAGAAAGGTCATCAAGTAGCACCCGGTTGGCATTGAATGTATCCTCATCACCCCCGATCATCAGATAGAGGTTTCCCTCGCGCGCGTGGCTGATACTGGATGCCATCGCACCCTCCAGCACTGCCGCTCCCGCAGCCTTGCCGGCTTCGTAGACCTCCTGGTGCGCACCCGGCGAAAGTGTCGCACAGTTTATGAAGGTTTTCCCATCCGCTCCTTGCAGGAGGTTGTCACCCTCCCCGAAGTAGATCGCCCGCATGGCATCATCGTTGGTGATTACCGTTATAATGACGTCCGCAGCCGAGGTCACGTCNGCCAGGCTCTCACTGTTTGAAGCACCCAGCTCCTCCGCCAGTGCACCGGCGACTTCCTTGTTGATGTCATAGACCGCGGTTACATCGTGACCACAATCGATCTGGAGGTGGCGGGCCATATTGGCGCCCATCCGACCCACTCCTACAAATGCTACTTTTTGGCTCATGGTGTGTCTTGCTTTTACTACTTACTTGAATTCTGGATAGAAGGGGTTGTGNGCTTTCTCCTCACCCACGGTGGTCATTGGCCCATGTCCCGGACAGAGGATCGTCTCATCCTGCAGGGTAAAAATCTCCGAGCGGTTCGTCGCAAGGGCATCCTGGTAGGAAATCATTCCTCCCCCCATCGACTGTGCAAACAGAGCATCTCCCACGATCGCCACCGGCCTGCCCAGGCCGCTGACCACATAGGAGGTGGCGCCCGGCGAGTGCCCCTTTGTAAGCCGGGTCGAGATCCCGAGCGCTCCTACTGAAAAGGCATCACCGGGCTGGAAACGGCTGGCGCCTTCGACCGGCTCCAGTCCGCTGATCAGGGTCTTCAGTGCCGGATTATGGGCCTCCACCGCAGCCCGGTCCATGATATGGTCAAGGTGGGTGTGGGTAAGAAACAGGTGCGTGAGTTCGAGGCCCAGCTCATTCACAAGCCCAAGGGCCCCACTCGCATCGGTTCCGGTGTCAAAGAGAGCCGCTTCCTTGGAAGCGGGGTCCCAGAGCAGGTAGTTGTTCACGGTCATGTCGTCGTAGACCGTATTGAACTGCCGAAGACCCTCCAACTCGACCTGTTCCGGCACCCAGGCCTCCTTTGCCCGCTCAACCAGAGTATTGGAGTCGAGCCCAAGCGGGGAGGCAACCTTGCGCAAGGCGTCCTCGTCGAACTCGCCGTCCTTCAATTTCTCGATCGTTTCCTCAGGAACCCCGGTCAGGAATTCGAGAATTCCGTCGCTTAGGCCAGTACCGCGCAATGCCTTTCCGAGGACATCCTCGAAATTGTCTTCCAGCGGGATCGTGCTCATTGCTTCGCGGATTCTACTTTGACGAGTTTCGAGATGCGTCCGAACCGGTTCCAGTCCTGCACGTAGAGATTACCAGACCGGTCGTAGGCCAACCCATGCGGAGCAGTGAAATGAGCAGGCCTGGCCTGNCTCGGAGCCACACCATTCTGACCACGTTGCTTCGGATCTGGATTCTCTCCAAGCAGGGCGATGACCTTGCCGGCCTTGTCCAGGATCTTGACTCCTCCTGCAAGCTCGGTCACCGCCACCACGTCCCCGCGAAAGGCGAGGTCAGTGGGGCGTCGCAATCCGTCAGCAACAACCCCGATCCACTTCCCGTCCAGGTCCCAGTGGGTCAGGCGACCGTTCTCGCGATCAGCCACCAGGATGCGGGGAGGATTGAAGCGGTGGTCGAGAGCCATGCCGTGCGCAGTGTTGCACTGGCCCTCACCCCTGCCCCTTCCTGCGAAGGTCTTGATCAGCTTACCCTCCTCATCAAACTTGTGGATGAAATTGGANCCGTATCCCAGCGCGATGAAAATGGATCCATCGGGCGCGATATCCGCAGCGGTGACTCCACGCCAGCCCCCCTTCACCTCCCCCGTCTTTTCGTTGGGAATCTGGAAGACCTCCTTGCCNTCAAGAGTCATCTTGACGAGACGCTTTCCTGCCGTGTGGGAGGCCCAGATATACTCCTTGCCGCTCTCTTCCCGGATAAAGAGATCGTGGATATTACTCGGACCCACCTTGCCCAGCTGCTTGCCCTCGGCACTGTAGATCAGGATGCCGTTGGGGGTATCCGTGCTGAAGTAAATCTTCCCGGCCTTGTCGAGGGCTACCCCGCCATTGGTGCTCCCCACGCCCTGGTTTTCGGTTGTCCCCCACCAGGGGACGTTCGTATAGGTATGGTCACCGGATCCGGTCGCAACCGCAACGGTAAGGACTTCACCCCGGGGAGTAGTCTCGCCGTGGGGATGAGCGGGCAGGGCACCCGGCAGGGTAGAGGCCGCCGCAAGCAGCAGTATGCGTTTCATGACGAGCCAGATATGGCTTCTTCCCGCTAGCAGGAAAAGAACTTTTGGGGTCCAGCCCTCTTCCCCTGCCCCCGGGACGTGGCACCGGCCCGCCACCAACANAAAGGCCAGGATTATCCCGNGGCCTTCATCCATTTAACGGAGCCTAACCAACACGCACCCGNAATGCGGCCAGATCCTTCTTCTTCCCTTTGGCTTCTTCTTTTTTCCCGGCATCCGGCTCGGGCTCCGCAGCGCCCCAGGCCTGCATATCGTCGGAGAGCAATCTTTACGTCCTCGTCCAGCTCAGGGGACCTCGGCCCCTTTTCCCAGGGTTTTTGGACAGGCGCGTCCCCCGCTTTCTCACCTTCCCGTTCAACGGCACCAGTCGTGGTCGTCCCGCTACTCGTGACCTCCCATATCAGCCTCCCGGTCCTTTTTTCATTTGAGCTGTGCGATGTAGAGTTTCCGCCCTGCTGTCATCCGGACACAACCCGACCTTCACAAGGTGCGACTTCATTCCCCGACCAGAAAGAAGTCAACCAGCTGCCTCTCCATATTGACCCGCGCGACGCGGACAGAAACAGGCTGCCCCAGCCTCAGTTCTTCTCCTCCCATCGTGGCGTAGCGCATCCGGTGCCCTTCCAGTCTCCAGTCCCCCGGGGGAAATTCATCCCTCCTGACGAGACCGCGCTGGAGAATATCAAGCGCCTCCACCATGAGACCGATCTTTCGAACGTCGGTAACAACCGCCTTGAAGACCGGAGGGCTCTCCTCCTGCGCACTGCGATGCAACCACTCCAGCATCTTGGCCCGGTGCGACTCCTCCTCGGCACTCGCGCTTGTACGTTCGGTCGTGGAAATATGATCCGAAATCTCCGCGCAATACGCTCGGAGGGGCACCCGTCCCATTTCCCGCGGGGGATTCTCGAGAAGCGGCTCCAGGGCCCGGTGCATGATGAGATCCGCGTAGCGCCGAATCGGGCTCGTGAAGTGACAGTAATCCGCCTTGGATAGCCCGTAGTGCCCCAGTGGTTCTTCCCGGTAGCTTGCCCGCTTCAGGCTCTTGAGCAGGCCTACCTTGATGGCGTGCTCCTCCGGTCGACCCCGGCATTCATACAGCAGCTTCTGGATATGCTTCCTGTTCACGAGATCCCCCGGCTCATAGCCGTGGGTGCGGGCCAGCTCTGCAAATTCGAACAGCTTGTCATGATCCGGCTCCTCGTGCGCGCGATAGATTCCCGCTCGCTCAGCATTCTTGATGGCCCGGGCCACAGCCTCATTGGCTGCCAGCATGAACTCCTCGATGAGTTGGTGACTCTCANTATAGTCCTCCCGCCGGTAGCCCGTGGGGCGACCTAGATCGTCCAGTTCCATCCGGACCTCGGGGAAGTCGAGATCGAGTGCGCCGTGCGTGAATCTCCGCTCACGCATTACCTTGGCCAGCTTCCAGCACTCCGTGAGCACTCCTGAGACTTCCGAGCACAGCGGATCGATCACCCCGGTCTTGCCTTCCAGCATATCCTGGGCCTGCTCATAGGTGAGACGGAGCCTGGAACGAATCACCGCTTTCTCGAACCGCGTGCGAATCATTTTTCCGTCCTCGTCGAACCACANCACCACACAGCAGGTGAGACGATCCTCATCCGGGACCAGGGAGCAGATGCCATTGCTCAAAGCCTCGGGCAGCATGGGAAGCACCCGGTCAACCAGGTAGGTCGAATTTCCCCGGTCCCGTGCTTCGCGATCAAGAGCGGTATCCGGTTTCACGTAGTGAGCAACATCGGCAATGTGGACTGCCAGCTCCCAACCGCGCTCGCGCTTCTTCACCAAAATCGCGTCGTCAAAGTCGCGCGCGTCCACCGGATCGATTGTGATCACCAGTTCATCCCGCCAGTCTTGCCTGGCCTCCAGTTCCGCCGGCGGCACGGAGGCGGGAACAGCCTTGCTCTCTTCTAGGACCGACTCGGCAAACTCTTCCCGCAACCCATGGCGGTGGATGATCCCGCGGATGTCCACCCCCGGTTCGTCGGGCCAGCCCAGCACCTCGGCAATCTCTCCCCGCGGCGCCACCTGCCTGCTGTCCCAGTCCAGCAGGCGCACAGCCACTTTCTGACCGGGCTTCCCACCCGCTGCATCCTCCAGTTCGATACTCGGGGGGAGGCTATCGTTGTCCGGCTGGACGTAGACAAAACCCCTGCTCTCCACCAGGGTGCCCACAACTACTCCACTTCGTCGCTTCAGGATACGCTCCACCCGTCCGCTGGCCTGGTCTTCCGCGCCGGGCAACTCCATTGCAGCCTGCTTGTGCCTCGCATGCTTCCACCACACCGGGGGTCCAAGTCGCTCGACACGCACGGCAACCTGATCGCCATCCAGTGCCACTGAGGTCTTGCGCGCGCCAACGTAAAAACGGCGGAACCGCTCGAGATCAATCCCGGTTGCGAGATTGGAGGCATCCCGAAGATCCGGATAGAACCAGGCGTTTCCCTTGCGCTGAAAGCGAATCACACCGGAAAGGAGGTTGCCCTCCCGTTCACGCAATTGATAACGCGCCTTCTTGCCCCGCACGATGACGCCCTCCCGCTCGAGGGATGAAAGGGCCGAACGCAGCTCGGACCGACTGTCGGAGGGGAGTTCAAGCTCGCGCGCCAACTCACCCTTGTTCCGCGGCCGGCAGCCCGGCCGTCGCATGAGCTCCAAGACCCTCTCCCTCAAGCCCCCGGCCTCTGCCATGTCCGGACTCTGGAGAGTCCCCGCCCCCTCAGCAATGAGGAAGGCGCGCAAAAATTGAGTTGCATCCACTGGCCGATGAATTCACGTTGGTATTGACAATGTAATGCCCTGCAGGTGGGGATTGCCAAAGCCCCGCCATCTGCCAACTTCCGCACAGGAAATTTCCCCTATTCCCAATCAGCTATGAAGATGACCTCTCCTTCCTCCCGCCGCAGCGGTTTCACCCTCATCGAACTTCTCGTCGTGATCGCCATTATTGCGATTCTGGCGGCTCTCGGCTTCGGCGCCGGTGGCGCCGTGATGAATCAGGCCAAGAAGACGGTGGCCACCAGTGACTGCTCCAACCTCGTGCAGGCCGTGCAGGCTTTCTACGACGACAACAACAGGTTTCCCGANGCCCCTGAAGCAGGCCAGGCTCCCGGCGCTCCGACCACCAACGAGCTCATGGACCAGTTGTACGGGTTCGACAAGGACAACAACCCCAAGGAAGAACGCTACTTCCAGGGGAAGGACGCCAAGGGCAAGACCAAGGANGGTGCTTACGGCGGGTTGTTCTTCACCGGCCGCTCGGTAGAACTCTTCGACGCATGGAGGAAGACCGGGAACGCNGCAAACAATCGCCATTACTTCCTCCTCATGGATCTCGACTTCGACGACGAGATCGTCGACCCCTTCGATTCCAACAAACCTGTCTTCGGTAAAAAGGTCATCGCCTGGAGCACCGGCCGNGACGGTCAGTACACCAACGGCCAGGCTACAGCGGAAAAGAATCGCGACAACGTCTACTCCTGGAGAGGCAAGAACTAGGGCCTTTCCTCATGTCCGTTGCCTCTTGCTGCAAAGTGGCTTCGGCCACCTTGTCCCTGGGTGCCTGCCTCGCCGTCAATTCCTGTGAGGCCCTCAATTTCATTCGGGAACAGGCCGGGATCCGCAAGGCCCAGATCGTGAGGGCCAGGATGACGGCCAACAACCTGGTCTTCGCCGTCCGGGCCTATCACGACGACAATGCCAGCCTGCCCCCGGTGGAAGCCCCNGGGAACAAGCCGTCGCTGACAACCGGCCCCAAGCTGATGGGAGTANTGACCGGTTTGGACAACGACAGAAATCCCAAGCAGGAGCGCTACTACCAGGGTCCCTTGGCAGCCGGAGGAAAAGGCGGCCTCAGCTGGGAGGAGGCCGACGGCCAGCCTTCCGTCCGTCTCCTGGATCCCTGGGGTAATGAGTACTTCATGTCCTTTGATTCTGATTTTGACGACAAGATTGCCGACCCCTTCAACCCGGCTAAGCCGCTCCGTGGTCTCATCGCGATTGCCTGGTCCGCTGGACCGGACGGGAAAACCCATCCCGACCCCCTGCACGACGACAATGCCGACAATGTCTTCTCGTGGAAGTGACGGCAATGGAGTTCCTGCCTCGCAGTCCGGGACGAGCTGCAAGCCCAGCCCAATGAAAAAGCCGGGCGGTTTCCCCGCCCGGCTTTGCTCATCTTGAGACTGAAAAACTTCTGTCTTCTAGAATCCCATGCCGCCACCGTGGTCGTGGCCGTGGGGCTCGGGGGCTGCTTCCTCTTCCGGCATCTCGGTGACGACACACTCGGTCGTGAGAAGGAGACCGGCGATTGAAGCGGCATTCTGCAGCGCACTCCGGGTCACCTTGGTCGGATCCACCACGCCCTGCGCGATGAGGTCGACATAGTCGTCCTTGGCCACATCGTAACCGACACTGCCATCGGAGTTCTTGACGTGCTCGACGATGAGCGCACCTTCACGACCCGCATTGGCAGCGAGCTGGCGGAGGGGAGCCTCTACCGCGCTGCGAACAAGGAGCACTCCAGTCGCTTCGTCACCTTCAAGCTCAACACCGTCGAGGGCAGACTGGGCCCGGATGAGGGCGGTGCCACCCCCGGGAACGATGCCTTCCTCCACNGCGGCGCGGGTCGCGTGCAGGGCGTCCTCCACGCGNGCCTTCTTCTCCTTCATCTCCGTCTCGGTGGCAGCACCGACGTTGATGACGGCAACTCCACCGGCCAGCTTGGCGAGACGCTCCTGGAGCTTCTCACGATCGTAGTCGGAGGTGGTCTCCTCGATCTGCTTGCGGATCTGGCCTACGCGACCGCTGATGGCATCGCTGCCACCGCCACCTTCCACGATGGTCGTGTCTTCCTTGCCGATCTTGACGCTCTTGGCCTCACCCAGGTCGGTCAGCTCGATGTTCTCAAGCTTGATGCCGAGGTCCTCGGTGATGCAGCGGCCACCGGTCAGGATCGCGATGTCCTCCAGCATGGCCTTGCGGCGATCACCGAAGCCGGGAGCCTTCACGGCCGCGATGTTCAGGGTGCCGCGGAGCTTGTTGACCACGAGAGTGGCCAGCGCTTCTCCCTCCACGTCCTCGGCTATGATGAGGAGCGGACGGCTGGTCTTGGCGACCTTCTCGAGAAGCGGAAGCATATCCTTGAGGTTCGAGATCTTCTTCTCGTGGATGAGGATGTAGGCGTTGTCGAGGGCAGCCTCCATGCTCTCCGCGTCAGTCACGAAGTAGGGAGAGAGGTAACCCTTGTCGAACTGCATACCCTCCACCACGTCGAGGGTGGTCTCGATGCCCTTGGCTTCTTCCACCGTGATGGTGCCATCCTTGCCGACCTTGTCCATGGACTCGGCGATGATGTTACCGATCTCCTCGTCCCAGTTGGCCGAGACGGTGGCGACCTGCGCGATCTCCTTGCTTTCGGAGACCTCTTTCGAGATCGAGGCCAACTCGGCCACGATGGCCTCGGAGGCCTTCAGGATTCCACGCTGGAGACTGATCGGGTTTGCACCGGCCGTCACATTGCGGAGACCTTCCTTGTAGATGGCCTCAGCCAGCACGGTTGCAGTGGTGGTGCCGTCTCCGGCGACGTCCGAGGTCTTGCTGGAGACCTCGCGGATGAGCTGGGCGCCCATGTTCTCATACGGATCCTCGAGCTCGATCTCCTTGGCCACGGAAACACCGTCCTTGGTGATCGTGGGGGAGCCGAACTTCTTGTCGAGAATCACGTTGCGTCCGGCCGGTCCGAGNGTGGCTTTCACCGCGGCGGCCAGTTTTTCCACCCCGCGCAGGAGCGCGTGCCGGGCGGATTCGTCAAACTTCAGTTGCTTGGCAGACATGTTCGTGTGTCGTGTTTTGGTTAGAATGTGCGATTACTCGGCGATCACGCCGAGGATGTCACCCTCATTGATAATGAGGAGATCTTCGCCGTTCACTTTGACATCGGTCCCACCATACTTCGAGATGAGGACCTTGTTGCCCTCCTCGACACTGAAGGTGATGTCGTTTCCGTTTTCGTCTTTTCCGCCGGTGCCAAGTGCTACGACTTCGGCTTCCTGCGGCTTCTCCTGGGCGGTGTCGGGAAGCACAATGCCGCCGGCGCTGACTTCTTCAGCATCGAGGCGCTTCACGAGCACACGCTGACCGAGTGGTTTGATACTAGCCATGATTCGGTAGTGGTTTCGTGTTGGTTGTGGTGTTGTTTTGGTTCTCTTGGTTGAGGAGCCGCCTCGCCTTCCGGAGAAGGGCGGGGCGGGAAACTGACAGATTACTTGTCGGCGTCAACGACTTCCGCATCGACGACCTTGCCTTTGGCCTCCCGGGGCTCTTCGGGGCCTTCTTCAGGAGCGGCGGCACCACCTCCCGCGGCGGCGGCGGCGGCGGCGGCAGCCGGGTCCATTCCNGCGGCCCCGGCGGCCTGCTGGGCTGCAGCCATGAGCTCGCCCATCGTTTTCTCAAGGTCCGCGACCGCGGCCCGGATCCCCGCAATATCATCGGCCTTCAGGGCCTCGCGAACCGCCTCGGTCCTGGCCTCCAGGTTGCTCTTGAGCTCGGCCGGGGCCTTGTCCCCGATTTCCTCGAGCTGTTTTTCCACCTGGTAGACCAGGTTTTCAGCCTTGTTCTTCTCGTCGATCTCTTCGGCCCGCTTCTTGTCCTCCTCCGAGTGCTCTTCCGCCTCGCGCTTGGCCTTTTCNATCTCGTCGTCGCTCAGTCCACTGGAACCCTCGATCGAGATCTTCTTCTCGTTGTTGTTCTTCTTATCGGTGGCAGTGACGTGCAGNATGCCATTCGAGTCGATATCGAAGGTCACCTCGATCTGTGGCATGCCGCGCGGGGCGGACTCGATTCCCTCCAGGTTGAATGTGCCAAGGATCTTATTGTCGGCGAACATCGGCCGCTCCCCCTGGCACACCCGGATGGTGACTTCGGGCTGGTTGTCAGCTGCGGTTGAAAAAATCTGCGACTTCTTCACCGGGATCGTCGTGTTGCGCTCGATCATCGCGGTGGCGCGACTGCCCTCGGTCTCGATCGCAAGGGTGAGCGGCGTCACGTCGAGCAGGACCACGTCCTTGACGTCACCCTGCAGCACACCGCCCTGGATGCCGGCCCCGATGGCCACCACCTCATCGGGATTGACACCCTTGTGCGGCTCCTTGCCCGCCAGCTCCTTGGCTACTTCCTGGACCTTCGGCATGCGGGTCATCCCGCCCACGAGGACCAGTTCGTCGATTTCGCTGGCCGATACTCCTGCCTCCTGCAGGCAGTCCAGCACTGGTTTTCTGGTCCGGTCAAGCAGGTGCTCTGTCAGCTGCTCCAGCTTCGCCCGGGAGATCTCTACCTGGATGTGCTTGGGTCCGGTCTGATCTGCCGTCACGAAGGGAAGGTTGATCTCGTAGGAGCTGGACGAGCTCAGGGCGATCTTGGCCTTCTCGGCCTCTTCCTTGATCCGCTGCAAGGCATCGGGCTGACCACCGAGGTCAATTCCCTCCCTGGTTTTAAAGTCGGCAACTACCCAGTCAATGATCGCGCTGTCCCAGTCGTCCCCACCAAGCTGCGTGTCCCCGTCGGTGGCCATCACTTCAAAAACCCCGTCCCCGATATCGAGGACCGAGATATCGAAGGTGCCCCCACCCAGATCATAGACCGCGATCTTCTCGTCGCTTTTCCTCTCGAGGCCGTAAGCCAGCGAGGCCGCAGTCGGTTCGTTGATGATCCTTCGCACCTTCAGCCCCGCGATCTCGCCCGCGGCCTTGGTCGCATTGCGCTGGGAGTCATTGAAATAGGCTGGCACTGTAATAACGGCCTCCTCGATACTTTCCCCGAGCTTGGCCTCGGCGTCGGACTTCATCTTGGCCAGGACCATGGCCGACAGTTCCTGCGGAGAATATGTCTTCTTCTCTCCATCCACTTCCACCTCGATGTGAGCGTCGCCGTTGGAGGCTGCCACGATCACGTAGGGAAGTTTTTTGTCCTCTTCGGTGAGCTCCGCATACTTGCGCCCGATCAGGCGCTTGGCCGAGAAGATCGTGTTCTTGGGATTGGTGACCGCCTGGCGCTTGGCGGCCTGGCCCACGAGGCGCTCCCCGCCCTTCGCGAATGCCACCACCGAGGGGGTCGTGCGAGCTCCTTCAGAGTTTTCGAGGACGACTGGCTCCCCGGCCTCCATCACGGCCATGCACGAATTCGTCGTCCCGAGGTCTATTCCGAGTATCTTTGCCATCTGCTTCGATTCTTTCCGTTGAAGTTGTCCAGCCTGTCGCCTGAAATTCCTTGGGCTTTGTTGAAAGTGAACCGCCGGGACACGTCCTGGCTACAAATCCCTTGGCACATCCCGTGCCATCAAGGCCCCCCTTTTTTTAAACAACTAATTGTTAGCAATTTATATTTTTCCGCCCTGATCCCAGATCTGTGCTTCTTGCGTCATCCTGACGCATTTGCGTGCCCAAGCTGTGGCCCAATTGTCGCACTGAATCAGCCTGACACACCTGAGCCTCGACAGGTCTCTGGGACAAACTCCCAGCAAGAGGGCCAGGCCAGATCCCGCACCCTGCCCCGGCATCATTGCTGCCTGCTGAGCCTGTCTCTGTCAGCGAGGTCTCTGCGACCGCCGCTTGCATCCGGAGCTTTTCCGGCCCCAGCGAGGCGCTTTTCACGACTTAAACGGCCTGCATCAGGGGAGGCCGCATGGGCTGGGCCCGGCGCGAGTTGCTTCGTCACGCCACCAGGATCTCCGAGCTTGCGCTCAAGGTTGGCTTCCACTCGCTCTCGCAATTTAACCCCAGTTTCTCCCCGGCTGCGGACCGCTCCCCCTCAGCTTGCCGCAAAGCGAACCGGTGCCCATCCCCCCCGCAGAGCAAGCCCACTGAAAAGCTCCCTTCTGCCTGTATTCATGATTGCGCCTCCCCGGTCCATGATGAAGATCCCAGCCCCACAAAAAATCGCGCCATGCACGGAGACCGCTACGCCATCAAGGGCAGGACTGACGAGGATTCGATCCAGGGCGTCTCCCTCGCCCTGGGTTCCCGACTGCACTACCAGGGCGGCCTGTCGAACGCGAGATGGACAAGCACCCTCGCCATGCACGAGAATCACCCCAGAAATTCCTCATGACTGAAAAACCGAATCCCGACAGCGCGGACGGCCCCGCACCAGAAAAGCCGAAACGCCCAAAGTTCATTTTCCCGGGCTCTGAGGAAGATTCCCCTTCTCCGGCCACTCCGATTATTCCCGGCGCAGACGGGGAAGACGGTGCCCCCGCCCCCGCGGAGCCCGCCGCTGCCGAACCCCCGGCCGCCCCGCCTGCTCCCCCGGAAGCCGCCCCCGCGGAGCCCGTCGCTGCCGAACCCCCGGCCGCCCCGCCTGCTCCCCCGGAAGCCGCCCCCGCGGAGCCCGTCGTTGCCGCTGCTCCGACGGCCCAACCTGTTATCCCGGAAGCTACGCCCGCACCTGCCGAAACAGCCCCGACCGCGGGATTTGACGCTCAGCGAGTCGCCACGCCTGCCCCGGGCCAACCGGCTACCCCGACCCCGGGCGACAAACCAGGCCAGATCAATTTTGGCAGTGCCCCGGCACCAGCTGCGGCCGGGTCTGTGCCAGTCGCCACTCCAGCTCAGCCTGATGCCACTCCGGCAGCTCCCACCGCCCAGACCTCGGCCAGCCCGTCCACCTTCATTTCCGGTAGCACGGAAACAACAAAGGGGGGCGTAAGCAACGCCGTGAAGTTCACTATCGTGGCGGTCCTGCTGGTCGCCATTATCTTCACGGGCATCTTCGTGATTGGGAAATCTGCGAGGAACAAGCGAACTGAGGCGCTCAATGCCCTTCTTGCCCAGGTCGAGGACGCCAGCGCCAGCAATCTCCCCACTACCGAGGAGGAGGCGTATATCCTTCTCAATGCCGCGAGGTCACTCAAGACCAGCGGCAAGAGGGACGCTATCTATAAAAGGCTTCTCGTCGGCCAGGGCAGCGGGGTCAACCTCGATGAACTGATCGCCAGGTTTGCGGGCAGCGAGGAGAACGAAATGACCCCCGACATTCGCATCAAGTTCTTTGACGTGGTCTACGGCCGGAACTCTCCCGATTCCCTTTCGCACCTCATCGGCCATGCCCGCAACTCGTCCCGGCCGGAGACCGCAGAGGCAGCCTTGAAGTCGGCCAAGAAGCTGGCTACCGACGACGATGTCCCGGCCCTGCTGACTATCATCCAGTTTACTACCCACAGCAATGTGCGCCAGGAGGCCAAGCTGGTGGTCAGCTCTCTCGCCAGCCGCAGCAGCGCCCGCCCCAGGCTGGCAAGTGAAATAAAGGCCGCCCATGACAGCGCTACCAGCGATGATGCCAGGCTCATCTTCATCGAGCTCCTCGGGGCCGCAGGTGGGAAGGAAGCCACGATCGTGGTCGAGAAGGCTCTCGCCAGTGAAAGCCAGATGGACCGCCTGGCCGCCATTGCGGCTCTTGGCACATGGGCCGATGACACTCAGTTTGAGATGCTCCTCGACCATCTGGCAGAGGAGGAGGACGAGCGTCTTCGCAACACCACCTTCCAGTCCGCCTACCAGTTCCTCATGAACGACCGGGAACGCGATCCCGGAGACCTGGAGCGCATGTGGAAGGATTTCGCCAGTGAAGCTCGGTCGCCGGCCGAAAAAATGAGGATCGTCAATGGACTCGCCCGAATCGTGGAGGACTGGTCTTTCGCGATCGTCGAATTCTTCCTCGAAGACAAGAATGACGACGTTTCCTTCCGTGCCGAAAAAGCACTGGAAGACATGAAGGACAGGCGCAGCCGCCTGCAGCCCTCTTCGTCCGACGAGGACGATAACGAAGAAGAGGAATAGCACCCAGTTTTTAGCCCACCCGAATCCACTCGCCTGCTCCCGGGCAACGGGCATTCGCACAATTCACTGAAAAAAAGCTGCCACGGCTGCGGTTGGAACCTCCACATATCATGAATGCCGGAAACCAGTTCGCTTGCCTCCTGTTTGCTGCCCTGATCGGCAGCACCTCAGCCGCGCGTGGCCAGTTCGCCCCCGACATTCCCCCGGTCGATCCCGGGGAGCTCACCCCGGGCCTTACCGTAAGGGAAAACGATCTCGTCCGGGTGCAACCCGCTGATATCGGGCCCAAACGATACCGCCACACGAGAGCCGTGGACCGGACGAACGGGGCACGGGGACACGAAAAAAAATCGAAGACCTCCGGGACCCTCGAAATCATTTTTGACTCGTCGAATTCAATGAACGGCCGGATCGCGGGGGTCCGCAAGATCGACCTTGCGAAGGAGGCTTTGAAACACCTTGCCAATGCCCTTGAGGGAACCGATTTCCGTGTCGGGTTGCGGGTATTCGGCAATGACAAGTCCATCCCCATCGACGACATGGCGAGGGCGTCGATGGACTCGCATCTCGTTCTTCCGATTGCGAAGAACAACATGCGGAGGATCCGTGATTACATCCCGAGACTCGGCGCACACGGCCGCACTCCCATTGCATACAGCATCCAGCAGGGCGGGAAGGACCTGCAGGCTCATCGGGAGCACGATCCCATTATTCTGCTGATCAGTGATGGAATCGAGAGCTGCAACGGCGATCCCATCGCGGCTGTGACTTCCCTGAAGACCCAGGGGATCAGGGTGAAGACCCACGTGATCGGGTTCGACCTGAAAGACGCCGAGAAAGAGAGTCTCCGGGCCCTCGCACAAGCCGGTGACGGCAGGTATTACGATGCTGCCGACCTGACCGGGCTGCTGAAGAGTCTCGACGCTTTCGTCGAGACCGTTGAGGTGAAAGCTCCCCCGCACGGAAACTATGCGAACCCGGCAACGGGTGGCAAAGACCAGGCCAGCGCCTGCGAGCTCAAGGCAGGAAAATACACCCTGTGGAAGCATCTCGACAAGGGCCAGCGGGCTTGGTTCAAGGTCCACCAGGGGCTGACCAAGCGCGTGGCGATCAAGACCTATATCAATGGCCACGGGGTCCACCGGGACAAGGATGGAACCTTCAAGTACTCCGAGCACCTGAAGGCTTCCTCCAGCATTCACCTCTACGACAAGGGCGGGAAAAAGCGGTCATCGGTCGTCCTGCACGGCGACGAACAGGAATGGGCGCGTCTTCACATGCTGGATTCACGGGGCGAGGGAGTGTTTTTCGCCATCGGTTCCGACTTTGGATGCACCCCAAGGAATCTCATGTTCGAGGTGATCGTGCAGGAGGCCGGGGATCTCTGGGAAGGAATTGAGGCGCCCGATGACATCAAGGCCGGGAACATTCCCGAGGCACCCCTGCACGAAACGTTTTACGGCCACATGGGCTCTCCCGACCGGGCGGACGTCTACAAGGTGGCCATCCCGGAAGAGCACAAGGGCAAGAAACTGCAGCTGGACATCAAGTTTTCCGACGTCGACAAGCCCTGCCGCTTCAAGATCGAGTTCTACGACGCCCGGACAGGCAAAAGGCTTTCCCGCCATACACCACTTTCCTCCGGGACCACGCTGGAACTTGACCCCAATGGCGCCCGCCAGCTCCTTTTCAAGGTTTCGGACAACAATCCAACGCTCTACTACTTGATGAACAGCTACCGGGTGAAGCTCGCGATCAAGTAGCCGGGGGGAGCACCCCGCTGCCGGCGCGGATTTCTCCCGGGCGAAGCGCAAACGCGTCCCCGGACGCCCTCAGCAAGAAGGCCAATGGAGACCAAATACTACCAGCCCTTTTCCCTGCACGTGCAACTCCCCAGGCGCCCACAGGTCAGCTGTCATCCTCCGGCCGGGCAGGCTACCTGCCGGGATTTCCTCCTCCCGGTTCCCGCCCTGCTCCGGCCCGCCTTCGCCCTTCTGCTGCTGCCTCTTTTACTCGCGGCCTGGGAACCCGCTCTGGCCACCGACTGGAAGGCCGGAAACGTATTCACCCGCAATATCCCCGAGGAGTGCCGGGAGAAACTTCACGACTACGCCAAGGCAAAGCACAAGATCCTGTGCGTCTCCTTTCCTCCCGGCGGGGAAAACCGGTGGACCATTGTAACGGATCGCCTGTTCTTTAACCGCAACACTCCCGCCGGGTGCCATGAAAAGATGTGGGAGTTCCGGCGGGCGGGACACGAGATCCTCTGCGTGGCCTATCCACCCGCGGGCGGATGGGCCATCATCACCGACAGGGACTTCTTCGCCCAGGACATTCCCGTGGACTGCGAGAACAAGATGCAGGAGCTCAAGGAAGCCGGCAATCCGGTCACCTGGCTTTCTTTTCGTCCCGAGGGAGGAAATCGCTGGGGAGTGATCACCCGGAGTGGAAGTTTTTTCAACCAGGGCACGGGCCAGGAGATCCACGACAAAATGTGGGAATTGCGGAACTCAGGCCACAAGGTCCGCTCCACCGTCTTCCACCCGGACGGAGGCAACCGTTGGGCCATTGTGACGGACCGCGGCTTTTACCAATGGCAGGCCGGCGAGGAGAACTTCCGGGTCATGCGTGCCATGAGTCGATGTCTCCAGGCTCCGCTCGAGATGGTTTCCTTTCACCCCGGGGGTGGCTTCGTGATTGCCTCCACCCGGCAGCACGGGGATGGCGAACGGCTGGTCTTCATGGAGCAGGACTCGCGAGCGGACTACCTCGATCTGGACAATTTTGCCGAGAATCTGCACGCCAACCTTTCCCGGGACAGCATCGGAAAGTTCGCCTTTGCGATCCGGCATGGGGACTCATTACGGACCTGGGCATCCGGGGAAAAACGCACCGCCAGCAGCCCCCCGGCCCAGGCCTTCACGATCTACGACCGCTTTAATCCCGCCAGCGTGAGCAAGTGGGTCACCGCGGTTGGAATTGTCCATGCACTGCAGGAGATGGCTGGCCCNGGTGAGACCATCGAAGATCTTCTCGATCGCCCCATTCTNCCCTANCTNCCGCCCTCCTGGAACACCGTGNATANNGTNGCGNCCATTACCTTCAANNAAGTNCTCTCCCACCGAACTGGTCTCCGCTCGAAGTCCGGAAGCACCGCCAACAACTGGCGCACCCGGCATCAGGATGTCAGAGAAGCGCTCACTACTGCGAATTCAGTTGTAGGGCCCATTACCCACCAACACTGGACCCCCAGCCCAGTTCCGGACCGCGGGGAGCCCAACGGTATGTGCTATCAGAACATTAATTACGGTCTGGCGAGAATTCTTCTGGCGGGGCTTGCGGGTTACCGTGGCGGCATTCCAGAGGAAGATGACGCTGAAGAGGAGATCGCGAGAATTTTTCGGAATTATCTCCAGGAACACGTCTTCGACCCCTGCGGAATCTATAACGTTCAATTCAAAGAGGACTCACTGAATCCCACCATCTTTTATCCCGTTCCCAGCGGAAACTCCACGGGTACCCGCGTATACTCTGATTTCTCACTCCGGCCGGGATCCGCGGGGATTTTCCTCTCCGTGGCCGAGCTTTCCATCCTGCTCCACCAGGTGACCAACTCGAACACTATTCTCACCAGTGAGTCCCAAGTGGCCATGGACGATAATCGATTCCAGCTCGGTTGGCATCCGCAGGCACCCACCCAAACCACGCACGGCAAATATTGGGTCAAACCCGGCTATTTTCCAGCTTCTGACGAGAATGGTGGTGCAGGGCTCCGCAGCGTCGTTATGAAATTTGAGAACGGCGTGGAAATCAGTGCGATTGCGAATACCGCCGATGACGCACGGATCGGGACGGGCTTTGAGGACTCGATCAAGGAGGTCTACGAGGCATCGTGGCAACCCTTGCCACCCTTCATGGCGGCATGGCGCACTGAACGGGATTTGCTGCAGTCCGCGAATACAGCCCTGTCCTCTCTGGTGAACACTCTCACGGCAGAGGTCGCGTCCCGTGGTGCGACCATCAATGAATTGTCACAACGACCAACCCAGGCCGACTACGACGCCCTCGCCGCCGAACGGGATGCCCGCTTCACCGAAGACCAGATCCGCGCCTTGTCAGCAGATTACACCATCGGACTGAATGCAGCCGGGAACGTGCAAATGAAGTTCAACCTCTTTGAGTCCGCTGACCTGAATGCCTTCGCACCCCTCACCCTGAACCCTGATTCCGTATCGGTGGTCGATGGTAGCATCTGCGTTGAGTTCGCTCCTGAGGACAGGGCTGCGTTTTTCAGATTCAGTGTGGAATAGTCCGCCAGTCCGGACAGCGCACTCCCGGCCGCCCCGCGGGCCTTCTTCCGGATCACGAGCCGCAAGCTCGTAGCAGGCTGGTCCCTCTTCGCAGGAATTCTGAAAAGACCCGGGACAACATACGGTTGGAAACTCGTGATGAAACCCGAGCCCACCCCTCGCCTCCCGCGCGTTGTTTTTCCGCTGCTTCCGGTCTATTTCCTTTCCAGCCTGATCCTCTCCGCCCAGGGCCTCGTTGAAGTGCAGTTGCAGCACAGCGACACACCGGCTGGACCGTGGCGATCCCAGAGCATAGGAACGGCCCAGCTCAAAAATGGCAACATCCTGATGCAGGCTTCCGGGCAATCCGGGTTCTACCGCCTTGCGCTTCTTGGCCCTTTGCATCGAGATCCCAGCGAACCTGCCCATGGAGCTGGAACGGCCTCCGAGGACCCGTTCTCCGCCCCCGGAAATGAAAAGAACATTGGCGACCCCTTCGCCAAGATTCCCCGGGAACAGCTCCAGGAAAGGGCTCTCTTCCCGGACATGCTCTCCGAGATGCCGGATTACACCATCAGGCCGGCAAATGGCCTGGATTTCATCCCCTCCGACCGGGAGCTCGTGCCGCTTCCCCTGAACCTCAAGAGTGCCGGGGGAAGCAGTTCGGACGACGACTACGCCACCGGCCTCGAAGGTGACGAGGACGACGACCGGGGAAACCTCGAGAACTACCTCCTCCTCGAACTGGGAAGCCATGCCAACGCAGGAAGCCTGGTGAGCGGCATTGAACTGCACATCGGAGGATTCACTGTCGTCCTGGCCGCTCCCACTTCCGGCTTCCAGCCCAACCAGATCCTGAAATACGATTTCAACACCTCCTCCTGCCCTTCCTGCTGGGACACGATGGCTCCCGATGACTGGGACACCATCATCCTGGAGAACAGCAGCTCCGACGGCCTCCAGGTCAAGAGCGTCACCCTTGTCCATTCCGGCGAGACGGTTCTCGAATCGAACCCCGGTGCATGGCTCGACAGCTACTACGGCCGGAAGCTCGATTTCTCGCTCGAGACCGGCACCACACGGTGGAACCAGCTCTTCCAGAATCGCGCCACCGCGCTCTACTACGCCGCCCAGGACCTGGGACAGACCGGTGCCCGGAAATACGTCTCCTCCGATGTAGCGTGGTGCAGCGAGTTTGCCTCGTGGGCCCTGCGCCAGGCCGGGCTCAACACCCCGACCGGGAGTATCAGCACCAACACCCTGCAGACCTACTTCCAGGGCCGCGGCCGCTACTTCGAAAAATCCGACTGTGAAGCGGGGGACTACCTCCCCCAGGCCGGGGATTACATCAGCTACAACGGGGGCGACCACAGTGTTCTATTCGTCGGGTGGATCTCCCGGGCAGGGTCTGCTCCCGCCGATGGCGACAAGTTCCTCACCATCGAGGGGAATGTCAGTAATGCAGTGGTGACCCGGGAGCGCACATGGTCCAACGTTGAGTTCGTGGGCCGCGCCCAATGAAGCAGGCATGAGCTGCCTTCCTTCAGCAACCGGCAAGCAGCGGCTCCCACCCCGCCTTTCCCAACCAGCAGGACCGGCACCGCACCGGCATTCTCCTGCTCCCCGACGACGAGACACCTCGACCCACACCCCTCGCGCCCCTTCACCCGGTCAGCATTTCGAACCGTCGCTCACCGGCCATCCCTAGTCCCGGGCACCTCTGGTGGCCCTGATCGTGAGAACCATCGGCAGCGGGCGGATCCTGACCCTGCCAAGAAAACGGTCCGAGGGGCTGTTGACGACTTTCATGGTTCCGTCTCGATCACGCAGGCCCATGACACTGCTTCCCCCACCGTCCATGTTGGTCGCAGTCCAGCACCCGAGGCCTTTCATCACACTTGCCAGCTCATGCATGTTCATGCCCTCGCTGTAGCCGCCCTGCCGGCCATCGACTACCACCAGCCAGAGGACTTCTCCGTTCCGGTCCGAGCCAATCGCAGTGCGCGGATGCCGGTCTCCTCCCTCACCCACGGTCAGGGCTCCGTTGGACAGGATCACCTGAAACCCATTGGTCGCTTCCACGGGCTCGTCATCAGGCTGGTGCCCGAAACGCACTCGCCCACCGGCATCAAACCAGACGGAGGTATTGGAGGGGTTCATGCTGCTGCGCATCTTGCCACGAGTCCCCGCCAGACTGTGGATGTCGACCGGCTGCCCCGAATGCCATCTTCGGTTCCTCCGGCCCCTCGCATCTGGAAAACTGTCCCACGGATTGGTATTGATGAAAGCGAGAACCGACGGGGCGGAGGCCATCTTTCGTGGGTCGGTCAGGGATGCTTCCGCCGGCCCTTCGCCATCCGGATCCGGACCAACGACGACCACCGGTTCCACCTTCCGGGGAGCAAGCTCAACACGCAGGATATGAATCCTGTTGGGAACCGGGCTGGCAGACTTCTTCAGGGTTTAGCTGATCCCCAGCTCCCCGGGGTCCGGGACTTTGGCCGGCCTGCCTTCGGGGGTTCCCCACAGGCAATCAAGAGAGAGCGTGAGGCAAATGGTCAGGCAAGGCCACATCACCGGCCCTGAAAAATAAGATGTCCGGCTAGCCGTCTTTCGATACATGGCTTTAACGGAACCTGATTCTAATCCCCCTGCCCCTCCATCCGGCAGAAATCTGATCCTCCATTTCGTCCCAGCTCCGGCCCTGCCGCAGGGCCTCGAGGGCCTCTTCTCCTTCCTTCCCTTCCCGGAGCGCCTTCAGGAAGGCCGCAATCGCCACCCGGTCCCCGCCCCGGTCAAAATGAAAGAAGTAGGTCGTGATCAGCAGACCCATTCCGTAGTTGAAATTCCCGTTCCCCACGAAAGCACCATAGCTCTGGAGCATGTATGATTTCAGGTCGGGAGCTGAGATCTCATCCCCAAGGGCCCGCCCTCCTTTTCCATTCCTCCCGAACCCGGTGGCATAATCCCGGATCGCGGTAAGTGCTTTCTTCACGTTGAAGGATCCCGAGCGGTAAGGAGTGACCCCCACATATTCAGCAAGGCCCTCGCTGAACCAGCCGCGGGCCCCGGACCGGAAATAGTAATGGTCCGTCAACTGATGAGTGAGCTCGTGGGGCAGGGTCCTGTTTTCCCTGTCGTAATCAATTGAATAGGACGAGCCGACCTTCTTCACCCCGAGAGAGGTCAGCGGAACCATGATGACGTCCTTGCCCCCGATGTAGACTCCCGCTGATCCCGGTGGACCACCAGCCTTCGTGTAGCCCTCTTTGGTTTCAAAGAGAAGAATCCTGTTCCGGTGTTTGATACCAGCCACGTGGGCCTTCTTGCTCGAGATCGGCAACTGCCGGCAGTACTCCCGAGACGCTTCAAAAAGAACCGCGAGACGCTTCACGAGACTTTTTTTCAGCTCGACGTCGCAAACGAATTCATAATGGGGGCTATGATAGACAAATTGCTTTCCTTCTCCCTCCTCACTCAGGTCCCTGACCTCAAGTGAACCGGGGGCGGAGACAATCCCCGGCCATGCCCCGTCAAAATTTTCTGCGACCCCACGGGTGGCCTTCAGGAGCTCATACTGTCGGCGCTGGTAAGGATGCATGCGGGCAACCGCTTCCTGTTCCCGGACCTGCTCCGCATGCCAGGCCCGGACAAAGATCTGGTCCGGGGTTGCCAGCTCCAGGATGGGGACTAC
>PBLI01000030.1 GCA_002721695.1 Roseibacillus sp. | reverse complement strand
GAACCCGAACCCGAACCCGAACCCGCAGATCCTCCGGACGCGAGACAAATGGAGCTCGGAAAGGAGACCTACAATTCCTGTATCGCCTGCCATGGGGACCGCGGCCAGGGCATTCCCGGGGGGGCCGGCGGCCCGCCCCTCGCCTCTTCCGAGTGGGTAGTTGGCCCTCCGGAAAACCTCATTCGAATCCAATTGCGTGGCTTGAGGGACGATATCACCGTCAACGGTCGTCAATATGTCCTCGGGGTCGACATCAATCCTGCCGGCATGGTGCCCCAGCTCCAGCAAACCAACGAGCAGATCGCCGCCGTTCTCACCTACATCCGGAACAGCTGGGGTAACAGGGCCCCTGCCATCAGCCCTGGGATGGTCGAAAAATTCCGGGGGGAAGTTGGACAACCACAGCTCAGGGTTGACGAGCTAGTTGCGCCGGTCCTCCCTGGCGGAATAGACACCGAGAAGGATACTGGCAGGTCCGGATCCTCCTCCAGACCGCGCAGGAACGGACTGAGGCTGAAGAGTATTCTCATCACTCTCGGCGTGCTGATCTGGTGCTCTCTTTGCGCCTTTCCACTCATCAGGCAGATCAAAAACCGTAAGCACTAGGCAGCGCCCGGTGCGCAGCGTGTGGAAACCCGGCTCCAACTAAATCGCAAGCGCTCCTACCATTTCTCCTCCGGTGCCATGATATTGCCGTAGCGGTGCCTGGTTTCGCTGATTGATTGTTCTCGAAGGTAATGCAGCAGCTCAACTCGGCCATTGGCGAGGACTGGCCAGTCGATGACCTCCAACTCCGCATCATGGGCGGCCCTGCGGAGTTCCGCGCTCGGCTGGAGGACCCTGATTCTCTCAAGATCTCGATCCTTCGAACGCAGGAGTTGGCATAGCTCCTTGTCGCTTTCGTGAGACCATCCCATCTTTGCCGCCATCGCGAGGTGACTGAAAAGCCCACCGTCCTCCCGCACGCTGAGGACGACTTCAACCCCGCAGGTCCGGGCAGCGAGCAGACACAGGGCAGCCTCTTCGTGTGTCATCCGTTCAGTGCGCACCAGCACAGTTCCCCGGCGACGGTAGCGGAAGAGATTAACCTCCCCCAGGACCTCCGACGGGTCGTGCCCGGGTTCGAATTCCTCAAGCCACCACTTCGCGTAGCTCTCCCCCGCGGCCCGAATGCGCTCCCTGGATTCGGGAAGCAGGTCACAGAACAAATCCACCAGTCTGGAGTGGGCACTCTCCTTTCCCTCCCTCGGAAGGCCCGACTCACGCCACCTGACGAGCTGGAGCGCATAGTTGGGCCCCCCTGCCTTGGCACCTGGCCCTGCCACTGACCTCTTCCAGCCCCCGAACGGTTGCCGCTGCACGATCGCCCCTGTCATGGGCCTGTTGATATAGGCATTACCAACCTCCACACGCTCCCTCCATACCCGGATTTCTCTCTCGTCGAGACTCTGCAGGCCTCCGGTGAGGCCGAACGCAGAGTCGTTCTGGAGCCGAAGCCCATCTTCAAAGTCGTGCGCCCTCATCACCCCAAGAACGGGACCAAAACACTCCGTATGCCGATACCAGCTCGCGGGCTGCACACCCATCCGGATCCCGGGACTCCACAGACAGGGGTTACCTTCAAGCATCTCTGGCTCAAGAAGCCATTCCTCTCCTCTTTCCAACTCAGTTAGCCCTCTCTGCAGGTCGGGCCCCGGGGGACGAATCACGGGGGTTACCACGCTTGCGAGATTTCCAGGAGCCCCGATCCGCAGGCTGGCCGCGGCATCCAGCAACTGACTGAGGAATGCCTGATCATCGTAAAGCTCTGCCTCCAGGATTGCCAGAGAGGCCGCCGAACACTTCTGCCCTGCGTGACCGAAAGCACTTTTCACAAGGTCCTTGATGGCCTGGTCAGGATCAGCNGCTGCGGTGATCAGCATCGCGTTCTTACCNCTCGTTTCGGCAAATAGNTTCATCGAGGGCTTCCACCCCCGAAAGAGNCGGGCTGTCTGATAGGATCCGGTCAGGATAACTCCCCCGACTCGNTCATCTGTGAGTAATCTGCGTCCCACGTCGTCTTCGGGCACGGGGAGAAACTGGAGAGCACGCCTGGGGACTCCCGCCTTCCACAGCACCTCCGCAAGCCNCCAGGCAGTAAGAACGCTCTCGGGCGGTGGCTTCAGGATGACGGAGTTACCCGCTACCAGGGCGGCTAGAACTCCCCCGCAGGCAATCGCAAGGGGGAAGTTCCAGGGCGGCGCAACCACGACCACACCCAGCGGAAGGCGCTCCAGTCCGTCAGCCAGTCCCGGCCGGGCGAGGCTCTGCGCGTAGTATTTCGCAAAATCAATGGCCTCGCTCACCTCGGTATCTCCTTCTGCCACCGCCTTGCCTGCATCACGTGCCATCGTTGCGATCAGCGCGCCACGGGCCCGGGCAAGCCCGGTTGCCACCCGCAGCAACAGTTCGGAAGGGGTAAGACCACCCGGTTCAAGCCATCCTCCAATCTCCGCTTCCGCCACCCCGAGGGCCTCCTCCACCTCCTTCTCTCCGGCGAGGCAGTAGCGATACAGGGGCTCGCCCGGAAACGAGGGNTCGTAGGACTCCGCCCGCGCCGGCGGCTTCTTGATCCGNCCCCCNGTCTGGATCCCAACCGTGGCCGGAATCTCCACCGCCCGGCGAGCACTATCGATCCATGCCCGGTTTCCGGGACGAGTCCAGTCCGTATCGGCTTCGTTTTCGAANAGGGATCCACCCAGTTCACGGCATTCGACTCTCCGGTCCTGCTGCCGGGCCGGNGCCGCACTGACCTTGTCTTTGGCCGCACAGGCCAGCAGGAATCGTTCGCACTGCTCGTTCCACTGGGACCCACCGGGGCGCATACCNAAAAGGTCGTGCAGAAAGTTCTCCGGCGCCGTGTTCTCATCAAGGCGCCGGACCAGATAGGCGATGGCGGAGTGGAAATTCTCCCGCTCCACCACCGGAGCATAGAAGAGCAGGCTTCCTCCCACNTTCTCCACCACCCGGGCTTGGTGGTTAGCCATTCCTTCCAGCATTTCAATTTCAACCCGNTCACGCACCCCCTCCCGTTCACGCAGCAGCAAGGCATAGGAAACATCGAAGAGATTGTGACTTCCCACCCCGACCCGCACCACCTCCGCATGATGCCTGACGCATGCATAGTGCAACATGCGCTTGAAATTCGCATCTACCTCCCCCTTGAACTCGTAAGGCGNCTGCACCCAGCCGTGCAGGGACGCGTCCACTTTCTCCATCGCAAGGTTGGCTCCCTTCACGATCCGGAGCTTGATCCCAGCCCCGCCCCGATCCCTTCTTTCGCGGGCCCACATCGTCAGCTCCCTCTGCATATCATAGGAATCCGGCAGATAGGCCTGCAGGACGATCCCCGCCTCAAGGCCCCGGAATTCCTCTTCACCCAGCACCGACTTGAAGGCATCGCATGTGAGATGGAGATCCCGGTATTCCTCCATGTCGAGATTCACAAATTTCGGGCCTCTCTCCGTCGGATTGGCCATGGCCGCACGATAGAGACGCCGTAAAGGNGCCCTGACACGCTCAAGGGTGTCCGCGTAGGCCAGCACATTGACCTGGCTGAAGATCGCACTGATCTTGACCGAGATATAGTCACAGTCCGGGCTTTCAAGCTGGCGGATATTCGCAGCCAGGCGGCGTTCGGCCTCATCTTCCCCCAGGATTGCCTCTCCCAGCAGATTGAGATTCAGCCGCGCCCCCATCTGGCGCCGCTTTGCGATGTGCCGGGCCAGGAACCCGGGCTCCCCCGGGAGGACCACCTGCCTGCTCTCCTTCCTCATCTTCGCGGTGACCGACCTCATTACCAAGCCCGGCATGAGGCAGGATGCAACCGCTGCCAGGACAAGAGCTACCCTCTCGTGCAGGGGAAGATACTCGGGGGCCCCCCTGCTTTTAACGAGGTGGCGAAACTGCGATGCGGCCCGCCCGGGATTCCGCGGACGAAAGACCTGATCGGCCATCTCGAGGGCGAAGGCCTTGCCCGNCGGATCACCCAGCATTCGATGGAGCTTCCAGGATTCGTAGCGCTCCGNGAGCCGCTGATTTGCCCTTGCTGCCAGCAGAATCTCCTCCGCCAGACCCACTGCTTCCCGCGCCAGTGAGGCATCATTCCAACACTCGTCCCGGGATCGCTGCAGGCGGTCTTCAATNGNATCTCCCATATTNACCCTTCCCCATGCTCNAACTGTGCCTGCNTGTGCCCGNCTCGCCCCTGCGGGCCTCCTGCCCGGTGAGGGTTCCAATCCATCATCTTCACCGGAGAGCAGNAAAACNCTTCACTNGCCNNGTAGCAAGTCCTTCCATGCGTGNAATTCCACGCCCGCACCCAGACCTCCGACCTTGCTGACCAGCTCCCCGCACCGTTTTCTCCAATGCCCATAATCAGGAGGACCCTTCGGATCATCAGCCGTGCGCGGAAACACGAGATANGTCACCGATAGATCGGAAACCGGTCGCCGGTAGGGGCTCGCATTCGGATTGATCTCCCGTGCCATGCGCAGGGAGGACTCTCCCACCTTGAAACTTGGNCCACCATCTCCCACGATTGCGGGATAGAGCATCCGGNCGTGCACCACGATCGCAAAATCGCCTACATTGGGAGCGTAGGGATCTCGACGGTCCGTCAGGATGTTGACGGGGATCACGATAAAGGGGTCGTACTCGGCNATNAGGAAGCTGGCAAACTTCATNTCCGCAATTCCAGTTTCCAGCATCTCGATCCTGGCNCCCAGCCAGGACTTGCGGGCATCACTGGTTCCCGGTTGTCCCAGCTCCTCCCTCGCGTTGCCAATTCGCTTCTCCCACCCCGCGATCATGGGATTGGGAACCCTCCCCTTCTTCCTCCACCGGTNACTGGTAAANGGCTGATAGTGGGTCGAGTTTACAATTTCGTNCGCCATGGTCGCNAGGCGATCCCCATCCGATCCATCGGAAACCACATCCATCTCGGCCTGCAGCAGAAAAAGCCGCTGACCCGTTTCGGCCGACCGCAGGTTCAGGATCGTCTCGCAGTCGTAGAAGTTGTGCCTCGTCAGGACCTCGTCNAGCTGCCCAACCTTGGACTTCAGGCGTGCTACCTTGTTCGCATAAAGCTGCCGGTACCAGGCCGACACCTCGGCCTCCGGCAGCATCGCTTCCAATCCCGGCAANAGTTCCAGGAGATGCGGACTGACCCTCGTGAGTTCTTCAGGGGATTTCGACGCCCTCGGCATACGCACCTTCAGGGCATACTCGGCTGTGTAGGNTNCCCGGTCTTCCCGTTCTGCCGAAGCCAGTCCCCCTTCGCTTGAATCGAAGATAACCTTCAGGTCGATTCCCTTCGAAAGTCTGCGGATATCCACTCCATCAGGCGGAGTGAGTACACCCTTCGGGAATTCCGGNTCGGGATCGCTCTCCAAAGGCNTGAGCGGTNTCCTCTCCTCTTGCCCCGGCNCCGGAACGGANACGGGNACTTCCTTCTCGACGATCACCGGCTCGGGATGGAAAACCTCCCGCAAACCACGTTTCACCTTGCCTCCTACCGGGGTGAATAAAACAACCAGAGCTACGCCAGCCAGNAGGGANAGCCCGAGGCCCAGAATNANCAGCCCCCCGGAAAAGGGGACTATCCTTGCTCGCTTACGGTTTCGGGACACGGCGGAAAAGGGGNCAANTTATCTTACGTATCGGCGGCAGGANTACTCCGGGGCCGATGACTCATCAGGTAGCGGATCGCCACCATGGGCAGGATTGAGAGACTGGCTGCGAGCAGGCCCACCTTCCATCCCGGATACACCCGGGCGCGGTCGCGCCGCAGGGCCCCGAGGGATTCGCGCACCACCTGCTCCTTGGGAACATAGAACCACTCGCGGGAGGGACTCTCCACGGGAGCTCCTTCCCGTCCCGCGGTCTCTCCAAAGTCCGTTCGGACAGGACCAGGGCAGACCGCCAGGACCGCAATCCGGTGCTGGCGTAATTCCAGGCGCAGAGCCTCGGAAAAACTCGTCAGGTAGGCCTTGCTGGCGGCATACACCGCAAAGTCTGGAATAGGCAGGGCGGATGCCAGTGAGCTGACGTTCAGGACCGCACCGTGGCCCGATGCCACCATCGGCCCAAGGAATCCGTGCACCAGGTGGGTCGCTGCCCCAACNTTCAGNTCGAGCATCTGCTGCAGCTTTTCCCAGTCGGCGGTNGCAAACTCNCCATAGTCGCCCATCCCCGCATTGTTCACCAGCAGATCCGGAGCCCACTCGGTTCCCAGCAACCGGTCAATCAGTTCAATGCGGGATGCTTTACGGGAAAGATCCATCGCTACACTGATGACCTTGAGGCCGGGGTGATTTCTCTCCAGCGCGGCCTGCAANTCCTTGAGCACCGCTTTCCGCCGTGCCACCAGCACCATNCGTTGGCAATTCGATGCAAGCTGAAGNGCAAATTCTTCCCCGAGTCCACCGGAAGCCCCGGTAACAAGGGCGCACTGNTAAANCGACTGGTNGGACATGNCTTCGCTCCTGCTCAACCCCTACCCCACTGGCGGCTGGCCCTGCTGGCCCTGCTGGCCCTGCNGGCCCTGCTGCACCTGCACGATNCTCAGGGGNAACCGCACAACCAGTTCACCATCAACCGTAACGTCCACGTGGTAGATCCCCTCACTCGGAAACTTCAAGCCCTGGAAGTTCAGCACCAGGTTGCGGGTGAGAAAGGGAACCTGGTCGGGAACCTGGATAGGCATATCAGCCCGGATGGGCATGTTCTGGGGGTCGATCGAAGTNCCATCGTCATCGATGATGTTGATGGTCATCTTGTGATCACCGGAATCTTCCGGAAGCACACAGATCCGCATCGCCANCGANCAATGNGGATGCACAACTGGCATCTGGGGGGCCCGCAGGGCATCGAAGGTTCCATTGATNACAAGTTTNCCGTTCCCATAGTCGGCCGCGAAATCGCACAGGGTAGCTATTTGGATATCCATGAATCGTGGAATAGTNGTCGTGTCTGAACTGCCTTTGAAAAAAGGTCCAGCGCCAAGTGGACNACCCTACTCCTCCTCCACAGGAATTGCCACCGGGGCATCGTCCACCGGAATGGCCGGCAGCGCTTCCCCGGTAGGATCAACCGGCTCACCATCCTCCTCGCGCCCCGGGTCAAGGGGCTCCACCGGTATCGCCCGCAGGATGCTGCCACCAGGCGTGATCAGGTTTCCTTCCTCATCGATCGGCAGGGCAACCGGGATNCCGGCATCTTCGCCCTCAGAGCCTTCCACCACGATGAGAGCCCTTGAAGGCGGCCTGATCATCCTCTTAATCTCGCTTTTGAACTTCTCGAAGAAGGCNGGCACCATGGGCGCCGCCTTACGGCCGCCCGAAACCTTCTCGTCTGGATCACCTTCATAAAGCACGGCAAAGGCGAGACGCGGATTGCTGGCTGGAAAAAAACCGGCATACCAGGCGATCTCCTGGTTGAGAGCCGGAATCCACTGGCCGGTCCCTGTCTTGGCGCAAACCTCGGCAAAGCTCAGCGAACCCCGACGCCCCGTCCCCCACTCCGCATGCACCACTTCAAACATCCCCTGGTGAACCACCTGAACCGCATCGGGGTCGAGGTGAAGAGGATTNCGGGACTCGGGCTCAGAAGCCCGCAGGACTCCTCCCGTGGGATCCTGAACCTGCTGAATCAACTGCAGTCTGGGCAGCACCGATCCGTTCGCTATCCCCGCCATGGACTGGGCTACCTGCAGAGGCGTGGCCTCCCANGCCTGCCCGATCGAATAGTTNGCGGCNTCACCGTCCGTGAAAGGGCGTCCGAATTTCTTGAGAACATATTCGTTGGTCGGNACCCGGCCCGAGGATTCCCCATACAGCGGGAGACCGGATCTCGAGCCATACCCCAGTTTGCGCGCAGTCGAAAGAAAGGCACTCGACCCCGTCTCGATTCCAACCTGGTAGAACCAGCAGTTGTTTGAGCGAGCNATCGCCCGGGTCACATTCATCAACCCCTCCGGTTTCCGGGTGTGATTCCACATCTTGGTCTTCGGAAACCTGCCAAGCTCGATGTANGCGGGACAGTCAACAGTCGTCCACTCATCCACGATATTGCCGGTCAACGCAGTGAGCGCCACCACCGGCTTGAAGCTGGAAGCAGGAGGATACAGCCCCTGAAAGGCCCGACCATACATCGGTCGCGCTTCGTCTTCGGTCAGAGCCCGCAGCTCATCATTGCTGATCCTGGGGACCCAGACGTTGATGTCATAGCTGGGCCGGGACGCAAGCGCGAGCACTCCTCCGGTTGTGATATCGATCACTACAAAGGCACCCCGCTTGCAGTGGTCCCCGAGAACCTTTTCGGCGTGCTTCTGCCAGTCCAGGTCGAGGGTGGTCACCACTGTCTGGCCGATCCTCGGACGGCGCGTTAGTGAATCACGCAGCTTTTTACCCCCTGANCCAAAGATGACCTTCCGCTCCCCCGGTCGCCCGGTCAGCTCCTGGTTCATGATCTTCTCCAGCCCGGCATCCCCATGAACATCCTCGAAGAGAAGGTCCCCGTGAACAATCGGACCGGTTGGAAGNCGNCCCTTGCTCCGGACATAGCCGATAACATGCGCCGCAGATTCTCCGCCCGGATAATGCCGGTAGTAAATCGGGTGCATCACCAAGCCGGGCACCAGTTGATTCCTGAAGTCCTCCTCCCTGTCAGGAGGAACGAGCGATGCCGCGAAGATCAGGGGCAGCCATCGNCGGTGCTTGTAATGGGCNAGGAGNGCTTCGTCGGAGACGCTATAGTTCTTGCTNGCCAGTTTGGAAGCATGNGCAAGGCGTTCACGCGCCCACCCTATGATCTCGGCGTCNACCGGGTNCGGGAAGTGCTCGAACTGGATCGCAAACTGGTAACCCACCCGGNTCTCAGCCAGAGGCCTGCCTTTCCGNTCAGTGATCAANCCCCNGGGAGCGGGAATNTCCAAGGTCATCGTCCTGGCATCNGGTCGAGTCAACACCGCAGCTTCCCCGGGTTCCGTTGCGGACGCCCCCCCAGCGNCNGGGCTGGCATCCTGTGCCCCGAGAGGCCCCAAGAGCGCCATCGCGAGGGCAGTCAGGAGGTTGCAATAGCGTCTCATCGATCGCAGAGATCTGNGCACCGTAGCTTACCTGGGAGACTTCGGCAATGCCCTGTATGTCCCNGNNCTCGGNAGCCTGTCCTTCCGANCCCGCACAGCTNTGTCCATCATTGGTTTACAGGGAAAATTCCCGGTTCCGCCNCNNCTACTCAAAACCCTCCACCCGCANACGCATGAAGCGGGGAGTCACTCCGTCGTANGGAAAGAGATCGCTGGCGCGGATCCATTCACCCTCGTCGTTCGCCGAAATNACTGTCTCCGATACTGCCCCGGGTCCGGATTCCCAGCTCACCAGGCCGGAGGAGGCTTCTGGAATGACTTTAATTCTCTCCGGAAGGTAACGCCGGAAATACACCATGCTGAGCACCCCACCCGGGCCAGGCGAGGGCTCAAGAAGAGCTCCGTCATCGATCCGCGAAGGATCCAGTCCAAGCGCGAACTCAATAATATTGGCCAGTCCATCACCATCGCCATCGCTCAGTTTTCCTGCCCTTGCAGCAGCGGCATCCCCGAATTGCCGCGCCGCCCACGCGGGATAGGTGTCCAAGAAGGTCACGGTCACCGTATCGGACCGTGATGGCCCCGCTTCCGGAGTGGCAATCAACTCGAAGGTATAACGTCCCGCTTTCGGCACGGACACCGTGGTGTCCTCATTTGCCTCATTGCCAAAGGTGGCCACCGCGGGCCCGTTGTCGAGGATCCAGTTCAAGGTGACGGTGCCGCGATCAAGCTGACCGTAGTAGACCGATGCATTCAGGGTGGCGCTCGCCGGAAAACTGATCACCTGGTTGGTTCCGGCAAAGACAAAGAATCCGCTCCCGCCACCAGGAGTCCCATTCAGGGCTACCCCCGCGGTCCAGCTTTCCCTCTCGCCCCACCGGCCGGGATTGGCATCCTCATCAAGGATCACCAGCGAGAAGCCGCCTCCGTCAGTCGAGGGAAACCACACATCGTCGTAGGTGAAATCGTGCACAACTGCATTGAGGCCGACAACTTCAAGCCGCAGACGTTCTTCGTCGTTATCCAGTTTCCCTGACCATTCACCAACGACATCGATATTAGGCCCGTAGGTTTCCTGGAAGACATCCTCATCAGAAACCACCACCGCATAGCCTCCCGGTGCCAGTGTCATATCGGGAAAAGCGAATCTCACCCCTTTGGTAAACTCAACCCCTGCAAGGTTTATGGGTTCCGGTCCGACATTGCGGACCTCGATGAACTCCGCATCGGAAAGCTCGGCAGGATGATACATGATCTCCGTGATGCGCAGCGACCGCAGAATGCCATACTCTGCACTCATGTCGGTTGCGTTGGGAAGACCAGGGGTGGGACCCGGAAACCGCGCATACAGATCATCGCCGTCCGTGACACGCCCCTGGGACTGGTCGGGAATGTCACAACTCGTGTGGACCCGGTCAATCTCCACGAGGTTTGAGCCGTAGATCGCCAGCCACCCCTGGCTGGCGCTTAATTTGAACGGCAGCTCCGAAGGGCTGTTGGCACTGTTCCCAACTGCCTCCAGGACCAGGAACCCACCTCCTCCGACAAAACTCATAGCGGGCAGCACCACCCCTCGAGCAGGATCGAGCGGGGCGTCCGTGATGCGCATCCCCCCCACCGAAACCGGTAGCGCGTCTGCATTATGGAGCTCCAAGAAATCCTGTGTATAGACAACCTCTGGCTTGCTCATCCATTCGTTGATGCGCAGCCCGGCAGGATCCCCGAGGGAGTGCGGCTGATTTGGTTCTCCCGGAGTAGGAAGGTTGAGCCTCCAGCTCTCCTCCTCCCCGCCCGTCCGGCCGATGGAAAGATCGGCGACCTGGGGCCCGAAGATAATCGAATCAACCAGAGTCCCGGACGGGTCAAAGAGCAAAACGCTTTCCCCCGCACCATTCAGGGAAAAGCCAAGCCGGGTGCCGGGCCCGTCGGACGATTCCGCGTAGACCAGGAGGCGCTGACCACCACCAATGCTGGCTCCCGCAGGGAAGATGAACTTTCCCGGGTCCGCGGGGTCATCCGTGAGGGAATATCCAGCGAGGGAACGGGCCTCTCCGCTGTTCCGTAATTCGACGTAATCAGGAAACTTCCCGTCCACCTCGTACGCAGAATCATTCAAGGCCAGCACTTCGCTGAGATAGAGTTCCCCATGAGGGATCTGCTCCGAGTCAGCGGTCACGGGCGCCTCCGGCAGGGGAGCCTCCCCCAGTTCCGCGTCCACGATGGCCTCCACGTGAGCACGTCTCGCATCCATGAACTCGATCATGTCGTCGATCCCATCGGTCGGAACCCACCCACTCAGGTGATTGCGTAAAAGCGCGTCAAACCGCGTCTTGGAGAAACTGGTCCGGGTGAGGCTGCGGAGCGCCTCGAAGTAACGGCCCCGGATGGATGGCTCATTGAAAAGGGGCACGAGAGGCCCGAGCGAGTCGCCCCGCTCAATCATGTCGAAGAGAGTGTGCTCGGGATCGGTTATCCTCGAACCATCTCCACGTCCAAGGATGGTATCGAGGTCATGGGGCAGGAAGATGAAACGAGGATCATCCACTCCGCGGTACATGCTGTAATCGTCGTCTGCTCCGTTGCTGGCGTTGGTTTCCCCGTTCGCAATCAGGGTTTCTACGGCGAACCATCTCATCCACTGGTCCAGATCCGCCACCCTCTCAACCTGGTCGAGGTAATCCGGATCGTTATCAGCCCGGTTCATCACGCGCAGGAATTCATCCAGATCCGTCCAGTCATTTTCCGACTCGTTCGTCTGCTTTCCCCAGCCGTCCCGGGCATACCGCTGGAGATCGCCCGCCCGGTAGGCCCAGTCGACATCGGGTCGCACCTTCTTGTAGAGGTTACCCTGGGAATCAGCGGCCATTTTCTCCTCCACGAATTCAAAGTTGGATGGCTGCACGTAAACCAGACTTCCATAATCTTCCTGGTCGCCGCTGGCGAGATCGTTCCCGTTACGCCGGATCGAAACGCGACTGGTATCGGACGCCGGCAGGTCACTTGCCTGAAACAACTTCATGCCAATGAATTGCAACCAGGTAAACTGGGTGTTCAGGTTCATCTGGGTAATCCCGTTCCAATCCGTGCCACGTGGGATGTTGAGTCGCATGGGGGGAGGCGTATCGCGGCGACTGCTTGCCCCCCTGACCCTTACCCCACACTGGTAGCGAGCAGCCGGACCACTGCAATCATCGGCGATCAGGGTGCAATGATGCTGGGCGTTTGAGTCACGATCAATCCGGGTGAAGGCACGGTTCTCAGCCCTGGTCATGATCAAGCGGTAGATACCCTGCCCTGCGGGATTCGGCTGATCATCCACCTGATAGTGCAGATTCGCCACCTGGCCGACCGAAGTGGGCGCCGGCCAGGTCCTCTCATTCACACCGTCTGTAGCTGAAATGTAGAACTCTACGATAGTCCCGTCCTCCAGGGCGGGCAGGCTCACCGCAAAAAGGCCGTCGTTGGCCCCACCGTCATCGTGAAGACCGTCATCGAGCATGGGAGTGGTCGAAAAATCGGCCGGATCGAGGAGGGACACCCGATAATGAAGAGTGGCCGACAACCCTGTTTGTTCAGTGTCGCGCAAGCGAGCCTGAATGGTGACGGTGTCAGTAGAGCGCGGCACAAGCGGACTGTGCTCCACATCCTGAATCAGGGGCGCGAACTCACTTCCTGAAAGCGCTACCGAATTGACCCGGCCCGGGGTTGCCCCCCCCACGCTCGCCTGCCAGTTCTGCCCGGACTTGTTGGTAAGATCCGTCTGAACCAGCTCAAGGGACTCCCCAGCCCCGTCGTGGGCAGCCTCCCACACCCAGCCTGCTTCCCCGGTATCTGTTACCCTGGTGCGGGTCGCCCAGTCCCCCTGGTCGTAATACCTCACCTCGTCAACCTGTTCTCCATTCTGGTCTTCGAGGCGGATGCGTTCCCCACGGTTGCTGAGCGATCCGGTCCATCCCCCGGTCAGAATAGGAACCTCTCCATAGGTGGCGACAAACTCTGCCGGGTCCGCAGCGATCACCAGGAACGCCCCGGCCGGTATGGCCAGATCGGGAAACGTGAAATTAATCCCATTGGTGAAACGCCAGTCCTTCAACTCGACCGGACCATCTCCAATATTCACCAGCTCGAGATACTCTTCAGCCGGATTCTCACTGCCCGGGTGGTACATGATCTCATTGATCACTATCGCATCAGATGCCCCGCCGATCTGGATTCGCACCCTCACCGGGGACGAATTGAGGGATTCGTCCCGTGCCAGATAAGTAAAGCTGTCCTCACCCTCGAAACCGGGTGGATGCATGTATCTGAAGGACCCGTCTATCTTGAGAGAAACTTGTCCATGCACGGGAGCGGTCACCAGCAACGCCGTAAGGGCACCACTGTCAACGTCAGTATCATTAGCGAGCACACCGATGTCTGAACTGACATCGAGATCCTGGTCCCGGAGGGCCAGGTAGGAGTCCCTCACCGCAACCGGAGGATCGTTTTTCCCAAGGACGTCCAGGTGGACCACGACCGGGCTGGACGACCGAATTCCGCTCATGGCCGCGTAGGTGAAGGAATCCCGTCCCGCAAAGTCCGGATCCGGGGTGTAACTGAAAGCTCCTTCCGGGCTCAATTCAAGCACCCCGTGAAGCGGAGAACTCAGCAGGACCGCGGTCAGAGGATCGTTTTCCCTGTCGGTATCATTCCGCAGCACCCCCTCGGCCGCAGCCACCGTCCTCTTGGCGTCTTCCTGCCCGGTGTAGAAGTCGGCCACTCCCTGGGGAGCGGTGTCCAGGTAGATCGTTACGGTCGTGACTGGCGACGTCAGCGCTCCATCGCTGGCCCGGTAGCTGAAGGTTACCTCTCCGGAAGCACCATCTGCCGGAAGAAAAAAGAACGATCCTTCCGGACTCAGCGTCAGCTCACCCGTCACCACATCGTCCACCAGTTCGGCCACGAGGGAGCTTCCGTCCACGTCGAAGTCATTGGCGAGGACACCGTCTTCCGCATTCACGATGATCCAGGTTCCGGGGTCGGTGGCGTAGGAGTCCTCAATCGATGCGGGGGCGTCCTCTGCNTTCGTGACGTTCAGGGTGACCGTTTCCACCGGAGAGACCCACTGNCCGTCTGAAACGGAATAAGTGAAGGTGTCCGTTCCAAAGAAATCGGGCGCCGGCAGGTAGGAAAAGGACCCATCCTCGCTGAAGACGAGCGTCCCGTTCACCGGGGGGGTCACAAGTCTTGCGGTCATGACATCCCCATCAGAATCCTGGTCGTTTGCGAGAACCCCCTGGCTCGCATCACGGACATACTCACGATCTTCGCCCGGCANATACGTGTCAGGCTGCGTCTCNGGGATGTCGTTGGACCCGGGAGTCACCTCGATGGTNACCGTGCCCACCGAACTCGCCGATCCATTGCTGGCCCGGTAGGCAAAACTATCCTGCCCCTCGAAGTTCAAACCCGGGGTGTATGCGAATGTTCCATCCTCATTGACCACGACCGATCCGTTGCTTGGCCCGCTCTCGAGAACCGCAGTCAGCCCTGTNTCGTCAAGGTCCACATCATTGGCAAGGACACCATTAACAGCCTCGCGCACCACCTCCAATTGCAGGTTGAAACTTATATCGGAACTTGATCGANCGCNNTGGTGAATCTCAGCCGCCAGTGTGTTTTGCCCCTCCACGAACAACTCCACCGGAATGGGNGGCAATTCGATTTCGCGGTTCCCGTCATCTCCTGCATTTTGCGCGTAGTCGTCGTAATCGGGATTGGGACCGATGTTGTCGTTACCAATCCGGGTCCCATTGAGGTAGACCACGATCCCGTCATCCCGGAAGACCCGACAGGTCGCCCCAAGGATCGAACTCACTTGCTGCAGATCAAAGCTCCGTCGAAAATAAGTCGTCGGCTGCACGTCATCGGAATCCCCCCCGAATTCCACCTCATGCGCCTCATCCCCGTCCCCGTAGCCCAGCTCGGACGGGCCGCTGCTCCACTGCGAATCATCGAAGTCCGGGTCCCGCCATGAGTCACCAAGATCCGTTCCAGTATCGTCGTAGCGCCATTCCGCCCCGTAAGGAACGATCGTATCCGCTCCGCCCTGCGCTCCACCAGGGACCNTGACTTCCAGAACCGCATTTTCCGTTGCAACATAGCTGTCATNCTCAGTGATCGGGTCGTCCGGCCGGGGCTCCACCGTAATCGTCACNGCAACGGGATCNGATTCNAGGGCCCCGTCTCCGACACGNTAACTGAAGCTGTCCGTCCCGAAGAAATTATCGTCTGGAGTATAGACGAAGGTGCCATCCGGGTTCAGGGACAACTGTCCGTTCCCCACACCATCTTCCTGGACCACAATNAGGNCATCTCCGTCGGGGTCGCTGTCATTTNCAAGCACGCCCTCGACGGGGGACGTGACCGAAAANGCCTCGTCCTCGATCACCGCATAGGAATCTCCAGCACCCTGCGGAGCATCGTTGACCGGTTGCACATCGATCGTCACGGTGGCNATTCCCGAGGTTCCGGTCTCATCGGAAACCTCGTAGGTAAAGCTGTCCGGACCAAAATAGTCCGGTCCAGGAGTGTAGAGAAAAACCCCGTCCGGAGCCATGTTCAGGACCCCATGGACTGGATGGGTTACCACGGAAACGACGGCATCCGCACCAACCGTATCATTTCCCAGAACNCCANCTACACCCTCCTCTCCCTGGCTGACCAGCACGTCGTCGAAGTAGGCATGGATCACCTCATNAGGCCGACTCGTGCCCGCNGTGTAGGCCCCCAGTGAAATCGTGTGGTTCCCGGCTGACAGGGGCACATTGAAATTCGCGGCCCGCCAGCCCGAATCCCCCCCGTTATTTATGTGGACCAGCGAACCATTNTCATCATCCCCGTAGCGGACTCCATTGATCTCAAGGATCGCTTCTCCGAATTCGCTATCCTCCAGNGGATCGGTATTAACCAGACGGTAGCGGAAGCTGACCTCGAGGGTCGCAGCCGCCGCCAGCGTGAAGCTCTGGGTAAACGCCCCTGAAGTCGCATGTGGCCCTTGCACGAAATTATTGTGCAGTCCTCCGATCGTCACATGCAGGCCGGCGCCGGAGAACCCTCCGGATGACGACAACTCTCCGCTGGCATAGTCGGGCTGGCTCGTCCCGAAGGCATCGTCCACGAAAACAAAGCCNCCCGTAACTCCACCACCTCCCTGCAGACTGATATCGAGCCCGGCGTCNGAGCTCCCGAGACTTCCCTGGTGCACTTCAATCGCTATGGTGTTCACTCCCGCAACCAGCAGCCCCGCCAGGCTGAGCTCTACNTCGTTGTAAATAGACTCATCTCCCCCTTCCGCCAGNGTGTTCGAATCGATCGCTCCATCNGGCATGTAAAGCGACCCCACCTCGACGCCGTTGATGAANATGACACNCCCGTCATCCACCGCGAGATTCGCGATCCAATCCTCAACCGCCGCCTCCTCCAACGTGAGCGTGAAGGTGTTTCGGAAAAGGTAGGTCGTAATGATGTTCTCACCGTTGGGGCCATCTCCGATTCCCTCGAGGAGGTTCGGAGTATCGCCGGGGAAGACCTCCACGGTACCACCCTGCAGTGGCAACGGGGCCGACCTCCAGGGACCGACCGTGGAAGAAGAAACCTCAAACCCCGGACTATTCCACGCCCGGCCTGCCCCATCCACAGGATAGGAATGGTCCGCCCCCACCTGATTCTCCATCTGGTCGAGGTAATCCCAATCGCCATCGAAAACCGGGACAACAGCTCCCCCGTTGTTATCGAAGTCAGCCGAGATGACGGGGCCTGCCAAAGTGTTGAGAACCACGTCCTCCGCTGCGTCGTACTGATCATCGACCACCTCCGGCACGGCAAGGGCGACCCCGGCAGTCAGGCACAGGATCGCACACGGGATCCACCCGAAGGTCATCGTCGGACGGCAGGGGGGCGGCGAGGAGTTCTCCATTGGAGCACAGTAGGNNNCATCGGCCAGACCCCTTGCATGGCTGCCCCGGTGGCGGGGTTATGTTAGCCCCGCAGGCATCCTCGGGTCAACACACGGGAGCTAACATAGCATGCATCCAGCATCACCTGATCGACACATCCCGCCCACCACTCCCCCGCCCGGGTTACCAGTTCCACTCCTTTGGNTCCTGACTCGACCCCGAAACGAAATCGGCGGGCAGGAACATGAATTCCAGATCACGGCTCTGCTGGGGCTTCATCCGGAATCGCAGCATCCTGCGGATCGTCTCCTCTGCCGTCCGGATCGTGAGGTCCACCGTAATGGCAATCTCGCCATCTTCTGATGGATAAACTTCCAGTTCCCCCGGGATCTGGTACTGCGCGAACACCTCACCTGCGCTGCCCTTCACCGGNTAAAATTGNACCGTCTTTCCGAGCAGGTCCTGAGGATACCACTCCTGCCGCCCGGTGAGACTGGTCTCTACCTTGACCCGGTGGACGGTCATCTCCTTGTGGTATCCGTCGTCACCCTGGGCCTCGATACGCCACAGGAAGGGACCGTTCAGTGTTCCCGAGCCTGCGGTATACACCCCGGCCGAAAGGGCAAATCCGGACTGCCCTCCAAGNGGCTTCACCGCGCTGCGCACAAGNGCCCCACTCACCTCTGCCCCGGCCTCNCCCCCATACGACGAACGCTNCGTCAGGACGTGCCCGCATGAAGCCAGGAGGAAGCCCGCTCCACCCGCAACCGCGAGGCAGACNGGCCCTCCCCCTTTGGCGCTGACCCTCCACCTCGACATCGTGTGCCAGCATTACGGTCCCGGACGGGAGAGTCACGATGTTTTTACCTCTGCGGATTTTTACCTGTTCTTCCGCAGACCCCTTGCCAAAGGTAACTCCGAAAGATGCTTGAGTTCAACACTATCGCCCTCGTCCTCCTGGTCGCCCTGCTGCTCCTCTGGAACCTCGACTTCTTCGCCACGCTCCTGAACCTCGCTTCCCTCAAGCCGGACCTGCCCGACGAATTCGCGGATACCTACGACGCGGAAAAATACGCCAAATCGCAGGAATACACCCGGGCTCATTCAAGGTTTGCCATCATCTCCTCGGCCGCCTCCCTCACCATCCTCCTGAGTTTCTGGTTCTTTGGGGGATTCAGCTGGCTCGACTCCTGGACCCGCACACTCGGCTGGCCCGAGGTCTCCACCGGCCTGCTCTACGTGTTCGCCCTCCTCTTTGGAAACTACCTCTGCAATCTTCCCTTCACCATCTACGACACCTTCGTCGTCGAAGAACGCTTCGGCTTCAACAAGACCACGCGCAGGACTTTCATCATCGACCAGTTGAAATCCGCCCTGCTCCTGGCTCTCATCGGCCTCCCCCTTCTGTCCGGCATCCTTCTCATCTTCCATCACGTGCCCGATGCGTGGTTCTGGGCCTGGCTCGCCTTCAGCGCCTTCGTCCTGGTCCTGACCTATCTCGCCCCCTCGCTGATCATGCCCCTCTTCAATAAGTTTGAACCGATGGAGGACGGCGAATTGAAGGACGCCATTTACAGGATGGCCAGAGAGTGCGCGTTTCCCCTCACCGAGATTACGGTCATGGACGGGTCCCGGCGCTCGGCCAAGTCCAACGCCTTCTTCATGGGCTTCGGAAAAAACAAGAAAATCGCTCTCTATGATACTCTTGTCGAGAATCATACCACCGAGGAGCTTGTTGCCGTCCTCGCGCACGAAATCGGTCACTTCAAACGCAAACACATCATTCAGCGCATCGTTCTTTCCATCATCCAATTCGGGGTGCTCTTTTACCTCCTTGGGCATGTCGTCAGCCCGGACAGCACGTTCGCCCAGCAGCTCTTCGCAGCCTTCGGAATACCCTCGGAAAATATTTCACCACATGCCGGACTCGTCTTCTTCGGAATACTCTTCAGCCCGGTGAGCCGGTTCCTGGGCGTCCTTCTCAATGCCTGGTCCCGGAAACACGAGTTCGAAGCTGACGCCTACGCAGCCGGTGCGCAGCAAACCCCTGAGCACCTGATCACCGCCCTGAAGAAGCTCTCCGCCGACAACCTCTCCAACCTGACTCCCCATCGAATCCGGGTCATCCTGGATTATTCACACCCGCCCGTTCTCAACCGGATTCAAGCCCTCCGGAAGATTCCGCTGGAATCGACTCCATGAGCAGGGCTCTCCTCACCCATCTGGGATCCGCCATGGCGGGAGCACTCATCCTGCTCTGTCTACCAGGAGTCTCAAACGGCCTGTTTCATGGTGATGATGACATCCCCCCACTCTCGCCTCTGCCTCAAAAATCCAAGCGCCCGCCCGCAGGCTCCCCAGATACCGGTCCGTCACCTCCTTCACAGAAAGGCACGAAGGAGCTACCGCAGGCCGACAGCCTGGAAGCGCTGCTCAATGTCGCAGGCATCAACCTCCCCTCGCGCCTGGAACTCGAATCATATCTCGCTGCCAGCAACCATCCGGCTGAGGGATATCTGGCAGCAGGAATGATCCTGCAGGATTCCGCCCTCATGAGAGAAGCCCTCGCCCGGGACCCATCCAATCCTCACACTCTCTTTGCCCTTGCATCCCGCGATGACTTTCCTTCAGCCGATCGCATCGAATGGGCCCGCCAGCTTCAGGAGGAGCAACCACAAAACTCTCTTGCGACCTATCTCCTCGCTGCGCTCACCTGGGAGGACGGCACCAAGAGCTCCGTTCTCGAAAACCTCGGGCAGACCGATGACGGCCAGGAGTTCCAGAGCTTTACCTCCGCGTCAATGGTTGCTCTCAGTGAAACACTTCGCGCGACTGGCAGCAATCCTGGCGGGGCGGCCCTCTATGCCACCATGGCGGTGGATCTTCCTCACCTTTCCCCCTTGCTTGCCCTGAGCAGGAATCTGCAGGACCACGCCGAACATGCTCCTCCCGGGGAGGCCGTCACGGCAAGGCAAAGCAATGCCGCCCTCGGATCATCACTCGCCGCAGAAAGAGATCTTCTTTCGCAACTGGTCGGTCTTTCCATCCAGGGCAATTCCTACGCGAACCTTCCTCCGGACGCCCCCTTACCACTTGATGGAGTTCATCCGGAGGCACTCAAGCTCTCCATCAAGAAACGCCGGAATCAGATCCGGGAACTCTCCGGCGCAACTGAATTTCTCCATGCCTCGCCGGAATTGATCGAAGGATACGCCACACGCGCGATGGTGCTCGGTGAAATTGAGGCTCTCCGGTGGCTGAGTTCCCGGGCTACTCCTTCCATCGAGTAAGCCCCCGGGTCCCCGGGGACGAAATTCAGGCCTCTCCCTTCAGCGGAACCGCAATCGCCTCACATACGTCTTCCCATCCCGGGAAATTCCATGTGTTGGGAAATCCCCGGCACTGCCGGGGCTTCACCTCGTGGATGCGGCACCGATCCCCCTCGAGCATGATGCACTCGGTCGTCCCCTCCTTGTCTTTCAGGGACAATCCCGTCCGATTCACCCTGATCCTGGTGAAGTCCCTGACGAAATCGTGTTCAGAAACACCCAGAAAGGCTGCAATCCCGGTGATTTCCGTTTCGTTTACCTGCACGTCGCCCGCCCACTTGCAACATGCAGTGCAGCGCTGACAGACATAATGGCAGTCCGGCTTGGTAGACACGATGAAGTCTAATGAACCCCGCGCGGGCAACTCAAGATCATGGCCCGGCCTTTAATGAGCAAACACTTCTGAACGGCCCCGAAGAATTTAGTCCCCGCCAAGAGTGTCTACCGACTGGCGTAAGCAGCACCCCGGACGGTAATCTGGTCGTAATACTTTTTTACCCGAGCCTGGAATCCGCGCCACTTGCGACCAGGGCGTCCGTTATCGAGGAGAAAATGAGGACAGTTCTTGTGTGGTGGATTCATCCCATAACGGGGCCAGTGATAGTGGGGCACGACCTTGGACAGGGGAATGCTGTGCTTGTACATCAGGTAGGCTGCCAGCTTGGCAGTCCGGTCCACCGTACGCGTCCGGCTGTTGCCGGGATGTTCGCACATTTCGATTCCAATCGAATACCTGTTGCCCGGACCATCGAAGTCCGCATGGCGACCGGTGATATTGGTCGGCAGGTGTTGCACCGCCAGTTTCTCGTCAATGGTATAATGCCACGAAAGTTTTCCCAGCTTGCTGCGCTTCAGGGCAAGAGAGTGGCGCCAGGGATCGGCACCCTTGCTCCAGTTCTGAGTACTGTGAATAGTTATGTAGCGCGGCTTCATGGAGCGCTGACCACGACGACCCTTGGCACTGCGAGGCAGGTAGTCCTTGGACACCCTCACCTCCGCGTAGAGGGATGCGGGCGCCTTCTGCGGAACGGCTTGGGACACCACCACCGTGCGCCCGGACGCCTCCCCCGGGGAAGAGGGGTTGGGAGCTCCCCTTAACAGATGAGATCCCCGCCCGACATTCGGGTAATGATAGCGGGGTGCTCCCGCGAGGTAGGCCCCGGGGTGGGAACCTCCGCCGCCGGAACGCAGCGCTGCTCCTTGAGGATCACCCGAACCGGAGCACCCGAGGATCAGCAAAAAAGAGGCAGAGAGAGCGGTAGTGTTGAGTGAATTCTGGAGAAACCTCCCCATAGGTATATTATCAATAGGTTGTTAACAAACCTAACGAGTTATTTACAATTGTGAAGATCTAAGTTGCTTCGCCGGGCCACAGATGGCTCGTTGCCACCCGAATCAGCTCCGGTTGCTCAATATCGTCGATTGGTTCCCCGGCGGATGCCCTCGAATTCGCCTGGCACCACTGTGCTTTCGAGCAGCTGCTGGCGGGCGCTGCTGACAGGAAGCCTCTTTCCCTCGGGTGCGCCGAACCTCCAGCTCACGGCTTTCTGAGCGCCCTGCTGGCTCGCTCAGCGGGGAATGGATCGAGGTTGTGGATCCTTGGTGGCTCTGCTCGACAACGGGAGCGACTCGCCATGGAGCTTCCTGGCTGGGGCCTCAGGGCCGTCTCACTCCCTGATCCGTCCCTTGAGAATTTAGAAATTGAGCTGGCTGATCCCGAGAAGGATGCCGAACGCCTCGCCGCCTTTCAGCAACTGCATGCCGATCTCGGAACAGGTCGAGCCACTGTCTGCATTGCTTCCGCCGATGCCTTTTCCCATGACGCTCCTGCCCCGGGAGAATTCGAATCGGCAGTCCAAGTCCTCGAAGTGGGTCACGAGCACGACCCCGGAGCCCTGAGGGAAGCCTTCCTCGAAGCAGGAATGGAAGAAGTCCCTCAGGTGCACTCCCGCCAGCAGTTCGCCCGGCGGGGNGGAATCATCGACGTCTTCCCATNGCAGGCCCCTTCTCCGCTCCGCCTCGAGTTTTTCGATNNTGAGATCGAATCCCTCCGGGAATTCGATCTCGATTCNCAGTCTTCCATTCGTCGCCTCCAGCGAGTCGAAATGATNCTCTCCCACCCCNCNCTNAAGAGNCGTCTCGCCGACTGGCACCAGGAAAGCGACATCATCCTCGGCCTCCACGAAGGTGTTGTCGATGCCGATTACTACTTTACCGACGACCCTGCTCACTCTGACATCCAGCTGGAAGCCTACGGAACGCCCTTCGCACACTTCGACGCCGGAGATTTTATCCTCCACGAGGCGCAGCAGAGCACCGTCTTCCACCACATTACCGAATGGCTTGCTGGTGATTGGACCGTCTGCATTGCCGCTCCCAGCGAAGGAGAGCGGCAGCGCTTCCGCGAACTGAGCGGGACACATCTCCCGGAAACCGGATATCACTTTCTCGACCTCGCCCTGCCGGAGGGCTTCGTGCTGCGTTCGGCCAAGTTGGCGATCCTCTCCCTGGCCGAGCTACTGGGGCGTTACCGCACCACCGCTCACCCGCCTCGCCCGCAAGGGCTAGAAAAAATACGCAAACATTCAGCTGCCACCGAACTCGACCAACTCAATGAGAAGGATCTCGTCGTCCACGCCGATTACGGAATTGGGCTCTACCGTGGTCTTTCCACGAACGAAGAGGGTGAAGAGGAACTGGCCATTGAATACCGGGATGGCAGCACCCTGCATGTCCCCATCGACCAGTCCCACCTGATCTCGCGCTATGTCGGGGTGGGAGGGAAACACCCCCTCCTGAGCCGCCTGGGAGACGGTCGCTGGAGCAAGGTGCGCAAGTCCGCCGAATCAGCGATCATGGACTACGCGGCCCGCCTTCTGCGCACCCATGCCCAGCGCGAGTCGCAACGGGGACAAGCCCACCCACCGGACACCAAGTGGATGTGGGAGTTTGAGAACTCCTTTCCTTATACGGAAACTCCGGATCAGCTTCGCGCCATTGCAGAAACCAAGGCGGACATGGAGTCCACGCAACCGATGGATCGCCTCATCTGTGGCGATGTTGGTTTCGGGAAAACCGAGGTGGCTATCCGCGCCGCCTTCAAGGCTGTCACGGGTGGCTCGCAGGTCGCCATGCTGGTTCCCACCACCGTCCTGGCGGAACAGCACTGGCGCACCTTCCGGGAACGCATGAGCGAGTTCCCCATCCGGATCGACCTTCTCAGTCGCTTCCGTACGCCCCGCGAAATTGCCGACACGATCGAAGGCGTTGCCAGTGGAAGCGTCGACGTCGTGATCGGAACCCATCGCCTCCTTTCCGGGGATGTTTCCTTCCAGAACCTTGGGCTCGCTATCGTAGATGAAGAGCAGCGCTTCGGCGTAAAGCACAAGGAACAGTTCAAGGAACGATTCCGACAGGTCGACCTTCTCACCCTGTCCGCTACCCCCATCCCCCGAACTCTCTACTTCTCCCTCATGGGAGTGCGGGACATGTCCACCATTGACACCCCTCCCCCCAATCGCATTCCAGTTCACACCTCGGTCTGTGCCTACGACGAGCGCGTGATCCGCGACGCGGTGCGTCGGGAACTTGAGCGGGATGGCCAGGTGTTCTTCCTGCACAACCGTGTCCAGAGCATCGAGATAGTAAGGAAACGGCTCCAGGAGCTGGTTCCCGAGGCCAGCATCCTGATCGGTCACGGACAAATGGCCCGCGAGGATCTCGAGGAGGTGATGCACGCGTTCGTCGCTGGCAAGGCAGACGTTCTCCTCTCTACCACCATCATCGAGAGCGGCATCGACATTCCGAACGCAAACACCATCCTCATCGACCGCGCCGATCGGTTCGGACTCGCCGATCTCTACCAGCTGCGGGGACGGGTTGGGCGCGCCACGAGGCGCGCCTATGCAATTCTCATGCTCCCCCGGGACCAGATTTCCACGGGAGATGCAAAAAAACGCGTCAGTGCCATCAAGCAATACTCTGCCCTCGGATCCGGGTTCAAGATAGCCATGCGCGACCTGGAGATCCGGGGTGCGGGCAATCTGCTAGGGACCCGCCAATCGGGCCACATCGCGGCAGTCGGGTTCGACCTCTACTGCCAACTCCTTCGTCAGTCCGTCGAGCAACTCTCCGGCCGGAAAGTTCGCCGGAGGGCGGACGTCGTCCTGCGGGCCGACTTTCTCTCCTTCTCCGAATCGAGGTTTGAACAATCTAACAGGGAGACGCTTCCAGTCTATATACCCGCTGCATACATCACAGAAGGAAGGGCCCGCCTGGCGTCCTACCGCGAACTGGCAAGCCTGGCCTCCCAGGACGAACTGCAAAATTACCAGGAACGCCTGCGCGACCGTTTCGGCCGACTGCCTGGACCTCTCCGCAATCTCATCGAAGTAACCCGCCTCCGCCTCGAGGCCGCCTGCGCCGGCGCGGAAATGGTTGAGATCCGGGGCGAGCGCCTGATGGTACAGCGCAATGGTGGATATCTCATGCTCGATAACCGGCATTTTCCCCGCTTGAGATCGAAGGATTCCATCACTATGATTCGCGAAGCAGTCGAATGGTTAGAGTCCCTAAACCGACCATGAAATATCTCATCTCCGCAGCAATCCTCCTCGCCACTCCCCTCGCCGCCGCTCCAGTCCCCCTCATCAAGACGGCCGCCACGGTCAACGGAAAACTGATCAGCAGCCGCGAGGTGGAACAGGCCCTCGCTCCTACCGTGGCCATGCTTGTGTCAAAGTATCCCCGGCGCGGTGAGAAATTCCAAGCCGCCCTCGCGGAGGCCCGCGAGAAAGCACTCGAACAGCTCATTGAACACAAGCTCGTCCTCAGCAGTCTCGAGGAGAAGAAGCTCGAAGTTCCGGACTTCATTGTTCAGCAGGAAGTGGCTAAATTCATCCGGGTCAACTTCGAGGGGAACCAAGCCGAATTCCGAAAGTTTCTGGCCGCCTCAAAGATGACCCGCCGGGAATTTGAAAAATCCCAGAAGGAAAAGATGCTCGTCCAGGCTTTCAAGAGCGAGAAGTTCAAGGACGTGGCCCCGGCCACGGCAGCAGAAATGAAGAAACGCTACGAGGAACGCGCCAGCGTGCTGCGGGACCGCACCAGGGACAGTATCACCTTCCGCAAGATCTACATTCCCGCCATCGACCGCAACAACCCCATTGCAACCGCGGAAGACCAGCTTGCCCTCGCCGAGAAACTGGCCACTGAGGTAAAGGAGGGGGGCGACTTTGCCGCCACCGCCCAGGCCCACTCCTCCGGCGCGTTTGCCGCAAAGGGAGGGCTCTGGGAAAACACGACGCGCTCTGACCTCGAGGTCGGCTTCGCGGACATCATCTTTGAGGGCCCGGAAGGCACCATCATGGGGCCCATCAAGGACAGGCTTGGCTTCACGATCGTAAAGGTGGAGAAAATCATCCATGGACCGCCTCCCCCGTTCGACAAGGAAATGCGGGAACGGATGCGCAACGAGGTTGAGATCGAGAAACGTTCCGCCCGCTACGCCGAGTGGATCAAGATCCTCAAACGTAGTGCCATCATCCGGCGTAACGCTTAGTTCCGCCCTTGCGGCGTGTAGAAACCCATGCACATTGCCGTCTACGCCGGGAGCTTCGACCCTCCCACCAACGGGCACCTTTGGATGATCCAGCGGGGGCTGGAGCTCTTTGATCGTCTGATCGTTGCGATTGGCACCAATCCTGAAAAGCGCTACAGCTTCACGGTAGAGGAAAGGCTCAATCTCCTCAGGGCATCCGTCCCCTCCTGCGAGCGCCTAACCATCGCTCACTTCAACAACCGCTACCTCGTTGACTACGCCAAGGAGCAGAACGCAGCATACATCCTGCGTGGAGTCCGCACGGCCGACGATTACGAATACGAGCGGGTAATGCGCCACATCAATGCCGATCTCGCTCCCGAAATAAACACGGTTTTCCTGATGCCTCCCCGGGATATCGCGGAACTCAGTTCAAGCATGGTCAAGGGCCTGATTGGTCCCGATGGATGGCAGGAAACCGTGCGCCGCTACGTCCCTGACCCGGTTTTCGAGGCCCTCTCCGCTGCAGATCCAGATGTGTAGGTAGTCTCCGAACGGAGTGTATTCGTCTGTCGACTGTTCCCACTTCGCCCTATAACCTTCTCCCCATGCAGACCCTCGCCATCGCACTGGGCGCCCTTGTCCTCTACCTGGTGGCTTACCACACCTACGGCAGGTTTCTGGCACGCAAGATCTTCAGGCTCGACCCTGCAGCCCGGGTCCCTTCAATCGAAATGGAGGACGGTAACGATTATGTTCCAACTCGCAAGGGCGTCATCTTCGGCCATCACTTTACCAGCATTGCAGGGACCGGACCGATCGTCGGTCCTGCGCTGGCNGTCATCTGGGGCTGGGTTCCGGCTCTCCTCTGGGTTCTCTTCGGATCAATTCTCATAGGTGCCGTCCANGATTTCGGAGCTCTCGTGGTCTCGATCCGCAACCGGGGCCAGACCGTGGGGGATATTGCGGGAAGAGTCCTGAGNAAACGTACCCGCCTTCTCTTTCTCTCCGTNCTTTTCCTGGCCCTGACCATCGTTCTGGCCATCTTCGGACTGGTGATTGCCAGCGTNTGGGATCTGTANCCGCAGTCTATTTTCCCCTGCCTCATCCAGATCCCTCTCGCCGTTTTGATCGGCGTCTATTTGCACCGNCGGGGCGTCAACATTCTGATCCCCTCGATCATCACGCTGGGCCTGATGTATCTCGCGATCTTCTACGGAAACGCGGGCATTCTCGGGGCCTTCAACCAGCTGCTCGGAGGCAAACCCGGAGTGATCGACGGAATCCCGACCATTGCGTGGGTGGCAATCCTTCTNCTTTATTCCTACATTGCATCCGTCCTGCCAGTCTGGACCCTTCTTCAGCCTCGCGACTTCATCAACTCGCTCCAGCTCATCTCGGCTCTCGGGCTCATCGTGATTGGNCTCGTGGTGGCAGGAGTCATCGGAGGGGCTCCCATCACCCCCGGAGGCGACCGCCAGAGCCTTGAGATCGTGGCCCCAGCCTTCCGGGCNGCTCCNGAAGGAGCTCCTTGGATNTTCCCCTTCCTCTTCATTACCATCGCCTGCGGAGCAATCTCAGGGTTCCACTGTCTCGTCTCGTCGGGAACATCCTCCAAGCAGGTGAAGTGTGAATCAGATGCCCAGTTCGTGGGCTATGGATCAATGCTCACCGAGGGATTCCTTGCCACCCTCGTCATCCTTGCCTGCGTCGCTGGTCTCGGTCTCGGTGCTGGCGCCCTTGGTNGTGGAGAGCAACTGACTGGCTCAGCAGCTTATTTCGACCGCTATGATTCCTGGGGAGCAGCCAAGGGACTGGGCGCCAAGGTCGGGGCTTTCGTCGAAGGGTCCGCGAACTTCCTGATCGCCCTCGGACTTTCGGCTCCCTTTGCCATCGCCCTCATGGGAGTCTTCGTCGCGTCCTTCGCCGCAACCACCCTCGACACCGCCTGCCGCTTGCAACGTTACGTGGTGCAGGAACTGGCTTCCACCTTCGTTCCAAGGAAAGCGTCTGCAACTTCCAGTCATCCCCTCTCCATTCTTACCAACAAGCACGGAGCGACTATCTTTGCCATTATTCTCGCCGGTGCCCTCGCCGCCCTTCCCCCACCTGGTGCGGCCTGGACTCTCGACTCGGCCGGCAAGGGNGGCCTGATCCTCTGGCCTCTCTTCGGTGCCACCAACCAGCTNCTCGCCGGACTNGCCTTCCTCGTCATNGCCTTCTGGCTCTGGCGTCGTGCCCTCCCCGTCTGGTTCATCGTCATCCCCACCGTCTTCATGCTCATCCTGCCCGGGGTCGCGATGTCGATGAACGTCGTGACATTCGTCAAGGGATCCCAGTGGCTCCTTGCCGCCCTCGGCCTCGCCACCATTGCCCTCCAGCTCTGGATCATTTTCGAGGCTGTAGCAGCCTGGCCCCGGGCCCGGGGTGTAATGGAGGATCTCTCCGGTTCAACCGAGTCCCTTCCGAANGGAGGGCGGAGCTGCTAGGACAGGGCTACGGCCTCCNGTAGCTTCATCACCATTCAGCNGCAACCTGCCATTCCTCCAGCAATTCCTGNGGACAATCATCCAGNAAGCGCGAGGGTCGCTGGATCACGTCGCCGGTGTAGCTCTTCGGATTGATCTGGGGATAGGTGAGGTAGAGTTCATCCCTTGCCCGCGTGATCGCAACGTAAAAAAGGCGACGTTCTTCCTCCAGCATGTACTCGTCATCCGCATCGAGAACCCGGCCATTGGGAAACATTCCATCCGTCAGGGAAATTACGAAAACAACCTTCCACTCCAGTCCCTTGGCCTGATGAACGGATGACAGAATNACCTGCTCCCTGTCCATTTCCGCCTTGCTGCCGCTGGGGTCACCATCCACAGCCGACATGAGCGAGAGCTGACCGAGACATTCCAGGATGTCGTCGAAGCGGTCGGCATAGCTCATCAATTCCTCAAGATCGGAACGCCGGTTTTCGTAGTTATCAAAGGACTCCCTCATGACCTCGTCGTAAACGCCCTCAAGGACACTGAAGATCATCTCGGCAGGTCGGGCGAACCCTTCCTCGCAGACCAGTTCATCCAGGGTATGGCCGAGTTGTTCCCAGTGGACCGTTGACTTCTTGGGAACCGGCAGCTCCTCCAGAACCTCAGAAAAACAGGCTGGCGGTTCTTCCGCCATGGCCCACTCCGTCGCGACCCAGCACCGCCAGAGCTTGTCGGCATTCTTTCCCCCGATCCCGGGCAGGAGACTGACCATGCGCTTGAAGCTGACCTCGTCCCTCCGGTTGGTCACGAAGCGTAGGAAGGCAGCAACGTCCTTGATATGAGCCTGCTCGAAGAAACGCAGGCCACTGGTNATCTGGAAGGGAATGCCCCGGTTCCGCAACTCCANCTGCAGCGTCATGCTCTGGTGATGCGCCCGGTAGAGGACCGCGATTTCCTCAAGTTCGACCCCTTCATCACGCAATTCAAGGATCCGCTGTGCCACGAAGTGAGCCTGTGCGTTGGGGTCCTCCAGGGGCACAAGGGCCGGCATCGTCACCCCTCCTTCTCGTGCGGCCTGCAACTCCTTCTCGAAGCGGTGGCGGTTCGCCCTGATGGCTGCGTTGGAAAGATCGAGAATCTCCGGCACACTCCGGTAGTTCTTCTCGATACGATACACTTCCGCCTCCGGATACCGCTCGGGAAAGCTCAGGATATTCTCCATGTCGGCCCCCCTCCANGAATAGATCGACTGGGCGTCATCGCCCACCACCATGAGACTCTGTTGCTCACCAACCAGGAGATCCACCAGCTCACTCTGCACATGGTTGGTGTCCTGAAACTCGTCTACGAGGACATACTGAAAGCGTTTCCGGTAGAGGTCGCGCAGCTCCTCGTTCTGCTGGAGGAGTTGCAGGGTGAGCACCAGCAGGTCGTCGAAATCCATCGAGTTGATCTGGCGTTTCCTCTGCCGGTAACGCTCCTCAACCCGGGCAATCTCCCCGGACCACTCCTCGAAGTAGGGGTAACGCGCCTCAAGGAGATCCCCCAGGGCTGCCCCGGTATTCTCGATCAGGCTGAAGATGGAGATGAGAACGTCGGGCTTGGGAAAACGCCTTACCGAAGTGTCGATCTCACAATCCGCTATGACCAGGTTCATGAGTGCCTTCTGGTCATCGCGATCCATGATCGAAAACGATTTGGTGAACCCGATCTCTTCAGCGTGCCGGCGCAGGATGCGGTTACCCACCGAGTGGAAGGTCCCACCCCACATCTCGCTGATGTCGCGGGGCACGAGGTCCCGCACCCGTTCAAGCATCTCCTTGGACGCCTTGTTGGTAAACGTGAGGAGAAGGATATTGCGGGGCTCGACCCCCCTGTCCAGGAGATAGGCCACCCGGTAGGTGAGTGTCCGGGTCTTTCCTGAGCCCGCTCCCGCAATCACGAGCACCGGGCCTGGGGGAGACGCTACGGCTGCCAGTTGCTGATCGTTCAGCTCCTCCGCATAATCGATGCCGGAGGGTCCGTCGTTGGTCGGACGCTGTAAGGTATACTCGCGCGGCATGGTGCCATCTTACTCTCCAACGGAATTCTTGCCATCGATCTCGGCAGCATGCTCCCTGAATTTCTGTAATTCGCGTTTCACCACCGGGAGGAGGATATAGAGACCTATCAGATTCGGGATCACCATCGCGAAGAAGAGCGCATCAGAAAGGTTGAGGATATTCCCCAGGGAAGCTGCCGATCCGATCACCACGCAGAGGCAGAACAGCACCTTGTAGCCCAGCGCGACCGCCCGGTTCCCCCCAGTCAGGAACCCGAGGGCCTGCTCGCCGTAATAAGACCAAGTGATCATGGTGGAAAACGCGAAGAGAAAGACCGCCACGGCAAGCACCATCGGAAACCAGCCGATGACCCCCTTGAAGGCCTGTGAAGTCAGCCAAATCCCCCCACTCGTTCCGCCTCGCTCGGTGAGATCCTTCAGGCGAACCCACCCGGACTCTCCGGTCTCAGGATTGCTCACCTTGGCCCACACCACCACGCGGGAATTTCCTTTCCCGTCCTCACCGCTGGGCCTTTCGGTCTCCACGGTCACCTTGCCGCCTTCTCCAAGTTTCTCAACCTCCTCCTTAGACCCCGGAGCTACCCGGATGACCGCACCATCTTCTCCGGCCGCGTGGACACCTTTCTCGTCCTCCAGCTCGCTCACCGAACCCGCAACAATCCAGCCGGCCTTGCCGGAGGCCACGGACGTCACCCTCTGCCACTTCTCCTGAACCTTGAGCATCTGTCCCCGGTTGTAGTCGACCAGCTCCAGCGCGTTGGAGTCCGGCCCCTTTCTCAGGGTGACCGAGTCACCCGCCACGTCCGCATTAACCTTCCACATCCCGGTCACCACGATTACCAGGGCCGTCATGGTGCACACCACGACCGTGTCCACGAAGGGCTCCAGCAGGGCGACTACGCCCTCACTGGCTGGCTTTCGGGTCTTCACCGCCGAATGTGCGATGGCCGCCGAGCCCACGCCCGCTTCATTCGAGAACACCCCGCGCCTGATTCCCTGAATCAGGGCCACGATGAAGCCACCCGCTGCCCCCCCTGCCGCCGCACTGGGCGCAAAAGCCTCCTTGACGATTGTCCCGAGCGCACCCGGCACATCACCAGCATGAGTAATGAGCACGATGACGCACGCGGCGATGTAGATCGCGCACATGATGGGCACAAGGAACTCCGTGACCCGGGCAATCCATACGATCCCACCGATGATCACGGCCCCGACGAGGACAGCCACGAGAGCTCCGAACATCCAGGCCGAGTTCTCATCCTGGAAAATATTGAATGTCTCCGAAACCTGGGCATGCGCCTGGTTGATCTGGAACATGTTTCCCGCACCCAGGGCTCCTCCAATACAGGCTACCGCGAAAATGACGGCCAGGATCATTCCCAGGCCACCCAGCCCCTTCTCTTTCAGCCCGTCACGAAGATAGAACATGCCACCTCCCTGGACCGCTCCGTCCGCCCCCACCTTGCGGTATTTGACCCCAAGGGTGCACTCGACGAACTTGGAGGTCATCCCCAGGAAGCCCATCACGATCATCCACAGGACCGCGCCCGGGCCTCCGATCCCTATCGCGAGAGCGACCCCGGCGATGTTGCCAAGACCAACCGTGCCTGAAAGGGCCGTGGCGAGCGCTTGGAAATGTGAAATTCGCCCGGGGTCATCCTTGGTGGAGTATCTTCCGCGGACCGTGCGGAGAGCGAGGCCGAAGGCGCGTAGATTGATGAATCGAAAATAAACGCTCAGGAAAAGAGCCGTTACGGCCAGCATGACCAGGACCGCGGGCACCTCCGTGAACGGAACCTTGAAAAAGATGATATCCGAAATAAATTCTGATATCGGCTTCATCCCGCTGTCGATCTTCTCGCCCACGGTCTGTTCTTCCTCCGCGCCTGCTGTCCGGGCGAGAAGAAGTGAAAAGAAGGAAGCCAGCAGGGAGAGACGGGAGACGCGGCGGAAGGTCATGGGCACATGTGGCAAATTTTGAGCAGCATGGACAGGGCCCCGGAATGCGACAAGGCCGAAGGAGAGTTTTGACGACCGGTTGCGGTATTCTAAAAAAAAATCCTCATCGACGCTCTCTTCCAGGCACGCAACGATACGAACCGTTCATGCCCCCCCAACCAGCTGACCGGACACAAGCCGACCGGCCCGCCGGGTCGATCCCGTTCCTGACGGTCCTCGTCCTCCTGGTCGCCGCTGGCCTTGTTGTCGTGCAACGTTACGAACCTCCGGCAGTCGTAGCTGCTGACGCCCCATCCGACATCTTCTCAGCTGCGCGAGCCTACCAGCGCCTCGAGGACCTTCTTCCGGACAACCAGCCGCACCCGATCGGGTCCCCTGCCAATGAACGCTTCCGCCTTCGTTTGCGGCGCCAGCTCAAGGAGCTCGGTCTTGATCCCGAGGAGAACGACCACTGGGTCTCCGCCGGACGGGGATCAACAACCAGCCTGGTCCTCGCCCGCAACCTGGTCGCTGAGCTCCCTTCTTCCAATCCCGATTTGCCGGCCATTCTCCTCTCCTGCCACTACGATTCCGTGCCGGCGGGTCCCGGCGCCAGTGACGACGGGGCAGCGGTTGCAGCCCTCCTCGAGGTGGCCAGGATTCTTCTGGAAGAGCGGCCCCTCCCGCGCCCTGTTATCCTGCTCTTCACCGACGGTGAGGAACTCGGTCTCGACGGAGCACGCGGTTTCTCTCGCTTCAACGAGATGGCCGACCGGGTCGGCCTCGTTGTGAACTTCGAGGCCCGGGGCTCCACCGGTGGCAGTCTCATGTTTGAAACCTCGCAGGGCAACCTCTGGATCGTGGACCAGGTTGCCCGCGCCCTGCCGCGGCCGATGAGTAGCTCGGCCTACGTGTCGGTCTATCGCAAGATGCCCAATTCCTCGGATCTCACCGTCTTCATGCAGCGTGGGCTGGATGGCATCAACTTCGCCTACATCGGCCGACCCAAGCACTATCACACCCCCCTTGACAATCTCGCGAACCTCGACCAGCGCAGCTTGCAACACCACGGCGATAACGCCCTCGCAATAGTTCGCCAACTCCTGAACTCAGACTGGGAGGAGGCTTCTTCCGACGAAGACGCAGTCTACACTGATCTGGCCGCCAGCTTCATCCTGTCCTGGCCCGCAAGCTGGAGCACTTGGTTTTCCTGCGCCATTCTGCTGGCCATGGCCCTCCCCTTCCTGCGCATTTGCTCGGAACGGCGCTGGCGTGTTCTTGAGCTTTCCCAGGGACTCTCCTGCTGGATTCTCTGCCTGATGGTCGGCACGGTTTCGGGGTGGCTCTCGGCCGTGGCCCTGCAGGCCCTGGGCGGAACGTCCACTCCCTGGCCTGCCGCCATGCACTGGGACCTCCTCGTTCCTTCCCTCGCATCGGCCATGGGAGTATTCCTTACCGTACACTTCATCCGGCCCCGCCCGGTTCTTCTCTTTTTCCAGCATGGCCTCGCCCTTGCGGCAGGGGCTCTCGCGCTGAGTCTGGTGAGCACCGGATTTTCCTACCTTCTCCTCATTCCCGCCTTTGCAGCGACCTTCGCCTCGCTCTTTCTCCTGACCGGAAGACGGAGAGACTCCAGGATCCTGCCCACCGCCTGCCTCCTCGTCGGCCTCATCACGGTCATCCTCAGCGCCCCATATTTCAGACAACTGCCCGACGCTCTCGGGCTCTCCATCGCATCTCCCCTTCTCGCAGCGCTGGTCGCCATTCTGCTGCTCCCGGTCGTCCCCCTCCTCGCTCCCCTGCCACGGGCAACCCTGCGCCGGGTGGCGCTCCTCCTGTTCCTCGGGACACTGGCGGCAGGAGGCCTTGCCCTGAAGTCTCCTCCATTCACGGAATTCTGCCCCCAGCAGATCTCTCTTACCTACCTCGAGGAGATCGACCAGGAAAGCGGGCGTCTCGCAATTTCTCCCTGGGAGGGATCCTTACCAGCCGAGCTCACCGACGGATTCATCGAGGCTCCGGACAGCGGCAGTCTATTCTACGACTTGCCCGGACCAGTCTACGAATCCCCAAGGGCCAACCTTCCGGTTCCGGAATTTGAGCTGCTTGACTGGAACAACGAGGGAGAATCGCAGAGCGCCAAGATCCGCCTCATCCCGACGCTGCCCTCGCAGGAAATCGTCATCGGCATGGGCAAAGGCCAGGGACTGCACAATATCTCCGCGCTGGGCAGAGACCTGCCTGTTCCAAAAGTTGACCGTTCCAACCGACAGTGGCTCCGGTTCCGGGGGATCCCCCAGGACGGGCTTGAACTCATCCTCACATGGAAGGGAAACCCCACCCTCCTTTTTACGCTCATTGGTATTACCCCTGGTCTGCCCCCGCACCTCAGCGACCTGCACCGCGCTCGGGACGGGCTCCCCGGATGCACGGCCCATTTTGGCGACCGCTCCATCGTCCTGCAGGGTGTCGTTCTCGACTCACCAGTTTTCTGAGTAGCTTCCCCCCGGATTGCCACCCTCAACCGGAGTCTCGAGAACCTGCAGTCCTATGCCGCCTGTGAAACAGCCCGGTGGAAGAGGATCTTCCCGCCTTCCATCCGGGCCTCAATCACATCTCCCTCCCCGAAGAGGCCCTTCAGCACGTCAAGACTCAGGGGATCAAGAAGCGACTTCTGGATCGCACGCTTGAGGGGCCGTGCCCCGTAGCCCGGATCGTATCCCTGCTCTGCAATGAATTCCCGGACATCCGGGTGGATGAGCAGGTCAAGGCCCCGTCCCTCCAGGCGCGAACGCACCCGCTCCAGCTGGAGGCTGACAATCTGCCCCAGCTCCTCGCGGTCAAGTCGATCAAAAATCACGGTCTCGTCCACCCGGTTGAGAAACTCCGGACGGAAGTGCCCCTGGAGGGATTTCAGGACCCCGGCTTCCCGTTCCCTCGCGCCAGCCGGGTCCGCAAGAAACTCGCTTCCGATATTCGAGGTCATGATGAGGACAGTATTCCGGAAATCCACTGTGCGACCTCGTCCATCGGTGATCCGTCCGTCATCAAGAACCTGGAGCAGAACATTGAAGATGTCAGAGTGGGCCTTCTCGATCTCGTCGAAGAGGACCACCGAGTAGGGTTTCAGCCGCACGTGCTCACTCAGCTGCCCGCCTTCTTCGTAACCAACGTATCCTGGAGGAGCCCCGATCAACCGGGCCACGCTGTGCTTCTCCATGTACTCCGACATGTCGATGCGCACCATTGAACCCTCGTCGTCGAAAAGGAACTCCGCAAGCGCCTTGGAGAGCTCGGTCTTGCCAACGCCAGTCGGTCCAAGAAAGAGAAAGGAGCCGATTGGGCGGTTCTCATCCTGAAGGCCTGCCCGGGCTCGCCGGACCGCGTTTGATACTGCATCGATGGCAGTGCGCTGACCAATCACGCGCTCGCCCAGGCGTTTCTCCATCCTGACCAATTTGGACCGCTCCCCCTCCTGCAGGCGATCTACCGGGATTCCAGTCCATGAGGCCACTACCTTGGCAACATCTTCCTCGGTGACCTCCTCTTTGAGGAGTCGTCCTCGGGACTGCAGCCCCGACAGCCGTGCCTGCGCCTCCGCAAGGTTTTTCTGCGCCTCTGGCAGCGCCCCGTAGGTCAATTCCGAGGCCCGTGCCAGATCACCGATGCGCTTCGCCTGGTCCGCCTCCGTCTTGACCTGGTCAATGCGCTCCTGAAAGCTCCGGACCTCGTCAATGATCTCCTTTTCGCTGCGCCACTGCGCCATCAATCCAGCCGACTGCTCGTTCAAATTACCCATTTCCTCAACGACCTTCTCCAGACGCGTCGAGCTGGCGGGATCCTTTTCCTTTTCCAGCGCCTGGCGCTCCATCTCAAGCTGCATCACCTGGCGCTCAAGATGATCGATTTCATCAGGCATGGAATCCAGTTCGATCTTGAGCCGGGAGGCGGCCTCGTCCACCAGGTCCACCGCCTTGTCAGGCAGGAACCGATCCGCAATGTAGCGGTCACTCATACCCGCTGCAGCGACCAGCGCGCCATCCTTGATACGAACCCCGTGGTGTAGCTCGTAGCGGTCCCTGAGGCCACGCAGGATGGCAACGGTATCCTCTACCGAGGGTTCCTCCACCCTCACCGGCTGAAAGCGTCGCTCAAGTGCCGCATCCTTTTCAATATACTTCCGATATTCATCGAGGGTAGTGGCCCCGATGGTANGCAGCTCCCCGCGGGCCAGCTGGGGCTTGAGCAAATTGGAGGCATCGATCGCNCCTTCACTGGCGCCCGCCCCGACTATGGTATGAAGCTCATCGATNAAGAGTACGATTTCACCCTTCGCCNCGGTCACCTCCCCGAGGAACGCCTTGAGGCGGTCTTCGAATTCTCCCCGATATTTCGCCCCTGCGATCATGCTGCCCAGATCCATCGCNATGACGCGTTTTCCCTTCATGGAATCGGGGACATCCCCACTCACGATNCGGCGGGCCATTCCCTCCACGATCGCAGTCTTCCCTGTCCCNGGCTCCCCGATGAGAACCGGATTGTTCTTTGTCCGCCGGGAAAGCACCTGGAGTATGCGCCGGATTTCCTCGTCCCGCCCGATGACCGGGTCAATCCTCCCGGACCGGGCCAGCGCAGTCAGGTCNGTNCCGTATTTCTCAAGGGCCTGGTATTTACCTTCGGGAAANTCATCGTCCACCTTCTGGCTTCCCCTTACTTCCTGCAGCGCCTCGTCCAGTGCGTTGCTGGTGACCCCGGCCTCTTCAAGGAGCNGCCCCGCCGTGGCTCCTGCTGCNACGGATCCCAGCAGGAAATGCTCCACGCTCAGGNANTCATCATCCAGCTTCATCCTGGCCTCCTCGGCCGAGTCGAGGGCTGACCGCAGCCCATTGCTGATCTGAGGCTGTGCGCCTGCCCCCCGCTGCCTGGGCTNCCGGTCCAGTGCGGACATCGTCNTGGCCTTGAGGACTGAAAGATCCGCCCCCGCCTTTTCGAGGATCGGAACTGCAACCCCTCCTTCCTGCTGGAGAAGTTCGAGAAGGACATGCGCACTGTTAAGTTCCGCATGGGCTGACTTGGTGGCCAGCCTCTGNCCCNCCTGAAGCGCTTCCTGAAGTTTGAGAGTAAGTTTATCCATGCCCATGCCACTCCTATCGCAGTCTGCGCGCCANTGCAGGATCCCGGNAAATTCAGGAGTTTTTTACTCTGGCAAGACAATCTGGCTCGATCTCTGCGACACCCTGACACGTCGATTTGTCCCGGATGACCCGCCTTGCCTCTCCCGCTATTCCCGGAGATGCTGCCCGCCCATGACTACCCGCGAGCGGCTCTTTCTCATCACTCCCGGAGTGCTTTTCCTCGTCGCCTTTGGCTCCTTCGAGCTCGGCCGNTTTGCGAGNCGNAAGGAGGCCGAGCGCAAGGTGGCTGCCCTGAAGGAGGGCCTCCCACCTGCGAGCGAAGCCCAGGATGACACCACCCTCATCAGGACCNTCAGGNNACAGAACCTGGACGACCGTTACTTTTCCTTCCCAACCGTGGTGGAAGGGGTAAGCGGCGCTTCCGTTCTCCCCTTCGACACCCAGTCTCCGGCGGGAGCGATCATCCTCNAGGCGATCCAGTCGGGAGCCGAACACGCCCGGGGCGTCCATAGCGCCNAAGCCTCCCCCATCCGCAGCCTGCGCCGCATCAACGANGGGTCCCGCTTCTTCGAGGAGACTCTCCGTGAGCACATCGACAGCCACCCCGACCTCTTTTGCACCGTTCCANTAACCACNGAAGGGGCGCCACAAAGGGCGGGTTACCCCGATCTCCGTATCGAGCATGTAGANTCCGGGACCGTTGCCTACCTCGACCCAAAGCTCTATGAGGACAAAAGCCGAGNCTCGACCCTGCGAAGTTTTTACTACAAGCTCGGCTCNGGTCCGTCCAAAGTCACNGAAAACGCACATCATCTCCTTCTCGGTTTCGTCCACGATGGACTGGACGGGGCCTGGAGCTTCACCGGATGGGAATTGCTCGACCTCGCCCACCTGAATGTGAAGCTGAAAGCGGAATTTCAGGCCTCTAACAGGGATCTCTACACCAAGATTGCACCCTTGGCGGAATCCTCCTCTCTCCCACCGGGAAAGCAAGTGCCGGGCCNGAATTGACGTTTAATTCCGTGCGCCCAGCAGCAATCGCACCTAGGATCCGCGTCGTGGATTCCCGGTCTCCCCGCACCAGCGGCAGNGTCGCNATGGACGATTACCTCGAGCAGATNCTNCATCTGATCGACGAGAAGGGATACGCCAGGCCGGTCGATATTTCGAAGCGCCTNGGGATTTCACAGGCTAGCGTGACCAACATGCTCCAACGCCTCGATTCCGAGGGCTTCGTCAAACATGAGAAATACCGTGGCACGGTCCTCACGGCCGAGGGGGAGCGCATCGCCCGCGCNATCATCGACCGGCACAGGCTCCTGACTGAGTTTCTGCGCCTCTTCGATATCGACGAGGAAACCATCTACCGTGATGTGGAAGGCATGGAACACCACGTCTCACGCGCCACTCTCGCCGCCTTGCGAGCCGTCACTGAGACGCTGCGGGAAAACCCCGAGTTCCGTGAAGGTGTGCTCAAACGGCTCTCTGGCTCCTGAGCAGGGAACTGGAATCACCTTGTGAAACTTCCATCGGCCGGGTGAAATCACAGCTGACAAGCTGCCTTCCGTCATGGTTCCAAGATTCCTTCTCCCAGCTCTCCTGCTCCTCTTCACCGGGCGGAGCCTGCTCGCATCCACCCTGGCCCCGGTCGAGACGGTGGAAGCTCAACCTCTCATCGCACAGTGCAAACGGCTGAGCCAGGCTCTCGANTTCGTGGGAAATCCACTCACTCCCGCCCGCCAGCAGGCGCTCGCCAAGGCAATGAGTGCGGAAGACNCCTCCGAGGTCGCGGCNGGCATCCAGTCNATCCTCGATCCTCTTTGCCTTGTCGGNATCACCATCAACCCCGAGTCACGGGTAAAGGTTACCCCTGGTCCTGCAAGGCCGNTCCTCGTGGAAGGCGGNTGGACCGTCTTCCTCATCAAGGTCAACAACGAGGCGGGNGTCACCGCNCCCCTGCGCGCGATGAGCCCCAACGCCCGCAGCATGCATGACTCTCCGAAGGAGGACCTCCGGGATCGCTGGCTCGACCTTTCCACCTTCGACAAGCAACCGCTGACCGCAACGCTCGGTGGACTGGAACTGGAATACCGCCTCATCTCTCTCTACAGCCGNGACCGTGGAAAGCGTGAAGCCAAACTTCAGTTCGACGTGGGCCAGGGCACTCAGGACCTCGGCTTCCGCAATGAAGCAGACTTCCTCTTCACCTGCCTGCCCGCCCATGAGGTCAAACTCGAGGTCCTCGATGAGAANGGCAACCCCACCACTGCAGCCTTNGAGATTCGTGACGCCCAGGGACGGGTCTACCCCTCCCAATCGAAGCGNTCTGCNCCAGACTTCGCCTTCCATCCGCAGATTTACCGGGCGAATGGTGAATCAATCCNCCTGCCCGGCGGGAGCTACAGCATCAGGAATTACCGGGGCCCCGAGTCGCTCGTGCAGGTCCGCAACGTTGAGATCAACGAGGACACCGGGAAACTNTCGTTTCGAATCAAGCGCTGGATCGACCCCTCCCTGAGGGGGTGGTGGTCCGGGGATCACCACATCCANGCCGCCGGCTGCGCNCACTACACCAATCCCACCAAGGGGGTGCATGCTCCCGACATGATGCGCCACATCCTGGGGGAGGACCTCAAGGTGGGCTGCAACCTGACCTGGGGCCCCTGCTTCGACTACCAGAAGCAATTCTTTACCGGGAAGGACGACAAGGTTTCGAAGTATCCCTACCTTCTTCGCTACGATATTGAGGTTTCCGGATTTGGATGCCACCAGAGTGGCCATCTTTGCCTGCTGCGGCTCAAGGATCAGATGTATCCGGGAGGCGATTCAAAACANCACTGGCCCAAGCTCTGCCTGACCACCCTTCGCTGGGCAAAGAAACAGGGAGCCCTCACAGGCTCGGCGCACTCGGGTTGGGGTCTTGCCGTTCCCGGCAACGCATTACCCAACTACAACCCAGCCCCCTTCGACGGAATCGGAGCAAACGAATACATTGTGGATGTCACCCACACCGTCGAAGGACCTGAGGGAAANCAGGTTCCCGCCATCGATTTCCTNTCCATGGTCGACACTCCCTACGTGTGGGAGCTCAACATCTGGTATCACACGCTGAACTGTGGATTCCGCACACGGGTCAGCGGCGAGACGGACTTTCCCTGCATCTATGGTGAGAGNGTCGGCCTCGGCCGTTCCTACGTCAGGCTGGATGGCAAGCTCACCTTCGACGCCTGGTGTGAGGGCATCCGGAAGGGCCGNAACTATGTCGGCGACGGGCGCTCACACCTGATCGACTTCAAAGTNGAGGNTGTGGAGATGGGCCTGGGAGACAGCACCCTGCNCCTCGACGCACCGGGAACCGTCACCGCAAGGGTGAAAGCCGCTGCTCTTCTTTCCGAAGCNCCANTTCCCGGCCTTCGCAACCTTCCATACGAGCAGAAACCCTACTGGCACATCGAACGGGCACGTTTGGGAGACTCGCGAAACGTTGAGGTAGAGATCGTCGTGAATGGCACACCCGTCGCACGGAAACCACTTGTCGCGGACGGCCGCATGCAGGATCTTGAGTTCACTCTTCCGGTGAAGGAAAGCTCGTGGGTCGCCGCCCGGATCCTGCCCTCCTCTCACACCAACCCGATCTGGGTCACGGTGGCTGGAAAACCCGTGCGGGCCTCGAGACGGAGTGCCGAGTGGTGTCTCCGTGGGGTCAACGACTGCTGGAANCAGAAGAAGAAGTTCATCGGNGCCGACGAAATGAAGGATGCCGAGAACGCCTACGCCCACGCCCGGTCCGCCTACCAGCGCATNCTGGAAGAGACGACCGCCCCCTGAGGCCCCNNGGGCATTCACATTCCCTCCTCCCGCGGTTGACAGCCACCCCGATGCGGAATCAAGTTCCTGCGCGCATGACTTGGAACGAGANATTCATGGATCTGTTCGATCGCTGTGTCGAACGCTACCGCGGAGGCGACGCCGACTTCAACCGCTACTACAGCGAGGACGACCTGCGATTCCTGCACGAAATAGGATGCAAGCCTCGTGAACTCTTCGACTTCGTCGAAGACCACGTAGATGAACAGGATCCTGCTCCGAGCAGTGCCCTTCTCATCGCCGCCGTCCGTCGCGACTATCTCCTCGTGGTCCAGGATGGAACCCGCAGTNAGACTGAAATCACCCGGGACGACATCCCNTCCTTCGCCGACACGCTCGACAACATTGCCTACCTGCCACGCATCATTGCGAAGGCCCGGGCCAAACTGAGGGGCGANCTTCACCCGGACCTCATGTTCTGCTGCGGGGGNGATCGAAAGTTCCTTCGCGAACACGGGCTCCACCCCGCCGATTTNCTGCGCCACGTNTGGGCCTCCGGTGACGACGACAGCAAAATCGTCCGCNTCGTCCGACACGAGGACACCGCCGCGGCGGGATAAGCGGTTCTTCACACCTGTTCCCAGCACGGGACGAAGTTTGGCATTCCGCTCCCCGGCGCTTCCAGCCCAGCCTGTGCCATGTCCAAGTACAACGGCGAGCAGATCCTGGTCGTTTCACGGAGCCTCCTCGACGACCTCGGCTCCTTCCAGGGGTTCACCACCGAAACCGGGCACTACNTNCCCTCGCTCCTCGACCCATCCAACAACTTCTTCATGGACCGGGAGGCTGCGGAGGAAGACCCCTCCCACAAGCAACTCATTCCCTACGCCCTCTTCCGCCANCGNGATCGCTACCTGCACTACGTGCGGGGCAAGTCGGGCGGAGAGAGCCGCCTGCACGCTCAAGGCTCTCTCGGGATCGGCGGCCACATCAACCCCGTCGACGAACGCGGAGATCCTCTTGGACACGCCACCTACATGGCGGGGGTGGAGCGCGAAATCGAGGANGAACTGGTTCTTCCCGCCCANCCCGACCAGCGTATCGTNGCTCTTCTCAACGACGACAGCAATGCGGTCGGGCAGGTCCACCTCGGGGTCGTCCACCTTTTTGAGCTTGCCGATGAGGATGTGAGCGCCCGCGAGGAAGCGCTGGCCGAGCTCCAGTTCCGAACCACGGAAGAGCTCCGCGGCGAACTCTACCACTCACTCGAGTCCTGGTCCCGGTTCTGTGTGGACGCNATGGACCAGTTCTGAGAANNACNCCCCNNGGAGCGTTCCAGNACACCCGTAAAGCCTGCGAGCCCTAACTCGCGTAGGATGACTCCACCCGCTGGGCCACGTCGCGATAGCCGTAGTCCACCTCGTAGATCTGCTTGAAGCACCCGAGAGCCTCCTCCGCATTCTCGACCTTCTCCTGGATGAGACCGAGCTCGTAGAGAATCTCCTTCTTCGTCTTNTCCATNACGGTAAGCTCGGAATTGGCATCCGTGAGCTGCTTGATGGCCATGTCGCTCATGCCCTTGGCATCGAAGGTACGACCGAGGAGCAGGAGGACGCGGGTCCGGATATGCNGGTTGCGCGTGGCCTGCTGGAGGTGGGGGATGGCATCGCTGAATTCCCCGGCATGGTAAAGAGCCTGNCCGAGGTCGTAGCGCAGTTGCGGATCGGTCGGGTTCTGTTCTACCCGCTTGCGNCGCTCGTCCACCTGGGCCGCNACCCGGGTCTGCTGGTATTCCTCGAGGGCCGCGCGGGCCTCNTCGTCATCAGGATTCTCGGCAACCCGGGCTTCCAGGTCCCGCACCTGCTCTTCCCCTGCCCGGTCCTTCATGTTGTTGGCCTTCATCTTGAGGGCCGCATCACCAGCAGAGAGGGTGTGGGCCCATTCAAACATCTGGTGGGCCATTTCCCAATCCTCCATCTGCTCGTAGATCGCAGCGAGCTGCTTGACCACTTCGAAGTTGTTGACNTCCTCGTTGTATTCCAGCACGAGCTGATCACGCTTTTCCTCGAGTTGATCAGCAGTCATCGCCGCCCGGGAAGCCTTCTCCAGCTCAAGGGCCTCCTCGTCGTCCTTTTTCACGAGGGCGCCNGATGCATCCTGGCTCCGCGCCATGGACGCCCGGGCNGTCATGTCCTTCTCTCCCTTGACCGCATCGGTATCAGTNGGGTCCACCTTGACNATNTCCTTGTAAACCCCCGCCGCCTCCTCGGGCATGTCGCGGTTTTCGTAGAACTGGGCCAGCTTGTGCANCAGCTTGGTATTTTCNGGGGTCGCCTTCCGGATGGTCTCNAGGGCGAAGGCCGCCGTNTCGAGGAGGTTCACACTGAAGGCTGCGTCATGGAGTAATTCGTTGAGGGCCGCATTGTAGGGATCCTTCTCNAGCTCCTTCTCGATATCGTCCAGGACACCGANAGGATCCTTCTTGGCCTTACCCTTCAGTTTTCCGGCACCACCCCCACCNAAGAGCCCCTTCTTCTTCGGTCCACCAAAAATCTTCATCTCCGCAGCCCGCAGCTTCTTGCGACCCTCCACAAACCCGGGTTCCACCTTCAGCACGGAGATGAACAGTTTCACGGCATANCCGAGATTGTCCTGCTCAATCGCTGCNTCCGCTTTCAGGACGAGATCCGCAAGGTTCTTGGGCAGGTCGGCAACGCCAANTTCGGTGGGGTGGGTTTCTTCTACGAGTTGTTCGGCCATATCGATGGGGAATCGGTGGGGCGCTACTGAAGCGGCTTCCGCCCGGCATGGCAAGCGCCCCTTTGGATCGGGAAACCTAGTCCCGGTCCGGCACGCAGGCCAGTGAATTCAACCTCGCNCGGGCTAGCGGCGGCGCCTGTTCTGCATGGCCCTCTGAACCGGAGAAACCATGAGTGCGCCCCCCTGGGAGGCCGCCCTCTTTTCCTTCACCGGGACAGCCCGCCCGGCACCCGCATTCGGGTTACTGGCCGGTCGCGTCCCCTGGTTTGGCTGGTAGGCTCCTCGNGCAGGCAGGACTCCCTGGGGCTGGACCGAGGCCCGGGCCCGGGGAGCCACCTTGCTGCCGGAATCNTAATGCTGCTGGAACCNCTGGACCTCGGACTCGCTGTTCAGGATCGAGGGGTGGATGAGAATGACCAGCTCCTCGCGCTGGATGTCCTTGCTGTTTCGCCCGAGGAACTTGCCGAGGAAGGGAATTGTGCTCAGGAAGGGTATGCCCGAACCGCTCCGCGTATCGGACTCCGTGATCAGGCCACCCAGCACGATCGTCGAACGGTTGGGCACGGTCACCCGGGTGGAAATCTCATCCGTGTCGATATCGGGCACATCGCCGAAGCCCTGGATAGTGCGATTGTCCCCGATATTGTCGCGCANCAGCGAGATCTCAAGGGTGACCTCGTCTCCCGAATTCACCAGGGGGCGCACTTCCAGTTCGAGCACGATGTCCCGGAACTCCACATTGGTCGAGAACCCGGTCTGGGTGCCCCCCTGGAACGTACTGGTCGGCACCGCGATCCGTGATCCGGAGCTGATCCTTGCGATCCCGTTGTTGGTCGTGAAGATGGTGGGNCGGGAAATNGCGGTGAAGTTCCGGTTGGACTCCAGCGCGTTCACGAACAACCCGAAATTGTCCCCCACCACAGCATATGCCGAGAGTCCGGCTCCGGCAGCANNCTGCGCNCNNAGAAGAGTACTGAAGTCGATCAAGGTATCAGGATCAATCACCGAGGGAACNCCGTTACGGTTCTGGAAGGCTCCGCGGAAATCACTGTTCCCATCGAGGAGGCGGGCGAGGTCCAGGCCAAAGCTGCGATCCTTGCCCAGGTCATAGCGGGCGAACACCGCCGTGATGGCCACCTGCTCGGAGGCCTGGTCGAGCTCCGCGACGAGGTCTTCCACGATCTCGATGTGGTGCGGGGGACCATTCACCACGATGCTGTTTGAAATATTGTCCCCCACGAGGAGGGTCTTGCCGATAAGGATCGACTCGGGTGCGGTCTGGATATCCTGCTGGGCAAGCTGGGCCCGGGAGCCCCCACCAGTCCCGCCGATACCCCCTGCTCCCGCGTTACTCCGGTTGTTTACCGAGAGGTTGTTCCGGCTGGTCAGGCTGTTGTTTCGCCCGGTGGTGCCGGTCGGGCTCCGTCGGGCACCACCCCCTGCCACGGAGGTTTCGAGAGTACGCTCAAGGGCATCCGCAGCCACCGGGATAAACTCGGTGACCGGCAGGTAGCGCAGCTTCTTGCGCAGGAAGTTCCGCTTGGAGCTGGGCGCGTCAAAATCGGCAATCAAACCCTCCACGAAAATAATGTCCACCGGCCGCCCCATCAGGAAGATGCGGCTCGTCCGGGGCTGGGGAATGATGTTGATGGGGGTATCCTCTCCCGAGGCCGAGGGTGTCCCGCCCCGGGCAGCCGGGCTGTTGGGCAGCGGTGGAGCGGCCGGGTTGGCGGCATTGGCTGGCGTGGTGGCGGCCGTGCTTGTCCGGCGCACGCCGGCCGAGGCGTTGCTTTGCCTCTGGTTGTTGAAGATTTCGTTGAGCCGGTCGGAGAGATCCTCCACATCGGCGTAGGTGACCTCCACGAACTTGGTTCCAACCTGCGCGGAAGGCACGTCGATACGCTCCTTCAACTCGACCAGCATGCGGACGAGGGGGAGGTTCCCGGAAATCACGACCGACCCGGCATTGGGAATGGCGGCTACCGTACCTGCCGATCCGAACTGCTGGACAACCGACTGGAAGGCGCGCAGGGCGTCGTCCGGCTTGAGGTATTGCAGGGCCATCACATAGGTCACGAACCCATCCGCGCTCACCTTCGACTCCAGTTCAGCAATCGTATCCCCCACCGGAGGACCTGAGGCCTTGTCTCCACTGCCCTGCGAGCCGCTCAACACCAGCTTCACGAAACTGGGATCGTCGTCGTCAGGGATGAGCGAAAAGCCCTCCATCACGAGGCGCTTCTCGATGATCTTGGCCGCCTCGGCGTAGGTCAGCTGGCCCGGGACGATGAAGGAGACTTCGCCCGTGGCAGCCTCCTGGCTCACGAGGACCTTCTTGCCGGTGTACTGGTGATACAATTCTGCAATACTCTGCCCGTCCAGGTTTGCGAAGTTAAGTTCGGTCTCCAGGTTCGGGTTGGGAACATTCGGAGCTGCCACGGGAAGCCCCCCGGGGAGGGGATCCACGGGATCAGGATTTCCGGGCACGCCAGGTGCCGGGGGCACCAGGCCGGGAAGTGCCGGTGCTGCCGCGGGAGCAGGCGCAGCCGGGTTCTCCGGGGCAGGTGCCGGGGCCGCCGCCGGAGCAGGCGCAGCCGGGTTCTCCGGGTCAGGTGCCGGGACCGCCGCGGGAGCAGGCGCAGCCGGGTTCTCCGGGGCAGGTGCCGGGGCCGCCGCGGGAGCAGGCGCAGCCGGGTTCCCCGGGGCGGGTGGNGCCGGAGGATTTCCAAGCACGGGGGTCGCGAGGGCGAGCAGGCTGAGTAAGATCTTGGGTCTCATGAATCTGAAGTCGGAAAGTGGTGTGATGGGAGGGGCCTAGCGACTGGGTGGGCTGGGGATACGGCGGACGCGCGGTTTGGTCGGGGACGGCGGGCGGGCGTTGGACGGTTTTGTGCTCCGTCCCGGGACCGGCGGGGTGGCGGGCCGTCCGTTGGTCGGACGCGCGGCCGGCTTGGCGCCCTTCACCGGTGCTTTCGGCGTGGCCTTCCTGAGAACGATGAACTTCTTGTCATACTCCACCGTGCCCGTCTTGCCACTGCGCGTCTTGATCTCGACCTTGGTATCCATGTAACTCTTGCCGCGTTCAACATTTACNACCTCGAAGCCTTTCTCACTGGCCTTCCCGGGGGACAANCGTATCCGCTCCCGGTCCTTCTTGTGCATGAGCACGACGAACCAGCCCCCTTTCAACTTGCCGGCTCCCGCAAGGGTATATTCGTCGAGGGGATTCTCCTCCTCGACTTCAACCTCCGGCGGTTCGGGCGGAACCGTGAAAGCGGACTTGGTCCAGAGCTGAGTGTAGCGGGTCAGCGGCTTCTTCCTNGGNATCTCGGCTAGACCNGGAAGNACTGCCGCGGCCAGNAAGGAGACGGCCAGGAGCGCGCTCAGGNATCGGACTGGTTTCATCATNGCTGGAAATCTGCTGGGCATGAGCTTCTTACTGAATCAGGCACGGTTCTCCGGGAGCTCCGGAGCCTCCTTCGGCGGGGGAACGAACCATTGTTCGAGCACCACCAGGCAATCGACCATCGTATTGTCGCCTTTCTTNGGATTGATCCGCAGCGTGGTAACCGCCCGGAGATCGGAGGGGGAATTGAGGCGGTCGAGCCACTGGAACAGGATCTGCTCCCGTCCCGTCACCTCGATTTCTATCGCCGCGCGATCGAAGTAGAGTTCCTTGTGTTCAATCGCNGTCAGGGGCTTTGCCTTGCGTTTCAGGGTCAACCCCCTGCGCTGGGCTTCCCTGCTCGCCAGGGCTTCGAGGTCTGCCACTGCCTTCTGCCAGGACTTCTCCCGCTCGCTGCGATTGAGCCAGGCAATCTCGTCCTGCTTGTCTTCCTGCTCGAAGATGGCGTTCATCGCCTTATTCCTCTCGTTGATCATCTTCTTGGATGTCTCCTTCGCATCCGTGAGCTGCGGAAGATACCAGAGCTTGAGNGCACCCGCNTTGAGCCCCAGGAACNCCAGGACGATCAGGNCGATAACCAGTCTTTTTTCGCGATCACTCATAGCTAGTCCTCGTCTTCTGCACGGCGCAGTCTTGCTTCGTAATTAAAGCCCCATTTGTCCCCTTTCTCCTGTGGAGGAGGACAACTCCATAAGTAAGTCGCAAAGCCACTCTCCCTCTTGAGCGCTTCATCAAAGGCGGTCGCTTGCCGCAACTCATCAGCCTGCCCCTGCAGACGCACATCACGGATGAGAGTCAATTTGCCCTCGGAGTCCACCTGGAGCTGATTGAAGATATCGGCCCGGTCGAGCCGCAACCCTTCCTCCCCATCCCGTGCCAGCATGCAGAGGTAGAGNAGTTCCACCGGGTTGTGATCCTGCTCCACGATGGGCTGAAGCTCTACCCACTTCTGCTGGTGATCCAGTCCGATGCTCGCTTCAGGGGCAATTCTCTCGTAGGACGCCGTGTTCGTGGCCGCCTCTTCACGGGCCTTTGAAAGCGTCACTCCCAGNAAGGCGATGAGGCCGAGGTAAGCCAGCGCGAGAGCNGCCACCCCAAGAATCATTTGCTGCCTCTTCCGGCGCGCCACCCNCTCTGCACGCACATCCGCCGGAAGCAACTGGCTCACTCGCGCCGGAACGACCGGGGCAGGCTTGGCCGCGACGGTAGCCGTTCCACCAAATCCCGCCGCCAGCTGCTCCAGTTCTTCCGGTCCCGGGGCAGCTTCACCTTCGCTGACCCAGACGAAACAGTGCCGCGGCGGCGCCTCAATGAGACCCTGCATCTGCAACTGAGAAAGCGTCAACCGGATCTCGCGCCCGGTGTCCTCTCCCAGCGCGGGAGAAGCCAGGGCCTGGAAGTGGAGGGCCTCGCTCTCGTCCGCCAGCGCAAAGACCCAGCGACCGAGCTCCTGCCAGACCAGCACGCCTTCCGCGGGCATGGGCAGGCACCGGGCTGAAATGTCAAACTTCCCGGGCGAGCGCCTCGGCAGGTCACCCTCGACCGGAGGAGCGAGTACGATCGGCACCACGAGACTCTCCTCGCCCCGGGTNCCCACCTTGAAGATATCGATCAAGACTCCGGAATCAACTGGCGGCCGCACCCCGAGGCGCTCCAGGTGCATGTCAGCGAGGTCACTCAGNAGAGCATCATCNCCCGTGGGTGCCCGGAAGGGAAGGGACGACACGTCCCGCACGGGAAAGGCCATCGCAAGCTCTCCGGAGGGAATCGANCCGACATCGAGGACGCGCGTGATTTCCGTGCGGAGGGCGAGGGCGANCCCATTGGCGGACGTGCCCTTCCAGACCTCCCACCCCTGGGCGCCTGGCAGGAGGAGCACTTCCTCGCCTTTCTTTTTGGACTTCGAACTCATGGTACTTGTTCCACTTTTCGCTCAAGAATGGACGGCCGACCCGTCCGATTCCTCACGATCAGGGTGATCCGGCGTTTGATCTGCGAGTCCCCCTGCCCCGACCACCCGGTCGATTCAATCCGGGTGGTAGGGTCGTTGGCTGTGATGCGNGGCTCCACGATCATCCGCTGGATGTCGGGGATCCCTAGCAAATCGAGCACCTCCCTGCTATTATTAAAAGGCTGGTCGTCCTCCGTNCCCCGGATCATGTCCGGCCCGAGGACGCGATCCCGGATGGATTGGGCGTCGTCNATCGGCACCTCGGCCGCCCGGGCGAGTTTTTCAGGGCTGGCCTCGTTGACGTCGAGGCCCCCACTGCTCCAGACCGTAAACCAGTCGCGCCAATTGGGATAGAGGCGCTCCAGCTCCTCCATTCCCCGCACGAGGCGCATCTCATCCAGTGAATAAAAGGGCCGGTTGTAGGGCCGGTTGAAAAAACCCATGCCCTCGTAGTGGGGGTATTCCGCCCCGTTGAGCTCCTCCAGTTCATTCTCGTCGACCCAGTCGACAAGGGCGTCCACCAGTTCCTGGGCGAAATCCTCCTCGGCGCCCCACTCCGCGAAAAGTTCCCGCAGGAGGATCTTGTCCGGGTCGGCGCCATCACCCCGGTTCATGAGCAGAGCGTTGATATTGAACCGGGAGCCTTCCGACTCGATGGTCGCAAGAAAGCCGACTCCGGCGCCAAACTGCTGCTCCAGGAGAAGGTAATCCGACCGTTCCACCACCGGGTTGCAGGCGACTGCGATTCCCATCTCAGCCATCTGGGCCGCCCGGGCCCCGTCCACCTGGCCCGTCACGATGCGGTCCTCATAATCCATCAGCTGGATTGCAGTGAAGACATAGAGGCCCATCACACTGATGAGCCAGAACACCGCCACCATCGTACTCCCGCGCCTCTTCCTGCGGACGCGGCACACACCCACAGCCCCCTGCCCGATGGACGATCCCACTTGCACTGGAATATTCATCGCTTACCTCCTGGTGGGGGTGGACCATTCCCTCCGGGACGCGTGACCCGCGGCGTGGGCTGGCCTCCACCCGGGCTTCCATTCCTTGTGTTCCTGTCGCCCTCACTCCGGGCTCCCCCTCCGCCGGACTGCCGCTGCGTTGGTGCCGCCCGGCGCTGTGAACGCATCACGGTCTCCGGGTTCAACTTGGGCGGAATCCAGAAGTGATGGACGATCTCCTCCGAGTTCTCGTCGAACTTCACCCGGAGCTCAAGCTGCACCGGCAAGCGGCCCCGCACGTCCCAGATCTCGGTATAGTCCAGGGACCGCCCGTCACGCGCCCACCATTCAAACCAGTAGACGTCCCGCAGTAGAGTAATCTGCGCGACTGGCTCGGCCTGCAGATTGGCCGTGGAGTCGCTGTCATCCAGGATCGCCTCCTCGTAATAGCGAAGCACGATATCGAGGTCGCCACTCCGCGAGGGCACCGTGGAAATCTGGACCGCCTCCGCCGAGATGGCCTGCCCCGACCACGAGAAGGAGGTCGGCACATTCTGGAAAGTCAGATCGCTCAGGTAATGACGTCCCGCATCACGTCGCTCCAGATCGATCTCGGCATTTCCGGGGAGCTGGTTGAAATTGCGATCCAGAAAGGTGATGAAGGCTTCCTGGGTCATNTGCTGCCTTCCGTCATCGGCCATCCCGTTCGACATCTGGAGAGCACCGTCCACGATCCACATGATGGAAACCAGCAGCATGCCGGCAATCGCCAGGGCGAGAACAGCCTCCAGCAGAAGCACCCCCCGTGGCCTGCGCCGCACGACTCCCGTTCGTGCGCTGCCGTTACTGTTGATAAAGTCTCGCATAGCGCCAGGTTTCGGCCGTTCTCTCGTGATCCTTCCGGTCCTCGCGCCACGTCCCGATGACCTGGACGTGGAACATCTGCTGCATGGTTCGTCCCTTCTCGGTGAGCAGACGATCCTCACTCACGACATCCTCGAGGGGCCGGATGATGACCTGCATCTGCAACTCGGGTTTTTCCTCGAGATCATAGACTTCGTCCATTTCCTCGATCTGCGGGAGGGAGGCCCACCGGCCCAGCTCACTGTGCAGGATGCGGGCCACCTTGGCCTCGCTCCGCAATTCGCGCAGGTTGTCCGCGATATCATTCAGAGCCACGGAATAGGATACCGCCACCATCGCGAAGACCGTGAGGGCGATCATCACCTCGGCCAGGATGAATCCTCCGCGCCGACGTGCTCTGGCGGTTCCCGTTTTCATTGCACGAATACCGCCTCCCGGTCATCCACCCGCGCGGTCAGTGGATTCATGTGCATGATGACGTAGCTCTCGTCCTTGGCCACGCGAATCGAAATGGGCTCACAGAGGCCCGTGCTCTGGAAATGCCAGATTACCGACTCTCCCGGTTCCGGCCGGATCCAGGCATCTTCCTTCGCTCCCCATCGGCGGATGGCAATCGCGGCTTCCCCCGCTGCCAGCGTGTCGTAGATCTCCTCATGCGACTCTCCATACTCCCTGTCAGGGGTCAGGCCGGACCACTCATTTCCTTCCTCCGGGANCNGCCTGCGGACATCGGCACCGGCGAGGACGACCTTGTCGTGCTCGATGCGCAGCCAGAACGGCTTCTGGTTCAGCACGGACATGGCGTGTCCCCGGGAGGACATCGCCTCCAGTTTCACCGCTGCCTTCTGGAGCAGGTCCTTGTCCCGGGCGTCGAACTGATACGCCAGACCAATCCCGATCACGATCAGGATGATGACCAGAGCCAGGACTGTCTCGATCAGGGTCAGGCCCCTCGGGTTCTTTCGAAGCCCGGAGGTCCTACTGTTCGTCCTGACTGCTGAGATCGTCATCAGTACCTAGCTCGCCATCCTTTCCTTTCGAAATGACCTCGGGGTAGCTCTTGTCCTTTTCCCCGGGGTATTTGTATACGAATTCCTGGTCCCACCCGTCCTTCGGAAGTTTCTTGAAGGCAGGCTCCCAGCTTCGCACATCCTGGGGCTTTTCCACGAGGGCTGCGAGGCCCTGCGAGTTGGACGGATACTGCCCGGCCCGGTGGCGATACATCGTCAACGCGCTGTTGATGCGTTGAAGTTTGCTCTTGGTCTGCACCTCGCGGCCAAAACCCGTGAATCCACCACTCAGTCCAATTGCAGTNCCNAGGATCAATCCGATGATCCCGAGCACAATAACCATTTCCAGCAGGGTGAATCCCCTCGACGAGGTAAAATGGACGCTCCGTTCCCGACGCTCAAAGTTCACTTTCATGTATTAGTCTTGATCTTGGTGGCTAATCTACAGCGATGATAACGCCTTTCGACTGAAAAATTCCCGCGGAAAAGCGAGGGATTTCCCTTGAATCCGAGCCTCCAGACCGCCTCCGGACCGGAGAACTCGCAAATGAATGCGTAGAACCGGCCGAAAATCCGCAAAATCCCCGCCCCGACTCCACCCGGATCTCCGGGAACCTCTTCGCTACTCCTCGTGTGCCGGAATCCACTTCCGGTGCTGTTGCTTCACCGGGGCGAGCCCCGTCCTGTCCGCCAGGTTGTGCCACTCATGTGGATCATCCGCATGATCGTAGAGCTCCTCCGAGCCGTCCGCATAGCGGATATAACGCCACCGCTCGCTGCGCACGGCATGATTCCCTTCCCGGAAGGTCATCAGAGCCGGCCGCTCCCACGCNCTGGCCGGATCCCTCAGCAGGGGTAGCACGCTGACTCCATCGCACCTCGCAGACGGCAACCGACAGAGCTCAAGCAGGGTCGGGTAGACCACGGAGAGGTCGACCGGGCGCTCGCAACGAGCTCCGGGAGATCCTTTCCACGATCCTCCGAGCTTCGCCTGGACGCCCTCGGGGACGACTACGATGAAGGGCACGTGATTGCTTTTCTCCCAGAGCGCGAACTTTTCGATATGATCCTTTTCCCCGAGATGGAACCCGTGGTCGGACCAGAGCACCACGATGGTTCGCTCCCGGCGCGGACTTTCATCGAGGGCCGTGAGAACCCGGCCGACCTGTGCATCCGCGAACCGGCAACATGCCGCGTAGGCCTGCACGAAGCCGGTGAGAGATCCGGGCAGGCGGCGGTCCAGGGTCATCATCCCGTTCCAAAACCATCTCGTACCCTTCATCAGGGCCTGCGCCCCACTTGGAAGATCCCGCCAGTCATCCGTCTTGCGTGGCGGGGGCGTGATGCCCTCCGTCCCACGGTGATATTGCGGAGGCGCAAAGAAGGGCGAGTGCGGCTTGAAGATCCCGCACGCGAGGAAGAGAGGCTTGTCCGCTGGTGGATTGGAGAGCGCCTCGATGCAGTAATCCGCGGTGCGNAAATCAATCGTGTCCTTCTCGTCGGCCGGCCACACCCCCCAGTCCGTATTGCGCGATCCGTANCCGGGTCCCTGGTTGAGTTTGCGAGGGGGCATGTTCTGCGNTGCCATCCCCTGGAAATCGTGAAAGGAGGCCTCGTCGTGGAAGTGTTTCCCCTTGTGGTGGAAAATCTTCCCTGCCCCTCTCACCTCATAGCCATGCTCCATGAACTGCTGCATGAGGGTCCGGCGACCAGGCAGCTTCCTGCGCCAGTCCACGTTGTTGCNGTAAACACCCGTGGTGGACGGTCGCAACCCGCTGAGCAGGGCAACCCGGGAGGGATTGCAAGCCGCCGAGATGCAATAAGCCCGGGTGAAGAGCACTCCCCTGCCCGCCAGTCGCTCGAGGTTAGGAGTCTTGATCGGCGACGTGGGATCNAGGAGCGAGATCCAGTCGTTCATGTCATCGATGGCAATAAAAAGGACATCGGGCCTGTCGCCCGCAGCACCTTGCGGGAGCGCCCCGAGCGGGAGAGCTGCCAGGACAAACGCCAGCCAGAGGAACAGGACCCGTTTCATCGGTTGCCAGTGTATTCCGGATTCGCCTTCATGACCTCCGCGCCCACCGCCTGCCTCCACTTTCGGAGCTGGGCGAGGAGCTGGTCCTCCAGCCCGGGATGCTGCGCCCTCACATCCTCACTCTCCCCGATATCCTTATCAAGATCGTAAAGTTCCCGGCGACCATCTTCGAGGAACTCGATCAGTTTCCAGTTGTTCATCCTGATAATGGAGACCGGGGCGCTCTGCGGGTGCCGGTTGTAATGCGGGTAATGCCAGTAGAGGGTCTTGCGNCCGATCCTGCCCGGACCCTTCAGGACCGGTCCGAGGCTAACCCCGTCCACATGCTGGTGGGGCCGGGCTGGCAGGCCGAGCATTTCGAGGATCGTCGGGTAGAGATCATTTGAAATGGCCAGNTCGCTGCTCACGCGCCCNCCCTCCTCGACCCCGGCTCCCGCCACGATGAGGGGGACACGAATTCCCCCTTCGTAGTGTGAGCCCTTGTTCGCCCGGAGGGGCTTGTGGTTCGTGGCACCAGCAAACCCACCGTTGTCGGAGGTGAAGATCACGAGGGTATTGGCTGCCAGCTTAAGCTCCTCNAGTTTCCTCATGACTCGTCCCACACTTTCATCGACGCTCTCCACCATCGCGGCATAGGTCGGATTTCCCTGCCGCTGCTCTTTCGGGACNTTCGCATAACGCGCAACCATCTCCTTCTTGGCCTGCAGCGGCGTATGCACGGCATAGTGGGGGAAATACAGGAAGAAGGGTTTCTCCCTGTTCCTCTCGATGAGGGAGAGCGCTTCGTCGGTGAGCCGGTCGGTCAGGTATTCCCCCTCCTCCCCGTCCGGCAGGGTGACCTTCAATACCGGCTGACCGGTGGTGGGGATCTTCCAGCTTCCCTTGTAGGGATAAAAGAAGTGCCCGGGTGCCCCATGCTCGCTGCCGCCCACATTCACATCAAAGCCATGCTGGGCGGGAAGCGAAAACGGTGGGCCTCCAAGGTGCCACTTGCCCACGTGCAGGGTCCGGTAGCCCGCCTCCCTCAGCGCCTCGGCGAGGGTTACCTCCTCCAACGGCAGGCCCCGCAGGAACCGACCTTCACGCATCCTGTTCCTGCTCGCACTCCAGCGTCCGGCGGGCAGCCACTGCGTCATCAGGTTGCGCGCCGGATACTTGCCAGTCATCACACTCGCCCGGGTCGGGGTACATACGGCACAGGCCGCATAGGCATCCGTAAAGCGAACACCATGCGCCGCGAGGCGATCGATNTTGGGAGTGTGGTAAAAGCCGCTCCCCTGGCATCCCAGGTCCATCCAGCCGAGGTCATCAATCAGGAAGAGAACCACGTTGGTGCGCGGNGCTCCCTGCACCGCCGCCAGCATTCCAAGAACGAACAGGAGAAGAGGTGCTCGCATGCCAGGATCCTGCTCCACCACGGGTCCGGTGGCAAGGACTGCGGACGCGTTACCCTACATCTCCTGCGCCAACTGCCAGCAGTACCACTGCATNCGCGGCAAGTGAAACGGCCCCTTGAAATGATTCCCCTTCGCGGAATTCGAGATCGTTCCATCCCGGTGCGCGTAGCCGAACCACTCTCCATTGTCCGGATCAGGAAATACCCGGTGGGCATACTCATGCACGAGGCGGTGCCATTCCGCATAACGATCTTCCCCGGTCATCCGGTAGGCCAGCAGGGTCGCGATGATGGCCTCGCAATGGGGCCACCAGAACTTCATGTCGTGCCAGTATTCCTGGGCCGGATTACCATGGACCTCGACAAAGTGGAACAGCCCGCCGTGTTCCTCATCCCATCCCCTCTTCCACATGTAATCCAGCATCCGGCACCCGAGCGCGGTAAGCTCTTCGTCTCCTCCCCGCCGCTTCGCCTCGTGCAGGANGAACCATGCCGCCTCGATGGCGTGTCCCGGATTGAGCGTTCGCCCGTCCACGTGATCGCTCAGCGTCCCATCCGGCGCGACCTGCTCGTAGACGCATGCCCGCTCGTCATCCACGAACAGGCGGATCTCCCCGATGAACTCATCGATNACCTCCTCAGCCAGTTCATCACCCACGGTCTCCACCAGTTGCTGGGCAACCTGCAGGAAAATCATGGGGACCCCGATCGAGCGGGTCGGCCGCTCCTCCATCCACTTGGCCTCGCCCGCCGGAAGTCGTCCCTCGATATACTCCAGGCACAGGCGGAACAACTGCCGGGCCTGCTCCATCGAGTCGCCGCAACCCGCGGCCGACCCGTAGGAAGCCAGGGCCATGACCGCGAATGCCTCGGAGAAAAAATAACGCCTTTTGCGGAGCGGATTNCCCTCCCGGGAAACCAGGAAAAACATCCGATCATCCTCGTCAAAACAGTGATCGCGCAGGAAATCGACTCCGCTCCGGGCNGCNTCGAGCCACTCCGGCCTGGGCTCCACCGTCCGATGCAGGGTCGACAAGAGCCAGGAGAAACGCCCCTGGAACCAGACCGGCTTATCGTCATCGAGCAGGGATCCGTCCCCTGCCCGCATGGTCAGGTACNCTCCGTGCGTGGTGTCCAGTGCCCGGGGCAACCAGAATGGCAGGGTGTCATCCAGCAGGCCCGCCCGGTAGAACGACGCCAGTCCGGCAAGGTCCCCCTCCTCGTATCCCTTCATTTCATCTCAGCGGCCAACCTTCCACCCCCGGGGCGAGGATTCATCCCGGTCTATCCNCCAGCCCTCCCGTGGATGGACANNTCNTCTCCCTGCTCCGTTCCTCCTCCCGTCGCCAGACTCGCGAGATACCCCACCACCAGGCAGGAGGTGAACCCGATGAAGGCATTCAGGATGCCCGCAACCTGGATTTTCTCGGCTACTATCCCAATTTTGTCCGCAAACTTGATGAATCCGACGACAACGATCCCGGTTACCGCCCCAATCATGGCACCCCGTCCATTGCCCCTCCTTGTGAAAACCCCCATCGCAAAGATTCCACCGAGAGATCCCGTTGCCAGTCCGATAATTCCCATGAATGTATCAAAGGCATTCTTGATATTCGCCGCCGCAACAAGAGCCGCTCCCCCGATTCCCAGGAGACCTACGATGATCACGACCCACTTGGCCGCCCGGAGATATTCCTCGTCACTCGCCCCGGGGCGGACCAGGCGACTGTCCACGTCCTTGGTCCACGCCGTCGCAATACTGTTGAGCGAACTGGAGATCGAAGACTGCGAGGCCGCGAAAATGGCCGCAATGATGAGACCTGCCACCCCCACCGGGAGTTGCTGCATGATGAAAAAGGGAAGGATCCCGTCATTCTCCTTCATCGCCGGGTTCAACAAGGCTGGCTGCGTCTTGTAGAAGGCGTAGAGGGCCGTTCCCAGCAGGAAGAAGACCATCGAAAAGATCACCGACATCCACATCGTGGTCCAGAGCGACTTACGCGCGCCTCCGATATCCTTTGTCGTGACGTAGCGCTGAACCACATCCTGACCTGAGGTATACTGGATCAGGGAGTTGAACCCGAAGGCCAGGAAAATAACCAGACCCGTCGTTGTTCCGTCCTTGATATTCCATTCGAAGGTGAGNTTCTGCAGCAACTTGGAGTCGCTNTTTGCNATCGAGAANAGCTCCCCGATCCCCCCATCGAGCCGGGTGACAACGAGNATAAAGCAAAGGATTGCNCCTCCCANTAACACNACCGCCTGNATCGCATCGGTCCANACCACCGCCTCAATNCCTCCCATCACGGTGTATACCACGCANAGCAACCCGATNATGATGATGGCGGCGTAGATGTTGATATTGGAAACCGCCGACAGGGCCACGGCNGGCAGATAGAGCACGATCGCAATNCGGCCGACATGCGCAAACATGAAGGAGAAACTTCCAAAAAGACGCACCCCCAGNTTGAANCGGCGCTCNAGATAGAGATAGGCGCTGGTAAGNTCNAGTTTACGGAAGAACGGCAGGTAGAANAAGACAACTACCGGGATGAGAACCAGCATGGCCAACTGACCAATATNCCAGGTGATATCCCCGCCATAGGCCCGNGCCGGAATACTCATGAAGGTGATCGAACTGAGCATTGTCGCGAAGATCGACAGGCCGGCCACAAGGAACGGGATCTTCTGCCCTCCACGGAAATAGGCCTCCGTTGTCGCTGATGCCTCCCGCCTCATGAACCAGTACCCAATTCCCACCATTCCCGCGAGATACACTCCCACTACGATCCAGTTCAACATTCCCAGCCGGGAATCGAGTTTCTCGACCTGGGCAATGAGCACCTGCGGAGAGCGGATTCCCGGCTTGATCTCTCCTGTCGGGACAATGAATCGATTTTTCCACTCCACCACCGGGGTAGTCACCGGGACTGATACCGGAACATCTTTCAACTTCTCTGGAAGTTCCCCTGCGGCGGCCCACGTATCCGTAATCGTATCATAAGCCCAGAGATGACGTTCAAATCCGGGGTGCGAATCCCCAGCTCCGTTCAACTCCGGGCGATCCTCAAACTGCTGCCGCCAGTATTCCGCCGAAACCCCACCCAGCATGAGCAGGTGCGAGACTCCCACCGGCAAGGCCGCTGACGGAGCCGCGCTCATTCCCTGTGGCATATCTTTCAGGCGCTTCCACTCTAGATTTCCGCCCTTCAAGCCAAGCGCATAGCAATCGGACAGGATATCGAGCTTTTCCTGGTGCACTCTCCCCGGAGCGGGATCGGCGGATCCGGCGTAGTCACGCCCTCCGAACATGTAAAACAGGTCAGCCCGCACTCCAGCAACCGCATAGACCCGACCCCGGGCCATCTCGTCCTTCCCGGCCTCCGGCCAGGGAAGCGGCTCCCACTTCCACTCGCCGTCCCCCTTGCTCGTGTCGAGCATGTAGACCTCCTGCACCGTCCTGAATCCGCCTCCCTCCCTGTTAGTCGCTCCCCCCACCACGATCACGGTCTCTCCCACTACTCCAGCCACCCCTTCCACGATGGGAAGGGGATACTTGAGCCTCGGCGCAAAGGTGAGCTTACCCGATTCGTCGGCAGTCACCTCCCAGACCGCATCAGTGGCAGCCTGCTCCTTGCCTCCGATAAAGAGCGTTGAACCTCGCTCTGGAAGAGTGACTGACATTCCGTAACCCACTCGCTGTCCCAACGGCCCCTCAATTTTTTCCCAGCTGGCATCCTCAGCTCCCATCTCCAGCTTGAAGGCGAGGTCGTAATAGATCTTCTCCGGGTTCTTTTCCTTCTCCCACGGTCGGCCCTTCGGAAAGTTGGCCCCTCCCGCTACCACCAGATAGTCCTTCTTAGTCTTCTTATTACTGACGATCCCCGCGAAAGCACCGGCGAACCCTTCCTCATCTGGCAAGGCAGGCAGATGACTCCAGGACAGCGGCCCTTCTTCTGGCTCTGAGGCAGGGAGGGACGGAACGGACAGGCCGGCACTGAGGGCTGCGGCAAGAACAAGGAACTTCATGAGACTTCGGATTTTTCGAGGTTAACCCAGTCAAACCAGCCCATCTCTTCCAGCCGGCTGCGGAGTCTGGAGATCTGTTCAGGAGTGGCGGGCTCCATCGGGCGACGACATGGTCCACAATCGATTCCAACCATCGACATCATGGCCTTCAAGCTGGCTCGCCCGCAGGTTCCCAGCATCGCCTCCAACATCTCCAGGGCCCGTCCCTGCCACCGGCGCGCCTCTTCGAGGTCGCCCGCCTCGAAAGACTCCCGCACCCGGTGGTAGAGGGGCGCCGCATAGTTGTAGGTGCTTCCCACCGCCCCCCGGTATCCCTGGGCAAGAGCCTGCAGGTAGGCCTCGTCCGTTCCGCTGAGGAATTCGAGGCCCGGCCCCGCTTTCTGCAGCGAGGGGAGGTTGTAGGAACTTCCCGCATCGGTGTACTTGATTCCGCAGAAGGTGGGGAGACGCTCCCGCGCAAGTTCCGTGAAACGCATCGGGTTCATCGAAGCACCCGAGAGGGCCGGAATATGATAGTAGTAAAATGGGGTGGCCGGTGCAGCCCCTGCGATTGCCGCCATGGCTTCCACCAGTCCCTCCTCGCCCTCGGCCTGGAAGTAACCCGTCGGGGTCGCTGAGATCGCGTCCGCTCCACAGGACTCCGCATGAGCGGCGAGGGCAGCGGCCGCCCGCATGCTGTTGTGTCCAACCTGCACTACGGTGCGCAGGCGCCCCCTGCAGTGCTCAAGATATGCTTCCGCCACGCCCTGACGCTCCCGGTCGGTCAGCGACATGCCTTCGCCGGTGCTTCCCGCAATATAGACCCCGCAGATTTTGTTGCGCTCCAGGTGGTCAACGATGGCGGGCACGATGGAGAGATCGATTTCCCCCTCCGCATTCATCGGCGTCACCACTGCCGCAACCAGGCCATTCATTCCAAGAGGTTCCATTCCGAAATCAACTGCTGAGAAGGTGCGAGCTTGGCTGCGTGGGACAGCATTTCAAGTCATTCGACCATATCAGCCCTTCGTCCTCGATTTCCGGATGCCCTTCCCCGCATATTCGAGCCCCCCTGCGCAATGGACTCGGCAAACGGAGCAGGGGCCCTACAATTCCACTCAGCATGAAACGACGCAGCTTCTGCCAAATCTCCGGGGTGGCCGGGGTGGCCGGAATCGCCCGCGCCGCTGGCAACAGGGATCCCTTCAGGCTGAACTACCTCGTTTCCTCCGCGATGTATGGGACCACCCCCCTCGCCGAGGTTCTCCCCGAGGTGGGCAAGGCGGGGTCGGGACACATTGACATCTGGCCCAGGCCTCACGCCAACCACCGCGAACAGGTGGCTGACATGGGACTCGATGCCTTCGAGGAACTCCTCACCAGGCACGGGGTGAAACTCGGGGTCCTCACCCAGTATAAGCTGGGACCGTTCGGACTCGGTCCCGAGCTTCCGGTTGCCCGGCGGTTCGGTTGCCGAGTCATTGTCTGCGGCGCAAGCGGTAACCGTCGCGCCCGGGGCGAGGACCTTCGAAAGGAAGTGGCAGGCTTCATCGAAAAGATGAAGCCTCATGCTGACGCGGCCGGAGAACACGGCGTGACCATCGCGGTGGAAAACCACGGCGGGCAGATCCTCGCCACCCCGGACGGAATCAGGATATTCTGCGAACTGGCGACTCACCCTGCCCTCGGACTCGCCTACGCACCTCATCATCTTCCCCAGGATGCCGAACTGCAGGGCAAGCTCATTGCCGGACTCGGAAGCAAGGTGGCCTTCTTCTACGGCCAGCAGCACGGACAGGGGTCCTACCGGAAACAACCCCACGAGCTGGAGCGCCTCCAGATGCCCGGCCGGGGTGAGCTGGATTTCACGCCCCTTCTCCGCGGACTGAAGAAAATCAGCTTCTCGGGCTTCACCGAACCCTTCATGCATCCCTTCCCCCGCGGAATTCCCATTCTCGGGACCACCGCCGGGGTGACCGCTGAAATCAACCGCTCCCGCGCCTATCTCGAGCAATGTCTCCAGAAGATCTGAACCCATCCTGAACCCACCATGTCCAAAGTCCTCATCATTGTCGGAGACGCCACTGAAACCGTTGACACCCTGTACCCCTATTACCGCCTGATTGAGGGCGGCTACGAGCCGGTGATCGCCGCTCCTGAAAAACAGCGCTACCAGATGGTGCTCCACGAGGTCAGGCCGGGGTGGACCATTACGAAGGAGTGGGAAGGATATTCCATCGAGGCGGACGTGGCCTTCAGCGAAATCAGGGAGGAAGACTACCTCGGCATCTTCTTCAGCGGGGGACGGGCCCCGGAATACATCCGCTACGACCAGGACCTCGTCCGCATCACGAGACACTTCTTCGCGGAGGAGAAACCGGTTGGATGCGTCTGCCACGGGGTGGAGATCCCCGCCTACGCCGACTGCGTGCGCGGGCGCCGCATGGCCACCGTCCCGAAGTGCCGTTTCGACCTCGAGGTCTGCGGCGGCACCTTCGTGGATGAGCCCTGCGTGGTGGACGGAAACCTCATCAGCGGCCGGACCTACCACGACAGCGGTCAGTTCGTCGGCAAGTGGATCGCACTCCTCGATCAAGCCCGCGAATCCTCATGAGAGGCCTTTTTTCAACCTTGCGAGCTTTCCCAGCCCGCGCGGGGAAGCCGATGCGGCTTCCTCGAAACAGGAAAACCCCATAAGTTTCACTCATTCGAACTTGGATTCTCGTCACTTCTGCATCGTGATAGGGGAAACCATCACAACCTCATGCGCACACTTTGTATCTTCGCCACCCTGACCTCCGCCATCCTTGCCGAGGAGAAGGAACTCCCTGTCGTTCACCGGGAGGATTTCTCCAAGGATGCCAGCGCCTGGCAGACCACCGACGACAGCAAATGGAAACTCACGACCGTAGATGGCAACCAGGTCTTTGAACTTCTTGGCGTCTCCAAATACCGCCCCCCCTTCCGAAGCCCCCACAGCATTGCGCTCCTGAAAGACAAGATCGTGGGGTCCTTCGTTCTCACTGCCCGGATCCAGACGACCCAGACCTCCCGGGGCCACCGTGACCTCTGCTTCTTCTTCAATTACCAGGATCCCTCCCACTTCTACTACCTCCACCTCGGAGAGAAGCCAGACCCCAACTCAAGCCAGATCTTCATCGTCAATCATGCTCCCCGGAAGAACCTCATCCTCTCCAAGGAAGGCATCCCCTGGAAGAACGGCGAGTTTCACGACCTCAAGATCGTGAGGGACGTGGAGAGCGGAAAGATCGATGTCTACTTTGACGACATGGAAAAGCCCGTGAAGTCTGCCGTGGACAAGACCTTTACCTGGGGCCAGGTCGGGATCGGCTCCTTCGATGACAAGGGCTACTTCGACGACATCGTTTTGCGGGGGGTTGCGATCAAGAAGGGCAAACCGCAGGGGCGGCACCCGAAGGAATGATCCACGCTTGCCACCCCTCCACCCCTGCGCTAGATCTGCGCCCGGANGCTCGGTTAACTCAGTGGTAGAGTGCATCCTTCACACGGATGAAGTCACTGGTTCAAATCCAGTACCGAGCACCACTCCTTGGTTCTGCCCTCNGCGACGGGGAGCCGGTCACACCTTGATGTGAAACCGCCCACGCCGGCGTAACGCCCTCCCGGCCCCCCGATTCCAACCTCCGCGCCGTTTCCCTCCTTAACTCAGGCGGAACAGGCCCCTGCGTGCGCTCGCTCGCCTGTCCACATCCATTTACGTGCGTTGGGAAATATCAGCTTCGTGACACAATTTGGCGCTAAAACACGCTCATGATCTGGAGGGCAGGCATGCTCGGTGCTGTGGTATTAAACTCAACACCATCCCGCCCACCCAGAAACCATAAAGGCCATGAACCGAATCTCCTCACCACGCCAAAGTGCCCTCCGGGCNACCTTGCTCAGCCTTTTTCTCCCCGTGCTCGTCCCAATCTTGCACGCCGCCCCGGACGAAATCGTGCAGGAGGTGACCCTTGGCCAGGAAACCCTGACTATGCGGCTCACGCGCCTGGACCTGCGCAGCTCCACATTCGATTTCCGCTTCCAGGATTCCCAGGGCTCAATCCGGCGGATCGCCGCCGTTCCCGAACGCTCCTACCTGGGTTCCGTGGATGATCGGCCCGGCGCCATCTCCTGCGGCATTCAACTGGACGACGGAACATTCAAGGGCGCGATCCTCTTTGCCCGCGGGGGAACCTGGTACACCCAGGGAGAAAATGTCAGCAGGACGCAGGCAATTTCCTACGAAGAATTCGAGGACTACGGTTTCCCCACCGGGGCAACGGTCACGCGTGGCCTGGGAGGCGCCCAGATGCACGGNTTCGACCTCGCGGTGGATGTATCCAATACATACTACAGTCAGATTGGATCGCAGACGGGCGTTGCCCTCGAGCGGGTTGAGTTCACGGTCAACCTGATCCGGGCCATTTACATGAGGGACGCCCTGATCCGGCCCTACCTCGGCAGGGTCATGCTCAGAACAGATACGTTTCAAGATCCCTACAACGGATCCTCCGGCTGGTTCAACATGCTGACCCGGGCCCGCACTGAATGGAACGGCAACCAAGCCGATGCAATCCGCCAACTGGCCGTCGTGGTCGGTGGTGGAGGATTCCGCAATGGCTGGTCCTGGANCGGNNCGGTGGGAACCACCAATGGATATTCTGCTGTCCAGAGCGGCCCNGCCGGGGATTTCGACGACGCCCTCCGCAGNCANCTCGGATTCAACTGGAACTCACCAAGGAACGCCGGAGGCAACCCNGAGGGGCTGGGAATCATGGGCNCGAACGGGCCGGCCCGGATGAGCGGCAGCGAAGCCTTTTCCATTCTGAACTATCGCAACTCACGGGCCAATGCAGGCATCATCCGGGAGGAAGGACGCTTTTCCGAGGTGGACCTCCCACCCTATGCCGNCATGGACACCCTGCGCTTCGAGCGCTTCATGACCGGTTCGGTTCTTGTCTCGGATAATCACCCGGTCAAGGTGCTCGTCCCNGTCCGGGCGCTCGGAGCGAGATGGCATGGTGGCAATGAACCCTACGATGACCGAAGCTGGACGCCGGGAGTCAACGGCGTCGGTTACGAGCGCAGCAACAANAACAACGACATCNGCTACAACTCATTCATCAGGACCAACGTGAACAGCGAAATGTCGAATCGTACGAGTTGCTTCATCCGCATCCCATTCACGGTAGTTCCGGAAGACCTTGCGCAGTGGAACCGGTTGATCCTGAACATGCGCTACGACGACGGGTTCATCGCCTACCTGAACGGCAGGGAGATCACCTCTGCCAACGCGCCGGAAAATCCCAGTCACCTGTCCTCGGCAACCCAGCTCAACTCTGACAATGCAGCCATCAGTTATGAGGAGTTCAATGTCAGCACCCACCTCGATGCCCTGATCCCGGGGGAGAACATCCTGGCCATCCACGGACTGAACGAAAGCACCGGCAGCAGCGATTTCCTGATCCAGGCCAAGCTCGTGGCCGGACGGGACTCGGGGGATCCTCCTCCTCCAACCACGATCTCGCCACTAGCCAACGATTATGACGCCAACGGCCAACGCGTGGCCCTCTCGGCATTCGAGTCCGAGAGCGCGCTAGGGGGAACTGTGACCNAGGAACGAAGTGACCTGATCTACACTCCTCCAGCCGACCTGGCTGGCCTGGACTGGTTCCACTACAACGCCGCCGACCTCACCGGGAAAACCGGGAGAGGAGTAGTCCTGATCGACGCCACACCCACTCTTGAGAACCTCGACATCACTCCTAACTCCCGGACAGTTTCCGCCTCGGGCGGCTCCTTCGTCCTCGACGTGGATGCGCGGGCTACCTGGACCTGGAGCCGGCCTCCCTTGGCCGGGGATTGGCTGACCGTGAGTGAGTCTGCTACCCAGAGCGGGACCCAGGTGTTTTCCTACCGGGTGGCGCCCAATTCCTCTCCTGAGCCCAGACAGGCCGAAATCCCGTTCATCCAGGGTGACACGGAGAAGATACATGTTATCACCCAGGCTGGTAATCCGGACGTTCACGGCAACACCCTCGCAACCGCCTCCCTGCTCGATCTCGAAAATCCTGTCACCGCATCCCTCGATATNCCGGGAGATTTCGACTTCTTCCGGATCGAGGTGGAAAGCGAGAGCCACCTCGTCCTGGAGACAACCGGGGAAACTGACACCCTNGGCACCCTGTTTGATTCGTCCGGCACGCTTCTCGTCCAGAACAACAATGGCAACGGCCTCAACTTCCGCATCACCTCCCGCGTGAGCCCAGGGACCTATTACCTCCGCGTCAACCAGCCCTTCGGCAATGGCACTGGTGAATACACCCTCACGGGGTCCCTCANATTCATCCCCTCTCTCTCCATTCTGTCCGCCGAGCGGACCGGGGGCGAAACCTCGGTGAGTCTTGTCTTCAGCACCAGACCGGGGCAGACCTACCGCCTGGAAAGCTCCAGTGACCTTCTTGAATGGGACGATGTCCTCGAGAATCCCATCGTGGCGGAAGGAACCAGTGTGGAAGGAAGCTACACCTTCGACAGCAGCACGAATGCAAAGCTGTTCCTGCGTGTCCGGCAGGAATGAGCACGCACCGTAAGGTTCGCCCCAGACCCAGGCCCTGCCATGCCACCCCTGCGCGAAGTCTCCGCCCAGATGCTCGGTTCACTCAGTGGCAGCGTGCATCCTTCCCACGGATGAAGTCACGGGGCCAAATCCAGTGCCGAGCACCATCTCTATCCTGCAGCTTCAGATCCTCCCGCTTAGTTGAACACTCCGGGAGATCCCGTGCCCATCGTGCTCGAGGCCGTAGTAGTTTGAGCAGGTGAATTCTCTGGAGGGCGGGGGAAGCTAGCACCCCTCATCAAGGCGTGGGAAAAAAGGGTGCGAGGGCGAGCTTCCTCTGCCCCGGGTGGCGTGGTAGGGCTGGGGCATCGTGAAAACGATCCAAGCTCTTTTTGCCGCCTTTGCACTATCCGCCCTCCCTGCCCTGGCTGAACTCGTTCCCGATCCGATTACCAGTCCGGTTACCGGATTACGCACCGGGACCATCACGGTCAACGGCCGGAGCTACACCATTGGACCGAACGCCAATCTCAGCGGGGCCGACCTCAGGAATGCCAAGCTCAGCTACACCAACCTCAGGAATGCCAACCTCAGCGGCGCCAACCTCAGCGGGGCCAACCTTGAAGGGGCCAATCTCGAATACGCAGACCTCAGCGGGGCAGAAGGATTTCAGGCCTCCTTCTGGGACGCCGACCTCTTCCGGGCCGACCTCAGTGGGGCCAACCTCTGCCAGGCCGGCTTCAGCGAGGCCAACCTCACCGAGGCGAACCTCACCGAGACCAACCTCGGCCATGCTTACTTCTACCACGCCAACCTCAGCGGGGCTGACCTCAACGGGGCTGACCTCAGCGGAGCATCCATGTACCAGGCCAATCTCAATGGAGCTGACCTTAGCGAGACCGACCTCTTCAGGTTCAGTGGGGAAGACATTACCGGAACTCCATCAGCTCTCCCGGCTGACTGGTCCCTCATTCACGGCGCTCTCATCGGTCCTTATGCCAAACTGTCCTTGCCACACTCAGGGGCTGACTCAGGGGCTGACCTCAGCGGGGCCAACCTCTACGGCGTCGAATTCTACGGTTACAGTTGGAATGCGCCATCAGCACTCCCTGCTGGCTGGATGTACTCTAATGGCTATTTCATCGGACCTCATGCCTACCTCAAGGGCGCTGACCTCGCAGGGGCCGACCTCAGCGGGGCCGATCTCAGCGAGGCCAACCTCAGATGGGCTGATCTCCGCGGGGCCAACCTCAACGGGGCTGACCTCAGCAGGGCTGATCTCTTCAGGGTCCAATCCGGTGACATTACCGGAACTCCCTCAGCTCTCCCACCTGGCTGGATGCTCTCTAATGGCTCTCTCATCGGCCCTCCTGCTGAACGCCCTACCGATCCGATTACCAGTCCGGTTACCGGATTACGCACCGGGACCATCACGGTCAACGGCCGGAGCTACACCATTGGACCGAACGC
>PBLI01000029.1 GCA_002721695.1 Roseibacillus sp. | reverse complement strand
CACCGACGGCCAGCTTTCAAAGTCCCGCAGGACGATCAAGGAAACGCGACTGGTCTGGGGTACGCGTTGGGACAACCCGCTCCAGATGGCCCTGGACATGGATCCGCCCCCGCAGGTCATTTATTTCATGACCGATGGCGCCGCCAAGGGTTCGGACAAATGGGCAAAGGAGATTGGGGCCCGGGCCAAGAGCATGGGTATCAAGATCAACTGCGTCGCCATGATGCAGCCCAAGGCACACGATGACATGGATGACCTCGCCAAGCGAACCGGCGGGCACTTCACCATCGTCATGAAGGGTGGACAGCGAAAGAAGGTGCGGTAGCCCCCCCACCTTCCTGCTGAAGCAATTCAGGGTAGGTTGCCCGGGCGACTTCGCTGCAGAGTTGCACGATCTGCCCCGTCTCCGAGGCCTGCAGGCAGCTGTGGGCGAGCGCCGAGCACTTTTCAAAATCGAGAAGGCGGACGGCCTGCTTGACGGTAGGGACGAGCGGTGCGCCAACTGAGAGCTCGTCTACTCCGAGGCCCACCAGAAGGGGAAGAAATACAAGGTCACCCGCCATTTCCCCACACACGCCGGTCCAGATGTCGTGCTGGGATGCGCCGTCGATGACAGTCTTGATAAGGCGGATGACACCGGGATGAGACGCGCGGTAGAGCTTGGCCACACGGGGGTTTACGCGATCGACTGCCACGGTGTATTGCACGAGATCGTTGGTTCCAATGGAGAGGAAGTCGACCTCGGCCGCGATGTCAGCAGCGACCATGGCGGCAGAGGGAACCTCGATCATGGCACCCACTGCGATCTCCGGGTTGAACTCCTCGCCCCGCGCGGTGAGCTCCTCGACGCAGTCGGCCAGCAGGCTTTTCGCTTCGCGAACTTCCCCGATACCCGAGATGAGAGGGAACATGAGCCCCACCCGGCCGGATGCACCCGCCCGCAGAATTGCGCGCAGCTGCTCCTTGAAGAGATCCTTGCGATCAAGAGAGAAGCGGATTCCCCGCCAGCCCAGGAATGGATTTGGTTCCGGTTCGCTCAGGGGCTCGCCGGGGACTTTGTCTCCCCCGCAGTCGAGAGTGCGAAATATGACCTCACTGGGCGCAACCCGGCTGGCCACCCGCGAGTAGAGTGCGGCCTGCTTCTCTTCGTCGGGGCACTCTTCGCTCTCCAGTAGAAAGAACTCTGTCCGGAAGAGCCCGACCCCCTTTGCGCCCGAGCGCTCCACCAGGTCCAGCTCGTGTTCAAATTCTATGTTTGCCGAGAGGGTGATCGCACGGCCATCGGTGGTGACGGCATCGAGATCGCGTAGTTTGTCGAGCTTGGCCCGGCGCTGCTGGTGGAGCTCCTCCAGTGCCCGGTACCTGGCGACCGTGTCAGGGGTGGGATTGGAGATAAGTTTGCCCTCGTATCCGTCGAGGATGCAGGGATCCAGGGCGTGCAGGTTGAAGACCGCATTGCGGAGACCTACCACGGCGGGAATGCCGAGCGAGCGGGCCAGGATTGCGGTATGGGACGTGACGCTTCCCTGTTCGGTGGCGAAGCCCAGCACTTGGTGGCGGTCCATCGCGGCGGTATCAGAAGGGGTCAGGTCGTAGGCGACCAGGATGTGTTGATGCTCCGGCGCCTCGGAGGCGGATTCATCAGGCTCGCTGTCGAAGTTGCGCAGGACCCGCTGGCAAACGTCCTCGATGTCGGTGGTGCGGTCGCGCAGGAAGGGGTCTGGAATGCGCCGCATCGACTCGAGTTGGTTCTGCATCACCGCATAGAAGCAGTATTCCGCATTCTGGCGGCGCTTTTCGATGGCTGTGGGCACGCCCTCAAGGACGATGGGGTCTTCTAGGACAAGCATATGGGCCTCGAAGATGCGGCCTTCCTCGTTGCCGGAGAGAGATTCCATGTGCTCCCGGAGGCCATCGAGCTGTTGGCGGGTGCGGCGCAGGGCCTCCTCGAACCGCTCCCGTTCGCGGGCCACATTAGCGATGGGATAGACCTCGGGTGCCGAAAAGCCGCGGGCCACCACATGGACAGGGCCGAAGACGATCCCTCGGGACACGGGAGTCCCCGAGTAGACCACTTCCTTCCTGATTCCGCCCATTTCGGGGATTCTGGAGGGCTGGGGAGGCGCGGTCAATGCCACGGGCCCGGGCGACAATTTTTGTGCCGGGACTATCCGGGCTCCTCAAAATTCCGAACCACCAAATCTTCTAACTCAGTCAGAGCATCCTCGGCATCAGAGCCTTCCGTAACGATTGTGAGAACGGAACCATGGCCTGCGGCGAGCATCATCAACCCCATTATGCTCTTACCGTTCACCTCTTCGCCATCCTTTTGAACCCGGATATCAGCCTCGAACTTGCTCGCGGTTTTCACGAATTGGGCCGCTGGCCGTGCGTGAATTCCGAGTTTGTTGGAGATGGTGAGTTCCTTGGTGGGCATAGCCGGCGTCTTCGCGGGCCAACTCTAGGCGGCAGGCTGGGCTGGTGGGAAGGGAAAATTCCCCGGCGGGCCTGAAGAAACTGTTTCCTCCCTGCCCGCGTCCCGCCTGGCTACTGCAGGTGGACGGATCTTAAGCGCTTCCGGCCATGGGGCCGGAGGGGCCTTTCGGTTCGAAGGCGCCGCACGAATCCTCAGGCAGAGGGGTCGGAGGCCTGCATCTTGGCGAGGAGCTTCTGGTTGAACTCGTCGGCCATGTCGTATCCGAGGCGGCGGAGCTGGAGGTCGAGGGCGGCCACCGCAACCAGCCGAGCGGTGTCACGTCCCGCCGCGACCGGGATCTCCACGTGTGGAATGGAGTGTCCCAGAATGACGTGGCCCTTGCGGCGCACTCCTAGACGGTCGACCTTGTTGAGGTCGCTCTCGCCCTTGAGCGTGACCACCAGGTCGAGCCGCTTCTCCGGGCGGATTGCGGAGAGCCCGTAGAGGTTTGCCGCATTGATGATGCCGATCCCACGCATCTCGATGTAGCCCCGGGCGAGTTCCGGAGCGGATGCGATCAGCTCATCGCCATGACTGCGCACCCGCACCATGTCATCGGCTACAAGGGCCCCGCCCCGCTCGAGCAGCCCAATCGCGGTCTCGCTCTTTCCAGATCCACTGCTGCCCATGATGAGAATGCCGACCCCACGGTAATCGACCATGCAGCCGTGCAGGGAGGTGGATTCGGCAAATTCCTGCTCCAGAAGGATGGATGCCAGGTTGAGGAACTTCATCGTCACCATCGGGGTTCGGAAAATGGTGAGTTTGTGCTCAGAGGCAATCGCGAGCAGTTCGTCGGGCAGCGAGTGGTCCCGCGAGCTCACCATGCAGGGGACGCGTTTTTCGCAAAGTTGGCGGAAGCGCGTGGCGCGAAGGGCGGGAGAGAGTTTCTTGAGGTAGGAGGCTTCAGAGTTCCCAATCACCTGGATCCGCTTGTTGGCGAAGTAGGTGAAGAAGCCTGCCAGGGCGAGTCCCGGCCGGTTTGGAGCCGGTTCGCGGATTGTCCGGTCGAACCCGTCCTCAGAATCACCGACCAGCCGAAGTTTGAGCGCTTCCCGGTGCCGCTCATAAAAACGCCCCACGCTGATGGAGGTGACCTTCTTTACGCGGGATGGCATGCCCCGAACGTAGTGGGCCGGGGAGAATCCGAAATCCTAAATCTCAGATTTCAGGTCCATGGGGAAGATTAACAAGTAGTTCGGGGAAATGCAGGGCAGTTGCACCGGGTGGAGCGGTCGGGACTGGAGCGTCCCGGGCTTTCATGGTAGCCTGCTCGATCAGGAAGAGGGTCCAGCAGCCGGCCTTGTGGAGGCCCAAGGGCCCCGCCTCGATTTCGCTCCTCGCCGGCTCGCTCCTGAAACTGCTGGCGCTCATCGAGAGCTCTCGGGGACAGGACCGCGAGGCCCCGGAAACCGGTCAGAGCCATGTCCCGGGGTGCGGAGCATGTCCTGCGGCATCTCCAGGGGTTCACATGTGGTGCCGAGCGTGCTGCCTCTTGCGAGAGGACTGCCCTAGTTCCGCGTAGCGGAGTCGAGTTCAAGCAGGGCGTATTCGCCATCCTGACGGCGCTTGAATACAATCTGCAGAATATCCCGCCGGGCGTTCCTGAAGAGGACGAAGGGACGTTCACTGAGTTCCAATTCCATGATGGCCTCCTCCTTCAGGAGGGTGCGGAGGCGGTAGGATTCCCGGTGGATGGCCAGGGGCTCGGGCTCTGGTCCCAGCTCCTTGTGATTTTCCTCGGGCACATGGGTTTCGAGGAAGTCGGAGGCATAAATGCTCTCGTCAAGGTGCTTGATCGTATTTTCGGGACGCGGGCGGTGTTTCTTCAGGAGCCGCGTCTTGTATTTTCGCATGCGGCGGGCAATCTTGTCGATGGTTTCATCGATGCTTCGATACATGTCTCCGGTCTCGGAGGATGCATCAATGGTGATGTGGTTGGCGCAGAAGAGGATGATCTCCGCATTGTGTCTTTTGCCCTGCACGTCCAGGACGGCCCGGGCCTCGATAATCTTCGGGTAATCGAGGTGGAGCCCCGCGATCCTGCTGGTGGCATGGTGTTTGAGTGAGTCGGTTGCTTGTTCGTGGCGGACGGTGATCGTGATCTTGGGGTCGAGGTTTGCGCTTTGCATTGGATTCTGGATTTTGGTGCAGACCTAATGGAATGATCCATAAGGCACCCTGCAGCATAGGGCAGGAAATGGTCCATTGCAAAGCGTGTCTTCCAGCAAAGGGTCAAAGATACGGCAGAGGAAGAGCCGGTCAGCCCGCCCGGGGAAGCGGGACGGAAGCGAGGGGGCAATTTGGAATTCAGCCAGGGTCGTTGTTTACATGGAGAAATTTTCCCCAAGGTAATGACGGCGGGCGACCGGGTCGTTGGCGAGCTGCTCCGAAGGGCCCTCCAGGACCACACGGCCTTCGAGCAGGAGGTAGGCCCGGTCGACAATCTGGAGAGTCTCCCGCACGTTGTGGTCGGTAATCAGCAGTGCGAGGCCGTACTCGTCGCGAAGCTGCAGGATAATCTCCTGGATGTCATGGACCGCGATGGGGTCGACTCCGCTGAACGGTTCGTCGAGCATGAGCAGGCTGGGGTCTGTGCAGAGGGAACGGGCAATGGTAAGGCGGCGCTTTTCACCCCCCGAGAGAGTGAGGGCGGAAGAGCGGCGCACTCCGTCGATTCCGAAGCGCTCGAGAAGTTCGCCACAACGAGTGTGGCGCTGCTTGCGGCTGAGATCCCGGCGGGTTTCGAGGACGGCCATGAGATTCTGCTCCACGGAGAGTTTGCGGAAGATGGATTCCTCCTGAGGGAGGTAGCCGAGGCCCCGCCGGGCACGTTTGTGCATGGGGAGGCGGGTGACATTGCGTTCGCCCATCATCACGCTCCCGGCATCGGGGGGAATAAGCCCTGCGATCATGTAGAAGGTGGTCGTCTTGCCGGCCCCATTGGGGCCAAGGAGGCCGACGACTTCCCCGGGGCTCACCGTGAGGCTCACGCTCTCGACCACCGGACGTCCACTGTAGACCTTGCGCAGCCCCTCGACATTGAGGACGGGGGCCGCCCCGGGGGCTTGCGGTTGCCCAGCCTGGCCACGGTCCATGGAGGTGGTCCGCTGCGGAGGTTCCGGGGCTGGCTGTTCGGTATCGGCTTCCACGGGAATAAGGGTTTATGGAGAAGGCTCCCCGTTTGGGGAAAGGGAGGCGGTGGTTTGATGGGGGTGTACGATCCGGAAGGGCCGATCCCGGGCCGCCCGGCAGGTCTTTGTCCAGCGGCCCCCCATGATTCCGGCGCGCTTCCAGCCGAGGGTAGTTGAATAAACAGGAGGCACCATCCTAATTCGCCTGTTCCCGGCGTAGTTTCTCAAAGTTGCCTTCCTGCAGGTCGAAGAATTGGTCCCATGCACCGCGGGCGAGTTCGAAGCTGCCGTTGGGGTAAAAGAGGATGTAGAGTCCCTTTTCGCGGGCCCTGAAGAAGCTCCTGCCCTGGAGAATCTCGGGATAGCCACCGCGGAGAGCAAGAATCCCGTCACTAGCGCGATAAGTGGCGGCAGCGGACATGGCAACCACCGGCTTGGCGTCTGGCTGCGGAAGGCGGGTAATGATAACCTCACCGAGGGCCACGATCCTGTCCACGTCGGAGAAAGCCTCGGGTCCCTCAAGCCGTTTTTCCTCGGCGTCGTCCCGCTCGGTCAGGGTGATGCGCAGGCTGTTGTTGCACCGCAGGCGGAAGCGGGGTTCCTGCACGTCGATCTCCCCAAGATAAACAATGTGACCTTTTTCCGAGTCGAAAGAGAGTCCGCCTTCGCAGGTCATGGTGAGAATCCCCTGATCCTTGTTTCCCTCATCATGCGGGTCGCGAAGGTTGGAGAGATCGCCAGTGGTGGTCCAGGGGCCTTTTTCTGCGAAGAGACTCCCGTTCTGGTAGAAGCGGAGGTAAAGATCAGGCTGGCCGGCTCGCAGCGAGTTGTTGCCCTGCTCGATGGCGGGCGAGCCATCCTGCAGGACAAGGTCGGCACTCTCCACGTTGAAAATGACGTGCCGGGCGGTTGCAGTGACCGGGGCCCGTTCACCCCCGGGGTCTTCGCGGAAGAGCTGGACCTTTCCGCTTGCCACGACGTAGTCGACATCGGAGAAGGCTTCCGGACCGGACAGGGCCCCGTCATCGGCTCCGGTCTCGCGGTGCAGGAAGACCTTGATTTCGTCTCCGGCCCGGATGCGGAAGCGGGGGTGCTGTATCTCGACGTCTTTGAGATAGACGACGTGCCCCTCGCGGGCGTCGAAGTAGAGGCCGCCCCGGCAGGTGGCTTTAATGAGCCGGGGCTCCTCCTTTTTCCCCGGGGAATTGCCTTGGGGCTGCTCCCTGTCCGCTTTCTCCCGGCTTGCCTTTTCTTCGTCCTTCTGTCGCAGGGAGTCGAGAGCAGCGAGATCACCGACCGTAGTCCACGGGCCCTCTTCTGCGTAAAAATCCCCGTTCTGGTAGAGGCGAAGATAGAGCTCGGGACTTCCAGCAGTGAGGGAATTTGGTCCCTGCGTGATTGTCGGGGTGCCTCCCTGCAGGACGACATCGCCGCTCCGGCGATCCACGATAGCCCTTTCTCCGGTGGCGAGGAGAGGGGGGATTTTTCCAGCTGGATCGGTGTAAACAATCCGGACTCCGCCAGAGGCGACAAGGAGGTAGGGGTCGACGAGCTCGGCGAAGCTCTCTTTCTGTGCGGCTTCTCCATCCTGCTGTCCGCGGCTTTCTTTCTCCTGTCCGTCTTCCCTCTCGAGGTTGGTCTCCGGCCTGGCTATGGTCTTGGAGAGATCCTGCGGCGGGAAGAAGACCTTCAGGTGCCCGGCCGCCTTCATGGTGAAACGTGATTCGGTGACCTCGATTTCACGGAGGTAGGAGATGTGGCCCTGCTCAGGGTTCAGAAACATGCCACCTCCGGCAGTGACAAGGATTTCGCCTGCGGCCGTCTCGGTGGGTGAAGGGGCAACCGGCGGCCGGGGGGAGATGCGGGCGAGGAGTTTGCTCCGCGGCATCTGGACCTGTTGCGCGAAGCTCAGGAAATCGGTATCAGCCTTGTTGCTGGACTGCCGACTCTGGGTCAGGAGGTTGCGTGTGGGAGCACGGTTGGCGAGGACCGATCTGCTGCGCGATTCAATGAGCGCGTCAATTCTACGCCGTTCTGCCGCGGTCAGCGCTTCGGGGCCGGTGAAGACGGTGGCGAGCGGGTTGTTCCGGGCCTCTTGTCCCGGGGGAGTTCCCCTGGTCCGGTCCGGTGCCTGAGCCTCCGCGCCGGCAGGAACTTCGCTGCCGTTTTCTCCCGGGGGAGAGGGACTGGAAGTTGTGAAGCGGGTGGAGACTGGTCCCCGGACCACTCCGGAGCGTGTGCTGAGATGGAAGATTCCACCGGAGCCCTTTCCCTGTAACTGTTCGCCGTCCAGTGTGATGGCCTGTCTGGCGCGCAGGATGCCGGTGTTGAGCGAAAAGTCTGCGGCCCCCAGGTTCATGCGCATGAGCACGGAGTCCTTCCGGAAGTAACGGAGCAGGATCTTTTCGCCGGTGAGCTCGCGCCGTGTGATGATCTTGACCGACCCGGACTGGAGAAGAGCCATTCGCTCGCGCTTCTTGTTGAAGACGGGAACGCGCATCCCCTTCAGGGTGCTCCCGGCCGGAAGGTTGTCCAGGATCGGGCCGAGTTTCTCGTAGGAGAGGTCGGCCTCCTTGCCTTCCTTCACGCGCTGTGCGGAGAGCCAGCCCGGCACGGTCCCAAGGAGGACGAGGGCGAGGAAGCGCGGAGTGATGTGCATGAGAGCAGGACGGAGTAGCGGAGGAGGAGAACTCTGGAACCGGACGTTCTGGCAGGCCGGCTGAACTCCAGAGCCCGGGAAGGATATCAGAACCCCGGGCTCGCGGCGAGAGCGGTCATGCGGATAGCGCCTGGTGGATCTTCATCAGGGAGACGAGGACGGCCTCGATCTCTGCGAGGGGAACCTGGTTGGGTCCGTCGGAGAGCGCTTCTGCGGGGTTCGAGTGGGTTTCCATGAAAATGCCGTCAACTCCGGTTGCCATCGCGGCGCGGGCGAGGACGGGAGCGAGTTCACCATCGCCTCCGGTTGTTCCGCCGAGTCCGCCGGGGCGCTGGACGGAATGAGTAGCGTCGAAGATGACGGGAATCCCTTCCTCGCGCATCCAGTAGAGCGAGCGCATGTCAGCGACCAGGTTGTTGTATCCGAAGGTAGTGCCCCGCTCCGTGATGAGGAATTTCCCGCAGCCGAAGGCGCGGAGCTTGTCGGCGATGTTCCTGCAATCCCACGGGGCCAGAAACTGGCCCTTCTTTACGTTGACGGCCCGTCCCGTGGCCGCGCAGGCCTCAAGGAGATCGGTTTGGCGGCAGAGGAAGGCGGGAATCTGCAGGAGATCGATGTGCTCGGCGGCGAGCGCTGCTTCAGACGCGGTGTGCACGTCGGTGGTGACGGGAATGCTCAGTTCCCTGCCGATCGCGCCGAGGATGCGACAGCCCTCCTGGAGACCCGGTCCCCGGTAGGAATCGACGGCCGTGCGGTTGGCCTTGTCATAAGAGGCCTTGAAGAGGAAGGGGATTTCGAGGCGTGTGCAGATTTCGCTCAGTGCACGCGCCATCTCCCAGGCGAACTCTTCGCTCTCCAGTCCACAGGGGCCGAGAATATAGAGGGGGCGCCCTGTGCCCACCTCGACGTGTTGGATCGAAAAGGATTCTGCCATGCCCAGCGCTTTGGTGGCTTGAGCATGCCGCAGGGAGAGCCCGGTTTCAATAGCGGGATCGTGTACCACCCCGTTCGGGGTGAGAGCCCCTGGCACGAAGGCCGGTTCGTAGTTCTCCCGTGCGTGGAGGTAGTCCGTAGGCGGCTTTTCTCAGGATTCCCCGGATCCATCGCGGGCCTCCACCTCGGCGTAGAGCGACCGTAGATTGAGGAGGGCGGTCTGGAGCAGCTTCTCCTCCTCAGGACTACGATTACCGGCGGTCTTGTGTTCCAGCATCTCCAGGGAATCGAGGACGGAGCGGGCGGCATTGATGTTGACCTCGGGCTGGCCGTTGATGGGATTGGCGACCTGTCCGAGAAACATTCCGGCATTCTGGGCCTGCAGAATGACGAATTCAGCAAAGCGTGGATCGTTTTCCATGATCGTGGTGCGGGTGACCTTTATACTGGTCGGATGCCGAAAGCGAGGCGTTCCCGGATCCTTTTGAACCACGGTTTCCTGCGGAACCGCGGAAATGAGGTCAGGTGCCGGGGGGTGGAGCGACGGTCGCGATCACCGGTTCGCCGCCGAAGTATTTCTGAGCCACGGCGAGGATCTCCTCACCGGTGACGGCCTTGATTCGCTCGGCGTGCTCGAGATGATGGTGGGGCCCGAGGCCGAAAAGGGTATTGAGGGCGCAGACCTGGGCCATTGCATGATTGCTTTGATTCTCGAGAGCATCGCCCGCCAGCACACTGGTCTTGGAGTGGGAGAGGGGCTTTTCGGGAATTCCCTCCTGTGACAGGATATCGATTTGCTGGAGGAGTTCGCGACGGGCGAGGTCGGCTTGTGCGGGGGAGGTGCCGACATAGAAGGCAAAGAGTCCGGTCCCTACCCCGTGGAACTGGGTGGCATTCACGTAGTAGGCAAGCCCCAGTTCATCCCGGAGCCGGGTAAAGAGAGGGCCTGCCATGTTTCCGCAGTATTCGTGAATCAGTTCAAGGGCGGGGATATCCTCGGAAGTCACGTGAGCGCCGGGAAAACCGACGGTAATGACAGCCTGTTCCTTGGCGAGTCGGGCGCAAACCTCCCCGGGGTGGGTTCTGGTCGGCGGTGCGGTGACGCTGGGATCTTCCGACACCCCGGCGGGGAGGGAGGCGAACATTTCCTCACAGAGCTCGGCGGTGGCCCCGGGGTCAATATCTCCAAAGACGGCGAGAACTCCGTTTTGCCGCGTTATGAAGCGACGGTGGTGATCGAGCAGGGTCTCGCGGTCGAGATTCTGGAGGGATTGCTCGCTGCCGAGGCGGGGGAGGCCGTAATGCTGGTCTCCAAACAGGGTGGCACGCAGGAGTCGGAAGGCTGTTTTGAGCGGATCCTCCTGGGATTCCAGCATCTCGGCGCGCTGGATTTCCCGCTCCTGCAGAAGGGTGTTCTCCCGGATGGCGGGGGCGAGGAGCGCCTCGGCGGCGAGGCCGAGGACAGTGGGCAGGTCGGGTGCGAGGCAGAAGGAGGAAATCACGCTGGTGTTGTTTCCGGCACTGGCACGCACGTTGGCGCCCAGGGACTCGACCGCGCGGGCGAATTCGCCACCGGGTCGGTTTTTGGTGCCCTTTGTGAGGAGGGCGGCATGGAGGGGATTGATGCCACAGTTCTCGAGCGATTCGGACAGGCGTCCCGTGCGGAAAACGCCCTGGAACTGGACGGTGGGTACGCGGGGGTCCGGTCTCAGGACAAGGGTCAGTCCACTGGCAAGGGTTCGGGTGGTAATTTCCCCCGGTGCGTTGCCGGATCCACGGATTGCGGGAGGAGCGGGAGCTTCGGCGGGGTCCAGGGAAACGACGGTCAGGCCGTCGGGGCGGAGGTAGTGACGGGCCACCCGCACGAGGTCATCGGTGGAAACCCGGTCGAGCAGTGCGAGATAGTCCCGGGTGAAATCGAGGTTGCGTGCCTCGTGCCAGTTGCCAGCGAGGTCGCTTGCCCGGCCCGAGGCGGTGGTGAGGATCTTGAACTGCTGGGCGAAGACCTGGCGGCGGGCCTTCTGGAGGGAGGCCTGCAGGTCTCCCTCGAGGGCCGGGCCAAGTTCGGCGAGAACAGCATCCTCGAGGCGGTCACGTTGCTCGTGGTCGACCTCCGCTGAGATGCTGAACATGCCGGGTCCGCTGGCGGGGCTCCAGGCCCAGCTTCCAATGTGGTGAGCGATGCCTTCTTCCTCGTGAAGGCGCCGGTAGAGGTGGGATGAGCGGCCGCCGCCGAGTATGCCGGAGAGCAGTTCGAGGGCCGGTGAATCGGGATGATCGAGTCCTGGGATCTGCCACGCGAGGGTCGTCTTGCTGACCGGGACGGAGAAGGGGCGACGGGCTTCCCGCCTTCCGAGTTGGCGGGGTTCCGGCAGCCCGTTGACCGGGGAGAGCGCCCTCGGGGGCAGGCTGGCAGCGAGGTTCGTCAGTTTTTCCAGAACGGCTGTACGATCGAATTTTCCCGAGAGAACCACGAAACTGTTGGAAGGAAGGTAGCGGCGGCGGTGGTAGTCGGTCATGTCCTCGAAGGACAGGTCATCAAAGAGACCCCGATGGCCGATTACCGGATGGTGCCGGGGGTCGCGCTGGTAGAAGGTGCGGAAAAGGAGCTGGCTGGCAGCGGAATCGGGATCATCCCGGCCCATGTCGATCTCGCGGCGGATGACATCGCGCTCTGTTTCGAAATCCTGCTCAGGGAAGGAGGGGAGAAAAGTGAGTTCAAAGAGAACCTCGAGGAAAATGTCGGTCGAGGCGCTGGGACCGTCGATGTAGTAGACGGTGCGGTCAAAGGAGGTGTAGGCGTTCCACTGTCCACCGGCGGAGTTGACCCTGGTGGCGAGTTCGGGGCCGGTGAAGGACTTCGTGCCCTTGAACACCATGTGCTCGAGAAGGTGAGAGAGTCCGCTGCCGGAAAGGTGTTCCTCGTGCTGGCTCCCCGTTTCGATCCAGGACTGGGCGGAGACAACCTCGGCAGACCGGTCTTCCTGCAGGATGACGGTAAGGCCGTGGGGCAGGGTGTGGAGGGAGGCGTCGGTGGCGGGGAATTGCATGGGAAGATATCGGAAAAACTGGACGCCGGTTATTGGGACTGCGGATAAGGGAGGTCAAGCGGGATGGCTGTCCCGGCGGGCGGGAAGCGGCCCATCCAGCAAATTCCCTTGGCCCTCGGGAGTGATTTTCATAGAAAATGCCCATGTCCAGACCAGCTCTTGTCGTCATTGCGATCATCTTGCTCCTCGGGCTGGCAGGGGGAGCTGTCATAGGCTGGTTGTATGTGACCCGTGATCGCGTGTCTCTGCTGACCTACCGTGTGCAGGTTTCGGAGGAAACCAACATGAGGGAGGTGGTCGCCAAGGAGGAGAAACTCCTGAAGAGTGATGAGGTTCTCATGCCGGTCATAGAGGCCCTGAACCTGGTTGAGCGATGGGGAATGGATTCCGAGGGCGAGGCTCTCGCGCACATGCGGACCAAGCTGGTTGTCAGTGAAGACCGGGTGCGGTCCGGGGTGCGGGTGATCTACCGCGATCGCAAGCAGGATCGGGCGCTTGAGGTCCTGGACAAAATTAACGAGGTTTTTGCGGTGGTGCGTTTCGAAGCAATACGAAGCAGCGGTTTTCCTCCGCTGGCACCTCTCAAGAATCAGGCAGGGGAAGGGTCCGATTCCGTCCCCGGCGTTCCCGGAGCGGCTACGCCCTGAACGGGGCGGAGGTCGCCGTTTTTCCGGAGGATCCCTATTCGGCGTCCATTCGCAGGGGCAGGTTGATTGCCGGGAACTCGCGGAGGGTGAATCCAAGAACAGCCCCGAATTCGTCCTTGTAGCGGTTGTTGCGGTGGAAAACGCCCAAGGACAGGATCCAGTTATCGAAGGAGCGATGAATGGAGTATTGCTGGTGCTCAAGAACGCCGTCGTCAAACTCCCATCGGTGCCGGAAGCCAGCGCCCCAGTCTTCGTTGAAGCGCTTGTAGACTTCGTATTCACAGTGAATGGAATCCTGCAGAATGGGATGGTTATTGAGAAAACGGTGGCGGAGGGTGAGCTCGAGACTTTCCGAGGGCAGGAAACGTATTTGACCCACGGCTTCGGTGAAATCCCCGACGTCGCTCAGCAGCGGAAACTGGGTTTCGAGTCCCAACTCCAGCCAGGGCACCGGGTTGAAGTAGATTTCGTTGTAGAAGTTGGAGAACTCGCGGTCGAATTCGGGGTCTTCCTGAAACCAGTCGAAGTAGGAATTGACGGAAAGCCACTCATGGGTAGTGCCATCGCGCCTCGTAAGGAAGCGGTTGCGGGTGCCGAGGCGGATGATATTCCAGTCTGCGAGGTCATCGATGGCCGTGAAGCGGCCCACTCCGAGAGGTCGAGGCCTGGTGCTTGCCGTGAGACGGTCGATGCGGGGAAAGCTGGCGTCCAGTTCATCCGTTGCGAACCAGGAGGCGCTGGCGTAGGGCTGTATGATATGCAGCAGGCTGTTCAAGCCGAGGGTTGCATTCTTCACATGTGGGAAGGTTCGGGAGAATTTCATGGAGGCCTCCACGCCGGCGTAGATGTGCCTGCGGTCCTCGTTGTTTCCCAGTCCCTCGACACCCCGGTAGCCGGTGTAGCCCAGGCCCGCTCGTGGAACGAGGTTGAGCCAGTCATCGAGAACCATGGGAAGCGATATCTCCTGTGAGATATGCAGGCGGGTGTAGCCGTGCTTGGCAAGGATCGTGTTGATTTCGTTGATACGGGGATCGCCTGGCAGCAGGGCTGCGGCCTCCGCCTTGAGGTTGCGCCGCTCGAAGCTGGGAATGTGCTCGTTGTAGATCCCCAGAACGAATTGCCCCTCGTGAAGAAAGGGTGAGTTGAAGAGGGGATGCCGCACCTGATCGACAGCCAGTTCCGGGAGACGGGTGTCGGACTGGTAGAACGAGTTGGGTCGCAGGCGGGTCCAGAGGGTGAAGAGGTTATTCTTCCGCTGGTGTGTGAGGGCGAGGACATTGTCGGGTTGAGGTTCGATGAGGAACATTTCGGGTTCGAAGTCCTCGAGGTAAAACCGGTCACTGAGGAAGGTCAGGTTGGCGTCGAGGTGGGTCGATCCGCCGGGAATCGTGTTGCCGAGCTCAAGGCGGTGGCGCAACTGGACACGGAAGCGGCGTTCTCCGACGTCCTGCCGGGGGATGCCGTTGCGGGTTTCTCCTGAGTTGAAATCGTGGAGGTAGTAGAGCTTGAGCCCGCTCAGGTTCGTGTTGGAGCGAATACGCGTATCCATCAGGTTCACGCCAGCGCCAACTCCACGCTTGGTGAGAACGTCGAGGCGCCACTGGGAGAGGAGCCAGGCGTCCTTGTGCTCCCCGGTGGCGGGATCCTTGTTCCCCCCCAGCATGATCCCGTATTGGTTGAGGAGATATGGGCCCCAGTTTGAGCGTGCGCCTGGAACGACGTGGTAGCCAAGTCCCCGGGTGAGGGGCTGGGAGAGGTAAGGCAGCCAGAAAACCGGGGTGTCCCCGGCGTAGAGCTTCATGTTGCGGAAGATTACCTTGTCGTCGGGGATGACCGTGGTGCGACCAGCCTTGAGCCAGAAGGCAGGATCCTTGATGTCGTGGGTAGTGACCCCGGCGTCCTCGCCCACGAAAAGGATTCGTCCATCCTCCTGCACCATGTCAAACTTGCCTGCCTCGAGAAGTATGGGATCCATCCCCGTGCGCAGGCCATTGGCCTCCAGGCGTTCTTCCTCGAACCAGTAGGTGGCCGATTCTCCCCGGTGGAGGAAAGTCCCCTGGTAGACAGTCACATTACCGGTGAACCTTGCAAACTTGCCTTTGAGGTCGATGGCAATATCGTCCGCAAAGAGCTGCATGCCATCGTTGGTCCGGCATTGCATATCTCCCCGGTAGAGGATGAGCTCGTTTACAGAGTCCCACTTGGTTGAGTAGTCGTCCCCGGTGATACGCAGGTTTTCCGGCATGGTCGGGACGAGTGCGAAGGGATCGCCACCACCACCAGGTCCTTCACCCCCGGGTATGCTGAGCAGATCCTCCCCGGTGGGTGGTGGGTCGGCCTCCTGAGAGTGGGCTGGGACCGGTCCGACCAGGAAAAAGGCACAGAGCAGCGTCGCGACTGCACCTGCGGGTGCTTGGTCGGCATTCCGCTGGCTGGAGCCTACCAAGCGACCCGAGAACATTGTGTGATGGACTCCCATCCTAGCTCTCGAAACAATCAAAATTGTCGGCGAAATGGCTCTGTGATCATCCGTTGCAAAAGTCGACATTCAGGAAAGCTGAGCAGTGCAGTAGGGTGGAGGAAAAAGTCCGGGGCCCTTCCCAGCCGGGACTGTGAACGGCTCCCTGCTACCGAGTGCTGGAACTAGGCTGCCCGGGCGAGATAGCCAAGGGGTCAGGCCCTCCCTGTTGTAGGCTTCTTTAGAGAAATCCACTCCCTGTGGGGGCTGATCAAGTTCTCCTTGTTTAGGGTGCACTGGGCTGCAAGTTTCCGTATCTCATTTTTCCGATGGCGGTTCCGCAGAGCACGATTGCCCTGGTCTACGACTACGACCAGACGCTGAGTCCAAGCTACATGCAGGAGGATGTCTTGTTTCCTGAGTTCGGGATAGATCCTGAACAGTTCTGGAATCGCTGTGACGCTCTCGTCAAAGAGCAGCAGTGGGATGGCGAGCTGGCTTACATGAAGTGCCTGCTGGACTACCTGCAGATGGATGCAGTCACCAATGAGCGCCTGATCGAACTGGGCCAGGGGTTGAGCTATTACCCCGGGCTACCGGAGCTCTTCGACGAGATCCGGACCTCAGTGCTACGGCCTGAACACCATGCGGCCGGGGTTACCATCGAGCATTATATCGTATCTTCGGGGTTGAAGGCGCTTCTGGAAGGCAGCAGCCTGGCGAGGCACATGACCGCCATGTTCGGGTGCGAGTTCGGAGAAGACCGGGAGGGCCGGATCAGCTTCCCGAAGCGCACAATCTCGCACACCACCAAGACGCAGTATCTCTTCCGGATCAACAAGGGGATGCTTGCGCACGGTGACGATGTGAACGACCACATGCCGTCCGAACTGCGTCCGGTGCCCTTCGAAAACATGGTGTATGTGGGAGACGGCCCCACCGACGTGCCGTGCTTCACCGTCATGAAGAAGAATGGCGGACACGCGATTGCGGTCTACAACCCGCAGGACCCGTCCGGAAGCAGCTTCCTGAAGTGCTACCAGCTCTGCACGCACGCAGACAGGGTGAAGCACATTGCGCCTGCCGATTATAGGAAGGGGAGTCACCTGCGCAACCTGCTGGAGGAGATGGTCCGGGAAACGGCGGACCGTATTCTCGAGCGCCGAAGGGAGGAACGGGATACCGCCACGGTTGCTGCCCCGGGTTTCTAGGTTGCCGGCATGAGCCATGATTGAGAAGAACCATTATCACTTCATCGGCGTGTGTGGTACTGCCATGGGGGCAGTGGCGGCGGCCATGAAGGCCCGCGGGATTACGGTCAGTGGCTCGGACGAGTGCGTATATCCGCCCATGTCGACATTTCTGGAGGAGAGCGGGGTGGAGATCATCGAAGGCTACCGTGCGTCCAACGTCCCGGAAGATGCCGGGGTGGTTGTTATCGGAAACGCGATCAGCCGGGGCAACGAGGAGGCCGAGGAAGTCCTCAATCGGAAACTACTTTACCAGAGCCTGCCCGAGGTGCTGAAGGAGCAGTTCCTGCGGGGAAAACGGAATTTTGTGGTGACAGGTACGCACGGCAAGACCACCACCAGTGCGATGCTGGCCTGGGTGCTTCAGTCTGCTGGCCGCGAGCCCGGCTACATGATCGGGGGACTTCCCGCCAACCTTGGACGGGGAGCGCACTTCACGGATTCTGAATTCAACGTGCTGGAGGGAGATGAGTACGATACAGCCTTCTTCGACAAGCGTTCGAAGTTTCTGCATTACCTTCCGGAGTTTGTTGCGATCAACAACATTGAGTTCGATCACGCGGATATCTACGACTCCCTGGATGAGATCAAGCTGACCTTTCGACGGCTCCTCAACATTATTCCCCGGCGCGGCGTGGCGGTGGTGAACGGAGATGATGGGAATGTACAGGAGGTTATTCAGGGTGCGCCCTGCCCGGTGCGCACGGTGGGAACAGGTGAAAACTGCGAGCTGCGGATCGAGGACGTCCTGTACGAGCCCGAGGGCAGCAGCTTTACGTTGGAGGGTGAGCGATACGTCATTCCGATGGTTGGGGAATTCAACGTGCGCAATGCGGCCATGGCGGTGGTTGGCGGATTATTTGCCGGCCTGGATGCCGGGGAGATCCGCGAGGCCTTTTCCTCCTTCCAGGGCATTGCCCGCCGCCAGCAAATTCGGGGGGAAGTGCGTGGTGTCACGGTGGTCGATGACTTTGCCCATCACCCTACTGCGATCGGCCTAACCGTGCAGGCGATGAGGCAGCGGTATCCGGGGCAGCGCCTCTGGGTGATCTTTGAGCCCCGCTCCAACACGACGCGGCGCAATATCTTCCATGCCGAGTTGGCGGAAGCACTTGCCAAAGCTGATCGGGCAGTCATCCCGTCCGTGCCGGACCCGGCCCGGGTCGAGGTGAACGAGCGACTTGATCCCGAGCAACTCGTCCGCGATATCGATACCCGGGGCGGGACGGGATGCTATCTTGCCACGGTGGAGGAAATCGCCGCCCGCGTGGCGGGTGAGGCCGAGGAGGGAGACGTGGTGGCTGTTCTCAGCAACGGGGGCTTTGGGGGGCTGCACCAGTTGCTGCTGGAAAGACTGGGCGGGGCTGCGACTGCGGTCTGAGTCAGCTCTTTTTCACCAAGGCAGCGGTTGTGCGGCCTGAGAGCCTGTTATTCAGGTTGATCGAGACCCGCAGGGCGGACATCTGGTTGGTGAGGCTGCGGTGCTTGGCGGCCACGCTTGAGACGTTAGGATCGCGGCGGTGAGCCAGGATGTAGCGCCCGATCTCGGAGTAGAGGGCGATCATCTCGTTCTCGAGGGAGCCGAGTTCGGCTCGATCATTGGAGATGTCCCGGTTGGCTTTGCCAATGTTCTGGTAGTTGCCAAGTGCCTCTTCCCGCATCTCGGAACGGCGGGACTCGATTCGCGTTTCAAGTTCCTTGAGCTCGCTTTCGATATTGCTGATCTTGACAGAGACTTCGTCGCGGCGGTCGCGCAGGCCCTTGAATGTTCTTTTGAGTCCGAGGAGCTCTTTCTTGGAGGCATCCACCTCGGAGGAGGCTTGCGAACCCTCACCCACGAGTACTTCGAGCTTGGCCTTGATGCCACTGTGGCGGCGTTTCACGGTGCGGGCTTCCGCCAGGACGGTCTCGCGCTCGACGTTGAGGCGCTCATTGGTCTCCACCAGCTTGTTCCGCTCGGCCACAAGGTCCTTGGTACTGTCGACCACCGCGCCCAGAAGCTCTTCCCTCTGGTGATGGGATTTTTGCAGGTTGACGCTGGCAGAGTCGATCCGGCCTGAAAGTTCGTCATACTGCTTGGAGAGCTTGCGAAGGCTCCAGTATTCGACGGACAGGTCCTCGATTGTCTCCGCATCTTCCCATGCGAGGCGCCCGAGGATCTCCTCGGCTTCCCGAAGGAGGTGCATCTCCGCGGCGGCACGAGTCGCGTGACGCTGCCGCATGGCAATGCCGAACGTCTGGGCGATACGCCAGAGAAGATACTTGGTTTGGGTCATTGGATGAGAAAGGGGATGGTGGGCAGGCAGGGCCGGTCCGGCAACGCAAAACTAGGTCTTCAGGTTTTTCTGCAGGTTGCTGACGACACTGAAGTCCTCCAGGGTCATGATATTGCCGGTGACCCCGCCAGTAGCGACCAGTTCCTTGAGGATGCGGCGCATGATCTTCCCGGAGCGGGTCTTGGGAAGGGCCGGAGTGAGGTGAATCTCGTCCGGACGGGCGATCGCGCCAATGGCCTTGGCGACGTGAGCCTTCAGAGACTTCTCGGTGGAAGCACTTGTGTTCACCCCCTCCTTGAGAGTGACGAATGCGACGATGCCTTGGCCCTTGATCTCGTGAGGGCGGCCCACGACGGCGGCCTCCGCCACATCCGGGTGCGCAACGAGAGCACTCTCAACTTCGGCCGTTCCTAGGCGATGACCAGAAACATTAAGGACGTCGTCGAGCCGGCCAACGATCCAGAAGTTCCCTTCCTTGTCGGTGCGGGCACCGTCTCCAGCCGTATAGATTCCCTTGTAGTCGTTCCAGTAAGTCTTTCGATAGCGGCCCCGGTCGCCGTAGATGGTGCGTAACATTGAGGGCCAGGGTTTACGGATGACGAGCTTGCCTCCTTCGTCTGCTTTGCATTCGTTGCCTTCCTCGTCGAGGATGGCAGCGTCCACTCCGAAGAAGGGTAGCGTGGCCGTGCCCGGTTTGGTGGGAGTGCATCCGGGCAGCGGAGAGATCATGATGGCGCCTGTTTCGGTTTGCCACCAGGTGTCCACGATCGGGCAGCGCCCGGATCCGATTTTTTCATGATACCAGATCCAGGCCTCGGGATTGATCGGTTCGCCCACTGTGCCGAGGAGGCGCAGGGAGGAGAGGTCGTGGGCATCAGGGAACTTGTCGCCGGCCTTGATAAAAGCGCGAATGGCAGTGGGTGCGGTATAGAATGTGGTGACCCCGTATTCCTCTACGATATTCCAGAAGCGTCCGAAGTCGGGGTAGTTTGGAGCCCCTTCGTACATGACCTGCGTCACCCCGTTGGCGAGTGGTCCGAAGACGATGTAGGAGTGCCCGGTGATCCATCCCACGTCAGCAGTGCACCAGTAGATGTCGTCGTCCTGCATGTCGAAGATGTACTTGCAGGTGGTGTAGGTTCCCACCAGGTATCCGCCGCTGGTATGAAGGATCCCCTTCGGTTTCCCGGTTGATCCCGAGGTGTAGAGAATGAAGAGGGGATGTTCGCTGTCGAATCCTCTGGGAGTGTGTTCGGCGGAGACTTTCTCGGACTCCTTGTGCCACCACACGTCGCGCCCCCGGCGCATGGCGACCTTGTCACCGGTGCGCTGGTAGACAATGCAGCGCTTGACGCCCTTGTACTTCCTGAGCGCGTCGTCGACGTTCTTCTTCAGCTCGACGACCTTGCCCCGGCGGTAGCCCCCGTCGGCAGTAATCACGGCGGTGGCCCCGGAATCCTCAAGGCGGTCCACGATCGACTCGGCCGAGAAGCCCCCGAAGACAACGGAGTGGACGGCTCCGATGCGGGCACAGGCCAGCATGGCGATGGCCGCCTCGGGAACCATGGGCATGTAGACGAGCACGCGGTCCCTGGGTTTCACCCCGTTCGCTTCGAGGACGTTCGCGAAGCGGCAGACCTCGCGGTGGAGCTGCTGGTAGGTGAGGACGCGTTTGTCGCCGGGCTCGCCCTCCCAGATGATTGCGGCCTTGTTCTTCCGTCCATTGGTGAGATGGCGGTCCACGCAGTTTTCACAGACGTTGAGTCGGGCCCCGGTGAACCACTTGGCGAATGGGGCTTTCCAATCCAGGACCTTTTGCCACCGTTTCTGCCAGTGCAGCTCCCTGGCTTCCCGGGCCCAGAAGGTGGAGGGCTTCTCGATGGATTCCTTGTACATCCTCCGATACTGGGCCATGCTGGAGACGCGCGCCTTCTTGGAGAATTTCCTCGAGGGCTTGAAGACCCGGTCTTCGGTCAAATGGCTTTCAATATTCTTGATCATGGATCCTGGCTGCAAGCTGTTGCGGGGGGCTTTTTAGCGGACTGGGCCGGAGGTGACAAGGAAGGGTGCGGCAAGGAACAAATCAGGTTTGGTCCCTCGGATCGAGGCTGAGCAGATCGATCTCATGAGCTTCCAGATGGCGCCAGCGCCCGATGGGAAGATCGGGATCGGTCAGGCGTCCAATCCGGACCCGGAAGAGCTTCTCAACCTGGTAACCGAGGGTTGTGAACATTTCCCGGATCTGGCGCTTGAGGCCGGTTTCGAGAATGAGGGAAAGGCGACGGGGTGAAAGCCGCTTGAATGATTTTGCGTGAGCGCGCCCCTCTGGAGTGTGGACTCCCTCCAGGAGTTTTTTGAGGTCACGGTTGTCTGGTGGTGTGGAGAGGGTAACCCGATATTCCTTCTCCACCTTGTTGCGGGGGTGAGTAAGCCGATTGGCCAGATCCCCGTCATTGGACAGAACGAGGAGCCCCTCCGAGTCGCGGTCGAGCCGACCGACGTGATTGAGGTGCTGGAGCTTGGGTGGGAGAAGCTCGTAGATGGTCGCCCGCCCCAGTTCGTCCTGTTTGGAACATACGTAGCCGCGCGGCTTCTTGAAGAGGATGGTAGTGGTTTTGCGCGGAGAGACCCGTTTTCCCTGCAGGCGGACGACGTCACCTGCATCTACCCGGGTGGCCGGGTTGGTGCAGGCCTCACCGTTGAGAGTGACTCCACCCTCTTGGATCAGGGCGTCGCAGGCACGGCGGGATCCGGCCCCGCAGGATGCGAGGAACTTGTTCAACCGGGTGCCTTCTTGATTCATGCCGGAGCGAGGAAAGAGAAGGCGGAACCAACTGGTTCCGCCTCCGCAGGAAGAGATCAATTTTCTGACGGGAGCTGTCGCCCTAGTCTTCGCCCTTGGTCTTGGGCAACCCGATGGGGCTCTGGCCCTCCTTCCATTGCCCGCGCTCCTTGAGAAGTTTGATACGTTCAAACCGCTTGAGGACCGAGCGCTTTCCGGTGGCGCCACCGCTGATTTTCAGGCTGTTGTGCTTGGACATGGGATTAGGCGGATGGATTGTGCGAGGGGGGCGGGACGCTAGGAGGAAATTGTAGATTTGGCAAGGGGGAAGTCGGAAAGGGCGAGGAGGTCCCTCCCGCGTGGTCCGGAAGCCCGGTGGGCTCTGGACCGGGAGGTCGCGCAGGGGGGCGTTGCTTGCGGTGGATCAGACCATTCCGAGCTTCATCTTGCCCTCCTCCGAGATCATGTCCTGGTTCCAGGGTGGATCCCAGACGAGTTCCACCCTGGCGTCTTCGATTTCATCGATGGTCATGATACGGGCCTGGGCGTCAGCTGCGATAGCTGGTCCCATACCACAGCCAGGTGCGGTCAGGGTCATCTTGACGTTGACCACACTTTTGCCATCTTCGTCGTCCACGGTACAATTGTACACGAGGCCGAGGTTGACGATATCGACGGGAATCTCCGGATCGTAGACCTGCTTGAGCTGGTGCCAGACGCGGTCTTCGACCGGTGCATCTTTCATGCGGGCGGCCTCCTCGGCCCGTTCTTCATTGGCCTCCTCGTCGATTCCGAGGGCGTCGGCGTCCTGGGACGATATCCTGGCGAGGCCTGCTGAGGTGGCCACGGTGTAGGTGCCTCCCAGACTCTGGGTAATGACCACCGGGGTGCCTGCGGGGAGGGCGATGGTATCGCCAGAGGGAATCTGGATGGCTTCGACTTCGCGGGCGAGTGTGATTTCCTGGTTCATGGGGAGATGGGGTTGTCAGTGGTCTTCGTCCTCCTCGAGAGGAACAATCCTGATTCCGCCGGTTGGCTGCTTAGCGAGCGATCCGGCGAGCGTAGAAGCGTTTCCGCCCGGGTTGGAGGAGGACTCGGCGGGGGCACCGCCCAGGGCGTTCTGGAGAGCTCCTTCCACGAGCTGGCCACAGTGTATCTTCATTGGAGGAAGTGGTCCGAGCTCGCCGGTCAGTTCGTCGGGGGACAGTTCGCGGGCCTCTGCCACCGACTTGCCCTTCAGGAGCTCAGTGGCCATGGAGGCCACCGCGATGGCGGTTTGGCACCCGAAGGATTGGAAGGAGGCCCGGTCGATGACCTTGGTTCCGTCCTTTTCCGTGAATTTCAGCCACATGCGCAGCATATCGCCGCAATCAGCCGAGCCGGCCGTCCCCACCGCATCAGCATCTTCCATTTCGCCGACGTTCTGAGGGTTTGCGAGGGCCTCGCGGGCCTTGTCTTCGAACTCGTCCATCGCCGGGGAAAACAAACCATGCGGAGCGGGTGGGATCAAATCACAAAGATGGCGGAGATTCAGGGAGGGATCGCCAAAGAGGTGGTAATTAGGGTGTTGTGCCTCCTCTCGCTGATTCCCACCCCGGTCGCTATGCCGGAGGGAGAGCCCCGCCGGGCATCCCGGCTCTGTGGGCCCCCGGGGATCGGGCTTGTCACTGGCCTGCCGAATCCGTTCAATCTCCGGCGGCGAGTAATATGTAGTGTACCGGTGTGGGCAGTGGGCTGCTCCTGCAAGGAGTGGGCCCCCGGGGCGGCGACACTTTCTGACAAATGGGCCACGAAGCGAAGAAGCACGAGATCCGGACGAGCTGGAAGATGCGGACCCTTGGCACCCTGGCGGGATGGCTCGTCCGGGCATTGTCCCGCACGCTGCGCATGAAGGTGGAGGACCGGTGCGGCTTGACGGATCGCAGTTTTCACCAGCATCCGGTCATCTACTGCGTCTGGCATAGCCGCATTCTTGCTGCAGTCATTTCTGGCAATCGATTCTTTCGCTGGCGTCGGTGCACGGTTCTCACGAGCGCGAGCCGTGATGGCGCCGCCCTTGCATCGCTTGCCGGGGCGTTTGGGATGGGGGCGGTGCGCGGATCGAGCTCCCGACGTGGTTCCCGGGCCTTGCGAGAGCTTGTCCGGGTAGTCCAGGACGGACGGGACGTGGGAATCACCCCCGATGGTCCGCGTGGTCCGCGCTACCGGCTGCATCCGGGCCTGATGAAACTTGCCCAGCTGACCCGGGCGCCACTAGTGGGAATTCACGTACACTTCGGGTGCGCCATCCGGCTCAAGACCTGGGACCGCTTTGCCCTGCCGCTCCCCTTCAGCAGCCTGACCATCATTTTTGACGAGCTCCTTGAAGTTCCGCGGGAGCTCGATGACGATGCCTTCGAAGCCAAGCGCGTGGAGCTCGAATGCATCATGCGCGCCGGTGCGGACGATCTTGATTTGCCAACTCATGACCATTCTGAACGGAAAAGAAATAGCCGCCGAAGTCCTCGCTGAGTGCAGGGAAAAGGTAGAGGCGTTGCAGGCCGGGGGAATCACTCCCGGCCTCGCAGTAGTCATCGTGGGTGACGACCCGGCCTCCCACGTTTATGTCAACTCCAAGGTGAGGACCTGCTCTGAACTGGGGATCCGCTCTCGCAAGATCGAGTTGTCCGCGGAAGCCACGCAGGAGCAGGTGCTGCAGGTGGTCCGCGACCTCAATGCGGATGAGAGTGTCCATGGAATCCTCGTGCAGTCGCCCCCGCCTCCCCAGATTAACGAGAGCGAGATCATCGACCTGATTGATCCCGGGAAGGACGTGGACGGATTCCACCCCATCAACGTGGGTAAGTTGGTCGTTGGCGACGAATCGGGATTTGTCCCGTGCACGCCCCAGGGGTGTGTCAGGATCCTGCAGAGCTCGGGAATTGAAACGACAGGTGCCCGGGCGGTCGTGATCGGACGGAGTTTGCTGGTGGGCAAGCCGCTCGCCAGTCTCCTGATGAACAAGGGGTTCAACGCGACGGTTACGGTGGCTCATTCCCGCACGAGGGATCTTGCGGCGGTGTGTCGGGAGGCTGATATCCTGATAGCTGCGATTGGCCAGCCGGAGTTTGTGACTGCCGATTTCGTCAGGGAGGGAGCCGTGGTCATCGACGTCGGTGTGAACCGGGTCGAGGATGCGGGCAGGAAACGAGGCTACCGGCTGGTGGGCGACGTGGCATACGAGGAGGTGGCTGCGAGGTGCAGTGCCATTACCCCGGTTCCGGGGGGGGTGGGCCAGATGACAATCGCGATGCTCATGAGCAATACGGTGAAGGCGGCAGAGCTCCGGGGGAGCTGAACTGCCGGGAACTGCCTCGATCGTGCAAGTCCTCCCCCGGGATTGACCGGGCGCTATTCTGTAAAGGCCAGCTGGAGTCCCCGGGAAGACCAGTATTTCATGAGACGCCTCTGGATCTCGTCGGCTTTTTCGGTGGGGAAGTCCGGAGTGGGACTCCGGGGGGAGAGCCGATGCAGCTTCCTGAGATGCGCGGCGACCTGGTCCCGGCGGGCCGCGCCTCCGTGGAAGTGATAGTGGGCGAGAAGAAGGGCAGTGGCGTAGGGTCGGTAGGCGTTGCCCTCGAACTGGGTTTGCGCGGTCCTGAGCCACCCCGGATGATCAAGCCCGAGAAGGGTCCCGACCGGGACGAGGTGATACGTCTCACCAACCTTGTTCCTGCTTACCGCCCACCGGAGGTGGTCGCGAACGAGGCTTTCCAGATCACGAAACAGATACCATCCGTCCCCCTGGTGGCAGACCGCGAAGTATTCCGCCACACCCTCTGAAAACCAAGGAGGCAGTCGTTGAAGGATCCCGGCCATGCTCATGTGGACGAGTTCATGCACGAGGAGGCTCTGATCCGCGCGCGGCTGGAGGCGGGAGTTTTCCCGGAGGGGGGGAGCGAGGAAGTAATCCGACCTGATGAGTGCGCGGTTTCGATGCCCGTCCCACCAGCCGACCGCGCCCGAGCTGCCGCCGGACCGCACGAAGCTCTCCTCGTCCTTGCACAGGAGGATGTCGACGCGGCCCTGCCCGTGCGGCGCCCAGAGTGGCATGGGATGATTGCGGATCAGTTCGGGAACGGACTCGGCCACCCTCGCAAAGCGGGAGAATTGGGTGTGCACGATTTTAGCTTCGGATACCATGCGGAAGTGCCTGGTGGAGACAAGTTGTGTGGCGGTGCGCTGGTCCTGTACGACCTGGAAGCGCACGGGCTTGCTCTTGAACTCGCGTGGCCAGGCCCCGTTCCGGTGGGCGGGATCCTCCTCGGCCGGGAGTGGCAAGGCGAGGAGCAGCAGCAGGGGGGAGGGACGGAGCACGAGCTAGTGTTTAGTCTGGAGGAGGCGAAGACAAGGGAATGCACCGAACCGGTGCCCGGTCATGAGGACCATCCTATGAACCCGGGCATTGAGGCAGTTGGAAGACCGGACTCATAAGGCTGCGGTAACCACTTTGGCGTAGCCCGGTGCGCGTCCCGCTTGCGGATTCGGAGGCGGTGATTACGCTGCAGGACGTGAAAATCCTGCAGTTCACCCCGACCTGGGTCTTGGGGTTCAGCTGGTGCCTGGTTCTCCCCTCGGGGGCCGAGGGTACGATCGGTGGAACTCTCGGCGGCGAAGTGACCCTGAGCACGGCGGAGAGTCCATGGCTGGTTACTTCCACGGTAACGGTGCCGGCAGGCTCCACCCTCGTGATTGAGGCCGGAGTGAGAGTTGAGTTTGCGGAGGGCAGTGGCCTTGTGGTCGATGGAGGGCGGTTGGTGGCTGAGGGAACGGAAACCTTGCCGATTATTTTCAGCCGCCCTGCGGCTGATGATCATCAATGGGACGGGTTCCGCTTTGTCGACACCTACGAGGACAACCGGCTTCGACACTTCACGATGGAGTATGGGGATGACCGGGACGAATCGATCACGGTGGATCGCTCGCGGTTGACGATCAGTTTCGGATCCTGGCCCACCACGCAGGAGACCATGATCGAGATGGACGAGCCAGCGGTTCTCATTGAGGACTCGGATATCCCGGGGATCTCAAGTGGGGAGGTGATCCATGGAGAGAACCTGGTGGCTCCGGGATATCTCATCCTGCGGAGAAACGTCTTCGGCAAGGCTTCGAATGGAGGGGATGTTCTCGATTTTTCAGGAGCGGAGGCCCCGGGGCCGATCCTCCACATCATCGATAATGTTTTTCAGGGGGGGGATGATGATGGCCTGGACCTCGACGGCACGGATGCCTTTGTCTCCGGAAACGTATTCATGAACTTTCGCAAGGATCCCGCCAATGGGCGGGCGACGACCTCAAACGCGATTGCGACCGGTCTTCCGCAGAGCGGGGCACCCAACAGGACGCGGGTGACGATGGTACGGAACCTCTTTCTCAACTGCGATCACGCTGTGCTGCTGAAGGAGGATGCTTTCCTTACTGCCGTGAACAATACCTTCGTGGGCATGGAGGAGGCCGTCATCCAGTTCAATGAGGAGGGGGGCACGCGGGTGCTGGGGCCCGGGAAAGGTGCACTTCTTGATGGGAACATCTTCTGGGAGAACCGCCGCCTCTTCAGGTATCTTGAGGAGGAGACCGAGTTGACGGTGCACCGTTGTGTGATCGACGGGGCCTTTCATGGACGCGGAGAAGATAATTTTGCGGCTGATCCCGGCTTCGTGAATGCGGAAGGAGGGGACTACTCGCTGCGGGAGGGATCTCCGGCTATCGGGACGGGACCCAACGGACAGGACCGGGGGTTTGCCGTGCCGGAGGGGGCCTCCCTGTCGGGTGAACCACAGGTGTTCACTTCCCGGACCGAGGCCACTCTGCGCGTCGGGGGGCCGGGTATCGTACAGTATCGCTATCGCCTGAACGGAGGACCGTGGAGCGCCGGCACCCCGGTGAGCGAGGCGATCGAGCTTTCGGAACTCAGCGGCCTCAACACCGTGGAAGTGATCGGGCAGGACTCGGTTGGTAACTGGCAGGCCAGGGAGCGGGCGACCGTTTCGGAATCATGGACGGTTGATCCTTCTCTTGAAGGCGTATGGCTGAGCGAGGTGGATGTTTTTGGGGGAGAGGTTGAGATTGCCAACCGGGGCGCGACTGCGCGGGATATCAATGGCTTTTCTGTCAACAGCGTGCGGATCACCGGGAGGGATCCCATTCCGCCTCATGGTTACCTGGTGGTAGCCGTCCCCACGCCAGGCCAGTTCGGAGGGTCGGTGACCCTCGCTGATCGAACGGCGGAGTTGCTGGACGAAGTGGAGTATGGAATCCAGGTGAAGGGCTCCACAATCGCCCGGTTGGGTCACCACGCGCAATGGGGGTTGGCGCAGCCGACCTTGGCCGGACCGAACCGGGCCCAGCCCACGGCCCTTCGCAGCGGCCTCGTCGTGAACGAGTGGCTGCTCAACGCGGAGGCCCTCTTCCTTCACGACTTTGTGGAACTGTTCAACCCCGCGGACCTCCCGGTAGCGCTGGCGGGACTCAGGCTGGAGACTGAACCGATGCTCTCGGGTTCAGCCTGGCTCGCTGCCCCCCTGAGTTTTGTAGAGGCGAGTGGTCACACGGATCTTATTGCGGATGGACGTCTGGAGCGTGGGGGGCATCACGCCGATTTCGATGCCGCGGGGGCACTCGGCACGAGGATCAGCCTCTTTGATGGCGGGGTCCTGGTCGACGAGGTGGAAAACAACTCGGAGCAATCCGACGTGTCGGGCGGGCGCGTGCCCAGTGGAGGTGAAGTCCTCGACACTTTCAGGCTTCCGACTCCCGGACTGGGCCGGGACTACAGGCTGGTGGAAACGATCATTCCCCTCGTTGCGGTCGATGACGAGTGGCGCTTTGAGGATACTGATACCGACTTCGCAGCGGAGTGGCGGGATCCGCAATTTGACGACGGGGACTGGGCGCGCGGCCGGGGAGTGCTGGGTCGCGAGACAAGTCCGGACGATCTCCCCGAGGATCTCCTCACCGAGGTGGACTACGAGGAGGGGATTCCAACCTACTACTTCCGGAAGACTTTCAACTTCGCGGGGGAACCTTCCCGGGATTCTTTGCGGATGCGGACCATCATCGATGACGGGGCGGTTTTCTACCTGAACGGGCAGGAGTTGTACCGGCTGCGCATGGATGATCCTGTTTCACATTCGTCGTTCGCTAACGACAATGTGGGCAACGCGGATTATGAGGGGCCCTTCCTGCTGGCGGGGGAAGCACTGCGGGACGGTGAGAACATCCTTGCGGTGGAAGTGCACCAGGATGATGACAGCAGCAGCGACATCGTATTCGGGCTGGCGCTTGAAGCGGTCCGGAGCGAGTGGGTGGGCTCGGGGCTGGAGAACATGGAGGCGGTTCTCGCGGGGTTGCGGCTCACGGAGATCATGTTCCAGCCGCCAGACGGGGAAGCAGCTTTTCTGGAATTCGCCAACATGGGCAATACGTCTCTCGAGCTCGAGGGGCTGCGTTTTACGAGGGGCCTGGATTTTGTATTCCCGTCGATGACCCTCGGGCCAGGCGAGTTGGTTTACGTGGTCGGTGATTCCGGTAGCTTCGACTATCCCGGGCTGAGGGTTGCCGGCTTCTTCGGGGGGGATCCCGGTGGGAGTGCACAACGGATTCGGTTGGAGTTGCCGATCAGGGCCGCGGCAGTCGATGTGAGCTTCGAGGGTGTGATGGCGGCCGGGGTGGATGGAGGGGGAAACTCCCTCGAGATGGTGGATGGTGGAGGCCTGAAGAGTGGCCGGATTCTGGCGAGCCAGACCCGCGGTGGTTCTCCGGGGCGCCTTCCTGTTTTTGAGAGTGAGGAAGAGTGGCTGAACCGGGTTTTTACACCGGAGCAGAGTATGGACCCGCTCCTCTCCGGTGCGACCCGGGATCCGGATGGTGATGGTCTCGCCAATCTGCTCGAGCGGTTGCTCGGGCTGGATCCGAATTCACGGGACTCGGAGGCCCTTCGCGATCCGTGGCTGGAGGGNGAGGAGCTTGTATGGCAATTCCCGCGGGCAACGGNGGCAGGAGATGCNCGGTTGAGGNTCACCGGCTCGGTGGATCTGCAGAGCTGGACCACCGAGATTCCCGGGTTGACGCTGAGAGTGATTTCCGAAGAAAGTGGAATGCAGGTCATGGAGGCGCGTATTCCCGCCCCGGGGGACGGGCGTTACTTTTTGAGGCTGGAGGGGGATCTGCGATAAGAGGTTTCTTTTCTTCGGCTGGGACAATTCAGCACTGAATTGTCTCGTTTCTTGCGCTGAAATTCCGACAATTACCCTCGATGAAGAGCCCTTTGAGTCGTCGAACCTTCCTCCGGGGCAGTGGTGTCGCGATGGCCCTGCCGATGCTGGAAGCCATGATCCCTACCGCCCGGGCGGCCCGCAGGGCCAATGGCCCCGTCAAGCGGTTCGTTTGCCTCTCCAACAATTACGGAGTCTACCAGAAGGCGTTTTTTCCAAAGGAAGACCAGGTTGGCGCGGAATACGACATGCCGGAGACCCTGAGGTCCCTCGAAAAACACCGCAGGGACTTCACAGTCTTTTCCAACCTCGATCACGGGTTCACCGGAGGTCACCAGGGAGTCCCGGTGCTCCTGAGCGGAGTGCGCCCGGTGCTCGCGCACAATTACGCGGAGGGCAACATCAGCCTCGACCAGAAGCTGGCCGAGCATCATGGGGCAGCGACAAGATTCCCTTCCATGACGCTGGGGGTACGGGAACGGAATCTACTGAGCTTTACGAGGACCGGTGTTCAGATCCCCACCATCGACATGAAGGCTGCCTACCGGGCCATGTTCTTCGAGGACAGCCCCGAAAAGAAGGCTGCGGCAGGGGAGCGCTTCAAGCGGCACTCCAGCATTCTTGATGTGGTTGGAGAGCAGGCAAAAAGCCTCAACAGGGAACTTGGAAAGCAGGATCAGGGGAAGCTCGCAGAGTATTTTGACGCGGTTCGGACCATGGAGAAGAAAATCGTGCAGCAGGAGCCCTGGCTCGAGCGGCCCAAGCCCAAGACGGATGCCAAGGAGCCCAATCCCGGGAATGGAACGGCAGAGCAGTTGAAGGTCATGATCGAGTTGATTGCCCTCGCGCTGCAGACAGATTCGACAAGGGCGATTACGATGGTGAGCGGTTTTGCCAATGGAGACTTCGGCCTGAACGGGGGCTACCATGGGTTCTCTCACCACGGGGAGAGGCCGGAGCCGGTTGCTGCGCTCAAGAAGATCGAGGGATATCAGGTTTCCATGATGTCGTATCTGATCGACCTGCTCAAGGCGCAGGAAGATCCCATCAACGGAGGCACTCTTTTCGATCATACGGCAATTTTGTACGGGTGTGGCATGGCGGCGGGGACACACCAGACCAAGAACCTTCCGCTGGTTCTTGCAGGGGGCGGCTTCAAACATGGAGAGCACAAGCTCTATCCGAAGGAGGACATTCAAAGGGTCCCCGCGGCCAACCTTCTTCTATCGATTCTTCAGAGTAGTGGACTTGAAATAGACCAGTTCGGTTCCAGCACGGGTACTCTCCGGGGGCTTGAGTGGAGCGCGTAGTCGCTCGCCGAGAAGTTCCGGGAACAAGCAGACTTATCCAATGCCCATCCGGCTGTTTGCCTTTGCAGTTCTTTGTCTCGGTGTCCCGGGAGCTGCGCTCGGGAACACGCTGGGTGGACTGCGTCCTTTTCTGAAGGAATACTGCCTCGATTGCCATGGGGCGGAAAAGCAGAAGGGCGACTACCGTTTCGATACGCTGGGGACTGATCTCTCCGATATCGAGACGCTGGAGACATGGCAGAACATTCTCGATCAGTTGAATCTCGGTGAGATGCCCCCCCGCAAGAGCCTGCAACCAGAAAAAAAGGAATGGTCGCCGGTCGTAGATCAGCTGACACGGGAGCTCGCCTCATTTTATGCGAGGAAGCGGAGCACGGGTGGGCGGACCGTCCTCCGGCGGCTGAATCGCCACGAACTTCGGAACACGCTCCGGGATCTCCTGTATCTTGATGGGCCACAATACCGTCCGGATGCAGCTGGGTCCCGGCTCGTCGATAACAATGGGAACGGGAGTGTGGAACGGACGGGCAACGATCCTTTGAGGTTCTTCCCGGAAGATGAGGAGGAGGAGGGCTTCTTCAATCTCGGAGATCACCTCGTGATGTCGGATTTTCTGCTGAAGCTGACCCTCGGTGCGGTGGAGGAAACCCTCGCGCAAGCAACCGAGCTGGGGCCAAGGCCGGAGGCTGAGACCCATCATTTCTCCGGGCATCTGATCGAGGGCAGGGGGCGGAATCTGATCGAGGCCGTCTCGCGGGAGCTGAACCCGGAATATGAAATGATGGCGGTTGGTTACGAGCGCTATGGGCGAGTTGCACCCAGCGGTCTACGCGGGGGAGTGGGGCTTTCGGCCAGGTATCGAATTACACTGGAAGTATCGGGGCATAATGCCAGGCACCCGTGGCAGGAAACGGTGTCGGTGGACGAGAAAGACCCGTTCCAGCTTTGCCTGAACATCGCCGACACCAAAAACGGAGGAATTTCCGGGCCCACGTCCACTCCGGAGGCGCTGTGGTCCGTTCCTCCCGATGGCACGAGAAAGGTGTTCAGTCATGAGGTCTGGATGGACAAGACCTGGACCCCGTGGCTGGGATGGGAGAACGGCCCCACCGAAAGATTTGTCCGTCCGGAAAAGATCGTGGAGGACTACATGCCAGCGAAATTCTTCAAGCGGCCGGACAAGAAAGTCGATAAGGAGGGGCACGACAACTGGGGGATGAATATGGCGCGCCTTCTTTTCAAGGGGGGCTACCGCGGGCCTCATCTCAGAATTCATAGCCTCAAGGTGGAGCCTTTGCTGGGAGCGTGGCCTCCCCGAAGCCATACCGCTCTGTATGGGTCAGCCTCGGGAGAAGAAGAGGAAATCCGAAGGCTTCTCCTGTCCTTTGCCGAGAGGTGTTTCCGTCGTCCGGTAGAAGCGGCTGAGATTGAGCCTTATGTGCAACTCGTACTGAAGCAACAGGCTGGTCCGGTGGTGAGGGTTGCTGGTGGGATCAAGGATCTCCGTTACCGGGTCTATGAGGGAAAGTGGGACAAACTTCCGGATTTTGAGGCTCTCAAGCCAGTTTCTGAGGGGGCCCTTCCAAAGGGCTTCATCGACATAGGAGTTTCGGGAAGAAAGGAATACTTCGGGATGGTGTTCGAGGGGGCGATCGAGGCTCCCAAGGCGGGTGAGTATCTTTTCGAGATGGCGTCGGATGACGGAGCCAGAATACTGCTGGGTGGCCAGGAGGTCATCCTGCATGACGGCTTGCATGGCCCTGAACTGAAGAAGGCCAAGATCGATCTTGCTGAGGGTGAGCACCTGATCCGGGTTGAATACTTCGCCTATGGGGGAAACAACAGCTTCCGCGCCGGATGGAGTGGGGCAAACTCGACTCATGTGAAGCTCTCCAAGGAGCCCTTGCACAAGGTCTCCCAGCCCCCGAAGGGCAGGGAGGCGGTGCCGCCTTTCGTCAGGGCGATGCAGGATGGTTACACCGCCCTGATGTGCTCACCTCAGTTTCTCTACCTCAAGGAGTCCCCCGGGATGCTTGATGACCATGCCCTGGCCTCGCGACTGAGCTATTTCCTCTGGTCCTCAATGCCGGACCAGACCCTCATGGATCTCGCAGCAAAGGGGAAACTCCGCGACCCGCTGGAGCTCGATCGCCAGATTACCCGGATGCTCCGGGACGATAAATCAGCAGCCTTCATCAGACACTTCTCGTCGGCCTGGTTGCGGATGGACAGGCTTGGCAAGATGCCGCCCTCGGGTGGGGACTACCAGTTTTACAAGAATCTCAGGGTGGAGCCCCTGCTGATGAAGCAGGTGACGACCTATTTTGAGGATATCCTGAGAAAGAACGGAAGAATCGAAGAGTTCATCAACTCCGACTATACCTACATGAACCAGACGCTGGCGAAATGGATTTACCGGCGGGAGGATATCCGGGGGGAACNACTCCGCCGGGTGAAACTTGAGGATCCCAGGCGCGGGGGAATCTTTACGCAACCNGGTGTCATGACCGCNACTGCNAACGGGGTGGATACCTCACCCNTCATCCGGGGAGTCTGGGTTCTTGAAAACGTTCTCGGCACTCCNCCNGCCCCCCCGCCACCNGATGTGGAGCCTCTTCCCACCGACACCCGGGAGGCGACAACGATCCGCGAGCTNCTGGACCTTCACCGGGCGAATGAAGCGTGCANCAGTTGTCATCGCAAAATAGACCCGATGGGATTTGCCTTCGAAAACTTTGATGTGGTGGGGCGATGGCGTGATCGCTACAGGCGGGCAAATGGGCCGATCGACACCTCGACGACATTGTCCAGCGGCAGGGAGATCAGGGATATCGTGGAGTTTAAGAGCATGCTGATGGAGAGGAAGGAGCTCGTGGTAAGAAACCTCGCCAGGAAGATGCTGACATATGCTACAGGAAGAAAGCTCGAGGCTGTGGACCGTGGTGAGCTGGACAGGATAACGAGTGAACTTGCAGGCAGGGACAACCGGCTCCAGGAGCTCGTGAGACTCGTGGTGAACAGCCAGGTCTTCCTCAGGAATTGATGGAGAGCCCTTGCCGGGAGGGTGAGGAATTCTCTGCGCAGAGTGCAGTTTGTCCGGGGAGGCCCGCACACGCCCTCCAGTCGCGCTGGTGTAACGTTGGGTCCATCGTCCGAAGGGCCCGGTATTCCCGGGGGAGCGGGTGGGATTTGAACCCACGGCCGCTTTAACACGTCGCACGATTTCGAGTCGTGTGCCTGTTCCCCCGGGAAACTTGGCAGGAGATGCGCAGTTGAAGGCCACCGGCTCGTTGGATTGAGAGAGCTGGACTTCAGGGATTCCCGGCCTTGAGCTGAGTGTGATTTCCGAAGAACAGGGTATTCAGAAGATGGGGTTACGCATTCTTCTTCGAGCGAAGGGACGCTGCTTTGTTCGACTGGAACAACTCAGCGCTAAGATTGGGTAGCTGCCGGGGAAGCCCGGGCCTTCGAATCGCAGTATTGCTGGGGGCATGACATCCTTTGAGCTGCGCAATGATGCTGTGGCGCTACTTGGCCTTCTGCGACGAGCTGGAACCTTGCGGCTGGTTGTGCGCTGCAGGGGCCTCTCCTTCGTGAGGAGGACCCGGATCGGGCGATTTTGTCCTGTCCGCGTCGGGGATCGACCGCTCCTGGTAGACGGGGTCAGTGGCCTCTCGCTGGACCCTTCCCGGGTGCGTGCTGTGTGCATGGTGCCGGCGCGGCCGCGTGCAGCCCCGGCGATCGAGTTTGATTTCCGTGATTACGGCTTCGGAATCTCGTTCCAGCCGTTTGCGACAAGCCAGAGCGAGCGAGTCGTGGAGGAGCTCCGCAGTTCCTTCGTGGAAGCAACAATGGCAACCTCTGAATTACTGGAGAGAGGGGCCGGAGCCTGGCTGGACGAATGGGAGGCCTTGGAGGCTTGCAGGCATTGTCCGGCAAGGACCGTCTGCAGAATCCACGATGACCTGGCAGCCGTGAAAGTGATCACTGATGGATTCCGGGCGGGGGTCCGGTTTGTTCCCTCGTTTGTTGACAGTGACGGAACGGTGCGGCGAATTGCCTCCGTCTCGGGGAGCGAAGCGATCGTCATGGAGAGCGAGCACCTGAAGGATCCCTCCGCCTGGGACAAGGAAACGTCAATTGACAATCGTTTTGCCGTTAGCCTAGCCTGATGGGGTGATTACGGTCCATCCAGTGAAACGGAAGCTTGGAATATTCTTCGGTGTGATCGCCTGCTTACAGGTGGCTCCGGCCTTGGGTGAAGAGAAGGCCTTCGAAAAGGATCGCAGGGCAATACTGGCGATGGTCGGGAAGTTCGACGTGGAATTCAATTTCCGGGAGACAGTTTCGCTGATGCAGGACTACGAGTTGAAAAAGCCCTATACGGCAGACGCGCTGGAAGTCGTGAAGGTTGTGGAAGATAGCGGGAAGAAGATTGTCCTGCAGCACATTCTCCTGGCGGACAACGGTCTGGACGTTCGTGTCGTCAAGCACTGGGGACAGATCTGGGAGTATGAGGATCCGATCATCCTGGAGTATCAGGGTGGGCGGACTTGGAAAAAAAACAGGTTGGCACCCAGCTCCGTAGAGGGCACGTGGACACAGCTCGTGACGCAGGTGGACGACAGCCCTCGCTATGAGAGCTGGGGCAAATGGGTGCATGAGGGCAACCGCAGCGCCTGGCAGGGCCAGGATACCAACCGGCCTCTGCCGCGCCGGGAATACACCAAGCGAAGCGACTACGACATTCTCCGGGCGATCAACCGTCACGTGATCACCCCGGAAGGGTGGGTTCATGAACAGGAGAACCGGAAATGGGTCAAATCCGAGAACAAGTTCATCTGTCACGAGGTCGGACTCAACATATACCGCCGGTGTGAGGAGGACTTCAGCCTCGCCGAGAAAGAGTGGAAAGCTACCCACCAGTTCTGGAGGGACGTGCGTTCGGAATGGGGGCGTCTGATGAAGGAAAAAAATGTCATTATCTATAAGAAGGAAGTTGATGGCAGCTCACTGGTTCGCTCGACGTTTCTGCTGGCGAGGAAGGTGAAGAAGGGTGAAGCCCTGGAAGAGGGTGCGGTAATTGATCTCATCAGCAGCTTCATGGATTCCTAGGCAGGCCTTTTTTCCTTCGAATTGGCTCAACCATTCGGGCTGGAGCTCTCTCTTGCATTCCCGTTCCCTCCCCGCAGAGTAGGAGCAGGGAAACAGTTTTGGGGAATTCGGACAGAGGGTGTCAGATAGGCAAGAGTTCTGATTATCAGCAATTTGGGTGGAAGATGAATCGTCCGGGTCCGGGATACGCGGGTCTCCGTCGGGGTTTTGAGCGCTCTTTGACTTGGGTCATTCAACGCCCCATGGATCCCCAATAACTACAGAGGAGGTGCCCAAGCGGCCACGGTGGCTGAATCATTGTGCAAGCGAGTTCAAGCGGTCATTATTATCGCGCAAGGGACCGTTAGCGGATTCGAGAGGTATTTGTCTTTTAGTGTAGTTGTGCACACTCGACGTAATCACCTGTCAGAAGCTCTCCTGGAGGAGGGGTGGGAGCTTCCCGTAGAAGCTGAAATACTGAAGTTGTTTCTGGAGGCTGTCCCTGAATGCTGGGTGGAGGTGAGCAATCTCGAGACTACCTATACCTGGATCACCAAGCATCCGCTGGTTCTCCTCCAGGGGTCGGAGCTCAGTTTTCCGGAGCTGGGATTAACCGTTGACCTCTCCTTTGCGTCTACGGTTCACCTTTCGCGTCATCCTGAGCATGAGGCCGTGTCCCGCCTTTCCCTGGTCTCCCTCGACCGCACCGAACAATGGTCGGTTTCAGTTGGTGATTTGTGCGGGAAGGCCCTCGAGCAGCTGGCTGAGAATGTTGTAAGGGTAGTTGCCGTGAATGATCTTCCCAGGGGGGTCGAAGGAAAGTGCCGCAAGCTCTGTTCTTGTTGTGATGAACGCAGGAAAAAGTTCAGAGCGCAGGCCTCTGGCCATCCACTTTATCACCTCCTCTGTTTTTCCTGTCTGCAAATGGATCCCCTTCGGGTGGACATGAAGAGAAAGATGTGCTCCTACACTACGTCCTTCGTGCCGGGGCGACATGAACTGGAGGGAGGTCGTATCCTGCTGGGCTCCGGGGCAGGGATGTTGTCCGTGGACCTGCCCGAGGTGTTTCACGCAGTTGCGAAGATGGCAAAGGTCGAGGAAGTCCGCTCTACCGTGCTGGATACCTACAACTCGTTTGGAGAACGCCTTCTCACCCTGTCCCAGGCGGGTGATTCACTCTTCGAACTGTGGACCACGATGGCAAAGCGGGCGGAAGAAGATGAATGAGTGGGTTGGTGGTGCAGGAATAATGGGCCGCCAAGGTGTCGCAATCTCGCGCTAGACAGACGATCGGAGGACCGTGAGCATGCGCCATGCGAGCGTTATCCTGCGGAATACTGGCGTCGGGACTCTGGGTGGCTGGGTTGCCGGCCAATCCCGGTCCTCATGGGGATCCCGGCTGGCCTGGTTTTCGGGGGAACGGAACCAGCACGACGACGGTTGAGGGATTGCCCCTGAAGTGGGGCGAAAAGGAGGGCATTGCCTGGCGGAGCCCGTTGGAAGGTTTTGGGCAGTCCAGCCCCGTGATCTGGCAGGGCCGGGTCTACGTCACCAGCACGGGTGGTGACAAGAAGGAGCATCTTTACCTCGAGTCCTTTGCCCTCGAGGACGGTAAGAGGATCTGGAAGCGTGAGATCCCCGCCAGCGAAAAAGTGGAGGAAGTGACCAAGATGATTTCACAGGGCGCCCCCACCCCGGTGACGGGGCCAGGCGGAGTGTATGCGTTCTATGAGAGCGGCGACCTGGTGGCCTTCGATCATGGTGGTAACAGGCTGTGGTCGCGCAGGCTGACGAAGGAGTTCGGGGTTTTCAAGGGAGGGCACGGAGTGGGATCGTCCCTGATCGGGGCGCCAGGACGGCTCCTCCTCCTAATCGACCACGACGGTCCGTCCTATCTTCTTTGCCTGGAGCGTGCTACTGGAAAAACGATTTGGAAGGCTGAGCGAGAGCCCAGGGTTTCTTGGACCTCACCCCTCTATCTCGAACATGAAGGTGAGGGACGGGTTATCATCAGCTCGAACGGAGTCCTGGAGGGTTACCGCTTGAGCGATGGCAAGCGGCTATGGTGGGTGGAGAATATCCAGAGGAATACGGTGGCGTCGCCGAGCAGTGACGGAAAGCTCGTGGTGATTGGGTCCTCCAGTCCCCGGCAGTGCCTGGCCGTCCGGCTGGGCGGCACGGGCAATGTCGCCAAGACTCATATTGCCTGGCGTGCGGAGTCCGCAACCTCCAGCTTTTCCTCCCCGCTTCTGCATGGAGAAACTGCCTACTTCGTCAACAGGGCAGGAACGCTACAGGCCCAGCGCATGAAGGACGGCAAGCAGCGCTGGGAGTATCGCCTCCCCGATGGGTGCTGGGCCTCGCCCCTTGCTGCCGGGGAACGGCTTTACTTCTTCTGCAAGAACGGGACGACGGTGGTGCTTGATGGAAAGGCGGAAGGGCCCAAGCCATTGGGCGAGAATGTCTTTCCTATCCCGGAAGGGGAACGGATTTATGGATACGCAGTGGGAGGCAAGAGATTTGTGGTGAGGTCGGGCCGCGAAATCGTTGCGATAGGCCAGTGAGCAATCTCATCCTTTCAACGCGGACAATGGCTCGCTACAAAATGATAATGGTGCGGTAGCGAACACGCCAAAAATCAGTGATGATCCGTCCAGTGATGCACCGGTTCCGCTACTTTGATTTTGGCCTGGAGTCAAGCGGGCAGCTTATGGGTTTGTTGTCCGCTTGAGTAATCCTGTTGATTGCGCCAACCTAGCGGAGCCGGGCGTCACTCCTTTCCGGGTGAAGGGCTCCTGGGCGCGATGCCGAGGCGTTCGCCCGGGACAATCTTGGAGGAGGCATCGGTGTGCAGCTGGACCTCGGTGCCGCTCTCTTCGAGAGAGAGAAAAACCCTCTGCAGGGCACCGCAGAACTCGGTGCGGCTGACCGTGCCCGTGGCGGCGCTCTGCCCTGGGTCGTTGCAGATTTCCAATTGATCGGGGCGGATCAGCTCGGAGGGATAATGATCGCCAAGCCCCGGCACTATGTTGATGGCGCCGAAAAGAGAAGCAACCGACAGAGAGGCGGGAGATTCCCAGATTTCGCGAGGAGAACCCAGCTGCACCAGCAGGCCCTTTTCCATGACGGCGACCCGCTCGCCCATTGAGAGAGCATCTTCTCCATGGTGAGTGACGAAGATGGCGCTGGTATGCTGACTCCGCAGCAGGTCGAGGGTGAGGGTCCTGAGGTGTTCGCGGAGTTCGGTATCGAGGTTGCTGAAGGGCTCGTCGAGGAGAAGAATGCTGGGACGGGGGGCAAGAGCCCGGGCGAGGGCAATCCTCTGCGCTTCTCCTCCCGAGAGCTCTCCCGGCATTCTGCGGGCGAATTCCGGCAGATTGACGTGGTGGAGGAGCTCTTCCACGCGCTGCCGACGTTTCTGACGTCCCCAGCCACGCAAGCCGTAGGCAATGTTCTTGGCCACGTTGAGATGGGGGAAGAGGTCGGCCCCTTGAGAAACCAAGCCGATTTCCCGGCGCTCGGGACGTACGAAGTTCTGGGCATCAGCGAGCACCTGTCCCGCCATCTGGATTGATCCACTGCAAGGTCGGTTCAGTCCTGCGACCAGACGCAGGAGGGTGGATTTTCCGCTACCGCTCTTGCCCACGAGGGAGAGGATCTCGCCTTCTCCTAATTGGAGCGAGAAATCCTGAAGTGCAGGAAACCTGCTTCTCGGATAGGTCAGGTTCAGACTATCCAGAATAAGTTGCGGGGTCACGTGGGAACCGCTGTAGACGATGAATGGAGGATAGCAAGGCTAAGCATCGCTGGAGCAACTCTAACCTCTTCGAATCCGTCCCTTACTCCAGCCCGTTCGCCCTCGAAAGATCCAGTCCCAGGGCTGCGAAGATGTGCAGTATTCTCTGAGCGTCGAAAGAGCGGTCGCCTGTTTCGTGGAGGAGACTCAAGACGTGAGCCTTTGCCTCTGAAGTGGGCTGCTGTATCGCCCGGGCAATAGCGAGCTCAATGCGGGCCTCCGGGGACTCCGGATCAATTTTATGCAGAACGCGGAGATAGGGGGAAATCTTTTCAGCCCAGTCGACTGGTGGGCTGAGAGGCACTTCGTTCTTGAGAAGGGTCAGGTAGTCCAGCAGGAGGGTTGAGGCCTTCTTGGTCTGCAGCAACTGTTTGATTTGTTCCGCCGAGCATGCTGCGAGGCACGGGCTGGTCTCTTGAAGGGCCTCAACCGTGTCGATTGTGCCATCGCAGACGTGCAGCAGGCGCTCTGCGCCACCCTCCTGAGCCGGCGGAATGAGAAGGAATCCAGACATGCCGGTAGCCTCGACCTCGAGACCAATTCGGTTGCTGATCTCGAGGATCAGAAGAGTCAAGGGCAGGACGCTTCCCTCCCGGTCCTCAAAGAGGATCCGCATGTCGAGGACAGACAAATCCCGGTCGGCTGTGGGGAAGCGCGCAACATGCATCCCGTGCTCCCGATAGAGAACATCCCGCAGGACCGCCGCCTTGTCGGCCTGATCGGCTTCTTCGGGGAGCGCCTTCACCACATCCCCAAGCAATTTCTCGAACTGGTAGAGGTAGGTCCGGGGATTGAGGCTCGGATCTCCGATTCGAAGCATCTGGAGGGCGGACCTGACGAGGGGAATCTGGCCTTCATCCTTCTGGAGCATGTTTTCCAGTTCGTTGCCGATCGATTGCTCGTTGACCTGGCTGGCCAGGTGGCGGAGCTGATGTAGAGCGTCCTCAAGTTCGAGGCGCTTCTGGTCGATAGCCCGGAGGTGCTGCTCCGGTCCTCCCGGCAGGTTCTCCAGTTGCAGGGTTTGGATTTCCGCATCAGGAACAGGGCCGGACGCGAGGTCGGAGGGCAGACAAGGCCGTGCCAGCCCGGACTCTTCGGTCAGAGGCAATGGCAAGAGGGTGAAGTTCTTGAACGATACCGCGCGATGTTCCATGACGATCATGCCGGCAAACGTGTTCTCTCCCGGGATCTTTCTGTGATCCGTCTTGTGGTGGTAGAGCTCCTCGTCGTTGAGGCAACAGATGATACCGTCCTCCAGGACGCGGATTCGGATCCGGTTCCAATCGTCGAGAATGTAACTTCTTGCGCGTGCCCGCCCGATCACGGACTTGTGATGAAGTCCTTTTCCTGTTGCCTCGGTGAGAATCATTTCTCTCCCCGCGGGGAACCATGCGCGAACTGCCTTCTGGGAGGGACTCATCAGGACCAAGCCGGCGGAGCCCTGTCCTCCCTCGATCCTCAAGTCTACTGCGATTTCGTAGGGGACGGGTGGATAGTCTCCCCTCCACTCGCACGTTCCGCTGGTCGCCGCCCCGGGTGTCATCCCGGACTTCCACTCTATCCGTCCTCCCCGGCGTTGCCACTGCGTTGCCGGCATTCCGAGCCAATCCTCTGGAGGCAGCTTGGCAATTTTCATCCAGTGTTCGATCCCGATTGGCGAGGGACTGTCGAGGAGTCCGCGCAGATACTCCGCATCGACGGCGAAACCTATATTCATCATCGTGGCGGACTTGGCTGTAAAAATGCCCCGCACCCTTCCCTGCTGATCTACAAGGGGACCACCGCTGTTGCCGTGCTCGACCGGGATATTGACCTGAAGGTGGCGCACGCCGCGCAGGTGTTGGTCCGGCACGCCAACCACTCCGGTTGCCAGGGCACGATCCGAACCGAGCGGGTTGCCCATGGTGGCCACTGCTTCGCCGCGCTTCAGAGGGTCGTCCGGGGGACCGAGTGGAAGGGGACTGATGTTCTGGCGGTCGATGCGGATAAGCGCCAGGTCAAGATTTCTGTCGGAAGCTACCACTTCGCGCGGCTCGTGCCGTGTGCCATCCGGTAGTTCGACGACTACTTTCCTTGATTCGCCGATCACATGGAGGCAGGTCGCGATCAGGCCATCTTCCGAGACGCAGAAGCCAGATCCCGTTCCGGTCAACCTGTCCTCCGAGTTGTATTGATATACACGGACAACTGATTTCGAGAGGGCTGTGCCTACCGTCTCGGCCCAGTCGTCCTCACTTAGGTGACCGGGTTGGTCTCCAGCGTGGAGAATTCCAGTAAGGATGAGCGCTGCGACTGGGCGGAGGGCTTGGCCGGTCATGGGTCCAGCCTAGGGTGAAGGGTGTCGCTTGCCTGTCGCTGGCCTGCTTTTCTGTAGCGATCGATTGTCGTCGAGGGATCTTCCACACCCATGGTCCTGTGCCGGCCAAGGAGGCCGGCAATCGGATGCGGGGGCAGCTGCTGCGTGCCCCGCCTGGCAAGGTTGCCACCCTACAGGCTTTTCAGGAAGGCAAGGAGGGCTTTGCGGTCCTCGCGACTGGCTCCGCGGAATGCTTCGCGTGCCGCCTTCGCTTCTCCGCCGTGCCAGAGGATTGCCTCGGCCAGGTTGCGTGCGCGTCCATCGTGCAACAGGGTGGTATGGCCGTTGACACGTTCCTGGAGACCGATCCCCCAGAGGGGCGGGGTCCGCCACTCGCGTCCACCTGCCTGGTAATCCTGGCGTCCATCGGAGAGCCCGGGGCCCATATCGTGCAGCAGGAGGTCCGTGTAGGGACGAATGGTCTGGTTACGGAGCTCCTCGACCGGATGCGAGTTCCCGGTCCGCATTTCCGGGGTGTGGCACGAGGCGCATTGCATCTCCCGAAAGAGTTTCTGGCCGCGAATGACCTGCGGATGCCCGACATCGCGGCGGGCCGGGGGAGCAAGGGTTTGGAGGTAAGTCGTCACCCGTTGGAGAATCTTGTCGTCGACTTCAGGTTGCTCGCTGGCAGGCAATTTCAAGAAGTCATGCCTCGTGGCGTAGGCGGAGGTGTGATTCTCACGGGGGACCAGCGAAGAGGTGATTCCGAGGTCGCCGGCAAAAGCTTCGGCGGTCTGTTGTCGCAGATCCGGCTGATTAGCCTTCCAGCCAAAGCGTCCGAGCACCGCCTTCTCCTCGGAAATACTCCACACGCGGTTGGGACGTCCGGATATGCCGTCTCCATCAAGGTCTTCGGGATCAGCCCTGGCGAGCAGGTCCTGTTCCTCGACCGCCTCCAGCAGGCCGAGGCCGAAGACGGCGGGAGCGACCCGCGGGCTGAGACAAACATCCGTGTGTGCTGGCCCGGCGGCGAGCTCGGCCAGCTCGTATCGGGGGTGTCGCAGGCTGAATTCTTCGCCGTCTTCATAATTCCCCGGATTTTCCAGGTAACTGATCTGCATGTGCCCCTCTGGACTGATCCCCGGCAATGCACGGTCGCTCAGCTGCAGACCGTAGACCGGGTCTGGAACGGGGCCACCGTTGGCAGCCCGTCCCGGAAGGCTGAGTCGCAGCAGCAGTCCGAAACCGGATCCATCCTGCCCAGGGGGTGCTCCCCGCCCGTCCTGGACGTGACAGGCGGAACATGAGCGGCTGTTGAACAGAGGGCCGAGACCATCGCGGGCGGTGGTCGAAGCGGGAGCCGCCACCCAGTTCTGGTTGAAAAAGGAATTGCCGACGGTGTGCTGGCGCCGTGTTAAGCGCCCGATATTTGCGAGGGGCCGGGCGAAAGCCTTGTTGCTGGTGACGAAGACAGTCGTCTGGCCTCCACTGAGACGCTCATCTCCCACGCACTCCCCGGAGCCGAAGCACAGGGAGCACAGTGGAATTAGCCATCGCCGGCCCATGTTTATTGTTAGTCCTCACTTATGGGGACTTCAAACCCTAACTTTTTGGAGAGCGTGACCATGAGCCCAGCCTGCTCCTCGAGGGACTCGATTGTGCGAAGGATCGCCCGTCGGTTGGGAGCACTGTCTTCTCCAAGAATAGCTTGGTCAAAGGGAACGGGGATGGCCCGGGCGGCAGCGACCGAGGCTGTGATCCGGGCGTCCAGATGCTTGGCGAGAGCAGGGTCGGCTTTTTCCGCAACTGCCTTCAGGCCAGGCCCTTTCACAGTCTGGTAGGTCCCATGCCAGACGTTCGAAATTCCGACAAGGTCGTAAACCATGTCGTTGTGGGTGGTGTCAGAGAAACAGGAGTGCTCATCCTCCTGCGCCTTGGTGTCATAGGCGACGTTGAGCCGTTCGCTCGCCATTTCGAAACCGCTCAGCATGGACATTCCAGTAAGGATTTTCTCGATCGCGGCGCGGGGTTCGAGCTTCAGAAAGCTGGCGCGGTAGTTTTCCTTGTCTGGCTCCCATTCCCCCGACACCCCAGCTAAGTGTTTGATCAGAAGTTTTGTAGAGGCCCGCAGGTAGGTGGCCCGACGCTTGGCGTTGTCGGCAGTCGTGTAGTCGGTGAACGGGCGTTCCCCCGGTCCTCCAGCTGAGAAATCCTGACCCCACAGGAGGAACTCGATCGCGTGGTAGCCACAGCTGATATTGGCTTCGCCTCCCTTTTCGTTGAGGGACTGGATCAGGTCAGCGTCGATTTTCGGGAAATCGTCCGGCTTGTTGATGATTCCGGCCTGTTCGTCTCCTTTGACGTAATCCACATAGGATTCGTCGAGAGGCCAGGCATTGAGGAGGCCCTCGGGACCGTCTTCGTCGTCAATTGGGCCTTCGTAGAAGCGGAAGACCTCGGTCTGCAGGTAGGGAAGACGGGCGGCAGTCCAGGATGACCGGGCCTTTTCAAGGGAGCTGGCACTCGGGGAGGCGAGGAAGTCCTCAATGGCCTTCTCCATGGTTTTGGCCTTTTCGAGAGCATCCGCGTAGGTTGCATGAACCAACGTGGCGTAGTGGGCCACCACCTCCTTTTCGGTCTGGGCGGAAGCANTTAGCAACGTCAGGGTGACGAGCCCCGGCAGGGCAAGNATTTTANCANTCACGGNGNGAATTTTGCTGGGATTGACCTTTTTGGCTAATGTATGGTTGTCGATTACTGACGGCAGGTTGTCGACGGNNGNCGTTAAAGAATCAGGGTAAAAAAGGTGAATTGTTCGCTGGATTTCCNGCAGGGCTGTGNCAGCNTAAAGCGGAAATTCGATTAAGTAAAAACGTGAAGATCTTTTTTTACAGCACCGTCGTCACCTTCTTGTTCTCTTCNAGCCTGTTGCGGGCNGAAAATACGATATGCCCGATCATGGTGGGGGATGAANTAGACGAGGAGGAGTTTGTGGAATTTGAAGGTAAAAAGGTGTTCATGTGCTGCGGCACCTGCTCGAAACTCTGGGATAAATCGCCCAAGTATTACATCAAGGTGATGGGTGACGTCCTGCCCCAGTTCAAGGGCATGGAGGAGAAGCTGGGCCTCGATAAGGTGGAGCTTCTCCCACAGAAGTTCTGTGCGGTCTANCCCGACCGTGTGGTCACGCCGGAATCTCCCAAAGTAGAGTTCCAGGGGAAGACTGTATACCTNTTCAGCAAGGGAGCGGTGCGCCGCTGGGAGCGAAGCCCCGAGCGTGCTCTTGCGAAGGCCCTGGAGGCTGGAGTCCTNCCCCAGTTTGAGAAAAACAAGAAGGTTCCGGGGAAGACCAACGAGGGTTAATGGCCCCGCGCCGGGCNGGGGCGACCGGTAACNACCTCGATTGGCGCCTGCTTGCGGCAGATGNNAGGCTCCTCGTGGCCGGCCCAGCAGTGCAACTTACCTGCTCCCTAACCGGACAGGNAGGAAAGGGCGTCTTGTTTTCATCTCCCAGGAGCACCGTGTCACGGGGAAGGCTAGTTGAGCGCTAACACTGGTCAATTGGCCATGAGACGATTCTGAACGGGTGGCGTAGAAGACCGCCCATGAGAACTTCATATGCAAGCCTCCTAGTCGCCACATGCACGATCGCCGCCCCTGTGGTCAGTTCCGCCGCTACGATCGATATCTCAACGTCCTTCGGAACGGCCGCTCCNACCACCCGGGGGGGAGCGAATGCGACCTGGGTCGGNTGNGACACTTGGGACGATGGTGGCGCGGGCAACAGCGTGATCAACGACAACACACCTGATATCGGAACGGGTTCCGGTGTCTGGGCCACGAACAACAACGAGGATCATATCAGTGGATCGCTCAACTTCTACTCCGGTTCCGGGGCAGTGAATGAGACTATTTCGTTCAACACTGATGGAGTCCCGGGCTCTGGCTTCACGACTATTCTGCTTCAGGGGGCCACCCTGTTTGGCGACTTCGGATCCACCATCGGCTTCGGGAGCATCGCAGGGGTCTCGCCGAGCGTTACCCAGGCCGTAAACGCCACCGGGGCGGGTCAGGTTTTTGCGCGCTATGAGATCCCGGGCAACGCCGNGCAATACTCGGTGAACTTGGCTACCGGTCCGTTTTCCTTCGTGTCATTCGGTAATTTTGAAGTNGACACCTACTGGTCCGAGACGGGCTTTTCTCCTGATGGCGCGGTTGTGCCGGAGCCGAGTAGCGGCCTTCTGATTCTNAGTGCGACCGGGCTCCTGGCGCTTCGCCGCCGTCGGAGCTAGGGAACCTCGAACCCTTGGTATCCCTGCTCTGCGATCACTGACTCGGAGGGCAGGGAGAAACCGTTTCGGTGCAGTCCAGCGTGAGGAGATCTCGGGCCAACCAAACACTTCACCTGTAAGGCCAGTGCAGATCCCCTTGGGACGTCATCGCGGTGCGCTNCAGGCCTTTACCATGGTTGAGGTCATGGTCGTCATCGCGATTATCCTGATCTGTGCCACCTTGGTCTTCGTGGGAGTGTCCCAGATGCGGAAGGTGGCCGCGAAGACCACCGAAGTTGCCACTGCGCGGGAGCTCCTGGCCGGGTTCCTGGCCACCGCGGCGGATGGGAACAACATNTTTATGCCGGGCTACGATCGTCGGGTCGATGAAGTGGTCCTCACGAACGGGCGGGTGGTCGCCGGGCCGACTGCGAACCGCTACCCGTTCCGGTTGGCCAAGGCAATGAACGCAGGAGTCGAAGACATAGCTCTCGTTGGAGAGATAGCCCGCCAGATCGATACCTCCAATGACTACCTCGTCAGCCTCTATCCGGCCTTGGGGATCAACTATTATTTCGTCGGGGGTGATGTCCATGAGGACGGGAGCGTCTCGCATCGGGGCGAATGTGTCATTTCCCCGATGCAGGGAGCTGCCTCGATACTCGTCTTTGCCTCCGCGGGAGGCCGTGGCGAGGAAGGCATAATCAGTGGGTATAATACGCTCACTCCTCCATTTCTCACCACCAGGATGTGGACCCGGGAGACGTGGGCTCCGGACGCGGACCCCAAGGATTACGGTCACGTTCACGCGCGCCATGGAGGAAAGGCTGTCTCTGCTTTCCTGGATGGTAGTGTGCGGATGCTCTCGGTGGAGGATCTCCGTGACATGAGGCGCTGGAGTGTAAAGGCAGCCCTTGCCGACAATCCCGATTATACGATCAAGCGTGCCACGCGCGGCAGGCTTTAAGCGTTTTNTTCGGGGAAAATTTGTTCCTGTNATGAAAAGATCACCTTTCCTGGCANCCCATTTGATTGCCGCCTGTGCCGTAATCATGCCCTCGTCCGCCGAGTTGCTCTACGAGGGCTATCTCGTGCCTCCCTTNGCGGATAATCCGGATACGGAGTATTCGGCGTGGGACCTTTTCTACGCGGCCAACCTCGGTGCCAATTACCCCGACTTTGCAGCTCCCAATGGCATTCTGCAAAGCGCTACCGATGCAGGGTTCACTCCGCCGGCCGGGGCGAGCCCCGCCGACCCGGCCGCGTTCTGGCACCCCGAGAATCCTACCATAACTCAGAACATTCCCGGGATTGCCTTCATCATTGGTCCGGCAATCACGGGAAATATCTACAGTTTTCGCGGGCCGACNNATTTTCGGTTGAATGATGAGACTCCCTATGACGTGGGAACGGTGGTTTTCCAGTTCCAGACGGCGGGGAACCTGGTGGATTTCGGGAGCATCAAGCTCGTCTATGATGACAACGGGACCGAGGTTGTCCTCGATCCCGACGAATACATCCGGGAGTATCAGAGCGATACCTCAGGNTTTGGAGGATCAGGGAACCGCAACGCCCTGCAGTGGGACCTTACTGGGCGGAACGTTGATTCCTACCGGGTCATCTGGACAGCGAGTGGCTCGAGCATGAGCTTGCAGGAAGTTTCCCTCGACACGTCGGCCAGCTACGTNCCGGTGGTTCCCGAGGGGAGGACCTGGAATGGAACCGGGANCACCACGTGGGTGGACAGTGCAAATTGGGAGGAGGGATCTCCCTCGCAGGACTTCGGGAATGTCCGGTTTGTCAATGAAGACGATGTGACGATATCCATGCCCTCCACCCAGACCGTGGGTGAATTCGTCTTTGACACGGCAAGGGACGTGACGATTGCGAACTCAGCAAGGCTGATATCGAATACGGGGCTGTTTACGGGAACGGCCTCGACAGGGACCTACAGGATCGAGGGGGATTTCGAAATGTGTGCCTACAACCTTTTTGAGATCGACGGTGGTGAGGTGATTATCGAGGGGCAGATTTCCGGGACCTCTGGTTTGCGCAAGGAGGGAGAAGGNAAAATGGTNCTGAAGGCGGACAACTCCTTCGGGGCCGGAACNGGAGGGATTGGATGTACCGGTGGAGAACTGCGCATCGAGGGAGCCAATCAGTTCACGAGCAGTGCCTCGGTCCTGCGGGGAGATTTGGTTTTGGCTGGTCCGGCTCCGGTGGATGCCCCGGGCACGTTGGGGAACGCGAGCTCGGACGTAACGGTAGGAGCCAACAGCAGNATCTTTGGTGGAATCTCAACCCCGGCGCGTCTCATCGTNNAGGGAGATCACGAAATTGCGCGTGGAGTTTCCTTTGCGGCTGGGACCTTTGACAAGCGTCTCGGTGCGCGCGGGACAAGTGCAGGGGCTGAATTTAGTGGTGCGGTGGCGTTGCGGGCGGATTCTACAAACACGAAGCTCTTTGCGGAAGACGCTGCGGACCTGGTCGTTTTTTCCGGGGAGATCTCTGGTGGGGANGCTGCCCTGACGATGGAGATCAATCCGGACGGAGCACAGGGTACNGTGCGATTTTCCGGGGATGACAAGACCTATGCCAACGTGACCCNTGTGCGTGGTGGCCTTCTGGAGNTGGCCGCNGGCACAAGTCTCAGTGCCCAGGTCATCTTGGAGCCTGGCATCGGCGAATTCGCAGCGGTGGGAGGCAGTGGAGCGTTCACTGGTGGCGTGGAAGTAGGCGCGGGTGGAACACTTGAACCTGGTTCAGGTGTCGGGGTGATGGCGAGTGGCGGGCAGACATGGGGTGCTGCCGGAGCGCTCGAAATTGAAATCTCGGACCCGGCAGCCGGGGCGGGAGCAGGGTGGGATCTGCTTGAGGTAGAGGGCCTCGTGAATATAAATGCCAGCCCCGAGGATCCNTTTCTGATCCGGCTGATCTCGCNTGAACCACTTGCGGGTTTCCCTCCCGAATCCCCAGTNTCCTGGAAGATTGTCCAGAGTAGCGATGGGATCATCGGGTTCTCTGCTGAACATTTCGTTATCGATGCGACGGCGTTCTCAACCGGTGCAGGGGACGGGGTCTTTTCCCTCGGCCTTGAGAATGGAGGCACGGAGATCCACCTTCGCTTCACTCCGGGAGAGGGCAGCCCGTACGAGGCCTGGCGCGAGAACAACTTTTCAGTGGAGGACCTGGCCGACGATCTGATTTCCGGGTTTGACGCTGACACGGATTCCGATGGTCTGTCCAATCTCCTCGAGTATGCCCTGGGAGGTGATCCGAATGTTGCCGATGCAGGCCTTCTACCCGAAGTTCTGNTCGATGATTCGAGTTTTGGTGATCCAGCTGGTGAGTTTCTGGCAATGACCTTCAGTCGTCTTCTGAACCGNACCGATATNGATTACGTGGTTGAGGCCTCCGGGAGCCTGGAGGGAGACTGGGTCGCTGTCATGCGGATCCCGGGGGGGGGAGCNCCTGTTGCAGTCAATGGAGGAGNTGTCTCGGTGGCNGGGGTTCAGGGGAACTTCCAGGAGGTAAAGGCGGGNGATCTCCTGCCCGTGCAGAATTCTGGTCGGCGGTTCCTGCGGTTGCTTGTGCTCAAGCGCTANCGAGGCCCGGCANTTTCTNTCACTGGCGTCGCCACCCGGCGAGTTCCACNGTCGCCAATCCTGCTGCGCAGAGACCGATCAGAGCCAAGGAGGGNGCAGCGCAGGCCATGATCTGCCCTTGATCCACCAAGCCAAAAGTCAGGGTGCCCAATGTCTCGAANTCAAAGGGCCGGAGGAGAAGGCAGAGCGGAAGCTCCTTGCATACATCGACGAAAATCAAAACAGCTGCACCAGCAAGAGCTGGTCGCAGCAGGGGAACGTGAACGCGGAAGAAGGTAGCGACTCGTCCATGGCCCAGCATGTTGGAGGCGTCGTCATAGGTTTGCGGGAAGGAGCGGTGATTCTGGCGAATCATCTGGGTAGAGATTGCGAGGTAGCGGGCAGTGAGGGCAAAACCGAGAAACAGCATTGAATCGGCAAGGAGATTGGTGGCAATCCAGGATTCGGGCGAAAATCCTGCCCGCAGGAGGGCCGCAATACCAAGGACGCCAACTGCCATGACTGCACCGGGGGAAGCATAGCCGGCGATCCCTGCAACCTGGGCAAGCGAGCCGTCCATCCGCCGTTTGCTCAGGCGGGCGATCCCTGCCACGATCATCCCGGCCAGCAGACAGGCGGTGGTTACGCCGAAGCCTAGCCAGAGACTGTGCTTGGCGGCGTTGATAATGCTTGCAGAGCTTTCGTTCTGGGTCGCAGAGCTCCACCANTGCAGCAGGACCCGGAGAGGATAGAACAGGCCAGCAATTACCGGAATCAGNCAGACNAGCGAGCATGCCAGGGANCCCATTAATCCACATCGATGCCGGGGAGGGCCAATCTGCCGNTCACTGGAGCGGTCCCGCCGGCCGCGTTGTGAGCGTTCGATGAGAACGAGGGCAAAAACCCCGATGAGAACCCAGCCAGCGAGGCGGCGGGCGGTTTCAAGTTCACCCAGTCCAAACCAGCTGCGAAANATGATNACGGTAAAGGTATTGATGCCCAGATGATGCACTGCTCCGTAGTCGTTGAGGACTTCCATCGCCACCAGAAAAAGTCCCGCAACGAGTGCTGGACGCGCCATCGGTAAGTCGACACGCCAGAATGTCCTCCACCTGCCCAACCCGAGGGTGCGACTTGCCTCGGACAGCTTGCGGGTTGCTCCTGAGAACGTTGCCCGGCAGGCGAGGAAGACGTAGGGGTAGAGCACCGCAGCAAAGATTACGATCAGCCAGCCGAAGCGATGGANCTGCTCGAGCTTNAGGTAGGCGTCAACACCCTGCTCAAGGCGCACAGAAACCAGAGTGGGGGTGAATGCTTCCCTGGCCTCGGTAGTGGCATATGCTGCCACGTAGGGCGGGACGGCGAGGGGGAGAACGAGAAGGATGGAGAAGATTCGCCGTCCGGGGAACTGGTAGTGGGAAACACACCAGGCGGTGGACACTCCCAGAAGGAGGGCGAGGAGGCATACGCCTCCAACTACGATGGCGGTTTCACGGAGAGCGGTGCCGAGCAAAGTCGAGCGAACGTGTTCCCATGACCCGCCGTCTGCCTTGGTAACAACACCCCAGAGCACAAAGACCACTGGAGCGAGCAGCAGGAGAGCCACCACCCACGCCGAGGCCCGCCACAACGTCAAGCCGTTCGGGAGAAGCCTGAGTTGCCTACCAGCCCCCCGAGAGGCGCCTGAGGCTGGCGAAGAGTCTTCCAAATGCGGNCTTTTACTTACTTCCAGCCTGCAAGGTCAAACAGTTTGACCGCATCNTCATGGTGGTCTGCAAGTTTGTGAAGAGATCCATAGTCTGGCTTGAAGGTGCCCCAGGCTTTTTGCAGGGGCTCCCGTTCCACTCCGCTCACTACTGCAAATTCCGAGGTGAGCTTCTGGTAGGTAGCCTGGACCTTTTTGGAAGTCAGGAACTTGAGGAGAGCGAGGGCGTGAGCACGGTTCTTAGCTCCCTTGACGATTCCGCCACCACTGATATTCACGTGAGCACCGCGGTCACCCTGGTTGGGAAAGATCACGCCCACGGCCGCGCGGGCTGCACGGTCTTTCGCGTCGTCCGACTTCTCAAGGATCCCAAGGTAGTAAGTATTGGTCACGGCAAGTTCCCCGAGGCCCTGGGCCACCGCCCGCACCTGGTCTCGGTCACCACCCTGAGGGGGGCGAGCCATGTTTTTCTGGACACTGGAAGCCCACGAGAGCGCGGGGCCGCGGCCCTCGGCGGCCAGAATGGAAGCGAGAAGGGACTGGTTGTAGACGCTGCTGGAGGAGCGAATGAGGAGGCGACCCCGCCACTCAGGAGCNGCCAGGTCCTGGTAGGTCTTGGGGAGATTTTTGCCGGCTCGTTCGAGCGAATAAACGATCACACGGGCGCGCATGGTGATGGGAATCCATGTAGAGTTCTGACCAATCATGCCAGCCGGGAACCGGTCCGTCAGATCCTTGTCNGTGATCTTGTCGAGCAGGCCTGCTGCGTCGGCGCGATCGAGAGCGGCGGCATCGACCGAGATGTAGAGGTCGGCCTGAGGTGAGCTCTTCTCTGCCTGAAGGCGAGAAAGCAGCTCATTGGCCCCCGCCTTGATGACTTTGACCTCGATCCCCGTCTGCTTGGTAAAGTCAGCGAAAATTTCCTTATCAGCATTGTAGTGCCGCTGGGTGTAAAGGCGGACCTCCTGAGCGGTGGCGAGGCAGGTGGAAGCCAGCCCGAACAGGGCGAGGTGAAGGAGTGATTTCATGATTCGTGGGTGAGAGATAGATTTTCCGAGGCTATTTATCAACTGCCTGATCGACNCNATAGGAAGATTTTTTCTCGGATCCCTTGCGACTNGATTCGGGGTCTCCCGGCAGGCTTTTGCCGGCNTTGTCTTCTTTCGGCTTGTTTGCTCGCGGCTTGGGTCTGAGCACGACCTTGGTGCGNATCCGGGAATCGATGTTGGAGTAATTCATAAAGGANGCTCTGGAAGGTTNGAGCGCGGGAAGCAATACGCTCAGTGGCAATCGTCCGCTCGCGGTGTATTGGGGAACGTTAGCGATCAGTTGCGGTGGGTTGCCAAAAAGCAGGATTTTCGTGAAAATCAGGCAAGGGAGCATCAAGCAGCGGTCATTGCGGCGTTAGCAGTAGGGAAACANCCTTGTTTAACTTGNANCATCGCACCGGCGCGCTTCCTGCGAGTCGGGCGGTTTCGTCAAATAATGGGGAGGGGGTTCGTCGTGATGGAGCGTCTATGCATGCGGCCCCTCTCCCCGATGACGCCCGGTTGCACGCGCCTTACCCCGCCTTGAGAAATTCGGAGGGCAGCAATCCCTTTTCCGCCTCGAAGGCCTTTGAAAAGTGACTGAGCGAGGAGTAGCCCACTCCGAATGCGGCTTCCGTGACGTTGGCTCCTCGGTTCAAAAGTCGGGCTGCTGCGTCAATGCGNATGGCCCGCAGGTGCTGCTGCAAGGTCTTCCCGGTGTCCCTTTTAACACATCGACTGAGGTATGGGGGCGAGCAGCCGCAGGTGGAAGAGAGGGCCTCAAGGTCGAGCGCGTCTTCGTAGTGTTCCTCGAGATGGGCGAGAGCCCGGTCCGTAAACTGGTTGGCGCGGTTGTTTCGTTTGACACAAAACGGTTCCTGCCGATGGGAGAAGAGATGGACNGCGAGGAGCTCCCCGAGTTTCGAGCGATACCAGAGGGCCCGNGCTNCAAGNGGNACGGGNGGANCNCANAACCAGTCAAGCAGGCGCTTCTCATCAGACCACATGGGTCGNACCACCCCGAAACTTGACTGTTCCTCTCCCGCCAGGAAGCGCCGAAATTCGGGATGGAGATGTGAGGTCTCGTTCCCAAAGAAACGAAGCAGGAGGTCCCGTGGCACGGTGAGGAGGACGAAGCGGTGGTGGGCTGGACCAATTCTCGTCGCGACCGGGACTGATGNTCCGACTGTGAAGAGGCTGAGGGACTGGGGCCTCAGGTAAAGGCGGGTNCTCCCTTCNGCCATGATCAGGGATTCGCCTGACTGATTGAAGCAGAAGCACACGCTGTCGGTGGGCAGTTCTTCAGCCCACGAAGCGGAAGATTTCAGGTTTCCCTCAAATAGCCGGATAGNACCATCAGCCCCNTGGTCGGAGCCTCTGTGGAGGAGNTGCGNTGAAAGTCCGGCCACGCCGGACGCTATTGATAATGAGTCTCAATAGCAATAAATTGATTGATAGGGGTNCCATTTGTATTAGCTTCGCGCNNAATTTNCGCANAATGTCTAGTCACCTGAGNCCAGTTGTNCCGGTTGCNGAAAAGCCGGCGCGGGCTCCGTGTGGGAGGTGNCCTGAAGGNNAGCCCGGNTCCTTGGTGTGCCACTGCTTCCAAGTCAGCCTTGNGGAGCTCAAGGTCGCCATTGAGGANGGTGGGGCTCAGTCCCTTGAGGACCTGAGCTTNATGACGGGGGCCGGCAACGGNTGCCGGGGTTGTGNCTGTAAGCTGAAGCGCGTCCTGNGCGGCTTGCCTCCTAACTGCGGGCGGTTCGGATTNTGCANTGNGTGTGGTTGTGTGGAGGCTCTCTGCNCATGNGCAGAGGGCTAGTTGCCACNGCCTGCCGNGNCCGCTCCTACGCGCCTGCATTCATCTGCTGNGCNAGGTACTGTTCNAGACCCACCAGNTTGATGAGATCGAATTGAGACTCGGCCCAGTCGATGCTTTCCTCGGATTCGACGACCATGCGNTCCATGAGGTCCCGGCTGCCAGCGTCCTTCTTCTCAATCGCCANNGCGACTGCTTCATTATAGGTTGCCACGCCCTGTTTCTCGAGNTCGTAGCTGTTCTCNATGTGCTCCCTCGGGGTAGCTCCAACTTTGATTTCGTGGTAACGCGCGATTTCAGGTATCCCACCAAGGTAGAGAACCCGGTCGATTACCTCCTCGGCATGCTTCATCTCCTCGATGGACTCGTCNTAAAAGTGCTTNGCCAACCGNTCCAGGCCCCAGTCCTTGCACATCTTCGAGCTTATGAAGTAGAGATTGATCGCGGTGAGTTCAATGGTGAGGCCGGCGTTGAGCGCCTCGATAACTTCTGGGTTNCCCTGCATGCCTGAATCACGCNCNNTTCGTNGAGNTGTTCAAGTCGAAANGATCNNATCAGCTNGTTGTTATTGAGACTCATTNTCAAGTGNGCNGGNAGGCGAACGAGGCGTGGAGAATGCGGCCNTTGAACAGCAGGGGGAGACNTCGTGGAANNCNANGGGAAACCCAGGCTCGTCCTTGTGNCACCNATCGCTTGTCCCGCTGCNATGACAACGGCTCCGGCATGGTGGCGGAGAGGGTGGGATTCGAACCCACGGACGCTTTAACACGTCGCACGATTTCGAGTCGTGTGCCTTAAACCGGACTCAGCCACCTCTCCGCGAGATTTGCCTGGAAGAANACCNGAGGGCGGAACGCTAGGCNGGGGGGGCGGGGCTGTAAAGGCGGGATTCGTGGATGCTTTTTTCGAATTTGGGATGTCCGGTGGCAGCTGCTGATCGGAATGGATACCTCGTCGCGTGCCTGCCCTGGGGCGATGCTGAGCTTGGTTCTTTTCAGGACCAATCCGGGTGGAACCGGCGGGGAGCGCGAGTGTTCTGGCGGGCAGAGCGGGAAGCCCGGTTGCGCTTAACAGAATAAGGAGAAGGTTCATGCCCTCCGGNTCANGGGTTGCAGGGACCCGGCAGATTATTTGNCGCTTGCTGGTTGGAGCATTTCAACNGTTGCGCTAAGANNACCTCGATGATGATCCGTGAAATGCGCACCGACGAGTGGCAGGCGGTGGCGGAGTTGATTCATTCCTCCACCAACGCCTGGTACGAGTCCAACCTCAATCGCTCGATTTTCCAGCGAGATGATTCCTCCGGGTGCCTCGTCTTTCCCGAGATCTACGAGGCACTTGATCCCGGGTGTTGCCTTGNTGCNGATGCCGGAAGGGGGCGTTTGGCGGGATCCTGTTTTTTTCATCCGCGCGAAACGCACATGTCCCTGGGAATCATGAATGTTGACCCTGGCTTTGCGGCGCAGGGAGTNGCCCGGGAGCTCCTCGCTGAGATTATCCGGAGGNCCGGNGACCTGCCANTACGTCTGGTGTCCAGTTGCATGAACCTCGATTCCTATTCGCTCTACACCAGGGCGGGCTTTTCCCCCCGTGAGATTTATCAGGACATGTTTCTGCCTTCCGGAAAGGACCGCCCGGAGTCTCCAGAAGGGGCGGAGCGTGTACGGGAAGCCGTTCCGGAGGACGTTGCTTCNATGGTGGCCTTGGAGGAGAAAGTGAGTGGAATCCGGAGGCCCGGGGATTATNAATTTTTCATCCGGAACGAGCAGGAAGTATGGCGGGTTTTCGTGGTTGAGAGTGACCGTGGTCGTGGTGAGGTCGACGGCTTTCTCTGCTCGATTGATCACCCGGGGAGCAATATGCTTGGTCCTGGTGTGATGAGCAACGAAGGGGACGCCCTCGCGCTTATTCACGCCCAGCTGACTGCGATGCCGGACCGGGAGCCTGTGTTCCTGGTTCCTGCCAGGGCTGAATCCCTGGTAGCATCCCTGTATGGCTGGGGAGCGCGCAACTGTGAGATGCACGTGGCCCAGGTGCGGGGTGTGGCCCAGGAATTCCGCGGAGTGACCATGCCAACCTTCATGCCCGAGACCGGATAGTGGGTGGCGGCCCCGGGAGCGCTCCCGTTAGTCAGGGAGCAATTCCTGCCGCGAGGGACATCACCCTCCGTTCTTTCGAAAGACGTAGGTCTTGTTCTCCACGCGAGCGTCCGGGGGGAACCTGTTCTTCTCGAAGAGGTCGTAGCCTTGCTTGAGATTGAGCCAGAAGCGATACCATTCGCTGGCCCTCGCCTGGTCCATTCGTTCGGTAGTCATGCGGAACGGCAAGGAGTGCACGCGGAAGAACTTCTGCCCCCCGGCGAGCGCGGCATGGCAGAGGGTATAGATCTCTTCAATGACCGGGTCGGTCATTGCGAAGCAGCCGATCGAAACCCGGTTGCCGTGGACCATGAGGTGCGTTCCGGTGCGGCCGCTGGCCTTGTCATAGTTGTTCGGGTAGCCGAGATTGAAGGAGAGGTGGAAGCGGCTATTGGGATTCATGCGGCTTGGAGGAACGTAGTAGAACCCTTCCGGTGCCTGCAGGTCACCCTCGCGCAGCTTTGGTCCAAGCCGGCCGGACATTGCTGCGATCTGGTAGGTCCGGAAGAGCTTGAAGGTGTCTCGGCCTGCCTCNNTGACGAAGAGCTCGAGTTCACCCTCCTCCTTCAGGATGCGAATGAAAACCGGGTCGCCGAAGCGCAGGCCCTGCCGGGTGAGTTCACGGGCAAGGCGGGGCTGCACGCGGCGGGCTGCGGCGCGGGCGCGCTCGGAGGAGGGGAGGTCCCGGGGAGTGGCATTCTGCGCATTCACGGGGCAGGGCATCAGGNCGAGCGGGAGNAACGCATACATGAAGCCTGCCGTCAACGGGCTTAAGAGGAACTTGAGGAGGTGCACTGCGGTCAGGGTTGACCCGGCAGAAACGAGCCTGGCGGGCAAGTGGTTGGGGAGGTTACGCTGCCACAACTCGAGACCGGCNGGAAGCTCGCAGAACCTGTCCCGGGTGGAGGCACGTGGATTTTTTTCGAGGACGGCTGGCCTGCCTCCGCCCTGCAGTGGTAGGGAGTGCTCATGCAGCAGGACGAGGTTGAAGAGCGGGANCCCATCGGGGTGATCGGGGGNAGCGGGCTTTACGAAATGGAAGGATTCGAGCAGCGNGAGGAGCGGGTGGTGGATACGCCCTTCGGAGCGCCCTCGGACGCCCTCGTTGGTGGCAGGCTGGCGGGGCGTCCGCTCTGGTTCCTGCCCCGGCATGGGNGGGGCCANCGCCTTCTGCCCCATGAGATCAANCACCGGGCCAATATCTGGGCCCTGCGCTCGCTGGGAGNGCGCTGGATCATCTGTGTCACGGCGGTGGGGAGTCTGAAGGAGGAGTATGCCCCCCGTTCGNTCGTTATCCCGGACCAGTATTTTGACCGTACGAGCCGCCGGGAGGATCATACCTTCTTCGGCANGGGGATTGCGGCGCATGTCTCCTTTGGTGAGCCGNTGAGCAGTTCCCTGCGACACATCCTGCTGGAGGCGACCCGCGAAGAGCAGGACCTCGAGGTCCATTTCGGGGGCACTTATGTGAACATGGATGGTCCGGCNTTCTCCACCCGGGCGGAGAGTGACGTAAACCGCAGGTTGGGTTTCGACGTGATCGGGATGACCAATCTGCCGGAGGCTAAACTGGCGAGGGAAGCGGAGATGGCGCTGGCAACCCTGTGCATGGTCACCGATTACGATTGCTGGAAGGAGGAGGAAGTGAACGTGGAAACGGTGATTTCCCATATGCGCGCGAACGCGGAGGCAGCCCAGCGGATCGTGTCCCGGGCGGTGGAATGCATTCCCGGTCAGCCGGACTGGCCCGAACACCGTGCGCTGGAGAACGCGATCATGACACCCCCTTCGCTCTGGCCGTCGCAAACGATTGAGAATCTGCGTCCTATTTTAACGCGATTTGTNGACCCGGGGNAGGAGGACGGCCGGAACTAAGGCGTGACAGGNAGCGTCGCAAATTATACAAACTNGCGTGCGNCTGTTCACCCCCTTTTTCGCGCTGTCCATGATTCTCCGACCCCTCATCCTTGTTGCCGNGGCTGGACTGATTGTTCTCACGAGCAGCTGCTCCTCCGTTGATTCAAAGAGTAAGAAGCCGTCCACCCTGGCCAACAACGGGTACCGCTCGCCCTATCATGGCTGGCCTTCCGCCCGGAATCCGGACGTGGGCCTTCCCTCGGGCTTTTCCAAGTCGATCGGAATCACGCACTCGCGTGGGCTTGGATACCAGCCATACATTGCGATGACCTTTGATGATGGTCCGCATGCCACCAACACGCCCCGCCTGCTCGACATCCTGCGGCGGCGCAACATCAAGGCGACTTTTTATGTGATCGGGAAAAATGTCGATATGTATCCGCACCTCACCCGGCGAATCGTAGCTGAGGGCCACGAGGTCGGGAACCATACCTATACTCATCGTAATCTGAAGGGACTCAACGACAGGCAGGTCCTTTCCGAGATGACGAGAACGCGGAGCTCCATCATCCGGGCGACTGGAATTGCTCCGCGTACGATGCGTCCTCCCTACGGCGCGATCTACCAGCGGCAACGGGAACTCATCATGAACAACTTCGGATACCCCACCATCATGTGGGCGGTCGATCCGAGGGACTGGCAGCGCCCGGGNGTTAGCGTGGTGAGGAATCGTATTCTTACCAATACGACCAACGGCTCGATTGTCCTGGCGCATGACCTTCATGCGCCCACCGTGGATGCCATGCCCGGCACGCTGGACGGCTTGCTGGCGAAGGGCTTCAGATTNGTAACCGTCTCGCAACTGCTGAGTCAGAAGGCGCGTGCCCGTTAGTCCTGCGGGGCAGATGTTCGGAGAACGGTATTTTACGTTACGGAACGAACTGGGGACGCTTGTTCACGACACGCAGGGGCTGGCCCGCAGGGCCGGCGNTGATCTGGGCGACTTCACTGGGGAAAGTGACCTCGTGCAGGAGCTGAGGAGCCCCTTTCTCCTGATGGTGTGCGGCGAGGTGAACGCTGGCAAATCGTCCTTCGTCAATGCNCTCTTCGGGAAGGAGCTCGGCAGCGTCAACGTGCTCCCTGAGACCAGGAAGGTAGTGCGCTACCGCTACGGAAAAGAGGAGCGGACAGAGGAAAGCAGCGAGATTCAGGAAGAGCGTTACCAGCACCTTGATTTCCTGAAAGACTTCAACATTGTCGATACTCCGGGAACGAATTCTTTTTCGCGNGCTCACGAGGAAGTCATCGGCAGTCTCTGTCCGGTGGCCGATCTCGTCTTCCTCGTCTTCCCGGTGGGCAATCCATGGGAAGCGTCTACCTGGAGTCTGCTCTCCCGTTTTNCGGAGGAGTTGAAAGGAAAGGTGGCGTTCGTGTTGCAGCAGAGCGACCAGCGGGAAGAGGGAGAACTCGCCATCATCAGGGAGCACATGTGCTCCCTGGCTCGACAGAAGATGGGAGGTTCTCCCGAAGTCTTTGTAGTCTCGGCCAAAATGGCGTGGGAAGCGAGGGCACGGCAGCCGTCTGAGGATGAGGAGCGGGCGTGGCAAGCGAGCGGCTACCCGGCCCTCGGGCAATTTATCTCGCGGAGGATCAGCGAGTCGCCGGCCCGCCGGCAAGTCGCGTGCGAGGTTCATGATGCCGCCAGCACGGTCCTGCGGAGGATCGAAGACCAGCTCGCGGATACTGCGGAAGAGCTCGACCGCAAGGGACGTGTCCTGCGTGAGCTTGAAGACGGGATGGATTGTGACCGGAAGATCAGCGGGGCGGAGCTTGAAGAAAAGCTGGTGGATTTTGGAGCGGTCCTCCGTCAGGAAGGGGAAAGGGTGCTCCCTCTCCTGCGTCGCCGAGTGTCCCTCTGGCCCAGTCTGCTTTCTCTCTTTCGGCGAGATGAGTCGCCAGCGGCTTTCGAGAAGGCACTCGGTGACCGGGTGGAGGAGGTAGTGAGGCGGCTGGCCGATGAACAGGCCGGGGAGCTCCGGCAGTTATGTGAGGAGCATTGGAATTGGGGTTCGTCCCGTATCCGGGAAGAAATTGAAGTAGAACCCCCGGCCACTGATGGTGGGGAGGTTGATGGTCGGGGGGCGCACCAGCGCTTTGTGCTTCGCATGGCCCGTGCTGCGCGTCGAGCTGTGGAGAAGGCGAAGGTGCGGGGGGCGCTGGAAGCCCGTTTCGAGGCCCGGCGGCGCGTTCTGCAGCGGTTCCTGGTCGGGATCCTGATGGGTGTAATCGCAGGAGGAGTTCTGGGAGCAGCTGGGGGGCACCCCTTTTCGTGGATTTTTCTGGGCGCAGCTCTCCTCGTGGCAGTCCTGGGTGCGTGGCAGGCCCGCAGGAGTGGCCGGGCGGTGGTAGAGTCGTGCCGCGAACGCGTGGCATGTTCGGAAGGAGGCTTCGCCGAATTACTGGGCGAGGAGTATCGCGCAGGCGCAGGCGGCTACTTCAAGGACTACCGAGTCCTTTACGAAATCGTGCGACGGGTGATCCTCCAGTCGGACACGGTTGTGAAGTCCCGGGGGGAGGAATGCGCAAAGATCCGGCAGTCACTGAGTGAGATTGGACGGCACCTGTAAGGCAGGAAGCCGGGCAAAAAAAAACCGGGAGGGTTGCCCTCCCGGTTCTGTGAAACGGTTTCAGTTTAAGCGCCGGTTTCTATTCAGGCTTCTTGCCGCCCGGCTTCTTGCCGCCTGGCTTCTTGCCGCCCGGCTTCTTGCCGCCGGGAGGGCGTCCCCCCTGGGGCCGGCCACCACGTCCGCCACGATCCTTCATGGCAGCCTTACGCTCTTCCTCGTTCAGCTTGCCGTCGCCATCCTTGTCGTACTTCTCAAGGAACTTTGCCCGGCGGGCACGCTGGGCTTCCTTCCGCTCTTCTTCGTTCAGCTTGCCGTCGCCATCCTTGTCGAATTTCTCGAGGATTTCCTTGGGAACCTGACGGGGGCCACCACGGCGCTGGCCCGGGCCGCGACGCTCGCCTTCCGGTCGCTCACCACGCTCGGCGCGGGGCGGACGCTTTTTGTCACCCTTGTCTTCATCGGCAAGGGCACTCAGGGATCCCGTAGCGAGGATCCCCACGATCAAGGAGAATACTTGGAGTGTTTTCATAATTGTTTAGTGAATTGGTTCACGGCCTTTTGTCCGTGCATCCGATGAAACAGGCGGACTTGGGATTGGTTGCGGTTTTTTTGCGTTTGCAGGTCGAGGAGAAGGGGCCGGTCGCGGGAGACCGGTCATTTGGCATTGCGTGGGCCGTGGCAAGGGGCTTGGATGCGCGCCACGATGGCGTCCGCGCTCAGCAAGGGTTCCTCCCGCGCAGCATCCTTCAAGGCGCGGCTCACCAGTACGATCCTCCTGTGGGGAATCGTTGCTGCAGTGTTTATCAGCGGGCAGTTGTGGGCCCTCGTGGGGATGGTGGGGGTCCTCGCCCTGCTCGGGAGTTTCGAGTTTCTCGTTCTCACGAGGGAAATGCCCGGTGCGGAATGCCGGCGTTTGGGCATGGGAGTGGGAGTGTTGTTCCTCGCTCTTCTCGTCGGGCAGGCCCTGACGGGTTCGCTGGATGCAACCGGGGACTTCGTCAACGAGATCATGGGACTGGTCGCGGTGACCCTCGGGTCCTTTATTCTGCGACTGAAGTTCCCCGTCGAGAATGACGAATCCGTGCGTGCGGTCACCCTGGCGGTGCTCGGTTTCATCTATATCCCGATCCTCTTGGCCGGTTTTCTCATCCGGTTGACGCTCTGTCCTCCCACCGAGGACCCGGTGGCATCCGGGTTCTGGGTTGTCCTGCTGGTTGTATTGGTTGCGAAGTTCACCGACATGGGGGCCTATCTGGTGGGAACGCTCATCGGAAAGCACAAGGCCATCCCTCACATTAGCCCTGCCAAGTCGTGGGAGGGTTATCTTGGCTCGCTTGTCTTTGCGCAGGCTGGGGCCTTCGGTATTTATGCCCTTGCGGGGGAGCGCCTGACATGGCTTGGAGCAGGGCACATTGTCGTGCTCGGGGTCCTGCTGGCCCTGGCCGCGATGGTAGGCGACCTTGCGGAGTCCATTCTCAAGCGGAGTCTGCAGGTGAAGGACTCGGGGCATCTCCTTCCTGGAATCGGCGGAATCCTCGATCTCGTAGACAGTCTTTGCTTTGCGCTTCCAGTGGCCTATTTCTACCTGTACTGGGCCGTTCTCTAAAAGAATTCACAGGTGATACCCGGCCCCATGGCAGAACAGACCATTCCGCGCAAGAAGGTGGTGATCCTCGGTTCTACGGGATCAATCGGCACGAGCGCACTCAAGGTCGCCCGCGAAATCCCGGACTGCATGGAAGTGGTGGGCCTGGCGGCGGGGAGGCGGGGAGAACAACTTGCCGAGCAGGCGCGCGAATTCGGGGTGAAGCATCTTGCAATTGCTGACGAGAGCCTGCGTGACACGGTGGCTGCAGGTGCACCGTCCGGGGCGGTGGTGCACGCTGGTGCAGAAGGTCTGCGCGAGCTGGCCCGCCTGCCGGAAGCTGAAATGGTGCTGGTTTCCATCGTCGGGACCGAGGGATTGCAGCCGGCACTCGATGCAATCGAGGCTGGGAAGGACCTGGCCGTGGCAAGCAAGGAAATCCTGGTGATGGCCGGTGAGATCGTGATGGCAGCGGCAGAGCGCGCAGGGGTTAAGGTGCTTCCGGTTGATAGTGAGCACAACGCGATCTTCCAGTGCCTTGAGGGCAATGCGGGTGGGGCCGATGCGGTTCGGCGCCTTCTGCTCACCGCCTCGGGGGGGCCCTTCCGGACGACAGGCCGGGAGAGCCTGGCAGCGGTGACTCCGGAGCAGGCCCTGGACCATCCGACCTGGAAGATGGGCCCGAAGATCACGATTGATTCAGCCACCCTCTTTAACAAGGGACTTGAGATGATTGAGGCGCGCTGGCTGTTCGGGGTGGAGATGGACCGGGTAGAGGTCGTGGTTCATCCGCAGAGTATCGTGCATTCGATGGTCGAGTTCGTGGACGGAAGTGTTCTGGCGCAATTGAGTACTACCGACATGTGTTTTCCCATCCAGTATGCGGTCACCTGGCCCCAGCGGGTGGCCCATTCCCTCAAGCCACTCGACTTTGCTTCCCTGGCGCGGCTCGATTTTGAAGAGCCCCGGCTGGAAGTCTTTCCCGCCTTGCGTCTGGCGCGGGAGGCGGGCAACCGGTGCGGGACACTGCCGGCGGTCATGAATGCTGCCAATGAAGTGGCGGTGGATGCCTTTCTCCGGAAGAATCTTTCCTTCCCCCGGATCTGGGAACTGGTGGAAGAAGTGATGGCGAATCACGAGGTGGTGGACTCGCCCTCCCTGGAGACGCTGCTGTCAGCGGACAGGGAGGCGCGGGTGGCTGCGCAAGAGGTATTGGCCCGGTTGTCAGGTTAGCCTGAGTGCAGGGGAAACATTGCGCGTGGCGCAGACCGGAAAATGCGTTATGGTGGTCCAGACCGGGGGGTTATTCGCCATTGGCGATGAAGAGCCACTTCAATCCGACGATGTTTGACATGTTACCCCCATCCGCCCGGGCCGCGCTGATCCTGTTTCTGAGCGTCCAGGCGACGCAGGCCATCATCTTCTATGATACGGGTGACCCGGCTCACAACCGAGAGTCGGCTCCCGGGGGGGCGCTAGCCGGCTCGGGATGGCAGTATCAGGGGGAGTATAAGGAATTTCTGGGCACGATGATCTCTCCCCGCCATTTCATTACGGCAATTCACATCGGCAAGGGGCCCACCACGTTTGTGCACAAGACGTGGTTTTCGGGGGAAGCCAGTGACCGGGTTTATCATATCAATCCCAATTTCAACGGAGGGATTGGAGCCAAGGACCTGGTCGGGACTGATTTGAGAATATTTGAAGTCTACGGGGACTTTCCCTCCTACGCACCGCTCTTCACAGGTTCAAACGAGCGGGGAAAACAGGTCGTGATGATGGGGCGGGGGAGGTCCCGGGGAGCAGAGGTTGCCCTCTCTAGCAGGACGCGGGGCTGGCGCTGGTCGCCGGCGGACGAGCGGGCGCGTTGGGGAACGAATACAGTAGACGGCTTCGGGAATGCCGGATCGAGAGGTCCCATGCTCCTGACTGACTTCGATGATGCAGCGGGTAGCGATGAATGCCAGCCAGCGGCCGGGGACTCCGGTGGCGGTGTCTTCATCAGGCAAGGTGGGAACTGGAAACTTGCCGGCATTCTCTACGCAGTGGACGGCCGCTACGACCGCAACAGGATCTGTGGCGATGGCACGGATTTCAGTGGGGCCATGTTTGATGCGGGAGGTTTCTATCTTGGCGAAGACAATGGCGCCTGCGATGACTGGACTCTTATCACGTCGGGTAACGATCTGGACGAAAGCCGCGCCTATGCCAGCAGGATCAGCGAGCATGTGGCCGAGATTCAGGCTGTCATCCAGCCTGCCCTTGACGACGAGCAGAAGACCTCGCGGCGACGTTTTGGTGACTGGCTTGTTTCCCATGGGCTTGCCGATGGAGCAGCCCCCGGGGGTGATGCTGATTTCGACAGTTGGCCAAACGTCGTGGAGTACCTCGCGGCCGTGGATCCTTCAGCCGCGGACCAATCGCCGCGGCCGTTTGCAGCGGAGCAGCAGCCGGGCAGGATCAGGTTCACGATCCGTGTCCGGCTCGATGCGGCGGCGCGTGGGTTGAGCTGGCGGATCATGCAGTCGGACAATGCCGAGACTGCGGACTACACCGCGGTCCCCGGCTTGAATCAGGCAGGGCTGACCCGCTCACTTGCTGAGGGAGTGGAGACCATCACCTACGAGATCGAGCGTCCGCCGGGCCCGCGCATGTTCTACCGGCTTGAAGTGACTATCGCTCCTTGAGGGAGGTAAGGGGTCTGGATGCTGTTTGCTGCTGGCCTGGTTTTTTTGCGGGCTGTTGCGGGCTGTGCGACCCAATGTTGACGAATTGACGAATACCACCGCGTGGTATCCCATCCGCGCATGTTTCCGGAGAAAGCGCCTGCCGAAGATGCCCCTGACCAGGGCAGGCGCGTCTCCGCACTTTCCTTCTATAGCTATCTGGATCGCTATCGTTCCATCTTTCTTCCGTCGCTTTTGGCCCTCATTGTCACGGCGGTTCTCTCGCTGGCCTTTCCCTATTATCTGAGCAGGCTGATTGGCATTCCGGCGGGCTCCTTCGTAGAGGCTCTCAACTCAAGCGACACCCTTGATGTCGAGAGTGTTAGTGCCAGTATTAACAGGACGGTCCTCACCCTGCTGGTCATCCTCGCGGTGCAGGCTTTCCTAGCCTACTGGCGCGTGCGGGGATTCATCAAGGCGGGGGAAAGCGCTCTCAACGACATTCGCCGCGATGTGTTCGCCCGGCTGGTGCGTCTCCCGGTCCACTTCTTTCAGGGACACCGGGCGGGGGAGCTGAGCAACCGGGTCTCGGCCGACCTCGCGGTTCTCAGGGAGACCCTTCTCGCGACCGTGCCCCAACTGGCCCGGCAGTCGGTCATCCTGGTGGGCGGTCTCGTTTTCATTTTCATCATGAGCTGGAAGCTGTCCCTCTTCATGCTGCTGATGATCCCGCTTGTCATACTGATGGTGGCGATCTTTGGGCGGCGGGTGCGTTCCTATTCACGGCACGCGCAGGACAGCCTGGCAGTGAGCGGGGTGGTCCTGGAAGAGAGCACGCAGGGAATCGCCGAACTCAAGGCCTACTGTAATGAGAAACATGAGGAGGAACGCTATGGGTCCGCCCTGGGAGAATACCTGGAGGTAGTAATCAAGGGTGCGAAGGTGCGGGCGCTTTTTGTCTCCTTCATCATCTTTGTCCTCTTCGGGACGATCTCGGTAGTAGCCTGGTTCGGGGCTGGTATGTTGGCGCGGGGAGAGATCACGCCCTTTGAATTCATAGCCTTCATCCTGTTCAGTGTATTCGTGGGGGCCTCGCTGGGAGCTTTCCCGGAGATAGTGAGCCAGGTCCAGAAGGCGAACGGGGCGACCGAGCGCCTGCGTGAAATCCTGGGCGAGGAGCCCGAGGTGAGCGGTGACGGGGAGAAAACCGGTGAGGTGCTGGGGGAGGTCGAGGCGCAGAACCTGAGCTTCGCCTACCCTTCCCGACCGGAGAATGCCGTCCTGGACGGGATATCCTTCCGGGTGGCGAGCGGCGAGCGAATCGCTTTCGTTGGGCAGAGTGGCGCAGGCAAGTCGACGATCTTCTCGTTGCTGCTGCGCTTCTACACTCCTCAGGGCGGAGCCCTGCTCATCGATGGCGATCCTGCCACCGGACTCCCGCTCGCAACGCTGCGGGGAGCGATTGCCCTGGTCCCCCAGGACGTCCTGCTCTTTGGCGGTTCTATCGGCGAAAACATAGCCTACGGAAGGCCGGGTGCGACGCGGGAGGAGATTGAAGAGGCAGCTCGCAAGGCCCATGCGCACGAGTTCATTTCCGCGTTTCCGGAAGGCTACGGGGCCATGGCAGGTCCCCGTGGAGTAAAGTTGAGCGGAGGTCAGCGCCAGCGCATAGCGATCGCCCGGGCCATCCTGGCGGATCCAAGGATTCTCCTTCTGGATGAGGCCACCAGTGCTCTCGATTCCGAGAGCGAGAGCCTCGTGCAGGACGCCCTCGATCAATTGATGGAAGGTCGCACCAGCTTGATCATCGCCCACCGGTTAGGAACCGTCAAAGATGCTGACCGTATTTACGTCCTTGAGAACGGCAAGGTCGTGGAAAGCGGAAGTCACGAAGAGCTGATCGCTTCGCACGGAACCTACCGGATTCTGGCGCAGACCCAGCTGCTTTAGTCACGCAGTTCAATTCCGGATGCTCAGGGCTCCTGCTCCTTGGTTGCCCGTTTGAATTTCCATGGAACCTTCTGCTTGATCCCCTGCAGGTGAAGAATGCCTTCGTTGATCGACCAGTGCCCACTGGCTAGGGCGGGTAGGTCAACCTTGCTGCGAATTCTTGCCCCCTGGAAGAAACTCTGGGACTTGGTTTCGTCCTTGCTGAGTTCGAGCAGTATTTTCCGGCTTTCGGGGGCCTTGCCGCTCGTGAGCTTCACGATCGTGTATTCCTGTTTCCCGGTGACGGAAACGGCGAGGGCCACCTTGAAATCGTCCCGTTTTGCCACGCTTTCCATTTTCCAGTCCTTCCAGTGGACGATGATCTTGCTTTTATCGGAGTTGATTTCAGCGAGGTAGTCGCCTGTGAGCTTGTCCAGGGTGAAGGCCATGCCCCGTCCGGCGGCTTTCTGGAATTGCTCGGTGAGAGACCTGCCGAGGCTTTCGCTCTCGAGGATCCATGTCCCCGGCAGTTCTTTATCCGGGGCACTCTCGGAGGGGACAACCAATTTGGCGACATCCAGGGTTCCCTTCTTGATCGCCTCGGCCTTGGCGCGGGCCTTCCTGCGGGCTTCTGCGAGCCGGGCTTCGCGCGCGGAGAGCTTTTCGGCCTGCAAGCGCTGGGCCCTCTCGAGGGCACGGGACGCCTTTTCTGGATTGGTCTTTTCCCGGGGGATCTCCTTGGTCAAGGGGGAAGATGGTCTGGGCGCCTGTTCACCGGGGTCTTCCCCTTGTTTGGTCTGAGCCGCCAGCGGAAGGCAGAGGCTGGCAGTGAGGGACAGGGCGAGAGATTTCATGGTTAGAGGATGGGAGGAGCGGGACCTGGGTTGGGCCCGCAGGAGAGTGGGCATCGACGGGACTCGAGAACCCATAAAAAGACCCTCGGGGGCCGTCCACCTAGAAAATCGGCTTCACCTAAAAAACGAAGGTGATCTGGGATTTGTTTTGGGAAATTTTTCAGGGTGAGCTTTTTGTGTGACCGGTTTTCGCACTTTCGTTCCGGTTGCAGGGCCTCAGGCATGGTCATCGGTGGAAAACATCGACATTGCTCCCCTTATCCGTCTACCACAGCTGGGGGAAGAGTGATGGTTCGCAGACTCGAAAAGAAACAAGGTCGGGAGACCTTGCTGCTGCCAGGGGCGCGATTATCGAATGCAAGGGCCCCCAGCATTCGTTGGAGGGCAAATTGGTGGAGGGTATTGAGATGGAGTGCATCCCTTGTTCTCGGAACAGAGCTTGGATTGGCTCAGGACGGAGCCCCGCGCTGGGATGATTCCGCACTCCGCCACGCGGGAAGAGACTCTTTCCTGTGCGAGCCCGAGCCGGCCTTTCCGGAGGGTACTTTCCAGAAGCCGATGATGGTTGTGCCCTACGTGGAAGATGGACGCAGGTGGGTTCTGGTGATCGGACAAGGAGGTCAATTCTGGAGCTGTTCCGCCGGGCCCGGGGCGGCGACCCCTCATCTCTCTCTCGAGCTGTCCCGCCACTTGGCGGGGGAGAAGGGAGATCCTGCCCGGATACGTCTCACCGCGATGAGTGCAGTCTTTGATCGCGACTATCCGCAGCGACCGTTCCTCTACGTGCGCTGCAGCACGCGCAACGGAACCCCGATGAACAGGCTGGTCCGTTTTCGGGTGTCCAGCCGTGTACCCCTCCAGCTGGCTGGGAGCGAGGAAATCCTGGCGTGGGAGAGCAACGGTCACGACGGGGGTGATCTCGCCTGGGGCCCTGATGGCTTCCTCTATGTCACTGCTGGTGATGGATCGGCTCCCGGAGATCCCGATAACGTGGGCCAGCAGGTGGATACGATTCGCGGATCGGTGCTGCGGATCGATGTCCACGGCACGGAAGGGGAGCGCCGCTACCAGATCCCGCCGGGAAATCCTTTCGCTGGGATGGATGGGGTGCGACCCGAGCTGTGGTGCTATGGCTTACGCAACCCGTGGCGCATGTGCTTCCACCCGGAGAACGGAGAACTCTGGCTGGGAGACAACGGTGATGAGCACTGGGAAATGGTTTACCGGATCGAGCGCGGCGCCAACTATGGATGGAGCGCGTTCGAGGGCTCGCACGTCTTCCGGGCAGCCAACCGGCTGCAGGGGCCGACGCTGAAGCATTCCCTTCCTGATGTGGAACACCCGCATACCGAGATGCGTTCCGTGATTGGGGGGGTGTTCTACCGTGGCGAGAAAATGCCAGCCCTGCGAGGGCACTACCTCTACGGATGTTACTTCACGAAGCAGCTCTGGGCCTTCGACTACCGGGCCGGCCGGCCGGGGAAGCCGTTCCTGATCGGGGAAGTGCCCGGACAACCGGTTGACTTCAGCGAGGATCACGATCACGAGATCCTGGTCAGTTGTTTTCCCAACCACGTCTTCCGACTTGTCCCGGCTGCAAGTCCTCCCCCGGGCAGGCCCTGGCCCGCAACCCTGAGTGCAACCGGACTCTTTGCGAGCACGGAGGAGCAGAAACCGGCAGCAGGTGTGGTTTCCTACCGCACCAATGCCCAGGCCTGGTTTGACGGGGCGACTACCGATCGCTTCGTGGCTGTTCCGGAAGGTCCGCCCATGAAGCAGAGCGGTGGGCGACGGCTCGTGAAGAGCTGGGATTTCAGCCCGGGGACCGCCATCGCGCAGACATTGTCCCTCGGGAGGCGACGGGTGGAAACCCAGGTGCTCTACTTCGACGGACAATGGCGCGGATATAGTTACCGATGGAACGAGAAGGGAACTGATGCCGACCTCGTTGCATCCGGGGGTGAGCAAGTCGAGTTGGAGCTCCCCGACGGGAAAACCCAGCCCTGGCGCTTCCATGCGCGGGCGGAATGCATGGCCTGTCACACCCAGCGCACCAATTTTGCGATTTCTCTGACCACCCCGCAGCTCGATTGCCCGGGAAAAGACGGAATGAACCAGATCGACCGGCTCGTGAGGGACCGTTACCTGCAGAACAGTCCGCAACTTCGCGAGCGCAGGGGGGCACCTACCCCGGATCCCCATGACGAGACCAAGGATGTCGGGGTGCGGGCCCGCTCCTATCTCGACCTCAACTGTGCCCATTGTCACCGTGAGACGGGGATGGGTGGGCGGGCCGGGATAGAGCTTAGATCCAATCTCCTTCTCGAGGAGATGGGCATTATCAACCGTAAGGCGATGGTGGGACTGGCCCTCGGAGAGGGATCGCGCCTGGTGGTGCCGCGGCACCCCGAGCGTTCGGAACTGCTGGCTCGCATGAACCGCCGCGGGTCCGGGCAGATGCCCCTCCTTGGCAGTTCTCTCGTCGATGAAGAAGGCGTGAAACTCATTCGTCGTTGGATTGCGGAACTACCCCCGGAAGGAGTGCAGGATGACCGGTGAACGAAAACCATGCGGGATCGCAAGGCAAACCGGGCCTTCCTTCTGTCGTCCCGACAGGCCTGTCCTTGTCTCTTTTTCCCGGGTGGGGCAGGCCGTAACCGGCGTGAGCAAGAGGAATGATCTCGACAGGATGAATTCCTTCCCCTGGGCTGCCCCAGAATGGATGTGAACGAGGATAGATCAGCAAGTGTAGTACAGGGGAATCTGATTTCCCGGCGCTCAGTGTATCGTTTCACGAACGACTCCGTGGAACGATCCCGGCTGGAGGCTGCGTTTGAGGCGGCCCGGCATGCTCCCTGTCACAAGCACACTCACCCCTGGAGATTCTACGTCCTGGGCCAGCAAACAAGGTTGGCGCTGGTTTCCGAAGTCGAGAGGTTGACGCTGGAGAAGGATCCGAGTGCAGGCCCTCAAGTCGTCGAAAAGGCAAGGAACAAGGTCCTGAGCCCCCCCGTGCTGATTGCGGTGGCCTCCCTGCTTTCCCAAGGGGATTCCTTCAGGGAGGAAGAGGATTATGCAGCCACCGTCTGCGCGCTTCATAATCTGGTCCTCTCGCTCTGGGACCAGGGGATCGGAGCCCAGTGGACCACGGGGGCGATAACGCGTTCCCCTGTGGTTTATGGGGCATTGGGCATCCCCGGGGAGGAGCAGCGGGTCATCGGATTCATCAAGGCAGGGTATCCTGCCGAGGTTCCCAAGATTAAAAAAAGGCCCCTTGCAGAGATCAGAACCTACCTGCCCTAGAGCAGGCGGCCAAGGTCCCTGGAGGAAGCCGCCGGAGGCAGGGCCATGACCCTGAGAGAGCTCCGTGTGCGGTGCGTCGGTGAAGAAAGCATTGACCGTCCGGGGGCTGCTGAGCAGGGTCGCGCCCGTTTTCAAACCGATGGTCACAGTCCAGCCGATCCGCCGTGCCCTGGTTCCCGTTGACACGGAAGCCGCTCAACGTCTTTGCAGCCCGAACTACGATGAGTTCCAGAGCGATCGCGAGATCTGGGAACTACTGCAGGTGCAGCCCGACAGCGTGCTGCGGGTGACCATGCCGCACTGCAACGCGGCGAGTGCCGAGGAGATGCTGGTGGATGGCTCGGCCGCGGCTCTCGCCCTGGGCAGGACCATGATGGGCGAGCTGATGGAAAGCCGTTTCACTCGTGTGGTGGAGGATGCGCTCTTCCTCTACGAAATCGTTGATCCGGCCCGGCCCGGGGTGCGCCAGATCGGACTGGGCGGGATGGCTCCCACGGACGACATCCGCACGGAGGCTACTCCGGATGGGGTGATCATCCGCAATGAGGGTATTCGCGAGGAGAAGGCGAAGGGGCGGGCCGACCTGATTGAGGCGACCCACGCCATTATTGGAACAGTCAACCTTTCGGTCGATGACGCCTCGGGCCATTTCCTCAACGCGTTGCAGTCCCTTGCGGACGGGCGCCCTTGTGACTTCGAGGCCACCGACCATGCGGATGGGAGCGCCCACCGTATCTGGCTGGTGCAGGACAGCTGCGAAGTTGCTTCTCTCCGGGAGGTCCTGGCCGCCGAGCCCCATGCTTACGTGGCCGACGGCAACCACCGGAGTGCGGCTGCGGCCATGCGGGGTGAGGGCGGCTTCCTGACGGTNTTCTTCCCGGCCCACACGATGGGTCTGGCACCATACAACCGGCTCGTCAGCGCTCCGGGAATCACCCGTGGACGACTGGAGGAAGCCCTCNAAGGCAGTTTTGAAATCGAGGAATTGGAGGTGCCGGACTATCAGCCCGCTGAGATCCACGAGATCGGGATCTACATCGAGGCTACGTGNCTCAAAATGGTTCCGCGAGNAGGGGCNTTCGACGCGAGCAATGCGGCCGAGTCGATTGATTCAGATATCGTCCAACGGCACTTGTTCGCGGGTGTGCTTGGGATTGCTGATCCCCGGGCCAAGGANCTNACGTTCGTCGGTGGTAACCGTGACGCCGTCTATCTCCGGGAACAGGTCGATGCTGGTCACCATGAGTTGGCGGTGACCCTGGCCCCCGTCACGATCGACCAGTTTATTGAGGTTTGCCGACAGAACAGGATCATGCCTCCCAAGTCGACCTGGTTCCAGCCGAAGATCCGGAGTGGCCTGGTGATGGCCCTGCTTGGGTAGGGGGCAACCTGCCAGAATTTGGGGCGTAACTCCNCCCNNCNGGAACAGGATTCCCGGACGAGGCATGGGGCNCAACAACGGCGGAAGGGAGCGCGGCAGGGACAGGCAAGAGGAGGAAAGCAGGAGGTGAAGAAAGNAACAACCAGCCCGCAGGAGCTCTCTGTCCAGAGAGACAATTTTGGCTGGCTGAAACAGTTCCGGAACGGTGGGGACTGGCTTCTCCGGGGACTTGGAGCAGCCGGAAACCCCGGCATTCTGTTCGGCTGGGCAAAGAATTCCCTTGTCAGGATGCCCCCGGGACCGTATTTCCCGCCGCTCTCAACCGAGTAGAAACCAACAAAAAGCGGAGATAGCTCAGTTGGTAGAGCAGTTGGCTTTTAACCAATTGGTCCTGGGTTCGAGTCCCAGTCTCCGTACTTTTTTCATCACCGCCCTTTGGGAGTCCGCGGGACAGACGGCTTGGCGGGGTTGTCCGGTTGCCAGGAGGAGCCCCCCGCCCTGGGTGGTCCAGCAGGCTGGTAAACTGTGCTTGGTGCCCCTAAGTCCTTTTTTTATAGTATAATTCGCGAATCCGGGCTTCTGCTGGGAGCTCTCCGATGGCGTCAAGAGAAGGGACCAAGCGGGAGACCGGAGAAAAAACCCGGGATGAGCAGCAAAATTTGCTTTTCCTCCGATGGAGAACGGTTTTGCATTCTGGGACTCGAATCTCACCTACCCACATGTCTCCTAGAGCCTTTATCACCCTTGGCGCGGCCTTCGCCGCAATCAGCACAGCCGGCGCAGTCACCGTTGGATTTGGCCCCAATCTCAACAACGGAGCTCAGGACACCCCGGCTGGAAATAGCGGGGCGAACCAGATGCGCCAGAACATCAACATCACGAATACCGTGGACCTTGCTCCGGGTGTTTACCGGGCAACAAGCTGGTCCTATAATGCTGCTCCGGATTCCACGGTCCCCGGTGTTACCCAGCCAGTCTTCCCATTCATCACGAGGATCAACAGCCCGGGTAATCACACCGTGCTTGCCTCTGGTGCCACCATTGACACCGAGCCCGGAATCCAGAACGGGGTAGCGTTCGGCGGTGCCAACGACACGTTCACCATTCCTCTCGGGGGAGCGACGATCGCGGCGGGAATCCAGAATCCCAGCCAAGCGGGTGTGCAGAACAGCATCCTGACCGACACCAGTTTCGGGCAGACCGACCACGCGAACAGCGGCAACTTTGATGATGCTGCCAGTGTGGGCGCTACGCTTGACAGCCGCTCGTTTGGCGGCCTGACGCGGACCTACGGATTTTCGGTCGAGGTTGAGCTGATCCCGGAACCCTCCAGTCTCGCACTCGTGGGGCTTGGTGGTCTTTTCCTTCTCCGCCGCCGCCGGTCATAGAGGAGCCGGGCGTTTGCCGGAAAACATTTTCTACGGGGGGCGGCCAGAGAATCTGGCCGCCCTTTTTTTCTGAATCACCTTACCGCGTCTGTAATGGCGCATGATCTCCCACCTCTCCATGTCCAAGAAACGAACTCTCCTAACCACCTGCCTTGGCGTTGCTCTCGTCAGTGACGCTGGTGCGATCAAGATCGGATTTGGAACAGCTCTCAATGGCGTGCAGGACACGCCTGCTGGTAACAGCGGAGCGAACCAGATGCGTCAGAACATCAATATCACCGATACCGTCTTTCTTCCGGCGGGGACCTATCATGCGACCACCTGGGAGTATCTTGCGGGACCGGATTCAACGGTTCCGGGCGTCACCCAGCCGGTCTTTCCCTTCCTGACCATCGTGAATGGCCCTGGCAATCACACCGTGGTGGCTTTTGGAGAGACCATTGACACGGATCCCGGCGAGCAGACCGGGGTTGCCTTCGGTGGCGACAACCATACGTTTACGATTCCGGCCGGGGGGGCTACGGTGGCCGCGGGTATCCAGAATCCAAGCGCGCCGGGTGTGCAGAACAGCATCCTGACCGACACGAGTTTCGGGCAGACCGATCACGCCAACAGCGGGAACTTCGATGATGCTGCCAGCGTGGGCGCTACCCTTGATAGTCGTTCGTTCGGCGGCTTGCCGCGAACCTACGCGTTCGCGATTGAAGTCGTCGAAGAAGGAGAGATCGCCGACGGGGATGGGGATGGGTTGCCGGCGACCTGGGAAGAGGCCAATGCGCTGGACGATTCCGATGATGGCTCCGCAGGCGAAAGTACTGCGGGGGCCAAGGATGGCCCGAATGGCGCACTCGGAGATCCCGACGACGACGGCCTGGATAATGCCGGTGAGTTTGAGCGCGGGACCGACCCGCAGGAAAAAGACAGTGATGGAGACACTGTCAGTGATGGGCAGGAGGTCGCTGAGGGGACGAATCCCAACAAGAAGGATAGTGACGACGACGGCCTGGATGATGGAGTCGAGGCTTCCCTTGGCAGTGATCCACTAGATCCGGACACTGATAACGACGGGCGCTCGGACGGCGAGGAATTTGCGCTGGGCAGTGATCTCAACGACCCGAACAGTCCGGGCTGGGTTCGCATCGGCTTTGGTCCGGAGCTGGTCGGCGTGGTGGACACGGCCTCCGACGGGTTCAGCAACCAGATGCGGCAGAACATCAACATCACCGATACGGTTTTCCTCGAGGCGGGGACCTACCGGGCCATAGCGTGGGATTACAATGCAGCGCCCGATGCGACAAATGGGGCTACGCAACCAGTCTTCCCCTTCCTGACCATCGTGAATGGGCCCGCTAACCACACGGTCCTGGCAGTGGGAGAGACCATTGACACTGAGCCTGGCATTCAGCTGGGTGTTCCCTTTGGTGGAGAAGAGGACGTCTTTACCATTCCGGAGGGCGGGGCCACAGTAGCAGCAGGCATCCAGAACCCAAGCGGGGCCGGGGTAACTAACAGCATTTATACCGATACCTCCTTTGGGGTGACGGACCATGCCAATTCGTTCAACTTTGATGAGGCAGTTCCCGGAGCCGACCTCGTCAGCTTCGGGCACGGCAACCTGACGCGGACCTATGCCTTCTCGATCGATGTGGGCCGGGGATCGGGCGAGGAGCCGCTCAAGCTGGCGATCGACCGGGATGGGGGCGATCTGGTCCTTGAGTGGGAAAGTAAGCCCGGGATGTTTTACAACCTGAAGACGAGTACGGACCTCGCGGCCGATCCGGCAACCTGGGATCCGGTCGAGGTGGACGGTGTTTTTGACATTCCCTCCACGCCTTCCCTCAACGTGCACAGCATTGCCCGTCCGGCAGACCCGGAGCGTTACTACCGGGTGGAGGAGTATGCCCTTCCTCCGGTTTCGCTCTTCTTTGAGGACTTCGATGGGGGCGACCCGGGCTGGACGACCGGTTTTGACCTGGCAGATGCCCAGAAACTCACCGCCTGGGAGCGGGGGGATCCCGCCGGTGGGGCTGCCACCGGGCCTTCTGCAGCCAGGAGTGGAACGAATTGTTATGGAACGAATATCGGCTCGGACTATGGAGCGGAATCGAACACGTGGCTGCGCACGCCTGTTATGGATCTGACCGCCGCGACAGGAGCGACAGTGAGCTTCCACCAGTGGGTGGACATCGATGAGTTTGAGGACGCCGGGGGCGTGGGTGACCGCGGATCCCTGCGTGTCCTCGCGGCTGATACGCTCACCGAGCTGGCGGTTTTGGAAGCCAGGGTGGTGGGATTCGCGAACGACTGGGAGCAATACTCGGTTGACCTGCCAGCCACCGCTCTGGGCCAGGAGGTTGTTCTTGAGTTTGTGTTCGTCAGTGACCCTGACGAATCGGTCATCGCATCCGGGTGGTATATTGACGATGTGCAGGTGACCATTCCGGCTCCCTAGGAGCCATGCCCGGGAGCCTTCCGCCCCCGGCGTTCAAGTCGTTTGAGTTGTGTTTGAGACTGGGGCCCTTCGCGCGGGTCCCGGTCCTGATTCTGAGATCGTGGCTTGAGATGGACTCGAGAGAGGAGAGGATTTGTCATGGTCTGGATCGTGATGGGGATCGTGACTCTCGTCTTGTTCGGGGGGGTCATGCTGGTGGTCTTCGTGATGCTGGCGAAGGGACCGCTGTTTCGCAGGATCTTCGCTGACGCCCACTTCCTGGAGTGTGCGTGGGGAGCGAGGAATGCTGCGCTGGCAGCCTGCCGGAGAAAGGGAGCAGCCCTGCCGTCGAATAAAGAGGAGATCGCCCGGGACGAGCGGGTTTTCATAAGTTCGGAAGGACTGGTTCTCCACTACGGGGTGAGGGAGGGGGATGGCGAAGATGCCGGTCAGTTCGTGCACCATTATTCCATCAGTCTGGCTACCGGCTACACTCCGCATGCGATCGGAGGGACCTTCGTGGTCTGGGTGGCGCGGATCCTGGAAGTAGATCTCTCGATGGGTTGGGTGGGAATCTCACGAAACCGTGTTCACCATGCCGAGTTTGCGCTCGATGCGGCGGAGCAACGGGAATTTGAGAGGAATCGTTGTGAGATCCCCCCTCAGAGTGAAGTGCGTGATCTTCAGGTAGAAAACAGGGCCTTGCGCGACTGTCTGGACTGGGAGTCACTGGAAGATTGACGATCCCGCGACAGAGTCGTGACCCGCTGAATGCTCCGGTCAGCGGTTGGAGCCATGCTTCCTGCACCAACCGCGATTTGCATCACTGGTTGCGTGAATCGCCTGGATCGCGGCGGGGAGCGGTTGGAGGTCCCTGCTCCGGCAGAAGCCCTCAGCGTGCTAGGCGGGGTTCTGCCTGGAGAAATCCAGGAAGTCCAAGAGGGTCTGTCCCGGTCGCACAAGGTGAAAGGCGCGAAGGCCGAGAGAGGAGGCTCCCCGGTAGTCGGCTTCGAATGAGTCGCCGCAATGGAAGGTTTCCCGCGGTGCGCAATTCAGGCGATCGAGGGCAAGGTCGAAAGGGGCGGGGTCCGGTTTGCGGGCCCGGGCTTCAGCGGAGGTGAAGATATGCTCGAAAAAAGGACCAACGCCGAGGCCGTTGAGAACGGGGGTGAGCCGGTCGTCGAAATTGGAAACGACCGCCAGAGGGCCGAGCTGGGAGGCGGCCTCAAGAAATTCGGTCGTCTCGGGATAGAGCTGCCAGGAAGAAGGAGCGGCGTAGTGGTCGAAGAGGGTGCTGAAGTATGTCTCGAACATGCCTTCCTCATTTTGAAGGGACTGGTAAGCTCCCGCGTCGACAAGAATCTTCCGCACCAGCCCGCGCCACCAGGCCCGTTCCGCAGCGTGTCCCGAAGGGTGCCCTTCGTAGTCGGGTAGAGCGTTGGTGGAGAAGAGGCGCTGGAAAGCGGACTGCATCCGTTCCGGGGGAACAGTCTCCCCGGTGCATGCTTCAAGGTGCCGGGCGTAGGTCTGTCCGGCCGGTTCGACCGGATGGATCAGGGTGCCAACGGCGTCGAGGAGGAGGGTCAATGGGTTCGAAGGGGTAGAAGTTCGCGAACTGGGGAAAGGACTGGGCTTGATGCCGGGCAGGAGGATGTGAATAGTTGAGCGACAATGAAGAAGCGAGCGTTCAGTTTTCTCGGGATCCTACTGGCCGGAGTGGTGATGGCGGAGGGCGACAGGCCGTCCGTGAAGGATGGTAAGCACGGGAAGAAGGAGGGTAAGTGGATCTCACTGGCTCCCACGAAGGAGGGAATGGGGTCCTGGAAGGCTCTTAATTTCGGAGGGGAGGGCGAGACCACCTGGAAGGATGGCACCCTTACCATCGAAGAGGGTGCGCAGCTGACCGGGTTGGTGTTCAGCGGCAAGGAACTCCCGGTGGCCCCTTACGAGATCGAGGTAGAGGCCCGCCGGACTTCGGGAGTGGACTTCTTCTGTGGCCTCACCCTGCCGGTTCGGGATGCCAAGACCTGTGTGACCTTCATCTGCGGTGGCTGGGGCGGTGGNGTGGTTGGCTTCTCCAGCATTGATGACATGGACGCNTCCGANAATGAGACNGCNAGCTACCAGGGNTTCAAGGACAAGCANTGGTACAANATCNGNATCGANGTGNGGAAGGAGAGCCTGAAGGCATGGATNGATNNNAANGAGATGGTCGATGTNGTCACCGAAGGNCCGGAAGCTGGGCCTGCGNTTNGGNGANATTGAGAAGTGNGCGCCGCTGGGATTGGCCACCTGGCAAACGACTGCTGAACTGCGTGGCCTTCGCTGGAGGAGGCTGGCGAAATAGGTAATGCAGATAATCCGGGGAGCNGGTATTCACGCGCAGGAGAGCGGGTGGCGATCCGGTATTTTCGCTTGATTCGNGGGGNGAGCGGGCCTATAGCGCCNNGAACAGAACAACTCTNGATGCTTTCGANGAGTGGGTTCCCGCGACCCACTCTTTTGCGTCTCCAGACCTGAACGATCAGAAGATCATGACGAACGATCTCGTCGCCCTCATAGAATTTTACGAAAAGGAAAAGAGCATCGAGCGCGACAAGGTGGTCGAGGCGCTNGANAATGCCTTTTTGTCGGCNTACCGGCGNATGGTGCCCGGTGCGGAGGANATTGANGANCTCCGNGCNGAGGTGGATACNAGNCANGGGGANACNCGCATCTTNGCGAACCTTGCGGGTGGTGGCNGATNANGATCATCAGGANAAGTTNAANGAGGTGCCNATTNCGCTGGCGCAGCGNANNNANCCNNCNGCCGGTCTNNATGACACGGTGGAGTTNAACGTNACGCCTAAGAACTTCGGNCGCATCGCGGTGCAGACTGCNAANCAGACNATGATGCAGCGNCTNCGNCAGGCCGAGAAGGAGATGATCTANGACGAGTTCAAGGATCGGGCNGGNGACATNGTNAGTGGTGCGGTGCGGCGCTTTGAGAAGAACGACGTCATGNTTGACCTGGGCAAGTTCGAGGCGCGGATGCCNTCGCGGGAGCGGGTGTCCACNGAGGANTACAANATCGGNGACCGGATNCGNGCNTACGTCGTNTCGGTNGANAATGAGTTNCGNGGNCCGGAGATNATNCTCTCNCGNAGNCATCCCAATTTNGTGCGNCGNCTNTTNGAGGCGGAGGTNAGTGANATNTCGGATCACACGGTNGANATNCGNGGAATTGCNCGGGAGGCCGGNTACCGGACCAAGGTNGCNGTCTACAGCAACGATGAGAAGGTGGANCCCGTCGGCGCNTGCGTCGGATTACGGGGTGCNCGCGTAAAGAACATCGTGCGNGAGCTCAATAACGAGAAGGTGGACATTATCCGGTGGAGTGACGAGCCGGACGCATTCGTGACGGATGCACTCAAGCCCGCCCAGATCCGGTCCATCACCCTNGAGGAGNAAAACAAGGTNATTCACGTAACNGTGGATGAGGAAGATTTGAGCAAGGCCATAGGGCGCCGNGGCCAGAATGCCCGGCTCACCTCCAAGCTGGTGAACTGGGATGTGCAGGTGCGCAAGGACGAGAGCCAGCATGAGCAGTTCGAGGCCCGGGTGACCGATGCCGCAATGGGGCTGGCGGAGGAGCTGGGAGTGGACCCCCAGATGGCCGACAAACTTTACCGCGCCGGGGGTGTTTCCCCTGACATGGTGCTACAGATGCCGGTCGATTACATTGCGGCGTCCCTCGAGTCCTCCGAAGAAGAGGCCCTTGCGGTTCTCGACAAGGCCCGGGTTGCGACAGGGGNCCCCGCCGCTGAGGAAGCCCCNGCTGNNGAGGAAGCCCCNGCTGNNGAGGAAGCCCCNGCNGCTGAGGAAGCCCCCGCTGCTGAGGAAGCCCCCGCTGCTGAGGAGGCTCCCGCTGCTGAGGAGGGCCCCGCTGCTGAGGAGGGCCCCACCGAGGAGGACTCATCAGACAAGTAGCCATAAGAAAGCCACGAGAATCACCATGCCGGACGAGGCTGACAGCGACGAAAAAAAGGAAGTTCTCGATCTTATCGATGAACAGAAGAAACCGTCGCGTCGCGAACGGCAGCGGGCGAAGGCTGCCGAGCAGAAAACCGTGCAGGACAAGAAGGACGAAGCGCTCGACATCATCGACGAGGACGAGCAGAAGAAGGCGGCGGTGGTCCGCAAGACCGAGAAGTCCGGCAAAAAGCAGCTTCCGACCATCTCGAAGCTGGCCGATGACGGTCAGGATCCGGACTTTATCGTGAGCGGGGGAGCTTCAGCGGAGCTGCCGGCTGCGGAAGAAGAGGAGGAGGAAGAGACCGGAGTGCTGGAAGGCAACACCATCAGCATCAAGCCGCCCATCATCGTGAGTGTGCTGGCAGAGATGATGGGATTGAAGCCGTTTGAGATCATGAAGGATCTGATCCAGCTCGAGGTCTTTGTGGCCCCGAACCAGGCCATTGAGCCTGAGGTCGCGGAAAAGGTCTGCGAGCAGCACGGATTTGTCTTCGAACGCGAGAAGCGGGAAAAGGGTGGAGGGGTTCACAAGGTTGAGGAGGTTATTGAAGAGCCCGAGCCGGAGGAGGATGAACCAGAGGAAAAACTGGAGTTGCGGGCCCCCATCATCACCTTCATGGGACACGTGGATCACGGCAAGACGTCGCTTCTTGACTACGTTCGCAAGTCCAAGGTCGTCGACGGGGAGGCCGGGGGAATCACCCAGCACATCGGAGCATACCGGGTGGAGCATAAGGGTCACCCCATCACGTTCATTGATACTCCCGGTCATGCCATCTTTACTGAAATGCGGGCCCGGGGGGCGGATGTAACCGATATCGTGGTTCTGGTGGTTGCGGCCGATGATGGCATCATGCCGCAGACGAAGGAGGCCATCAGTCATGCAAAGGCCGCGAAGAAGACCATCATTGTGGCAATCAACAAGTGTGATGTCCCCGGGGCGGACCCGATGCGGGTAAAAACGCAGCTGATGGAGCACGATTTAATGCCCACCGATCTGGGCGGGGAAATCGAAACTGTCGAAGTGTCTGCCATCACAGGACAGGGGATGGAGGAACTGGCGGAGCTCATGGCCCTGCAGGCCGAGGTGCTGGAACTGAAGGCCAATCCCGGGGCCAACGCGCGGGCGGCCGTTATTGAGGCCAGGGTGCAGCCCGGGAAAGGTCCAACTGCCACCGTGATCGTGGAAGCAGGAACGCTGAAGGTCGGAACCCCGTTCATTTGTGGCCCTTATGCGGGCAAACTGAAGTCACTGCTCAACGACCGGAATGAGCAGGTCAGGGAGGCCGGCCCCGCTACCCCGGTTGAGGTTCTCGGCTTCGCGGAGTTGCCCAATGTGGGGGACGAACTGGTAGCCATGGAGAGCGAAAGGGCGGCTAAGAAACTCAGTGACGAGCGCCAGCTGGAGTTGCGTCAGGAACGCCTTGAGCGACCGAAGAAGAGCCGCATGGAAGACATGCTGGCGCTGGTGCAGGGCGGACAGAAGGTTGAGCTGAAGCTGATCCTGAAATGCGACGTGCAAGGATCCGTGGAAGCCATTCGTGGAGCTATTGGTGAGGTCGATTCCGACAAGGTTGACGTCAATTTCATTCATGCCGCAGCGGGGTCGGTCAGCGAATCCGACATCCTCCTGGCCAGCAGCTCGGATGCAGTAGTTCTTGGCTTCAACGTGAAGGTGGAGAGCAACGCGGTGAAGACCGCGAAGCGCGAGGGGGTCCAGATCAAACTTTACTCCATTGTCTACGAGCTCATCGACCAGGTGAAGGATGCGATGCTAGGCATGCTCGAGCCGGAGCTGCGCGAGAAGATTCTCGGTCACGCCGAGGTCAAACAGGTATTCAAGGTCAAGCGTGGCCGGGCAGCAGGCTGCCTGGTAGCGGATGGGAAGGTCACCCGGACGGCTCACGCACGGGTGCTGCGTCAGGGGACTCCTGTTTTTGACGGCAAGATGTCCACCCTGCGACGGATACAGGATGACGTGGAAGAGGTGAAGCAGGGGATCGAATGCGGGATCCGGCTTGGAGAGTTTAACGAGTACGAGGTTGGTGATGTGATCGAGTGCTACGAACTCGAAAAAATCGAACAGACCCTGTAGGGGACTGGTTTCGGGGATATTGCTCGGGGGCTTGAGGCATGTCGCGGCGCATGGACAGGGTTAACGAACTGCTGAAGCGGGAGATCAGCAGTGTCCTGCAACGTGAGTTTGAATGGGAAGGTTCCTTGGTCACGATCAACGCGGTGGATGTTTCCCAAGACCTGAAGGACGCCAAGGTCTACGTTGGAGTGCTTGGCGGACGGGAGGAAAAGGTGATTTCGCGCCTGAATGACCAGCACGGGTTTATCCAGGGCCGGGTAATGAGGCGGGTGGTGCTCAAGAATACGCCGGTCCTGCGTTTCGTGGGTGATCAATCGGTGGAGCGAGGAGTGGATATTGTCACCTTGCTGGACGAGGTCGCGGATCTGCCTACTGCGCCACCGGTGGAGGAAGAGGGAGGCGAGGGCCCTCCGGCTGAAGACCGGTAAAGGGCCATGACCCATATTCGGGAGGAATTGGCGGGTTGTGGCGATAAATTAACCACAATTTTGGAAATTGGCTCCCCGGATTACGTTCACATTAGAAACAACCTGATGCTTCGGTGGATTTGCCTCGTCATGCTACCGACCGGATGGGAATAATTATCTGAAGACAATCTCCAACCCGAACACTATTAAAGATGACTAAAACCACTAATTTTCTGGTCCGTTGGATTCTGGTAATGGGTGCCCTTTCGGTTCTCTCGGTAGGTTGCAAGGAGACTCCGTCAGCAAGCAGAGGAGGGGGCTCAGAGCCTGAAAGTCCGGGGACGGAACAGAATGACAGCAATGGCGGGGAGGAAAAACCCAATATTGAGGAGGCTGTCCCCCATGTTCCAGACCCGACTGAAATCGAGTGACCGGATCATCTTCAATGCACGATGGTGAGACTGTGGACGTAGCTGCCGGGGAGGAGTCCCAGGCTTGGGAGGGCCCTCTTGACACGGCTATCATGTTCGTGGACCTGGTAGACTCATCAGTCTTTGCCAGTGTTCTGGGACTCAGGGAGTATTCCGATTACGTGGAATCCTTCCACAACGTCGTGCGCGTGCAGTGTGACCATTTTTTTGAGCACTGCCTGAAAGGCAAGTATGAGAAAGGGCGGGACTATGAATACTATGTGATGGGGGACCAGCTGGTGTTTTTCATGCATACGGAGAAGCCCTCGAACGATGTATACCTTCTGACCACGCTGGGGATTACGCTCAAGGCTGCCTGGGTTGCTTCTCCCTTTAATCGAGAGCGGGTGGAGCGCAGGTCGGCTGCAGCTGAAATCGCGATTGGAATCAATTTTGGAACTGTCTGGGCGAAGCGTTTGAAGTCAGGTTTCGAGACGCATGGATACGCGATCAATCTTGCGAAGCGAATTGAGTCCCATTCTCGTGATGGTCAGCACTTCCGGATTTTCCTGTCGGATACAGCCTTCAACCTGCTTCATACGCGCATGCGCAACCTGCTGTTCAGCGAAAGGGAATTCGCTTCGGGCAAGGGGATTCTTGGACAGTTCGGGGTGTATGAGATTGTGGATGCCTTTGTCGACTCGGTGGATCGCATGGCTCCTGAAATTGCGGAAGTCTTCGAGGAGTTGGTAGAAGCAGCCATTGATAGCACCAGCAGGGATCTCTGGATTCACAGTGCGTATCAGGTCTACAGTGAAAGGCTGTATGGAGTAGTCACTGAGAGCGCCGCTGAGCGATGCCGGAGCGTGCTCAACTATCAGCCTGACAATGCAGTCGCGCTGTATTACCTCGCCCAGTATCACCGGGAGCAGGGAGACTTGGATCTGGCTGAAATCTCATACCTGCAGCTTCTGAGGGCATGGCCCCATTTTGGACATGGTCATCTTCAGTTCGGGAAGTGCCTCGTGGAAATGGGTAAGGAGCAAGAGGCCCGGACTGCGTATCTCCATGCTGAGCGTCAGGGGCTGGTGGAGGCGAGCGAGTGGCGGGCAGGCTTGAAGGAGGAGGATGCAGAAGGACAGTAGCATCAATAGCCTTGAAGCGCTGGGAGTGCAGCTCCACGCGATGAGCGCATGTCCTGCTGTTTCCTGATGAGCCTGCCCCAGCCTGTAACCCTGCCCTTGCTTGTGCTCTTCCAGTCCACGAAAGCTATCCGACCGGCATGTTGTCTGCCAGGTCCGTGTAATGATGGGCTAGTGTAAAAGGATAGTCCGGTCCTGCGCTTTGTTGGTATTCATCTGGTGGTGGTGGTTGGAGATTGTCTGCTCGTTGACCGGGGTGGTGGATGTCCCCACCGAGCCCCGGAGAGTGCAGAGCGGGAGATGAATCATGCCGGATTTGGGCGGTCCCCGTCAGTTTCAGTTGCCGCGCCTCAACGCAGCGGCTAGAGGACAGCGATGAAAGGGATTCGGAAGTTCGGGAAATACCGGTGTGGAGCCCTGGTGAGCGTGCTCTGCCTGGCCTGGGTGGGTTGTGAGGATAAAAATCCCGTGAAGACGGGGGAAGCTACTGAGAAGCCGGAGCCATACGGGGTTGCAGCAGAAGAGGCCGGGTCCAAGACGCCAAGTCCAAGTGAGACCGAACCGGAGATTACAGCTGCTCCGAAGACTGATTCGGTTCCGGGAGGGTCCGAAGGACAGGCCATACCAGACGCCTCTCCGAAGCCGGAACCGGAGGCCGGGTTCAGGGGGAAGGTGGAGCAGAAGGCAGAGAAGAATGCGGAGTCTGCGGCGCCGGCTGCGCCCTGGACGGTAGCCGATGCGGGGTTTGCGAGCAGATTACCTGCGGCCACGGATTATTATCTCGATGCCCGCAAATTGGGAGAAATCTGGAGATGGCTAGAGGAGATGGGAGTGCTGGAGAAAGGGAGGAACTCCTTCCTCGAACTGCTGGAAGAATCGAGCCTGCCGGAGGAGGTCCGTGCTCTCCTGTCCGAGGGAGCCGGGTTGGTGCCAGACCTTCTGGGAGAGGAGGTTTTCCTGGCTGGTCAGGGGATGGCCTGGACCTGGGAAACGGCAGCGGGGGTCAATACCCTGATGAGCCGCGTCTTCGGGAAGGCTATCGCGGGTAAACTGGCAGCAGGGAACATGGATTTCTTCGATGAGGAGGAGGATCTTGCGGCGGAGATGGTGAATGGTGTCGGCAAGTGGATCGAGAGCCAGCTGGAAAAGTCAGAGGGTATGCCGAAGGTGTCCCTTTATGCTGGAGGCAGGGTCAGTGACGCCAGACGGCGGGCTGAAGTGGTGAAGATGGTGCAGAGCTTATTCTCCCTCGCCGTCGTGGATCTAGAACCAGCGAAGGAGATTACGTTCAAGCGAGGTGGGGTGGAGTGGAGTGGTTTTGAGGTCAAGATTGAGACTGTGGAGAACCTGCGAGCTGAGGATGCGCCCGATGGTATCGAAGCCGAGGTGTGGCAGTACCTGATGAAACAGGTAGGCAAATGGAGCCTTGTGGTAGCCTGTGCGGAGGTGGGGGATTACGTGGTGATGGCGGCGGGAAATGGCCAGGAATCCATCGAGGTGGTGGATGACGTGGGAGCCTCCCTGGCGGGTGCGCCGGGATTCCGCTTTTTCGAACAGTTCCCAGCTGAGGAGGTAGCCTCGCTGGGTTGGTGGAGCAGGGATTTGAGCGCGGCGAGCCAGACCGGGATCTCCTACCTGCCCTTCTTTGAGGGAGCCCTCGATGGGCTCAGGGGCAGCAAGCTCGAGCGGGTTGCGCAAATGGTGGAAGCGTTGAAGGATTTCAACCGGCACTGGGGAGCCCGGAGGGCCGGTAAGCCCAATGAGTTCAGCGGGGTGCTCCTCGTGGGGGAGGAGATTCGTCTGGAAGGCCGGGGGGGCTGGCTTGGGAGCGGGCTGGACCTCGAGATTCCATCCAGGTTCGCAAAGGCATTTTCAGCCCTCGAGAAAGTTCCCTTTGTGCGGGCGCACTGGACCATGAACGCGGATTACGTCCGGAACGGAAACCAGCAGGTGGATTCCGGAATGCGTCTCCTCAGGTTGATTGTGGAAGAAGTGATGGATGCGCTTGTCGATGAAATGGAGGGTGATGAGGAGGGGCGGGAGCAGGCGGTCCGATGGAAGCGAGATCTCAGCAAGGGCCTGAACGATATCTGGCGTGGTTATCGGGAACACTTTTCCGGGGCCTTTGGAAAAGAGGGGGCTTTCGTAATGGACCTGCAGGGTGAAATGATCCCTGCGATCGGTGTGGAGGAGGACGTAATCCGGAAGGGGCGCATTCCCCGGGCGGCTTATATCAAGCCAGTGGTGAAACGGGAAGCGCTCTCGGAATCCTGGGATATCTGGGAGAAGGCGTTTACCAATCTCTTCGGTGTTCTGGCAGAAACGGTGGATCAGCCAATTCCCTTTCCCAGTACCATGACCGCGGAGAAGGACGACCTGCGCACTTACTTCTTTCCGATGCCCTTCGCGACGGACGATTTTCTTCCCAGCGTGTCCGTTAGTGATGACCTCTACATCCTGGGAAGCTCAAAGGTCTTCTCGGAGAGTCTCTATGAAGCCGCCCTCAAGGCAAAAGGGGAGAGGGAGGATACCGGGTTCCGGGTTGAGGTTGATGCCGGCCAGCTCTGGGATTTCTGCAGGGTCTGGATCGATTTCTACGAGGAGAGCCGGGCCGTGGCCGAGGGGATTGAAGAGGATGAATTGAATCGGGATGGGAGATTGCTCCCGGAGCCGGGGGAAGACCTCGATGTTCCTCCGGAGGAGGGAGCGGAGCCGGATTTCGATCCCGACGACCTGGGACTCCAGGAGGCGGTCCCCTTCGGGGGGCTGTTTGCAGCTCCGGATCCTGAACTCCTGCGGGGCTGGCTGGACAGGCTTCGTATCCTGCGGGGAATCCGTTTTCACCGCCGGCTGGAAGAGGGCGTCCCACGCGCGACGTTGCGGATCAGGATCGAGAGGTAGATGCGATCGACAACGGGAGGCCCTGTTTCCCATGCGGATGAGGGCACGTTTTGCTTGCGCTCTCCCGGTCCGCGGAGACAATCCGCGCCCATCCCGCTGAACGTTCCAACCGTCCATGGGTCAACCCATCACAGCTGCCGGCTTCGCCGAGATAGTTTCCGCGCACGAGCGATTCGTGCTCCTCAGCCATACCCGTCCGGATGGGGACGCGATTGGGTCGGAGGTAGCCCTGAAGGCTGTCTTGGAAGCACTGGGCAAGTCGGTCCGGGCCCTCAATGAGGATCGAGTACCGGACAATCTGGCCTTCATGGCGGGCTCGGAGGGAATTGAAGAACCGGCAGGCCCTGCAGAGGCCGAGGTGGTCATCGCACTGGACACGGCCAACCGGGAGCGCCTCGGTGAGAAATGCCTGGAGGCTGTGCGTGCGGCAGAAATATGGGTGAATATCGATCATCATATTTCCAACGAGGAGTATGGTGACCATTTCCTGATTGATTCCGGGGCTGCCGCCACGGCTGAGGTGCTGTACGGGCTGATTTGTGAACTCGGGTGGCCCCTGCCCGAGGTAGCTCGGGACGCCCTCTATATCGGCCTGTCGACCGACACGGGTTCTTTCCAGTATTCAAACACGACGGGGCGCACCCACGAGATGGCGGCTGACCTGGTGAGGCGGGGACTGGACGTGGCGTATGCCACGGCACGGCTTTATCATGACTACCCCTTTCGGCGGGTGGCACTTCTGCAGGCTCTCCTGGAAACGATGCAGGTTACGGGTGATGGCCGGATTGCGTGGTGGACGCTTTCAGGGGAAACGAAGGATCGAATCGGGATGCAGGCCGGGGATTCAGAGGGTTTGATTGATGTGTTGCGCGCGATCCGCGGCGTGGTGGTTTGTGCTTTTGTGGAGGAGATTGCGGACGGGAAGATCCGGCTCTCGCTCCGCTCCAAGGATCCGGCCGTCAACGTGTGTGAAATCTGTGCACACTTCGGGGGCGGCGGACACGCCCTCGCAGCCGGTGCGCGTACGGGTGGCCCCCTCGAGGATGCGGTGCAGCGTCTGCTGGCAGTGGCAGCCGATGCCGTGGAAGCGGCTTTACCAGAATTGAAGGAATGAAAGAACCGAACAATGTAGCAAGTGGAGTTCTTCTGGTGGACAAGGCTCCCGGAATGACCTCTCATGACGTGGTCGCGATCGCGCGCCGCTCGATGGGGATCAAGAAGATCGGGCACTGCGGGACGCTGGATCCGATGGCAACCGGCCTTCTCATGCTGGTGGTGGGACGGGCAACCAAGATTCAGGATCTCCTCATGAGCGAGGACAAGGAATACGTGGGTACGATTACCCTCGGGACGACTACCAACACCCAGGACGCGGAGGGAGAGGTGCTGGAACAGCGGGAGATTCCGGAATTCAATGATAATGAATTACGCACTGCATTTGATCAGTATTCGGGTGAGTTTGAGCAGATTCCGCCCATGGTCTCCGCCATCAAGAAAGATGGAGTTCCTCTCTATAAGCTGGCGCGCAAGGGCAAAGAGGTGAAGAGGGATCCGCGTCCGGTCTATGTAACGTCCTACGAGTTGACTCGCGCCGAGTATCCCGAGGTTGATTTCAGGGTGAATTGCTCGAAGGGTTTCTACGTGAGAACGTATGCGCACGATATCGGCGCGGCTCTGGGTTGTGGCGGGCATCTCTCCGCGCTCCGGCGGACCCGTTCGGGAAAATTCACTCTCGAAAGGGCCCTCAAGGTGGATACCTTGAAAGAGGCTGGATCTCAGGAACTGATCGATTCAATGGTGAGCTTGGCGGAGATTTCACTGATGCGGGGGGCGTGATCCGTTGCGCCCAGTGTTCGGAATGGGATTATCGGGCAGCAGGGCAGGCCGGATGAATGATGCTGAGGTTTTCCAGAATTTCTGAGCTCCACGAGCTGGATCAACCGTTGCACCTCGCGCTTGGGGTGTTCGACGGCGTGCACCGAGGGCATCAGGCGGTGATTGGTGCCGCGGTGGAGGGCGCGCAGAAGAGCGGAGGAGTTGCCGGCGTTCTGACCCTGGAGCCTCATCCTGTTCAGGTACTCAGCCCCGAACGCGCCCCGCGGCGGATTCTGGCCTCCCTGGATCACAAGGAGCGGCTGCTTTCCGGTCTCGGGGTCGAGGTAATGCTGGTGCTGCGTTTTGACCGTGGGATGGCGAGCCAGCCCGCGGAGGAGTTTGCGGAAGAGATCCTTGCTGTCCCCCGCCTCCGGCAATTGGTGGCAGGGGAGGATTGGGAGTTTGGCCGGGATCGTCTGGGAACGATGGCTTTGCTGAGCCGGGAGGGTGAGCGTCATGGAGTAGAGGTGAGTGCTGTGGGTTCCGTGATGCTGCGGGGCGAGCGGATCAGCAGCACGCGGTTACGACAGGTCCTTTGCGACGGAAACCTGCGGGCGGCTTCCGAGATGCTGGGGCGCCCTTATACGGTGATGGGGACAGTCGAGAAGGGACAACAGTTCGGCCGCAGGCTGGGCGCTCCCACCGCCAACATTGCGGTGGGGGATGAACAGCTCCCACCGGATGGGGTCTATGCGGTCACGGCTTGGTGCGTTGAGAAAAAGCTACAGGGTGTTGCCAATCTGGGGGTCAGGCCCACGGTGGATGGGGAACGCCGTTTGCTGGAGGTCCATCTTCTGGATTTCGAAGGCGATCTCTATGACGCGAGAATGGAAGTTTGCTTCGGGTCCTACGTGCGTGGGGAGAGACAGTTTGAAGATTTCGAAGAGCTGCGGGAGCAGATCCGCCGTGACGTAGTCGAGGTACGCAGGCTCTTTGCCGCAGGGGAGGCGGGGTGCCGGTAGACAAAACGAGCGGGTAGACGCGCACGAGCTCCTGACTGGAAGAACAGGCCCCTTCTTGATGAGCCCGGCAGGGCCGGGGGAGAGGAGCGAAAGGCGGGCTCCTCCGTCCAAGTGGGCAATTCCTGCGAAAGCTGATGCGGGTGGCCGATCAGTGCCCTTCAGAACGTCCCGTTCAGTTTCCGGCCGACCCAGAAGAGGGAAAGGAGGCCGACCAGCGAGGCGGCGATATACCACTTGTCCCACTGTGATTCGGGGATGATCTGTGGCCGGGGCTCCGGCAGGGCATAGATTGCCTTTGCCAGATCATCAAGTTTTCCGGCATCGATGAGTTTTCCCCGGGAGACGCGGGAGAGTTCCGCGAGCACATCAGGCCGGGCGGGGTGACCGGTTTTCTCGATCTGCGTTCCTTCCGCAATGATGCGGACCTTGACCGCTCCTTCCTCACTTTCGGAGGTGCGGGCGGAGACGATCCAGTCGCCGGGTTGAGTCACCTTGAAGCGGCCGGTGAAGGCTCCCCAGGCGTCATCCTCCTTTGCGAGTTCAAAGCGGCGAACGCTGCCGTCGGGCGCAGTGAGGTCAATGAGGACCGTGCCTTGCTGAAGGGGTGCTCCATTTTCCTGGAAGGCATTCGCGTTGATGGTCACGCTTTCTCCGGGGGTGGGGCGTTCGGGTGTAAAGTAGAGACGGACACGTTCTCCGGCGGCCATGTTACGCTGGTAGGACATCCAGCGTGCGACCTGCCCCCAGAAGCGGTAGTGGTAGAGGTCCTCCACCCCGCGCCGCCACCGCCAGGCAGAATCGATGCCCATGAAGAGAACTTTTCCGTTGCCGGCCCGACTGGTCACGATCAGTGGGATGCGATGACCGAACTTGGGGTGCCGGCGGTTCGTGTGCACTGCCAGGACCTCCGTGCCGCTCTTGGAGCGGATGACCGGAGCGTGCCAGTAGAATCCTGGCAGGCTGCGCCAGATGACGGGGTTCTCCTCCTCGGTGTCGCCCAGCATGGTGAGGAGCGAGCTCCGGCCCTCGGTGGTGAGGGAGAGAGGCGAGGCGGTGGCCTCTTCCTGACCATCCTTCATTTCCTCATCGAGAACGACCGGGAGAAGATCCCAGAGCTCGGTGTCGCTGAGGCTGAACTGGTGTCCCTGCCAGCCGGGGATGAAGACGATGCCGGAAGCCTGATTTTCGACCAGGCCTTTCAGGAGTTCGGCCTGCTCCTTGGTGAGCATGCCCTCGCCGACTCCGACATCGCCAACGAAGACGACATCGTATTTCTGCAAATCCTCGAGCTCGTCCGGGAAGGCGGTAATGTAGTCCGGTCCATCTCCCTCGCCGAGTTGCGGGTGGAGGAGAAGGCAATCAACATCGACACCCGGATCCCGGGAGAGTGCGTTTCGGATAAAGCGGTATTCCCAGCGAGGGAGGGTTTCGATCACCAGCACACGGATTGACTCGGGGCGTCCAGCAATGTTGAAGCGGCGCCGGTTGTTCTTTTCAACCAATTCACCCTCGGCGAAGGGGATTGACAGTTCGAGAGTCGAGCTGCCTTCCTTCTGCAGGCGCCACAGGATGGCATCATAATAGGTGCTGTTGCGGGGAATGGTGATGTTCTTGGTGCGCTCCACGCCAGCCTGGTCACGAATACGCACGATGGTGCGGACATCGCGGTCGAGAGAGGACTCGATCGTGAAGGGNATCTGCACGTTCTCGCCCACGATACCATAGGTTGGGGCGCTCACGGTAAGGAGATCGAGGTCGGGGAGTCGCGTCCGCGCGCCGGTGACCACCGAGTAGAGGGGAATATCCTTGAGGCGCATCTTCTGCGCGGCCGCCACCGGGGCAGGCTTGTCGCGGGCATTCCAGTCGCCATCGCCAATCATGATGACCGCACGCAGGTCAGGCCGGGTATCGACCAGATCGGAGAGGGCGGAGTAGATGTCGGTTACCGCAAGGGAAGAAACCTCGGGATCGTCGCTCTCCGGGGCTACACTGAAGGGTTCGACGGAAACCCGATTCTTTCCGTTCTCCTCCAGCAGGCTCCAAAACCCGGTTTCCAGGATGGTGTCCACCATGTCTTCGCGGCTGACCACCTCGCGGCTGCCNCTCAGCTCCTCTGGAAGCTGGGCGTCNGCTGTGGCCATGGACCCCGACCCATCATGCAGGATNACGATCTCGGGCTGCTTGGCGGGTTCGATNGTCCGGCGCCACTCGGGGCTTAGAAGGAAGCAGACGGTCACAGTGGCNCAGGTGAGCCGGAGGAATTCNAGTATTCCTGTCCGACCCGGTCGCGCGCTGCGTTTCCAGGCGATCACACAGAGAACGAGGACGAGAAACCAGCCGACGAGTCCCGTGATGGCGATGGGCAGGGGGGCGTTGAAGTGGAGATTGCCGATATTGAAACTCACGTCAGGAGGGAGTCTGGGGTGAGGGCGTAGTAGNGGTTTCGACACGCCGGGGCTGCAGGCACAAAAGCGCNTCNAGGATGAGAAATACGAGCATGGCGATCAGAAANGCACGCCAGACTGGACGNGAGAGACTGCTGTCGCCTGAGGCGTCCTTGTCTTCCAGTAAACTGTAACCGGTNTCGGTCAGGGCTGTTTCAAGTTCGGCATTGGTGAGAACTTCNAGNGAGTCTTCNCTNGCCGGCCGGTTCACGGCCATGGTGCGCTCACCGAGGCGGTAGACCCCCGCCTCGTAGTCAGCATTTCCCGGATCCCCCTCCGCGTAGGAGTCGATGCGGCTGCGNATTTCCTCTCCCACCGGCCTGGCAGATTTCTCACCCGCGGTGCCGAAGAAACCAGCCCCCATTCGCTTGTTACCTTCGTCGAGGCTTCGCTGCAGGGCGACGAGGTGGAGGGCAGTCTGCTCAAGATTGGACCAGTTGTAGCTCGGAAGGGTTGAGAGGAAGAGCACCTGGCCTGCTTCAATAACCCGACGGGCGAGAAAGGGCTCGTCGTCCTGCCATGTTGCCAGTGCGGTGTAGTCCCCCACGATCCCGCGCCGCTTGATGGCGCGGACCCGGTCCATGGGGAGGGGCGAGCCGTCGAGGGCATCGCGGAAAGCTCCGTCGGAACGNTCCCAGTCGTCGACGATGAAATACTTGTCCTTGGGGGNTTCCGCAACGGGGTCCCACGACATGCCACCAAAGCCAGTTTCGGAGTCATCAGAGGAGGGAAGGAAAAGAACGATGCCGCCTTTTTGGACATACTCAAACATCTGGTCGGAGACCGGNGGTTCGGGCAGGGGGGCCTTCCAGACTATGAGGGANGCGGACTCGAAGTTGATCTGGTGGGCCAGATCGGGACTGCGGACNGTCACTTCCTGGTTGGCAAAGCCAGGATCGAGGGCCTTGGCCAGCGACTTNAGGGTTTCTTCGGCAGTAGAGTTTTCGACCACGAGGTAGGAACGCACGGGAGCTTCCCGGCCGTAGGCGTAGAAGGAAACGTTGTTGCGCTTGTTCGCGTTGTCGGTGATCGAGACCCAGCCGTGGCCGCCCCCGGTGGAGCCTTCGAGCGGGAGCCGCCGTTGAAAGCGCTGGGTTTGTCCATTGAAGGCGACTTCACTGCCNGAGCGGGCTCCCATGTGATCGACGGTGACGGTGACGGCGGTGGGGCCGGTATCCTCCTCCCGGTTGAGCTCAAGATCGAGGACGAGATCTCCCGTCTCACGGCGGGCGGAGATCACACGCACGGACAGGTCGTTTCTTTCGCGGCCGTTGAGGGCGAGGATACGCAGCTTGGACTGGAACTCCGCNTCTTGGAGAGTAGCCCGGAAAGCCTCCCAGCGATTGTCCTCGGGATCCCAGTTATCCTTCTGGAGGTCGGAGGCAACCCAGATTTCGTTCCGGCCGGGNTTGGCCTCCTTGATGTAGTCGAGGGCAATCGNGAGCATGCCCGGAATGTCGGAGGCTGCGTCGGTGGGAGCGGTGAAGGAGAGTTCGGGCAGAACCTCGGGGGAGGGAACCTCCTGAGCGGTTCCTGTCGCGCTGTCAATGAGGACGAGGCGGGCGCCGTCAAGTTCCTCCATGGCGGCAGCNACCTGAGTGAGGACGGCCCTCCGTTTTGAGAGAGTAATGTCCTTCTCTGCCCGCTCCATGCTGGCGGAGCGGTCGAGGATGAGAATTACGGTTTCCACCCGGCCACCGCCCCAACCGAAGAACCCCCCGAGAAGGGGGCGGGCGATGGCAAAGACGAGGGCCGCGATGGCCAGGGACCGCATGAGCAGTATCAGGAAGTGTTTCAGGCGCTTCTTGCCGCGCGATTCCTGGGTGGCCTTGAGCAGGAACTGCATGGCGCCCCACTCCACGGTTCGGAAGCGCCGCCGGTTCAGCAGGTGAATGATTACCGGGATGGAGACTGCGAAGAGTCCCCAGAGCATGGCTTGCTGGAGGAAGGACATGTTGGGTGGGAGTTTCAGTATTCAGTTGGCGGGNCCAGGTCCGCACCCGGTCCCAACACCGTGCCCTGTCCACTGGATACTGAGATCATCGTTTTCCCTTCTTCGGTAAACGGTTGGTCAGGAAGTCGCGGAGGACTTCCTCGTAGTCCTGGTCGGAGGTGACCAGGTGGTAATCGGCATGTACGTCGTGACACCGGCCTTCGACCGCGCCAAGGAATTCCTGGATGGCACCGGCATATTCGTCGGCGATCAGATTTGGTTCGGCTACGATGGAGGTGTTGTCCTCAAGGTCTACGAAGCGATAGGGACGCGTGAAATCGAACTGGATCTCCTGCGGGTCCATGAGGTGGAAGACTGCAACGTCATGCTTGCGGTAGCGCAGGTGCTGCAGGGCGTCGCCGAATGCATCTGGATCAGTGAAGAGGTCTGAGAGGATGACGATGAAAGCCCGTTGGCCGACTTTTTCCGCCACAGTGTGGAGAGCGTCCACCAGGCCTGTTTCGCCTTTTGGCTCCAGTTTCCCGAGAATCTCGAAGAAATTCTGCAGGTGAGCGGGACGACGGCTCGGGGGAAGCTCAAGGTGGAGGGTGTCATCGCAGCAGGAAAGACCTGCGGCGTCACCCTGATTGACCAGCAGGTAGGCCAGTGTGCCGGCGAACTTGCGGGCAAACTGAATCTTGGAGTCGAACTCGCCGGAGGCGTATTTCATTGATCCGCTGCAATCGACCACGAAGTAGGCCCGCAGGTTGGTGTCCGCCTCGAATTCCTTGATATAGTGGCGGTCGGAGCGGGCGTAGGCCTTCCAGTCGAGGCGGCGGGTATCGTCCCCGGCAACATATTTGCGGTATTCAGCAAACTCCACCGAGGAACCGCGGTGGGGAGAGCGGTGCTTGCCGACCACGTTCCCGACCATGGCCAGTCGCGCCTCCACTGGCAGGGCGCCGAGGCGGGCGAGAACGCCAGATTCTAGGAAATCGTATTTCAATTCGTGGATATGGGAGTCCTGACTCTGAAGTCCGGAGAAGTGATTCCCGGAGATGGTCTCCGGATTCTAAGGCGCTAGTCTTCCCTCATCTCCTCCACGAGGCGCTCGACTACCTTCTTGGAGGTCATCCCCTGCGACTCGGCGGCGAAGTTGGTGATTACGCGGTGACTGAGCACGGGGACGGCCACGGCCTCGATATCCTCGAGGGAGGCCATGTAATTCCCGCGGAGAGCGGCTCGCCCCTTTGCACCCAGGACTAGGTATTGGACGGCACGCGGGCCGGCCCCCCACCCAACGTATTCCTTGATCCAGGAAGGAGCGTCATCGGATGCGGGACGTGTCTTCCGCACGATCTCAACCGCGTAGTCGTAAATGTGATCCGGGACAGGTATGCGTCGAACGAGTTTCTGGAAGGCGAGAACCTGCTCCCCTGTCACAAGGGCCTCGAGTGGTGCGTAATCCACACCGGTAGTTTCCCGGGCGATGCGGCGTTCTTCTTCCTCGGTCGGGTAATCAACCTCGATCAGGAACATGAAGCGGTCGAGCTGAGCCTCAGGAAGGGGATAGGTGCCCTCTTGTTCGATCGGGTTCTGGGTGGCCAGGACGAAGAATGGTTTCTCAAGGTCATAAGTCCGTCCCAGGACGGTTACCTTGTTTTCCTGCATCGCCTCAAGAAGCGCGGACTGCGTCTTGGCGGGAGCACGGTTGATCTCATCGGCGAGGAGGAGGTTGGCGTAGATCGGACCCTGGATGTATTCAAATTCCCGTTTTCCGGTGGCCGCGCTTTCCTGAATGATGTCGGTGCCGGTGATATCGGCGGGCATCAGGTCAGGAGTAAACTGAATACGGCTGAAACTGAGGTGCATGCATTTTCCCACGCTCGAAATGAGAAGCGTCTTGGCCAGTCCCGGCACACCCATCAGGAGAGCGTGCCCGCGGGAGAAAAGACAGATGGCGAGTTGCTCGATCACCTCGTGCTGGCCGATGATCACCTTGCCCAGCTCGTCCCGGAGAGACTGGTAAACCTTACCCAGTTCGTCGATGGCGGCTACGTCGTCGGGGGGCAGGGTGTCTGTCGTTTCTGAAGAGGCCGGGGCGGCATCTTCGGGAGCCGATGGTTCGGGGGAAGCGGGCTGTTCGGGAGGATCGGGTGAATCGGCAGGGCTGGAGTCCATGGGGTAGGCGGATATTGTGTATCAGTTAAACGACGCTATCGGCCCCGGTTGTTTTGTCTAGCGGGTATTCCCCCACAGATGCTCGGGAAATTGGGGGTTTGGTGGATAACTTCGGGGGCCCGGGATGGTCTGGGCCTTCCCCTGTCCCGGCGGGGAAAGAGGGGAAGGGAGGGGCGTTCTGGAGACCCGGGCGGGGGTCAGGGAGCCCGGGTGGGGGGAAAGAGGGGATGCCGAGGGCTTCAACCCCCGTAAAATCGAGGATTTCCGCTTGCCAGCATGAGCAACTCTGCTAAATAGCTCGGCCCCTTCCGCGCCGGGACCAGTCGGCGCGGAACAACGCCTCTAGACTACATGGCACGTATTTTCGGAATTGAGATCCCCAATGAGAAGCGCATCGAAGCCTCTCTTTGCTACATCTATGGAATCGGACGCACCTCTGCGCTCAAGATCCTCGAGCAAGCCGGGGTGGACGGGAACCTGCGCACCGGTGAGCTCTCTGAAGAGCAGCTGGTTAAAATCGCTCAGGTGATCCAGAGCCAGGGAGTAGTTATTGAGGGGGACCTCCGACGCGAGATCCAGGGCTCACTCAAGCGCCTTTCCTCAATCAATTGCTACCGGGGGCAACGCCACAAGCGGGGACTGCCTGTCCGCGGCCAGCGCACGCGCACCAATGCCCGGACCCGCAAGGGCCGGAAGAAGACGGTGGGAGCCAAAAAATCGGCCTGACCCCAGTTCCCTAGAGAAGAATTTTCCATCTACTCATGTCCGAGGAAGAAAATAATACGCAGGACGCGCCCGAGGAGGCAGCCCCCGAAGAGAAGCCCGCTGCTGAAGCCGGGGCGAGCGCGAAGAGCGAGGAGGCGCCTGCCGTCGCTGCCGAAGAGAAGAAACCCTCCGTGGAAGAAGCAGGTGACGGGGACAAGGCTGAAGAGAAGCCCGTTGCGGAGGCTGAAGAGTCTTCTGAAGGCAAGGAAGGTGAAGGTGAGAAAAAGGATGAGAAGAAGAAGGACATCTTCGCAGAGATCATGGGTGAGGAGGCCGCTGATGCGGTCAAGATTCACAAGGCCAAGGGCAGCAAAAACATAGCCAAGGGCATCGTCCATATCGCAGCCACTTTCAACAACACGATGGTAACCATCACCGACGAGCGGGGGAATACCATTGGCTGGTCGAGTGCCGGCAAGATGGGCTTCAAGGGGTCCCGCAAGAGCACTGCCTACGCCGCTCAGGTGGTTTCCCAGGATGCCTGTCGCCAGGCGATGGGCCACGGGCTCAAGGAAGCGGAAGTCCGGGTCAAGGGCCCGGGAGCCGGCCGCGAGTCCGCGGTGCGCGCAGTCCAGGCAATCGGTATCGACGTAAGCACCATCAAGGACGTCACGCCCATTCCCCACAACGGCTGCAGGCCCAAGAAGGCCCGCCGGGTGTGACTCGAAACCCAGAACGAACCAGAAGTTACTTTTACACATGGCACGTTATACCGGACCCAAGGACAGAATCAGCCGCCGTTTCCTGGTGCCGCTGTTCGGATCCTCCCGCGCTCTCGAGCGCCGCAATTATCCCCCCGGCCAGCACGGTTTGCGCGCCGGCCGTCGCAAGAAGTCCGACTACGCCATCGCACTGGGCGAGAAGCAAAAGCTCAAGTTCCAGTATGGCGTATTGGAGAAGCAGTTCCGCCGGTGCTTCCAGGAAGCGGCCCGTCGCCGTGGGGTGACCGGGGACATCATGCTGCAACTTCTCGAGACTCGCCTCGACAATGTTTGCTTTCGGCTTGGTTTCGGCAATACGCGGCAGGCCGCCCGCCAGCTCGTGGGGCACGGCCACGTGCTCGTGAATGGCCGCAAGCTCGACGTGCCTAGCTACCACTGCAAGCCAGGTGACAAGATCAAGATCGGCCCGAGGCCTTCGTCCCAGCAGTTGGGGCTTCGCATGATGGACCTCACCCAGGCTGTTCCTCTCAAGGAGTGGTTGACTCTGGACCGTGAGACTATGGAGGGCGTCGTCGCGCGCCTCCCCGAGACCGAGGATATCGATCCGCTGGTCAATGTTCAACTCATCGTAGAGCTTTACTCCCGGTAACGAACGAAGAAGTTGGCAATGCCGCAAAGATTCGAAAGCCTCGCGATCGAGCGGGGCTTTTTTTTTGCCACGGATGGCCTTGAACCCCAGACGATGGGTTCCCAGCTGCTCAGGCGTGGGAGTTGCAGGGGGTTCAACTTGAAATCCGGATCCTGAACCTTGAAACTTTGATAGAAGATGGCTGACGACAAAGAGCGCAAGACCCTCGACGAACGGAACCAGATGAGTGACCTGGAGCGCCTCCGGCATTCCTGCGCGCACGTGATGGCAACCGCGATAGCCAAACTCTGGCCTGACGCCCAGTTTGCGGCGGGTCCGCCGGTGGAAGGAGGGTTTTACTACGATGTAGAGCTTGAGCACCGCATTTCCCCTGACGATTTTCCGGCCATCGAGGCCGAGATGAAGAAGGTGGTGAAAGAGAACCAGGTATTCGAGCGCGTGGTGGTGAGTCGGGCGGAGGCCCTTGAGATGGCTCAGAAGGGTCGGCTGGCGGCCCTCGGGGAGCGGAACACACCTTCCACCTTCAAGGTTGACCTGCTCGGCGAGATTCCCGACGGGGAAGAAATCTCGATTTACAGGAACGGCGAGTTCTGGGATCTCTGCGCGGGCCCTCATGTCGGGCGAACGGGAAACTGCAAGGCCTACAAGCTGATGAGCGTGGCCAGTGCGTTTTACAAGGGCGACAAGGACAATCCGCAACTGCAGCGGATTTACGGGACGTGCTTCAAGAACAAGACGTTGCTTAATGAGCACCTCGAACGCCTGGAAGAGGCGAAAAAGCGTGATCATCGCCGGCTGGGACGGGAGCTCGGGCTCTTTCACTTCGATGAGATGGTCGGGCAGGGATTGCCCCTCTGGAAGCCGAAGGGCTCCATCATTCGTCGCCAGTTACAGGAGTTCATCGGGGGGGAGCTCGACAAGCAGGGATATCACCAGGTCTTCACCCCGCACATCGGCAAGCTCGACCTCTACCGTACGAGCGGCCACTTTCCCTATTATGAGGAGAGCCAGTATCCGCCCTTTGCCGAGCGCGAGGCGCTGCTGAGGCTCTCCGACGACCAGAGCACCTGTGGCGATCTCATGAATGCGCTCCGGACGGGGGAGGTGGAGGGCTTCATGCTGAAACCGATGAACTGTCCGCATCATATTCGGATCTTCGCGAGTGACCACCACAGTTACCGGGACCTGCCGGTGCGCCTGGCCGAGTTTGGAACAGTTTACCGCTGGGAACAGAGTGGAGAGCTGGGTGGCATTACGCGAACGCGCAGCTTCACGCAGGATGATGCGCACCTCTTCTGCACCCCGGAGCAGTTGGGCGCCGAGATCCAGGGATGCCTCGGGCTGGTCAAGACCGTGTTCGGTGTGCTGGGGATGTCGGAATACACGGTGCGGCTCTCGCTTCGTGATCCGGATTCGAGCAAGTACGTGGGCGACCCTGCCAACTGGGACAAGGCGGAGGAAGCCCTGCGCGAGGCGGTGCAGGCTCTGGGAGTGGACTACACCGAGGAGCCTGGCGAGGCTGCCTTCTACGGCCCCAAGATCGACTTCGTGGTCAAGGATGTGATCGGGCGCGAGTGGCAGCTGGGAACGGTCCAGGTGGACTATAATCTGCCAGAGCGTTTTGACCTGAGCTATGTGGGAGCAGATAATAAGGCACATCGTCCGGTTATGATTCACCGGGCTCCCTTTGGCTCACTGGAACGATTTGTTGGTCTCCTCATCGAGCATTTCGAGGGCAAGTTTCCCGTCTGGCTTGCTCCGGAGCAGGTCCGGGTGCTTCCGATCTCCGAGAAACACAACGCATACTCCCAAGAAGTGGTGCAGGCGCTTGTGGAGGCAGGGGTGCGGGTCACGGCCGACCTTGCGGGAGACAAGATCGGAGCCAAGATTCGCCTTGCGAGGCTGGAGCGTGTGCCCTATATGCTGGTCCTAGGCGCACGTGAAGAAGAGTCACAAAGCGTGAGCGTGCGCCACCGGGATCGTGATGACCTCGGCACCATGACTCTCAATGATTTTGTCGGCCAAGTATGCGAAGAGATTCGAAACCGCTCTCTCTGAGTGGGCCTGAGCCGTGTTGCCTCCAATGATGCGACGACTCACTGATTCTGGCCTTGGCTTGACGCCCGGAGCGCATCCGCGTCTCCACTTGCGGATTTGTTCCGCGCCATCAACACCACCGGAGAGACACTATCGCTAAGAAAAAGAAGAAGAGATTTCGTCCGCGTCGTGACATGACGCGGGTCAATGAACGGATCAGGGCTCCGCGCGTGCGGGTCGTGTCCGGCAAGGGTGAGCAGCTAGGGGTTATGGATACCCGGGAGGCGGTGCAGAGGGCAAAGGCCATTGGGCTCGACCTCGTGGAGGTGGCCTCCAAGGCCGATCCCCCGGTGTGCCGCGTCGTCGACTACGGTAAATGGAAATACGAGCAGTCGAAGCTCAAGAAGAGCAGCAAGAGCAAGGCGGTCACTCGCCTCAAGGAAATCAAATTCCGTGTGCGAACCGAAACGCACGACTACAATATCAAGTTGAGCCGGATAGAGGCTTTTCTCGATGAAGGTCACAAGGTGCGCGTGCAATTACAGTTCCGTGGACGGGAGAATGCCCACCGCGAGCTTGGCTTTGAAAAGATGCAGCGCATCAAGGGGGACCTCAAGACCATGGCACACGTGGACCAGGAGCCGAAGTTGGTGGGTCGCAATGTGGTGATGGTTCTTTCACCGCTTCCTGAGGGGCAGCGGGAGCGTAAGTTCAAGCTCAGCCACGGCGACCTGATCGAAGAAGATGACTTCGAAGAAGATGAGGATTTCGAGGAGGATGAGGGCCTCGAAGAGGCCGGGGACTCAGAAGGCGCAAGCGAGGACGAGGAATGAAGTCTGTTGAGCCTCTCCTCTTCTGCCATGCGCGGCTGGCTTTTCCTCTTTGATATCGACGGAACCCTGATCGATGCGCGAGGCGCGGGCCTGGCGGCGATCGAGGGCGCTGTAAGGGATCTTTACGGGGAGGATATCCGGGTGCCTCCACTGGATCTTGGCGGTGCGACCGACGCCGCCCTGGTGGAGAAGATTTTCGCTGCTTGTGGGATGGAGCCCCGGCCCGCTGCGGTCTCCAATTTCTATGAGGCTTACCTCCTGCGCCTTTCCGAGGGTCTCCGCGACGATGAGTTCGATGGAGAACTCCTGCCCGGGGTGCGGGAGCTTCTGGATGTCCTCCGGGAAGCNGGTGTCATGCTGGGCCTGCTCACGGGCAATGTGGAGGAGGGGGCCAGGCTCAAGCTGGAGCGCTTNGGGTTGAACGAATATTTTNCTTTTGGAGCCTTTGGTCATGAGCGCGTCGACCGCACCGAACTGGGGCCGCTCGCCCTGGATCGGGCGGGAAAGGNGCGGGGGCGGACCTTCTGTGCGGCAGAAACGGTGATTATCGGTGANACGCCCCGGGACGTGGCCTGCGGGCAGGCCTTGGGCGCGAGGACGATTGCCGTGGCCACNGGGAGCTCTAGCCTTGCTCAGCTTTCTGCCTGCAGNCCNTCGCTGCTCCTGGAGACCCTCGAGAAGCCCGACAGGATCATGTGCGAGGTGGTGAGATGGTCGGACAAGGAAATTGATCACGGTGACTGTTCCGGTCATGCTCCCTGAAATTCTCAGGGAACGAATGTCGCAGCAGCTCCAAGGTTTTTTTCCCGGGTCGTGGCCACTGGTGGCGGAGTGCAGGCAGTTTCGGACCGTCAGGCCGGAGGTCATGGACGAACTCTGGGGAGTAGGCTGGCGGAATTTTGGAGCCGACTTCTTCCGGGCGAGCCTGATGAGTGACGAGACGGGGCTCAAGCGGCAGATTGCCCTGCGGATTGATGTGGCGGAATTCAAGCATTCGAGAAGTCAGCGACGGACGTNCCGCAGGAACGCGGACCTGCACCTNAGCTTTCATGAGGCAGAGCCCGGAGATGCNGAGAGTCAGCTGTTCGAGGTTCACAGGGTGAGGTTTTCCCACAACGTNCCNGACCGGCTGGACGAGTTTCTCGGNCCGCATCCGGATGGCCTGCCTTGTCGCTGCCTGCAGTTGAGTGTGCGCCTGGAGGAGCGTCTCGTTGCCGCCAGTTTTCTGGCACTCGGAAGCGAAGCCTGTTCAAGTATCTACGCCGTGTTNGATCCGGATTACTCACGACGCCGGCTGGGTGTCTTCACCATGCTGGCTGAGCTCGCATTTGCGAAGGAGNAGGGNTTTCGCCACTANTACANCGGTTATGCTACCGTGGAATCNAGCTGCTACGATTACAAGAAGGAGTTCTCTGCACTCCACTATTATGACTGGGAAGGGAGCTGGTTGCCGGTCGGGAATTTGAAAGCCTGAGGGTACGCGGGGCTGCAGGTGATTCCACGAGTTGCATTCCCCTTGGAAGTATCTAGGCTGTCCGCCTCTCATGAGCACGATTGAGCGACGGTCGCTTCTCCGTGGATCGGCCCTGACCGGTGCTTCCCTCCTCGTTCCGCAGGGCCTTGGAGCTGCACGGAAAGAGAGGTCGGTCAGGACGGTCTCGCTTTTTCACACCACGGATTTGCATGGACACATCCGTCCNACGCAGACCTATGAGGGGATTGCCAATGTAGGNGGGCTGGCGCGTTGTNCNTCGCAAATCCGGCAATGGCGGAAGTCCAGCCCGCACTCCCTCCTTCTTGACGTGGGCGACGTCTACCAGGGCACGGCCGTCGGATGGATGACGCGGGGACGTCTCATGATCGACCTGTTCAACAAACTNGGNTACGACGCCTGGGTTCTCGGCAATCATGAGTTNGATTGGGGGCCTGAGGTCGTCCTCGATGCGGTGACTCGTTCCGCCATGCCCGTTCTTACGGGCAACATGACTCTGGAGGGCCGGCCGGCCGGGTCCCTGCAGGACGTTTCTCACCCGCTTGCCCGCATTGTTCCCCACCTCGTGAAAACGGTAGGGGGCTTTCGCATAGGACTTATAGGCCTGACCACGCCGGGTCTGCCCTACTGGTTGCGGCCGGAATTGCTGAACGGATATGAAGCTACCGACCCACTGAAGACNCTGAGGTCCAGCATGAAGTATCTCCGGGAGGAAGAGAAGGTGGATGCGGTGGTGGTGTGCGGGCACATGGGGTTGAAGGAAGAAGACGATTTTGCCAATCCGGTGGGNGCGCTGCTGGCTGCGGAGGGGCCCGATGTTTACCTTGCCGGCCACACCCACCGCGATCAGGACAGCCGGTTTGTCAATGGGACGCTCTACACTCAGGCGGACTACTTCGGGATTCACTGCGGACGGGTGGACCTGACGTTTGACCTGGAGAGCCGCCGCCTTGTGGACAAGAAGGCCTACACCGTGCTTATGGATGACCGGATCCCGGAAGATCCNCTCGTTCTCGAGGTGGCCGGGAAGGACCTGGAGGATGCGCAGGGATATCTGGCAGGCGAGATGGGGGTCCTGGCNGCGGAATTGTCNCACAAGCAGCCTGCCCCGGGTGCGCCGAGNCCCTTGCAGAGTTTGATTTCTGCCTCGGCGTTGCANGCCGCTGCCAAGCATGACCTGCGTCCGGATGGTGTATTCCACGGGACTTTCGGGAGCGGGACATTATTGCCCGGGAATAAAAGGATAGCTGATGCGTGGAGTATTATCCCGTATGATAATCGGTTGCTTGCGCTTTACCTCACTCTTGAGGAACTTGTTGCTGTCCTCAACGAGGACTTGCAGGGACGGACGGACCGTGCCCTCTTTGGCTTCCAGGTAGAGGTGGCCGAGAACGAGGCGCCNAAGGGNGAAACTGTNAAAGGCCGGTTTGTANGGAGCCTTCNGTGTGTNCGNGATCCGGCCCCGCGGCCAGCGGGNCACCGCTATTGCGTTCTCTTCAATTCCTACGACGCTCAGTCCGGAGGCAAGCGTTTGATGCGGTTGCGTGCCCTGGCACAGCGACCCGAGTGCAAGGTGGCCCTGTTGCCGCCCAGCAGCCGACAGGCCCTGATTGACTTCTTTGTCGATCGCGGGACGGTAGCAAAGGAGCACCTTGAGCCCGGTCCGGTGGTGCCGGTGNCTGGGGATTCACCCTAGCGGCGACTTTGCGTGTCAAAGCGCNGAGGCGGCCGCCCGGAGAAGATGNTCGGTGGTCTNCCAGTCGATGCACTGNTCGGTAATGGACTGGCCGTAGGTGAGGTCCTCGATGGGTTGGGGGAAGGATTGATTCCCTGCCACCAGGTTGCTCTCCAGCATGGCGGCTACGATNCCGCGGTTTCCTCTAGCACGTTGCTGGACAATTTCCTCGAAAACGCCGGGCATACGNTCCTGCTTCTTCCCACAGTTCGCGTGGGAGGCATCAATCATCACTNCCGGGGGGAAGCCGGCGGCACTGATNTGCTGGAGGGCACTATGAACGCTCTTCTCATCGTAGTTGGGACCGTTCTCACCGCCCCGCAGGATTATATGGCAGTCCGGNTTGCCTGATGTGGAGACGGCGGAAGCGACCCCCTGTTCCGAGACGCCNAGGAATGTCTGGGACTTGGTGGCTGCGCCGATCGCGTTGATTGCAGCCTTGAGGTCGCCGCTGATGGTGTTCTTGAAGCCNATGGGCATTGAGAGACCGGAGGCCATCTGGCGATGGGTCTGGCTTTCACTCGTGCGCGCTCCGATTGCCGACCAGCTGATCAGGTCAGCAATGTACTGCGGAGTGATGGGGTCGAGGAACTCGGTGGCGGTCGGAATNCGGAGGTCGATGACCTGACGGAGGAATTCCCGGGCGACCATGAGGCCACGAGGAATATTGTCTGTGCCGTCCAGCCCGGGATCCATGATCAGNCCCTTCCAGCCCACCGTGGTGCGTGGTTTCTCGAAATAGACCCGCATGACGAGGTAAATCTTCTCGCTGAGCTCGGNNGCGAGGGACTGAAAGCGCCGGGCGTATTCCAGCCCCGCCTNGGTATCGTGAATGGAGCAGGGCCCTGCAATGACCAGNAAACGCTCGTCCTGTCCGTTCAGGATGGCGCGGATGGTATCGCGGCTCTCGGCCACGAACGAGGCTTCGTCATCACTGCGCTTGATTTCAGAGAGGACGAAGGCAGGCGCAGGAAGCGGGACGTTCTGGACAACGTGGAGATCGGTGACCTGGGGGGAAGTATTCATGGCGAGTGCAGGGAGCTGNAATAGTGGATCGCCCAGCGATGGGAACAAGAAAACGGTGAAGAATCGGGAGTTTTTCGGGGGCCTGCCCCGCGGTTGGGCGGATCGGAGGTTCCGAGCCCGTCAAAGCTACGCCCTTGCCGGGAAGCCTCCCCGAGGATCCGGGGTGGTTTCATCAGCATGGGGCGGAGCAGGGCCGGCATCAGCGCACCACACTTTTCCCTTCCGTGGGCGGGGAGGGCTTCTAGGCTTCGCTCCATGGCAACGAAGACGGAAACGCTGCTCAGGCGATTCACGGAAGCGCACGGCCCTTCAGGCTATGAAGGCGAGGTAAGAGAGGTATTCGTAGAGGAGTTGGAGGGAGTGGGTTCCTTCTCGGCAGACCGGNCGGGTTCGGTGGNGTGCGATCTNGGNGGAGAGGGCCCCCGGGTGATGCTGGAGGCCCATATGGATGAGGTGGGCTTCCGGGTCCAGTCGGTCAGTTCCAAGGGGTTTCTGCAGCTTATTGCGGTAGGAGGCTGGTGGCCGCATGTGCTGCTGGCGCAACAGCTGGTGGTGAAGACGGGCGGAGGAAGGAAGATTGTCGGGGTGGTAGGCTCCATGCCTCCCCACTTTCTGCCCGAGGCGGAGCGGGCCCGCGTGATGTCACTGGAGAGCATGTTCGTCGACATCGGTGCGACCTCCCCGGAGGAAGTGGCTGAAATGGGTGTCCGGGTTGGTGATCCGGTGGCTCCACGNACATCCTTTGAACCCATGGAGCGGAAGGGTCGCTACCTTGCCAAGGCATTTGACAACCGGGTGGGAATGGCTGCCGTNGTAGAGGCTGGCCAGAAGCTGGACAGGATCAAGCCGACCAATCGCATCCTGCTTGCAGGTAGCGTGCAGGAGGAACTGGGCCTGCGGGGAGTGCGCACNCTGGCGCGGCACGCCAAGCCGGATGTGGCGATCATCCTGGAGGGAACCCCGGCTGATGATACACCGGGCTTCCGTCCCGANGAGTCGCAGGNCCGGCTGGAGGGAGGAGTTCAGATCCGGATGCATGACCCGAGCGCGATCATGAATCCGCGGCTTGTCGATTTCGCAATTGAGACGGCGGAGGAGGAGAAGATTCCATACCAGCTTGCGGTCAGGCGCGGAGGAGGAACGGATGCGGGCGAGATGCACCTTTCAGGAGAAGGTGTCCCCTCAATGGTGCTGGGGGTTCCCTCGCGCTATATCCACTCCCACAACAGTNTCATCGACTTGTCAGACTACCGGGCCATGGTCGACCTCAGCGTGGCACTCATCAAACGGTTGGGNGCCGAGCAGGTAGCGAAGTTCACGGANTTTCTGTAAGCAGGGCCGAAGGAGAATTCGCAATTAGTGCTGGCAACCGGCCAGCGATGGGGTCTATCACGGTGCCGGTGTTGGGAGTCTGGGTGCACAATCTCGATCCGGTAATTTTCGAGATTACGGACAGGTTTGCCCTGCGCTGGTATGGGCTCGCCTACCTGATGGCTTTCGTGGTGGGCTACTTCGGATTGCGTTGGCTCGCGCAACGGAACCTCTGGGTGGTTGCTCCTGCGCGGGTGGGGGACTTCATCGCCTATGCCGCGATTTTTGGAGTCTTCCTTGGAGGGCGACTGGGCTACGTGCTCTTCTACATGATCCCGGAGAACGGGGTCGGCTACGTGCTGGAGAACCCGGATGTGATCTATGCCGTGTGGAAAGGAGGGATGTCGAGTCACGGAGGAATCCTCGGGCTCATAATCTTCACNTTTNTCTACTCGAGGAGNATGGGTTGCTCGTGGACAGGAGTGGGAGATGGNCTGGTGATCGTTTCNCCGCTCGGGATCATGTTCGGGCGTCTGGCCAACTTCATCAATGGNGAGCTCTATGGCCGCGTAACCGGTGCGGGAGTNGGGATGAAGTTCCCCAAGGCCCTGGCNGACANGGGAAACGAAGAGGCGTTTGAGAGTGCGATGAGGGAGAGCGTGCAGGCCGCCCCAGGCCGGTTGGAAGGCTTGTGGGGAAGCTACAACGTCAATCCCTCGGCGACCAAGGGGCCGCTTCTGGATGAGGCGATCGCCACCAGCCGGGACAATCCGGACGTCCTCGAGGTGTTTCAGAAATACGTGGAGACGCGTCACCCGTCGCAGCTTTACCAGGCCGCCCTCGAGGGTCTTGCTCTCTTTGTCATCCTGCTCATGCTGCGGTTAANGATGCGCCAGCTGGGGCATGGGGTGATTACGGGGGCTTTCTTCATCCTCTACGCGACCTTCCGCATCATTGCAGAGCAGTTTCGCGAGCCCGACTCGGCCTGGGTGATTGAGGGACTGATGACCAAGGGGCAGTTTTACTCGATTTTCATGTATGCGATCGGGGCGGCCTTCCTTGTTGCGGGCCTGAAGGGGAGGACGGGATCACTTGGAGCCGGGATCGGGCAGAAAGATGCCCCGAAGAGGTCCTAGAACCCTGCCGGATTGCTGACGCGGGTGGGCGTTGTTATCTCGGAATCCTGAGTGTCTGGCCGATGCGGATGATGGTTCCACTGAGGCCGTTGGCNNGTTGGATGGCNNCCACTGAACTNCCGTAGCGGCGTGAAAGAGAGTAGAGCGTGTCGCCCTTGACCACGCGGTGGCTGGTGCTCGNCTTGGCAGCAGGAGGGGACGGAGCGGGNCGCGGGCGGGGTTGGAGTGAAGGTGCAGGAGTGGGTCGAGGCTGCGGGCGGGCGACCGCGGCGGGCCTGGGCGCAGGGGCGGGACTCTGTCGGGCCACCAGGGGCGGANNTTCGGTCCGCTTTCCTTCGCTTCTGACCAGAACAGGGGNGGNCGGCTTGGGTGAAGCACCGTGATCGGGCGAGGCCCAGGCATGCTTGCGGGCGGGTTTGTCGGCCCAGGCTTCCACGTAGTTCCCGTGACGATCAAATGGACCGTAGCCGGGATTGTGTGCAGCAGTGGCTGAGATTCTTCCTCCGGCTCCCCCGCATCCGGACAGGAGCGTAGCGCAACCTGCGGCCAAAAGGGCCAGAGGAGCGAGGAGTGAGAAGGGGGGGAGCATCAGGATGGAAGGGGGCTAGCTGGAACTTCCGGGNACGGTGTCACNGGGATTCTCGTCGTCGTTGCCTGCACCGCGGGCGCCAGCGACCATGCCGTGGAGGCTTCCAGGGACATGCTCCTTGATAAAGCCCTCGACCAACNGGACCGCCTCTGCGCCTGTTTCCGCATCGAGGCCGATCTGGTCATTGAGCCGCGCTTTCAGGCCTGNCATGAGAAGGTTCTAGCGANTTCGCGGACGAGCATCAAGTGGATTGGGGTGTCTTGAAACCTCTGGGAATCCTGTAGTGAGCAACTATTTGGTGTCCACCCGGATGCGTATGAACTGGGCTCCCGGTCCGGAGGGAGCGGGGGCGCGGATCTGGAGCAGGTCCACGGCTTCATCAGCACTGGGCGCATAGCCGACAACCGGACCTGCCTCGNTCCATGTGAGAAGATCGTTGGAAATCTCGACGGTCACCACCACGTCGTCGGCTCCCTTGAGGCGAGGAAACTGGATCATGAGGTAGTNGCGGGTCACGCCCTCTACCTCAAAGGGAGCAAGAGAGGGGGAGATCAGGGCACCCGAGGTGGGATCAGTCGGATTACTCCCTATCGCGTATTCCAGCAGTGCACGGAGTCCATCGCCNTCGAGGTCNCTGTTCTCCTGCCCCGGNGCCAAGCCGTAGCCGGCGAGCCAGTCTGCAAGGGGAAGTCGGTCGTGGGATCCGGGACTNCCCCCGATTCCGCTGCTCGCGCGCCAGTTCATTGGATCGTNGAGATCNGCCCCGGGGACGGCGGAGACGAGGGTGAGAGAATATCCGTGGCCGTCAGGCGTTGGAGGCCAGGGAGCGGCATCTTGGTAGAAAAAGCTGTTGATGACCGTGCCAGTCGGTCCGTGGCGCAGGGTGAGGGTTTCTCCCCCGTTGGACAGGCTGGTGTCGTTCTGAAAGGTGCCGGCCACGGGGAGCCCGGTCCCGTAGCGGAATTCAAAGGCAGNGAGGTTCNCCACGAGGAGGACACGNTCACCGGGGCCCAGCTCGAAAATGGAGGAGTTCTCGCGGAAATTAAAATCGATGCCGTCTTCGANGACNAGGTCGCTCAGATCAANCGNGGNCTCTCCGATGTTCTGGATTTCGAGGAATTCAAAATCTCCGCGATCACCGTGGCCGGCTGCTATCTCCGGGATGGATGGCGAGGCCGGGCGATAGTGGATTTCCGAGATGACCAGGTTGTCCGGGCCTGGTTCCCCGGCGCCGACCACGAAGAGTGCCTCGGTGAGCGCTGACCACTCTCCGGTCCTGCTGCGGGCGCGGGTCTTTACTACCCCGGAAGACCTGAGGGTGATCGCATTGGCGTAGGCGGTGCCCAATGGATTTCCGGTGAAGGCCTGGCGGGGATCGGTGCCATCGAGGGTATAGTAAATGGTGCCTCCGTCCGGGCTGGTGATGTCCAAACTGAAGTCCCTGGCGACATTCCCGCCATGACGGCTAAAATCAGGGGCCGAAATGGAGGGAAACCAGCCACGGTTCTGGATCTGCCGGAAGACTGTGGCAGTGCGGCGACGGAGATAGCTGCCAAGGATACGATTGCGCTCAGCCATCCATTCATTTCCACGAGTGTAGGGTTGGCCGGGTCGCTTGTTATCTCCCCAGCGGGCCGACTCGGCCCGGATGGCACGATCGATAATGTCGATGCGTCGGCGGTAGTGGGCGGTGGTGCGGGAGGGGGTGAGCTCGCCTCCATTGAAGAATTCGCGCCGGACCAGGTCGGAGAAGATGAGCTTGTATTCCGGGCTGTTCATGAGCCGGTGATGGAATCCAGTGGGCTTTCCCCCGTTGTTGCGGCTGGTCGCGTCGTCGTTTTCGCCCTTGAGAACATGTTCGGCATCCCAGGAATGGAAGTGCCACTTCGCCCCGCGGCTGCGGCGGTTGAAACTGGCATACCAGTTGTGCCGGTCCCAGTCGGTGTTCCCGCAGAAGTAATTCACAAGCATGTATTTTGCAAAGTCCTCGAGGTCCAGGAGGTTGGCCACCCGTTGAAAGTTGGCCTGGCTGGACAGGTCCGCGTTGAAAAGGTTGCTGAGCCGGGTGTAGTTGGAGCTCGAGCCGCTGACCACGGTGCTGCCGGTGTGCTTGACCACATCGTAGTCCGTGTTGTCACCACCCAGGTAGGCAGCGGCAAAGTTGTCATCCGGTCGCTCGTGGATGGTGTGCATTCCCCAGTAGATTCCGGCGACGTAGACGTGCATGTGGCGGCCGTGGGGCGCTTTTCCGCCCAGGGCGTTCTGGAGGTCGGCCACGAATTGATCTCGAACGTATTGGCCAAGCACACGCTGGCTGTGGCTGGGATGGTTCCAGACGTTATTGAGGCGTCCGTCGATCACGAGGGTATCAAAGCGGTCGGTGGCCTCGTCCCCGAACGGAATCCATGGCTTATCGAAGATCTTGTGACGGAGGTCACCATTGGTGAACTTCACGCGCATCGAAAGGTGATTGCTCTTCCAGCGCCCCGTCGAGGATCCACCCACGATCTGGACGGTGCCATCGATCTGGAATCCCTGTTCGCTGTTCGGATCGGCAGGGTCTCCATTCGGATTGATGAATTCCACCGAACAGTCCCGTTCCACCCCTTCCCCGGAGATATAGATTCCACTGCGACCCCACATCTGTGCAAATGGCAGAGAAATCGAGAGTGTGGGGATCTCCAGAAGGTCGTCCGCCACGCAGCGACTCGCGGCATCACTGTGCTGGGTCACCGATCTGTCCATGTCCCAGTCTGGTCCTGGATCGCCCCAGTTGGACCAGGGCTGGCTGGGGTTGCCCTGTCGCAGGACATCGTCCGCAAAGAGGTACGTCTGGGTGTCGACATTGGTCGGTTGATGACCGTCCTTGAACGCATAAGCGCGGAGGACCGTTGTAGTGGACACCGTCACGCCAGCGTGGGGAGGAGTCTCGTCGTCTGGAGCGTTCACCAGGATGCCGTTCAGTGGACTGGCATTCGGGATCGTGCTGTCGGTGGTGTAGACAATGCTTGCACCGGGCGTGGTTGAAGTGATCACAACGGTTTGCGGCTGTTCGTAGAAGCCGCGGTCGACGGAGAATCGGGTGTCCGCCACGAAACCTTCGACCGCGGTGGAGTCGTTCGGGGCGTTGGGAGTCGGGGTCAGGAGGAATCCCGAATCCAGAGGGGGGGCTTCTCCATGAAGCCCGAAGGAGGCGTCCTCGGGTTGTGAGTGGTATGGGCCGAATTGGTGGGTGATCTCGACACCACCCCGTTCATTGGGCCTGCTGAGCGCAAGGAAGCCGCCGCTCTTTTCCAGGGCAAAATTCGTGTGAAGCTCGCTGCCGGAGACTGCTCGATCCTTGGTCGAGGCGAAGACAACGAGGAAACTCCCCGGTGCCATCGTGTGAGGGGGAAAGCTCCATCTGGTGAGGTCGGCTGGATCGTCGCTGAGGTGCCAGCCGGAGATGGAAACAGGCTGGTCGGTGGGGTTCCACAATTCAATCCAGTCGGAGCTCTGACCATCCTCGTCGAGGAGAGTTGAGCGGTTCCAGGTCATGAACTCGTTGATCAGCACGGTGTCCAGGGTGCTGAAGGCAGGTGTGCTGGCGGCATTTCCGGGATCACTTCCGCTGGAGACTTCGGCTTGATCGCTGAAGCCGTCGCCATCGGAGTCGCTGACATTGGGATCCGTGCCCCGGTTGAATTCCTGGAGATTGGGGAGGCCGTCAGACTCGGGATCTCCGTCAGGATCCTGGGCGAGGTTTCCAAAATGCAGCATTTCCCATTCGTCGGGGAGGCCGTCGTCGTCGGAATCTGAAGCCCGCGAGCAGGGAGCAATCAGGAGGAGGAAGGCGCCGAGAAGAAACTTTCTACCAAGCGGTATCGAGATCTGCATTGGGGAAATCGAGATGCACGGGAGTTCCGGCGAAGCTATGGTGGTTACAAGGCAGAAATATGTCGGGAGTTTACTGCAGGTGAGCCTGCCAGCGCTCAACTTCCCGCTGGACATTTTCCACCGAGGGCGAGCCGGGGTTGGTGCGCGCATGAAGAGCGGACTCAACGTTAAATACCCCGGAGGCATCCCCGGCAAACTCGGGGGACACGGTTGTGAGATCCATCTGGTCGAGCGGAGTGCCACTCGCCTCGGAAGCGGCAACTGCCCGTCCGACAAGTTCGTGGGCATCACGGAAAGCGACACCCCTGCGGACGAGGTAGTCGGCAAGATCCGTGGCAAGCAGGAGCGGGTCGCTGGCGGCCTGTCGGCAGGCAGACTCGTTGACCTGCATTGCGGTGATCATCTCGGTGTTCACCTCGAGTGCAAGGGTGATTGTCTCAATGGAATCGAAGAGGGGTTCCTTGTCCTCCTGGAGATCGCGGTTGTATGTGAGTGGAAGCCCCTTGAGGGCGGTGAGCAGGGCAACCAGGTTTCCGATGAGGCGCCCGGTCTTGCCCCGCGTGATCTCGCATACGTCCGGGTTCTTCTTCTGTGGCATGAGCGATGAGCCGGTGGTGTGGGCATCGCTCAGGGTGGAAAATCCAAACTCGTTGGTGCACCAGAGGATGAGGTCCTCGCTAAGGCGGGAGAGGTGGGCGCCGAGCAGGGCGAGGTTGAAGAGCAGTTCGGCGATGTAGTCGCGATCGGCGATGGCGTCCATCGAGTTTGTAGACACGCCGTCGAAACCGAGCTCATGCGCGATGGCGTGGCGGTCGAGATTGATGGTGGACCCAGCGAGTGCTCCGGAGCCAAGGGGACAGATGTTCAGGCGCCTGCGGCAGTCGCGCAGGCGAAGTTTGTCGCGTTCCAGCATCTCGACGTAGGCCAGAAGGTGGTGACCGATGGTGACGGGTTGTCCACGTTGCAGGTGTGTGTACCCCGGCACGATTGTCGCGGCATGTTTCCCTGCCTGCACGAGGAGTGCGTTTTGCAGACCGGCAGCCAGGGCAAAGACGTTGTCGATGGAGGCCCGGCAGAAAAGGCGGGTGTCGGTAGCGACCTGGTCGTTGCGGCTGCGAGCGGTGTGGAGCTTGGCTCCGACTGGTCCGATCTTGCTCGTCAGGGCGGCCTCGATATTCATGTGGATGTCCTCCAGCTCGATGGAGAAATCGAACTCGCCACGTTCGATTTCCTGTTCAACCTCACGAAGGCCTTCTTCGATCTGGGTAAACTCCTCTGCGCTCAGGAGGCCGGCTTTCTGCTGGGCCCGGGCATGCGCGATCGAGCCGGCAATGTCGTGCGGGTAGAGACGCCAGTCGTAGGAGATCGACTCTCCGTAGCGTTGCACGAGATCAGCGGTCTGCTGCGTGAAGCGGCCCTTCCACATGAGCGGAGTCTCAAGGTGTAACTACCAACTTGCAAGTCCCGGAACGCGGGGAGGCAATGTTGTTAGACGTCGATAAAGTCGCCGTCGTCGCGGCGGCGGGAAAATGGCGGGGCCTGCTCACCGGGCGGGCTGATGATCTGGAAGCGTGCCTTGAACTTGTCGGCGAGGCGCCCCCGCAGGGCAGTACGGACGGGAGGAAGGAGCAGGAGGAAGCCCACCGTGTCGGTAAGGAATCCCGGCGTGAGGAGGACAGCTCCCGCGAGGAGGATGAGGAGGCCGTCGAGGGCTTCCCTGTGGGGCAGACGGCCTTCGGCCGTCGCCTGTCTGAAGTTGGCCATGGCCCGGGAGCCCTGCGATCTGGTGAGGGCGGCACCGACGACGGCGGTGAGAAGAATGATGAGAAGGGTCGGGACGAGTCCGATGTGCGTGCCGAGGGTCAGGAAAAGGTAAAGCTCCGCGATGGGTACGACGATAAAGATGACGAGAAGTTTGAGGAACAACGGGGACATTCGAGCCATGCCAGTGTAGGGCGGTAAGGCAGGAAGTCAAAGTTTCGCCTGTCCTCCCCGTGAGAGAGGGAAGCGCTTCACTCTCAGGATACCTCGATGATGGCCTTGACGGTTCCTCGCGACGTGTCGGTGAACTCCGCGAAGCCGGAGGGGACGTCGTCGAAGGCCAGCCGGTCGGTAATCCAGATATCCGTGTCTATCCGGCCATCTGCGATGAGGGCGATTATGTTACCGAAGTCGGCAGGAAGGGCATTGCGGCTCGCGAGGAGAGTAAGTTCCCTCCGGTGGAGGACCGGGGCGTGAGGGAAGGAAAGAGTCTCGGTGGTGATTCCCACGTAGATGACGCGCCCGGTGAAGGCGGCGTATTCGAAGCAGGTAGACATCGACTTGGCGCTGCCAGTGGCGTCAATGACGGCATTGGCGAGCTCACCTCCGGTGATCTGCTCGAGATCGGGAAGGTGGGTTCCATCAGGGTTGAAGACGACGGTGTGGGGGATGCCGAGCTTTTCACGGCAGAACTGGAGACGGCTCTCGACCATGTCCATCACGATGATATTCACGCCCTCGCGGAGGCGCAGGAACTCGAGGGTGGCGAGGCCAATGGGACCTGCGCCGATTACGAGAACGGTTTCGCCAGCCTGTGGATCAGCCCGCACTACGGCGTGGTATCCGATGGCGAGTGTTTCCACGAGGGCGAGCTGGTCGTAGGAGAGGTCATTTCCGGGGTGGAGCTTGTGTGCGGGGCAGATCCACTGGGGGCGCAGGCCGCCGTCGGTGTGGACACCAAGGACCTGCACGCCGGGACAGCAATTGCTGTGCCCGTTCCGGCTCGTGGTGGTGGTGGGATCGTTGACGTAGGGCTCGAGTGAGCATCGGTCGCCCACCTGGACGTGGTCAACGCCCTCACCGAGGGCGAGAATTTCCAGTCCGAGCTCGTGGCCGGGGATGCGCGGATAGGAAAAGAAGGGCATCTTGCCGAGGTAGCCGGAAAGATCCGTGCCGCAGATTCCCATGCGATGAGTGCGGACCAGCGCTTCGCCGGGACCCGGCTGGGCCGGCTCGGGAAGATCGATCATGGCGATCGATTCGGGCTCGGTGAACTGGATGGCTTTCATGGGAGCGGTGGAGCAGGAGGGGTGGTGAAGCGGGCAGGGTTTTTACGGGTGCCGGGGGATTCAGGTGGAATCTCCTTCCCACGTCACACCGACTCAACGATCACATTGCCGTAGGCGGTCGGGTCGCCGGTCCGGATCAGGCCGATCGCTTCCGGGACGCGGGTTTTGAAATCGAGATGCGGTTCACGAACGACCCCGGCGTCGAGGAACGTGGCGAAGCAGTCATCGAAATCCTTGATTGTTTCGGCGGGGTTGGTGTGGAGGAACTCCTCGGCCTGCCAGATGGTGCCCACCTTGAAGTTGGGCTGGAGGAGCTTCAGCACGTCCAGGATGCTGGGGATCCCGCGGGTGAGGGAAATGTCAACAGTTTCGATTTCCTTCCAGTAGGGAAAGGCCCAGTCGCAGATGACGAGGGTGTTCGTGTGGCGAATGCGGGCGACAAGGTCGAGGACCTGTGGATTGAGAATACCTTCCTGAAGCATGGTGGGCGTGAGTTCGGGAGGGTTGTGTGCCAGCTTTCTTCCGGGGAGTCCAAGGTTTTTTCAGTCCTTCATCGAGGTCCGGCGGAGGGATGGGCAGGTAAGGTGTGTGGGGTGAATATCAGGGGCGTGTGTGTCCGGGGGTATCCAGATCCGGGCTGGGGTCCTGACAAAAAAAGAGGCCTCCGACGGAGGCCTCCTGTCTGTGGGAGAGGGCAAGGCTGCGGGACCCGGCCCACCTTGCAGGCTCTATACGTCCTTCCAGCTGCGGTCGGCAGCGGAAGCCAGGACGGCGTCGCAGACTTTTGCCGTCTCGAGGGCATCGCGGAAGGTCGGGTTGCAGGGTTCACCGCTGCTGAGGGAGGCGAGAAAATCGGCCACCTGGTGTACGAAGGTGTGCTCGTAACCGATGCAGAGGCCAGGGACCCACCACTTGTCCAGATAGGGGTGGTCCCCGTCCGAGATGTGAATGCTGCGCCATCCGCGCACCTGGCCTTCGTCGGAGTGATCGAAATACTCAAGGCGGTTGAGGTCGTGCAGATCCCAGCGGATGGAAGCATTCTCCCCGTTGATTTCCAGGGTGTAGAGCGCCTTGTGGCCCCGGGCGTAGCGGGTGGACTCAAAGAGGCCGAGTGATCCGTTATTGAAGTGGCAGTGGAAGAGGCAGGCGTCGTCGATGGTGACTTCCTGCTTCTCTCCGGTGGCGGTGTGGATGCGCTCCTTGATGAAGGTTTCGGTTACGGCCGAAACGTCCTTGATGCCACCGTTGAGCCAGATGGCGGTATCAATACAGTGGGCTAGGAGGTCGCCAGTGACTCCGGAGCCTGCCGCCGCAGCGTCCAGGCGCCAGAGGCCCTCACCCCCCTGTGGGAGTTCGGCGCTGATGGTCCAGTCCTGCAGGAAGTTGGCGCGGTAGTGGAAGATCTTGCCGAGTTTTCCGGAGTCGACGATCTGCTTGGCGAGGGTGACGGCAGGAACGCGGCGGTAGTTGTACCACACGGTGTTGGCGACACCTGCCTTCTCGACGGCCTCCACCATGGGAAGGCTTTCTTCCGTCGTCCGGGCGAGCGGTTTTTCGCAGAGAA
>PBLI01000028.1 GCA_002721695.1 Roseibacillus sp. | reverse complement strand
AAAACCCAAAAAGGTTCAAAAAGTACAGTCACCAAAGTAACAAGCAACGCAACTCATACAAGAACACCAAACAAATACGTGTAAAGGTTTTTCAGCGTCGAGATCTCGAGGAACTTGATGGCCAGTTCTTCCAGCGGGAGGGGCGTCTCCGCTCCGCCATGGCAAGCGGGAAGCGCCGTTACGTGAAAAGCCCCTTCGGGTTCCGACAGGCCGGGCAGTCGGGCCACTGGATCTGCGACCGCTTCGAGCATCTCGCGGGGGTGGCCGACGAGTTGTGCATCTACCGGGGGGGGCAGGCGGAGTCCATCAATCACCCGACCGCCAACCTGCACATGAACACTGGCAACCGATTTGGAGGGGATCCGGCGATGGGGTCGTGGGTCACTCATGGGCTGGGGTCCGGCAACCGGGACCTGCCGGCCTTCGTGGTCCTGCCGGACGTTTATTATCCACAGGCGGGAGCTGCCAACTGGTCCAACGGGTTCCTGCCGGCGGAGTTCCAGGGGACTCCCCTGAGAGCGAAGGGGTCACCCATTCTCGACCTTCATCCTCCACAGCATATGACCCGCAGGATGGAGCGCAGGAACCTGGACCTGCTCTCCGACCTTGAGAAGGCGCACCGGGTGCGCCACCCCGGGCATGAGATTCTCAAGACCCGCCTGCACAATTATGAGCTCGCCTTCCGGATGCAGGCCGAAGTGCCGGACCTGCTTGACCTGGGAGGGGAATCAGAGCGAGTGCGGAGTCTTTACGGGATCGGGGAAAAGCATACCGACGCCTTCGGGCGGCGGTGCCTGCTGGCGCGGCGGCTGGTGGAGAAGGGCGTGCGCTTCGTGCAGGCATTCTCGGTGGGCTGGGATTCCCACGATGATCTCGTCAATAATCATGGGAACCTGATTCGCTCCGTGGACAAACCGATCGCAGGGCTGATCCGGGACCTGAGGGACCGGGACCTGCTCAAGGAAACGCTTGTCATCTGGTGCGGGGAATTCGGCCGGTCTCCGGACAACCAGGCTCACCGTGGCAGGGAGAACGGCGGGCGGGACCACAATGCGGGAGCAATGAGCATGTGGTTCGCGGGTGGCGGGGTGCCTGCCGGGAAGGTTATCGGAGCCACGGATGAAATCGGCCTGGAAGCGGTCGAGGCAGTTCACCCCATCCGCGATATCCACTGTTCCATCCTGCATCTCCTTGGTCTTGACGACAACAAGCTCACCTACTTTCACGGGGGGCGCTTCAAGCAGCTTTCGCAGATCGGGGGCGAGGTGATCAAGGAGCTGGTGAACTCCTGAAGCCGGACCTGATCCGATGGCTGGTTGACAAGAGGCGTGCACTTCCATCGGATGAAGGGGAGCATGAGCACTACCCCGGAATACCAGAACGTCCTCGTCGTGGGGGGCGGAACAGGAATCGGCCTCGGCATCGCCCGGGCTTTTGACGAGGCTGGCTACCAGGTGGCCGTGGCCGGGCGACGGACGGAGGTGCTCGAGGGAGCTGTGTCTGGTACGGGGATGCGGATGCACCGCTGCGACGTGGTGGACCGTGAACAGATCGCAACCCTCCTCGCCTGGTTCGAGGAAGAAGTGGGAAAGGTCGATATCCTGGTCTTTTCGGCAGGCGTCAACATTCCCGGGCGCAGCTGGGAGAATTTTGACCCGGAGAGCTGGGACCGGGTGGTGCAGATCAACCTGACCGGTGCCTACAACGTGATCCAGGCGGTTCTGCCAGGCATGCGTAAGCGGGGTGATGGGCTCATCTTCAACGTGACTTCGCTGGCGGGAAGTCAGTCCGTGCAACTGGCCGGGGTTCCCTATTCCGCGGCCAAGAGCGGACAGAACAGCCTGGGGCTCCTTGCCAACCTCGAGGCTCTGCCCGATGGGGTCCGGGTGACCAATGTGATTACGGGTGAGACCAACACGCCCATCCTCGACGACCGGCCAGTGCCTCCGCCCGAGGAGAAGCGCGCCCGGATGGTCTATCCGGAGGATATTGCCCAGATGGTGCTTGCGGTGGCCCGCCTGCCCCGGCGGGCAGTTGTTCCGGAACTGATTGTCACTCCCGCGCACATGCCGCGCATGTAGTCGGCGGCCTCATCAAGGGGCGCCGGTCCCGGGCTGCCGTTAACCGTTGTTGAGTTCCTCAGCGAGTTCTTCGAGGGGGTAGGTCCAGATCTCGGCCAGGGTAGGGTGATACCAGTCTGCTTCCATGCACTGGGCCGGTGTCAGGCCAATGGCGACTGGAACGGTAAGCGCGTGAATGAGTTCGGAGGCGTCCTTGCCGACGCACTCAGCTCCCACGATTCTACCGCTCGCGCGGTCGGCAATGACCTTCACGTAGCCGCGTGGAGCCTCCATGAGGAGCGATTTGCCATGATCCTCAAAGGGATATTCCTCGACTACGGGATCAAGTTTCCCGGCGCGGGCCTCGTCTTCGCGCAGGCCGACCCAGGCGACCTGGGGATCGGTAAAGACGACGGTCATGAGCGCGTCATAGCGCAGGGGAGGCGGGTCTTGACCGAAGGCGTGGCGAGCGGCTGTCTCTCCCTGCCGGACCGCTATATGAACCAGTTCGGCTGGACCAGCGCAGTCGCCCCCGGTGTAGATGCCGGGTTGGCTGGTCTGCTGCCAGTCATCGTGGAGCAAGTGGCCCCGGGGGCCGGTCCTGAGGCCGGCAGCAGCGAGGTTCAGGCGACTGGTGTTCGGACGCCGGCCGAGGGCATTGAGAAGGTGCCCTGCTTCCCGCGTTACGGCTCGCCCCTCGTGTGAGAAAGAAACCCGGATGCCGGCAGTGGTTTTCTCAATGCCTTCAATGACGGTCCCGGTAAAGACCTCCATATCCTCATCGCGGAAGGCTTGTTCAATGACCCGGGCCGCAGGCTCGCCCGCTTCCCTCAGAATATGATTGCCGCGTTGGACGAGAGTGACGCGTGAACCGGCCCGGGCGAGGAACTGGCCAAGCTCGCAGGCGATGATTCCTCCACCCAGCACGATAACACTGTCAGGCACGCTTTCGAGACCGAGGACATCGTCGCTGGTCCAGGCCGGAACGTTCGCGAGGCCGGGCACATCGGGGGTATTCACTACCGAGCCGGTGGCCACCATGATCCGGTCCGCCCGGATCCTGGTTCCGTCGTCCAGTGCGATCTCCTGTGGCCCGATGAACCTGCCGCTCTGCCGGAAGAGCGTGAAGCGGTCGCTCTCCAGCTGTTCCCTGCGGTATTCGGCGAAGTCGGACACCCAGTGGCGCTTGCGGGCCTGCAGGGCGCTCATGTCGATCCCTGCCCCCGCGATACGGAGACCGAATTTTTCTCCCTGCTTCGCCAGATGAAGGATGTCGGTGGAGTAGATCAGGGTCTTGGAGGGCATGCACCCCTGCAGGATACAGAGGCCACCCAGCTCGGCGGAACCATCCACGATTGCAACGCGCTCGCAGAATTCGCGGGCCGTGCGGGCAGACGCGTAGCCGGCGCTGCCGCCGCCGAGAACGAGAAAGTCGAAGTGTTCTGGCATGTCAGGGTATCAGTAAAAGGGTGGATCACATTCCGGTTGGAGACTGGTCCCGTTGACCACAGTGACCTGCGGCCCGCAACCTAAAAGGGTCGCCCGTCGTTCAGAATTGGATGGACGACGGGGGTTGGAGGTGAAGCATGAAGGCCCCATGCGTGCCTCCAGCCCCCTGACCGCCTTTTCCATTCTCCTGGTCCTCGGTCTGGCGGGAGCAGCGCCCGCGAACCCCTCCAAGGAACAATTAGCCCGCTGGCTGAAGCAGTTTCCGAAGGCGGATTCCGATGGAGACGGGGTCCTCACTAGGGAGGAGGCGGCTGCTTATCGGGCCCGGGCGCAGGGTGGTGGGACGAAGGGGAGGCGGGGGCCGCCGCGGTCATTCGAGGTTCATCCGGGTTGGCAGGAAGACAGGTTTCCCGGGGATGCCGTTTGTTACCAGTCTCCCGAGCGGATCAAGGAAATCTACGCGAAGGTGCTCGGCCCGGGGCGCAATCCGGTGACTTCCTTTCCCAAGTCCGCCGACGGGGCCCTGCGGATTGTGGGGACAGGGCACAGTTTCATGGCACCCGGCTACAAGGTCCTGCCAAAGATCTGCGAGGCGGCGGGTTTTCGTCAGCCACTGCATCTCCATCTCGGGGGAGGCATGACCGGGAGTGCGCGCTTCAAGTGGGAGCAGGAAAATGGCATCTTCCAGTTTGAAGGAAAACCCCGTCCCAAGTTGCTGGCCTCCATCGCCAACGCGCAGTGGGAAGCAATGATGTGGGGTCCTTATTTCCTGGACCGACCGGAATACTACCGGTGCTGGATTGAATTCTGCCTGAAATACAATCCGGAGATGAAGTTCTACCTCTCCGATGCCTGGCCGCAGGTGGAACAGTTGGATGAAATCCCGGAATCAGAAGAGGAACTCACCGCTACGATCATCACGCGAATGGGCAGAGAGAAGCACGAGGCCTACTGCAGGATTGCAGGAATCCTGAACGAGGAATTCCCGGACAAGGTCTTCATCCTGCCGACCTGTGATGCGATGGTGCTGGCGGCACAGTATTACCACCGGGGAGAGTTGCCCGGTGTCGAGGGGATCAACCGGGCCATCGGGGGGAAGAAGCGCTCGCTCTGGAGCGACAGGCTCGGCCACCTGGGTCCCGGCCTCGACCGCCTGGAGGGTTATGTGTTCTATGCCACCCTCTACCGGCGTTCGCCCGAGCTGATCAGCGACAGGATCGCGTTTGGAGGTTCGGGGGAGTTTCCCGGCGCCCGGCTCGACCGGGTGTTTCGTGAGATCGCCTGGAAGGCGGTCGTGGCCCATCCCCTCTCGGGTGTGCGGGACGAGGATGGCGATGGGCGGGCCGATGATGCACCCTGAGGGATCGCTCCCCTACCTCGCCTTGATGTCGTAGCAGAGGAGAAGGTCCTGGTCGCGCAGGTAGAGCTTCCCGTTGGCGATCACGGGGTGGGGCCAGGCCTTCTTGTCACTACGCTCGGGCTGGTCGAACTGGCTCACTTCCTTCAGTTCGTCGGAAGAGGCTTCGATCAGTGCCACGGGTCCGTTTTCACTACGCAGGTAGAAGTGGCCGTCAGCGTAGATGGTGGCGCCCTTGCCGGCACTGCGGGAACGGTAGACGAGTTCACCGCTCTTGATATCCATGCAGGCGAAGGTTCCGCCGCTCGAGCCGTAGACGTGTCCCTTCAATTCGATGACCCCGCCGTGGTGATTGGCAAACTTTCGGCTGGCATAGATTTCCTCGGTTGTCCACTCCCCGTCCTTCCGGTCGACCCGGAAGGCATTACACCCAACCCCGTAGGAAGAGGTGACCCACACGATGTTGTCCCGGATCACCGGGGTGGTAATGACTGCGGTCTTGCCGGGGCGTTCTGCCTGCCAGAGGATCTTGCCCGATTTCGGGTCAATGCCCGCTACGCTCTTTCCAGTGAGTTGCACATACTGGCGGACCCCGTTGAGAGTGGTGATGATGACGGACGAGTAGCCGGCGGGGTCGGTCCACTCGCTGGTCTGCCAGAGGCTCTTGCCTGTTTTGCGGCTGAGGGCGGCAACAGTTCCCTTCTCGCCTCCCGGGGTGCAGATGACCGATTCGCCATCCACGAGGATGGACTCACTCCAGCGCCAGCCGGACATCATTTTCCCCCCGAAGTCGTCCTGGAGGTTGACCGACCAGGTCTTGGAGCCGGTCTTGGCGTCGAGGCAGGCCACCGTGCCGTGTTGGTCAAGGACGAAGACCTGTCCCCCGTCGACGGTGGGAGTACTGCGAGGCCCGGGGTATCCGGCGTGCCCTCCCGGGGGCCCGACCTTGGTTTTCCAGACCGGTGAGCCATCGGCCTCCCGCAGGGCGATGACATGGCAGCCGTCGGCGAGGTCGCCGAGCGTGTAGATGAGGCCATCTGAAATCGCGAGGCTGGAGAATCCGCCACCCGTATTCCGGACTTTCCAGGCCAGCGGGGGACCGTCTTCGGGCCATACCTTGAGCAGGCCGGTCTCGGTGGAGAGCCCATCTCGGTTGGGGCCACGCCACTGGGGCCAGTCTGCGAGGGCGGTCGCGCACAGTCCGGCGAGAGTGCCAGCGATGAGGAGGCTCTGGAACCGGGAGGAGAGAGTTGCTGGTAGCATGATGCGTGATTCTGACATGGTTGCGGTCATTGGAAAGACATTGCTGCGGGGAAGGAGCGGCGGCTCTGCGGATGGAAGCNCGGCCCCGGCCGGAAATGCTCTCTTATCTGAGCTCCTTGAGNTTCGCCCAGACCGCACTCTTGCCCGCCCTGCCGCTGCCGGCTGCAATTTTTTTGCCTGCGCGGTCGATGAGGACGTAGCAGGGAACCGCGCGGGTGTAGTGCGTCATGAGGGCGGCCTTGGTATCCTTCAGCATGATATGGGGCCAGGGTAGTCTGGCCTTTCTGGCCCAGGCNAGGGCGGCCTGCTCATTCCGGTCGCGACTGAGGTGGATCATTTCGACCCTGGGGTTCGATGCGACGTCTGCCTGATAGGACTCCACCAACTGGGGAGCAGCTACAACGCAGCCGCCTCACCAGCTGGCTGAGTAGTAGAGAATGAAAAAATCGGGCACGCTCTCGAACCTGTGCGGGGTGAATGCGGAGTCAGCGAGGATCTGCATGTTCGCCAAGGCCTTGCCTAGGTCACTCTGGGCGAATTCTCGGGCGGTTNTACCACTCGTGCCGGCCTCCTGAACGAGGAACTTCCGGTCCTCTTGCGAAAGTTTGTTGATGGAGAAGGTGACCGACTTGCCNGTNTGCAGTGTGACGGTCACCTGCTTCCGGGCCTCGTCGTAGGACTGGAAGGTGCCCTCAAAGGTTTTCGAGCCATCCGCACTCGTCCACGTNCGGGCGGGAAGGCTGCCCATGCCAATGGTGACAAGGATGAGGCATATTCCCCTTGAGACCCTTATTGAGGAGAGCCTCACAGGTAGCATCTGTATGGGTTTGAACATAACTGNAGCATACTACGCTCGTTTGTTTTCTGTTAGAACAGNTATTTTGCGGGTTCTTTGCCCGGCGGTCCTGTTTTTCCCTTTTGCCACAGGTGGATTACTCAATGTGGCGCTCTGGAGAGGCGGGCCGCGAGGGTGACTGCCTCGATGAGACTCCGTGGATTCGCCTTCCCCTGCCAAGCGATGTCGAGAGCGGTCCCGTGATCAACCGACGTGCGTACTATGGGCAGGCCAAGGGTGCAGTTGATGGCACGGTCGAAGGCAAGGGCCTTGAGCGGAATGTGTCCCTGGTCGTGATACATGCAGATGAAGGCATCGCTATTCGCGCGGCGTTCCTCNAGAAACGCGGTATCCGGGGGCAGGGGCCCTTCAATCTCGCAGCCCTGTCTCCGGGCCTGCTCGATGGCGGGCGCGATGATGCGTTCTTCCTCTCCNTTTCCGAACAGCCCGTGTTCTCCCGCGTGCGGGTTGAGTCCGCAGACAATCAGGCGGGGTTCCCGGTCGCGGAGACGCTTCATGGCGTTTCGTGTGAGGTCGATCACCTCGTGGATACGTTCGGTCGTCAGGAGGCCGGGGACCTCGTGGTAGCCGACATGCACTGTGACAAAGCTGCAGGTGAGAACGTCCGAGGTGAGCATCATGCAGGTCCGGTCTGCTCCGGTGCGCTCGGCGAGAATCTCGGTATGNCCGGGATGGGGAATGCCCGCACTGCGCAGAGCCTCCTTACTTGCGGGAGCGGTCGCGACGGCGTCGACGTCACCCCGCAGGCAGGCGTCGATGGCCTCGGTGAGGTAGCGGTAGGTGGCCGCGCCGGTGGCCGGATTAACGNCGCCGGGGGTGAGTTCGCCGGGATTCATGAGCCCGAGGTCGAGAACGGAGGGAGACTCGGCCTTGGCGATACCGGCATGCTGGATGATNGAGCGGGGTACGGGTTTGCCCACCGCNNCCGCGCACTGTTCGAGCACGTTCACATCGCCGAAGACGATGGGNAGGCACTCCCCGGCCACCCGCTCATTCTGGAGGAGGTCGAGNCAGATCTCGGGACCGACCCCGCCGGGGTCTCCCATCGTGACGGCAATTCTCGGACGGTCCATGCGGCAACCGTCTTTAGCCCGGGGAGCGGAGAGACGCCACGAAGTATTTCCCGGCGCGGCCCGATTGCGACACTCCTGGTCGCCGGGGTCCTCGCCGGNGGGGGTAATACCCAAGGGGCNTCCCTTCGTGAGAAAGAAACTCTGTNTCGTGAGGGCNCGGCGCCCGGCAAACCCTGCCAGTCCCCTCGAACCGGTGCCGCGCCATTACCGGGCGGCATGGTGCCTTCTCGTCCCCCGGGGACCGGTTGGCCTGTCATCGTGCCGGGAGCANCTGGNGGGTCTTTGCTCTTTTCGAGGATTATCTTGCGGATTGTCGNGAGTGAACCGTTTATTGTGGCGAAAACTGCGGCAGAGCAAACCCCAGAGCAGATCGTCGACCGGTTCATCATGTTCAACACCTGGAAAGNCCCGTCCCTGCTGAACGTCATGACCTCCGCGGCCGGGAAGGCTTCGAATCCGCGGGTCAGGATTGCATGCCGTGGCATGTGGGGCCGACCCGGTGTCGAGCTCAAGNAATTTACGGATGGTGGTGGCCCGGGCAGGGAATTTTAGAACGATGGTGGCCACAGCTGCAGCAACTGGAAGATACGGTCGGATTGGTGAAAGGTCCATCGNTGGGAGGGGCATGATCCCGCCCTGCCCGGNAAGTAGCAATGCAACTGCAAATCCTGCCCCGGACCGGCCATGAAATTCCATTCCCTCTCGCCGGCCGATCCGGATNTGCCTCGAGCCGACTACGGNGGGGCTATCCTCATTCCGTTTCNCTGGGCTCTGCAGTCTCCTTACCGCTTTTCAGTGCTGGCGGTGGCAATGTTNCTGACGGCTTGCGGGGAACCGGGAGAGAGGAAGCCCGCGGGGAATGANTCGACTGCCCCGGATCCAGACCAGGTCGCCCGCCGTGTGGTGGAGCGTGAGGAACTTATCCTGAAGCTGGTGCCTGCCCTGCGGGCTCTGGCGGACTCCCTCGTGAGCGGCAGGGGGGATCGTCTGCCTGCTGCAGTGTCCGGTGGATTGACGGGCGGTGCGTTTGAGGAACTGACAGGCGACGGGGGGCGTTGGGAACAGGCCTCCTTCGGTGTCTTGGCGGGTATCTTCAGCAAAGGAGATTTCGAGATGGTGGCCAAATTCGAAGGGCGGCGGCGGAGTCCTTCAGGCCTCACCGGANTACAAGCCAAGCTGCGACTGACCTGGGAAAAGGGTGACGATAAAACCTGGCGGTTGGTGAACTGCGAGTCATTGAGCCTCTCGCAGAACAACGCCCCGAGGCAGTTCTTCGAGGAGGTGCTTGCCGATGCGCTGCCCGATGGGATCTCGCTGGATACTGCCCGCCGTTCCCTCCAGGAGGAGATTACCACGAAAGCCCTTGCGGAGCAGAGACTCCTCCTGCCCAAGCGCGAATATGCCGACCTGGCCGACATGGAGAGCACTTACCAGTATCCGGCAGTGAGTGTCGTCGACTATGATACAGATGGTCACGATGACGTCTTTGTGACCTCGCGGTGGGGATCCGGGCAGCTTTTGCGCAACAGAGGAGACGGAACATTCCAAGACGTCACCGCCCGGGTCGGATTGCGTGGCTACAACTGTTCGAACAGCGCGCTTTTCGCGGACTTTGACAACGACGGTGATCCTGATCTTCTTCTNGGGCGCTCCCTTGAGCCCACCCTCTACTTCCTCAACGACGGGGGNCAGTTCCGGGAGGTCACGTCGGAACTCAGTGACCTGGGCCGGCAGTTCTTCGTGACCGGTTCGGCGGTGGCCGACGTGAACCGGGATGGCTTTCTGGATATCTACCTCTGCACCTACAGTCCGGGNCCAGATGTCCGACCGNTCTGGAAGGAGCGTTATCTCGGGCCGGGAGAGGCTGCCCGCTACGACTCCCTCCTGCGTGACGCGCACCCGTATTTCAACGATCGCGGAGTTGCCAACGTCCTGCTGATGAACCGGGGAGGAGGGCGCTTGCAGAGGGCCGGTGGTGAGGAAGTGAAGCTCTGGCGCAAAAGTTACCAGCCGTGCTGGTTCGATGCGGATGGGGATGGCGATGACGACCTCTATGTCTGCAATGATTTTGCGCCGGATTCCTTCCTGCGCAACGATACGCCAAGGGGGGCGGCCGAGCCGGTTTTCGTGGAGTCCTACGGGACGTTCTTCCCGGACGGTGAGATGGCCTTCGGGATGGGTGCCTCGGTAGGGGACTACGACAACGATGGTGATCTGGACCTCTTCGTTTCCAACATGTACTCGAAGGCGGGAAACCGGATCATCGCCGCGGTGGAAAAGGTCGATTCGCGGATCAGGGCGGCAGCGCGGGGTAACTTNATCTATCGCAAGGAGGGAGCAAAATTCAGCCAGGTTGCGGAGAGCAAGTCCCCTGAAACGAGGGTAGGCTGGGCCTTCGGGGGCCAGTTCGCCGACTTCAATAATGATGGATTGCTGGATCTCTATGTTCCGAGTGGNCTCTACACCGCTCCGAAGCNGGTGGCAACCGAGGTGGATTTGTGAAGTTGCTTCTGGAGCACGGTCGTGCTCTCGGACCCAACCCAGAGTGAGCGTTTCCTGAAGTCAAAGCATTGGAAGACGCCCCTGCTGGATTTTCAGTTGCGGGTGAGACAGGACGACTCCCTGACTGGAGGGNGTGGGCCGGCATGGCGGAGTAATTCCCTCAGTGGAAACGAGCGGAATCGGCTTCTGCTCGGGGAGACATCCGGGTTTGTCGACCGCTCCCTCGTCAGCGGGGTAGACTGTCTCGAGGATGCTCGGTCCTTTGCGACCCTCGACTACGACGGGGACGGCTGGCTCGACCTGGCCCTGGCAAGCGCCAATGCTCCCCGCCTGAGACTTTTCCGGAACCGGATGGCGGAGCTGGGAGGAACGGGCCGGGTGCTTCGCCTGGACCTGGTCGGAGGNNCNGGAAGTAATCGTGATGCGGTGGGTGCTCTGGTGAGGGTTTCTACCTCAAGGGGAGAGCGGGTTTACCGCCGCTCGCTGGGTGAAGGTCTCTCGGCACAGAATGCCGGTGGGGTGCGGGTTACGCTGGGNGAGGGAGAGCTCCTCGAGGGGATTCGCATCAGGTGGCCCTCTGGAAGGGAGACAATCGTCGATCCCCTGCCAGACGGGCCCCGCCTGCAAATCAAGGAATAGCGTTGCGCAGGTCGGAGAGAGTGGGCGTTCCCTTGTAGGTTGCGAGCACCCTGCCGCCCTGGCTGATCAGAAGGGAGGTCGGGAGTGGCGTATCCCCGAAGTTAGCCTTGAGATGGGCCTCGAGGGCTTCCCGCTGGTGGTCGGCCAGGGCACCGAGGATCCGGTAGGGAGGNGAGAGTTCGTTGGCGTATCCGGTCAACTTCGCCTCGGTATCATCAGGGTCNANGGGTAAGCCGAAAAGCGCAAGCTCCCTGCCGANGGCTTTCGNGAGCCGCCGCAGGTGGGGGAGTTCGCTCCGGCAGACCGCGCACGAGGTGGCCATGCACACAACCAGCGAAACCTGCGGGCGTTCCGGAGGCAACGGGAGGTCGAGGCGTGGCAGTATCGTGAGTTCGGGCCTCCCCGTCCTCCGGGTGGGGGCACTGGCCGGAGGTGTGCTCACCACGAATTGAGATTCCNCCGGGTTTTCATAAATGGTGACAAGGCTTCCCGCCGGNACCTCCTTNACTGAGCTGCTCTTTCCGGAGGGCCATTCNACCTTGATGGTCGCGGAGGGCGACCCGGCNCCGAGGCCGACGGCAAGGGTGGAACTGTTCTGNGCGGCAAACCCGTCCCCACACCGGAGTTCGCGGCGCATGCGGAGTTCTCCGGCCTCGACGATCACGTGAGCCCCGTAACCGTCCCGGGGGCTCCACTCGGAATTCGCCTGCGCGTTGCGGTTTCCCCCGACAAGCCGGACCTGGACGACCTTGCCGGGATCCGGGGTCTCATTACGGAAGAGCTGCAGCTGNGGCTCGTTGGTATTGGTCAGGACGATATCGAGGCGCCCGTCGCGGTCGTAATCGAAGTAGGCGAAGGCACGGCTGTCCGCNATGCTGTCCAACCCGCTGATGCCCGATATGTCGGTGAAACTGCGCCCCCCGCGATTGTAGAAGACACTGTTATTCTCCCTGCCGCTGAAGGAGTGGCTGCGNAGGACTCTCCGACCCTCCACCTCGGTATTGGTGTCGAGAACGCCGGGCATGCTCCCGTAGACGCGGGCGTCCACTCCCTCGTCCGCGAGGCGTCGCTGCAGGTTGGTGTCNGAGCGCACGACCGAGCGCCAGAGGTCACTTCACAAGTCCACCTCGGTGGCGGCACCGGGGGGAGGAGTGTAGAGCCCGTTGGATACGTAGAGGTCGAGGAACCCGTCGTTATCGAGGTCGCCATATTGTCCACCCCAGGACCAGCCTGCCCGCATNACCTGCATCTGACCTGGTCCGTCGCCGGAGACGGTCTGGAATCCCTCAGGAGTATTGCGGAGGAGTTTGTTTCCGGACACCCCCTCGTACATCCGCTGCTCCAGTCCCTCGAACATCCCCGTGATCCGGGTGCCAGCCTTGCTGAACATGTAGGTGAAGTAGGGGTCCTGCCGGCCATCGTTGTCGTAGTCCCCCAGCGAGACGCCCATCCCAAANCCCTGCAATTCGTCGCCGGCCAGCTCCCGGGTGGCGTCCACGAGGCGGCCGCCGTCGTTGCGGAAGATGTAGTCCGGGGCATAGTCATTGGCCACAAACAGGTCNGGATCGCCGTCGTTGTCGTAGTCCGCCCACGTTCCCTGGAAGGAATTGAGCCAGAGGTCCGCGCCTGCGGCCCGGGGGGCCCGCACAAAGCGGCCGTCCCCGATGTTCAGGAGAAGCACGTTAGGTGGGCCCGTGAGCCGGAAGACCGGGTGGTCCCGTTTGCGCCGGGTCTTGAATTCCTCGCGCTCATCCGGGTCGAGGAATTTGGATCCCAGGATGTTGGCTGGTTTGGAAATGGGAAGCCGGTAGGTAGATACGTAGAGGTCCAGGAGTCCGTCATTGTTGACGTCAGCGGCTGCGAGNGCGGAAGTCCAGTAGGGCAGGGGTGCGTCGAGAAGGGCAGAGCGTTCGATGAATCTTCCGTCCTCGTTCCGGTAGTATTGCCCACGTTCCAGGCTGCGNCCCAGGAAGAGATCCTGGTCTCCGTCGTTGTCGAAATCAGCAAAGAGAGCCGCGTTGCANACTCCATCGACGTCCAGTCCGAGATCAGGAGCAACATCCTCGAAGGTTCCGTCGCCCCTGTTGCGCCAGAGCTGGTTCCGCCCCCACCGGGCAGTCACGTAGAAGTCGTCCCAGCCATCCCTGTCGATATCAACCACTGCCACCGAGGTGTGCTGATCGAGCGAGTCCCACGAGAGAACGTAGATCCAGTAGTCCTTCGGGTATGCGAAGGTCGTGCTCCCGGTGAAGAANACTTCCCGGAGGTAGCGTTCGTGAATTGAGTGGCGGGCCCGCCTGAGTTCGGAAGCTACCGGAATGGCCTCCGCGAGGACGTCGCGGAAGAGGGGAGCGGCTGCGCGACTGGAATACATCTTCCCGGTTTCCCAGCGGGACACTTTCCAGGTGTCATCGGACTCCCTGTTCCAGTGTATGGTAACCTTCGATTGCCATGAGGCCACTCCACCCTCGGCATCCCGGCTCCGAGCTGTGAACTTGAGGTCGGTNACGAATTCCCGTGCATTGCTGCTCCGNCCCCGGAGTACACCAAAGCGGGCATCCTCGAAGTGCGCGACTTCTTCCCACAGGGCGGTCCAGAATCCACCGGGCATTTCGTTCACCTTTCTTTCNACCGCGGTGTTTTCCCAGATCCGGTGATGCAGCGGCAGGCGAGCGTCCGCAGCGGCCTCGCCCCCCTCTCCCATGTCGACTACCACTGCGTTGTCGGCAATCAGGTGTGCAGAAGCGTGNCCTGGTAGCGAGAGGTCACGGACGGAACGGGCCAGCCGATTGATGGCGGGGATGAGTTCGGCAATCGTTTCCTCGGTAGCCACCATCTGCCGGTAGGTCGCGTCGGCGGTGGCAGGTTGGGGGGGGCTTCCACCTTGTTTTTCGTCCCTGGGGGACTCCTGACAGGCNGATGTTGATAAGGCGGCAATCCCCACCAAGGTGCGAAAAAGGCGGCGACAAGGGGCTTTCATCACACGGGTTTTTACCCAGTCTGCTGGTGTCGCGCAAGGCGGCCCCGGGAGGGCTGGAGCGATTTGGGGAGCCCATGGATTTATTTCCCCGGGGAATTATCTTAAGTCTTGTGAACAAAGTATGGAAAAAAGGGTTGCCTGAGGCGGNCTCGCGAGCCATTTTTNCCCTGCCTCAGTCNAGAACCCATNNGATTTCATGAAACACACTGCCTTCTTCTCACTCATCGTTTGCTCTACCGCGGGCCTTGCTGGCGCAGCAACGCTGGCTAACCGGTGGTCCTTTGATGACACCACCGACTCCGTTGGGGGAAATTCTGCGGTCCTGATCGGCGATGCCTCCATCAGTGGTGGNCAGGTATTTTTCGATGGAGGACCCAATGGTCCCAATGCGGACAGCGTGGGCTTNACGAACACCGTCGACCTNGCCGGNACTCACGGGGCCAACGGTGTCAGCCTGGAGGCTTGGTATACNGACACGGGGAGCGGTAACTGGTCGAAACTGTTCTCCTTTGGAAATGGAACCGGCGGACACAACATCATCTTCAATATCCAGCAGGGAGGCTCTGGTGCGGGACGCATCCAGTACCGCGGGATGGCCGAGGGCAACTTCGGGCCCAGGCCGGCTCTGAACGAGGAGCATCACCTTGNCCTGACCATCTCCTCGGACGGTCTCGTCAATGCCTGGATTGATGGAGCCCAGATCAATGCTTCTCCCGGAAGCCTGCAGGGAGACGGNGACGACCTGAGCACCCTCCCCAACAGCTGGGAGCGGATCGGAGCCTCGCAGTGGGGGGACGCCGGGATGACTGGATCAGTAAANGAGTTCCGTATCTGGGANGGTACGCTCACGGCGGATGAAGTGGCCGCGAGCCGCCAGCTTGGGCCGGACANCCTCATCCCCGAGCCGGGCAGNACAGCCCTTCTGGCCTTCGGTTCACTGCTTCTGCTTCGCCGTCGCCGCTCGTGATCGGGCCCAGGGCCGCAGGTGGCCCGGGACGCTTTTTTCAGACCCGCTGCCATTGGCAGCGGGTTTTTTGTTTCCCACGANGGTTTCATTGCTACTGTTCCAGTCAGACTCATGAAAAACAACCTTCAGATTGCTCTTGCTGCTGCGCTCCTGTGTCTGTCGGGCACGTCTCTCTCCGAAGCCGCAACTTTGGCCAACCGCTGGTCCTTTACGGATGATACCACTGACTCCGTTGGTGGGAATACGGGAGTCCTGATCGGGGATGCCTTTGTGGACAATGGAGAGCTCGTTCTTGATGGAGCTCCAAATGGCCCCGATGGCGACAGCATGGGGTTCACCTCGACAGTGGACNTGGCCGCTAATCATGGAGCCAATGGCGTGAGTTTCGAAGCCTGGTANACCGATACGGGGAGTGGGACGTGGTCGAAACTGTTCTCCTTTGGCAATGGAACGGGGGGACAGAANATCATTTNCAACCTCCAGCAGGGAGGCAGTGGCGCGGGCCGGATTCAATACAACGGCATGTCTCCTGAAGCGAACTTCGGGCCCCGGCCCGCCTTCAATGAGGAGCATCACCTCGCCCTCACGATTTCGGCGACCGGGGAAGTGAATGCCTGGATTGACGGGGTNCAGATCCAGGCCCAGCCTCCCAACCTGAGCGGGGATGGAAACGATCTCAACGTGCTTCCCANTACCTGGGAACGGATTGGAGCCTCAGCGTGGGGCGACAACAATATGCAGGGATCGGTCAACGAATTCCGAATCTGGGATGGAGTGCTCACTCCGGACGAAGTGGCTGACAGTTACGCCAGTGGTCCGGATCTGGTTCCCAGCTCGGAAGATATCGACGAGGATGGCCTGGCTGACGGGTGGGAGCTCTCNTGGGACGGAATCGATACCCTGGATCAGCTCGATGGAGCCGCTTGGGACGGCGCCGGGAACAGCCCGGGACCCGGCGCAGGCACAGGGGACTTCGATGGAGATGGCCGCAGCGACCTCCAGGAACGGGATGACAGCACCGATCCCACTGACGCCGACAGCGATGCTGACGGCCTCACGGATGGCGAAGAGGAAACTCTTGGAACCGATCCCCGTGAACAGGACAGTGATGGTGACGGCTTGTGGGATGGTGAGGAGGTCAACCTCCATGAGACCGATCCACTCGATACCGACAGTGATGGTGACTTCTATCCCGACGGACAGGAAGTAGACAATAATACCGACCCCAATGACGCCAATGACCCGGGGGCTTTTGAATTCGCAGTACTCGCCCACCGCTATTCCTTCAATCCAGGGGCGGAGCTGGTGGATTCGATCGGGGGAAATGATGGTGTGCTGGTCGGTGATGCCTTTGTGCAGGATGGCGAGCTGCGCCTTGACGGAGCGCCGACTGGACCCGGGGCCGACAGCATGGGATTCACAAACCTGGTTGACCTGGCTGGTAACTTTGGTGTGACAGGAGTCACCTTTGAGTCCTGGTATACGGATACAGGAAGTGGTAACTGGGCGAAGCTGTTCTCCTTCGGGAATGGCACGGCCGGGCGGAACATCATCTTCAACCTGCAACAGGGAGGAAGCGGGCAGGGCCGTATCCAGTATCAGGGTATGCCCGAGTCCAACTTCGGTCCACGGCCAGCCCTGAACGAGGAGCACCACCTCGCTCTCTCCATTTCCCCGAGCGGGGAGATCAATGCCTGGATCGACGGAACGCAGATCCAGGCTTCGCCCCCGAACCTCACTGGAGACGGGGATGACCTGAGCACCCTGCCGAACAGCTGGGAGCGCATTGGAGCCTCTAACTGGGGCGATGTTGGGATGACCGGGAGCGTCAATGAGTTCCGGATCTGGCGGGGGGAGCTGACCGCCGCCGAGGTGGCGATCAACTTCGCTGGGGGGCCAGATGCGGTCGGTGATGTATCCCTGCAGATTACCGATATCCAATACAACGAGGTGGGCAACACCGTAGACGTGACGTGGAATTCCGTGCCGGGCCGCTACTACACCGTGGAGTGGTCCTCGGACCTGAAGAGCGGTGACCCGGTCTGGATTGAATTAGCAGATACGACTGCTACTGGGAATAGTACTACGGTCACCGATACCGGCATTCCCCCGGGGACGCTCAAGCGATTCTACCGTGTTCTTGAGTTTTCAGGAGGACGCCCCCGAACCGTTCTCTTCAGTGATGATTTCGAGAGTGGAGCCCCGGGGTGGACGACAGTGGTCAATGACGACAGCGGGGCTACGACCTGGGAGCTGGGTACCCCGGCCGGGTCGACCGGGCCCATCACGGGGGCCGGGGATTCGACCACGGCGTGGACCACGAACATCGGAGACTACGGCGCCGGTTCCGATATCTCCCTCCGTTCTCCGCCCGTCAACCTGGGCGGAGTGGCCAGTGCAGAGGTCGTGTTTGACGCTTTCCGCGATGCCGATGGCTTCGGCGACACTGCCCAGGTCCGGTTCCTGCGGGCGTCTGACCTCGAGCAACTGGGAGCGGCCGAGGTTCTGGACATGGCAGTCGTGGACAACGACTATCGCACGCTGACAGTTTCCGTTGCGCCAGAAGCGATCGGAAACGAAGTGATCATCGAGTGGAACTTCGTGAGTGATGGAACAGAGGATCAGTTCAGTGGGCTGACTATCGACAACGTACAGCTTCTCGACTAACCCGGATAGGGTGTTCCGAGGCGCTTTCCTGCCCTCCTGCGGGTGCCCATCCCGTATTGCAAGACGGTCCTTTTTGGAATAGCCTTCCGCGATCGAAGCGGGAGAGATTCGTGGACTGCACCCGCCCGCCAACCCCTTCATCCTGTCATAACCACCGTGCTTGTTCCCAAGTTCCTCCCCCTCGCCACTTTATTCCTGTTTGCCATCGGACTGTGTGATGGAGCGACCCTGGCCCATCGTTATTCGTTCGAAAACGATGCGAGTGATTCAGTAGGTGGCAACGATGGAGTGCTCATTGATGACGCCCGGGTCACTGGAGGTGAGCTCATCCTCGATGGTTCTCCCAATGGGCCTTCGGGAGACAGCATGGGCTTCACCAGCACGATGGACATTGGCGCGAACTTCGGAAGTAACGGGGTGACGTTCGAGGCTTGGTATACGGATCAGGGAAGCGGGACCTGGTCCAAGTTGTTTTCCTTTGGAAACGGGACCTCCGGCAGCAATATCATTTTCAATTTACAGCAGGGAGCTTCCGGACAGGGCCGTATTCAATACCAGGGGATGCGGGAGGCGAACTTTGGGCCGCGCCCCACCCTTGGAACGGAACACCACCTCGCCCTGACGATCTCACCGACCGGCGAGGTCAATGCCTGGATCGACGGTACCCGGATTCAGGCCTCGCCCCCGGATCTCTCGGGCGATGGGAACAACCTGAGTTCACTTCCCAGTTCGTGGGAGCGCATCGGCGCCTCCGCGTGGGGCGATGCCAACATGTCCGGCTCGGTCAATGAATTCCGCGTCTGGGACGGGGTAATGACCGCGGCGGAGGTAGCGGAAAGCCTGGCGGCCGGTCCGGATACTCTTCCCGGGAGCGGGCCGCGGATTGACAGCTTTACAGCCACGCCTGCCGCCCGGTTCGAGAGTGAGGCTTCGACCCTCGCCTGGAGTATTGATGTTGCCAACCTGATTGGTTCGCTGGCACTGGAGATTCGCGATCCTTCCAATTCGGTAGTCCATTCCTCCGGGGCAGCCAATGGGAGTGCTTCGGTGGTCATGGGGGATACCGGCGGAACCGCACAGCAGGTCACGTATACCCTGCGGGCCTGGGATACCGACAACCCGGCAGACGTGCGCAGCAGGACCGTGGACATTGCGGTTGATCCGGGGATTCCCACCGCGGGCGACCAGACGCTGCAGACAGTGACGAACACCCCGGTTGCGGTCACCCTGACTGCGAGTGATCCCAACGGCCACCCCGGTCCGCTTACTTTTACAATCGAGGGTGCCCCGGCAGCCGGTTCTCTCAGTGGAACGCCGCCGGACCTGAATTACACCGCGGCGGCGGGTTTTACGGGAACGGATAGTTTCACCTTCACTGCCGGGGATGGAAGGTACCAATCCCTGCCGGCGACCATCAGGATCGAGGTTTCGGCCCAGCCATCCCCCCCGAGTGACATCACGACGAGTACGGGAGACATTGCCGAGAATGTCCTGGTCGGGGGGCTGGTGGCACTCCTGCGGGCCGAGGACCCGAATGCGGGAGATACTCATTCCTTCGACCTGGTGCCGGGAGTTGGCGCGGCCGACAACGGTCTCTTCAGTATCGTGAGTAACCAGCTGCGGGCGGCGGCAACCTTCGATGACCAGGTGGGAAACAGCTTCCGAGTGCGCCTGCGGGCGACTGATGAGGGAGGGCTGTTCTTTGAAAAGGCAGTTCTTCTTACGGTCGTGGCTGCGTCGAATGCGGTGGTCATCAACGAGATTCACTTCAATCCGCCCGAAAACACGGTGCGTCAGGAGTTTATTGAACTCTACAATCCGTCCCTGACCGGGGCGTCCCTGACCGGTTGGCGGCTCTCAGGTGCGGTGGATTATACCTTTCCTGCCGGCACGGTGATTCCCCCCGACGGCTACCTCGTGATCGCGGAGGACCCCGCTACCCTGAACGCCACCCTGGGAGCAGTCGCGATCGGCCCGTATTCGGGTGGGCTCAACTCCGAGGGTGAAACTGTGCGGCTGCGGGACCAGAATGACGTGGTGGTTGATTTTGCCGACTACCGCGTGGGATTTCCGTGGCCCGTCCTGGCTGATGGCAACGGGGCGTCTATCGAGCTGGTCAATCCCACCCTCGACAACAGTCTGGGAAGTTCCTGGCGTTCATCGGTCCCACAGTCCGGACTGCCCGAACTGACGTATGTCCCGCTCAACTCAACCGGGTGGAGCTGGCGTCCGGGCGAGACCGAGGCGTCCGAGCCGAGCGAGGCATGGCGGGATCCGGGCTTTGTGGAGGATGCCAGCTGGACGTCCGGGGTGCAGCTGCCGCTCGGCTATGGTGATGTCGGTGGCCTGACCTTGAATACGCGCATCACCGGGATGCAGCAGAACTACACGAATATCTTTCTGCGCAAGACCTTCACCATCGCCCCGGGGCAGGTTCCCTCGCAACTGGCCATCCGGTCGACTTCGGACGACGGTTTCGTGATGTGGATCAACGGAGTGGAAGTGGAGCGCCGGCGCTTTGCGGGCACCCCGGGCGTCGGAATGACTGCCAGCAACCAGGGAAACGAGGGAGCCTTCGAGACGAGGAGCGTGCTCAATACCGCCTCCTTCCTGGTGGAAGGGACGAACACGATTGCGGTCCAGATGATCAACGGAACGATCGGAAGTTCTGATATCGCATTCGACGTGGAGGTGAAGCGTCCCGATGTCAGTGGAGGGGTCGCGACCCCTTCGCCAGGTGCAAGAAACACAGCGTTTACGAACAATGCGCCTCCCAATATCCGGAAGGTCAATCATACGCCCCGGCAGCCCACCGGGGGGGATCCCATCATTGTAACCGCACTGGTTACCGACCCGGAAGGTGTTGGCGCAGTCACCCTGGAATATCAGGTGGTGGCCCCGGGGGACTATGTTCCCTCCCACCTCCCGCTGCGGGTTTCCAACGGAAACATCAACCTGTCCGTGCCGAGGCCGGAGAATCCCGCCTACGCGCGGAACTGGATCCCGGTTCCGATGAACGACGATGGGGGTGGGGGTGACGAGCTTGCGGGAGATGACATCTTTACGGTCACGATTCCGGCACAGGTTCACCGGAGCCTTGTGCGCTACCGGATCACGATCGAGGACGGACTGGGGCTCTCGGCCCGGGTTCCCTATCCCGATGACGCGGCCCTGAATTTCGCCTGCTTCGTATACAATGGCGTTCCGGCCTACGAGGGGCACTCGACCGAGACCCTGGAGTCCCTGCCGGTCTACCACATCATCACGCGGGGGCAGGACTACGCCCAGTGCCTCGCATACAGCAGTAACCAGATCAGCCAGGGCACGGAGGCGCGGTTCTTTTACAACTGGAACTGTGCAATTGTTTACGATGGACAGGTCTACGACAATATCCGTTACCGGCTGCGGGGAGCCAATGGACGCTATTACCAGAGGGGAAAGCGCTCCATGCGCTTTCGCTTCAACCGCGGCAGTTTTTTCGAGGCCCGGGACCAGTTCGGGCGCAGGTATGAAAAGAAGTGGCGAACCCTTACAACGGGGAAGGGCTTCGATAACCGGGGGACCCTGACCTACGGCCTGAATGAGGCGGTCAGCATGTATCTGTTCAACAAGGTCGGGGTCCCGGGTTGCAATACCCACTGGGTGCACTGGCGTGTGGTCGACGATTCTGAGGAGTCCCCGGACCGGTGGCGGGGAGACTTCCACGGATTGAACTTCGTCCTGGAAACCTATGACGTTCGTTTTCTGGAGTCGCACGGCCTGGAGAAGGGAAACCTCTACAAGCTTATCAACCAGACCGGTGACTGGCAGCGGCAGCAGCGTTACCAGGCGGCCTTCGCGCCGAGTAACGGGTCCGATCACGACAACATCGAACGGAGCCTGGATGGAGGCGATTCGGAGAATTATATCGCGGCCCATGTCAACATGGACAAGTGGAACCACTGGCATGCCCTGGTAGAGGCGATCCGGCACTATGACTACTGGCCCAGTGCCAACAAGAACATGGTGTATTACTTTGAGCCGGATTACCTCCCTGCTAATGGGAACCGGGGAAAGCTCTGGATCCTGCCCTGGGATACCGATGCGAGCTGGGGTCCCACCTGGAACAGTGGACATGACGTGGTGTATAATGCGCTCTTCAATGCCAGCGGTGGGGGCAGTGACAACAATAGCACGCCCTCCCTGTGGCCGGAATACTTCAACGTAGTACGTGAGGTCCGTGACCTGCTCTGGCAACCGGACCAGATCGGGCCCCTCGTGGAAGAATTCGCCTCCCACATCGCTGATTTCGAAGCTGCCGATGCCGCCCGCTGGAAGGGTGCACCCTCCGATGCAGGGAATTATGGAGGGCTCGGTGGAGCTGGCTCCACTTCGCTGGCCAATCTCGTGCAGGACATGAAGAACTTTGCCTTCTCGGGCGGAAGCTGGCCCGGTGGGGGTGTGGGGGGCGGTGGCCGGGCCGCTCATCTAGACTCGCTGCAGGCTTCACAGGGAGAGGGCAGCGAGATTCCCAATACGCCGAGAATCACATACGTAGGATTGCCCGGGTATCCGACGAATGGGCTCGTCTTCAGGAGCAGCAGGTTCAGTGATCCTCAGGATTCGAGAAGTTTTGCGGCCATGGAGTGGCGGGTGGCTGAGATCACGGATCCCACTGCTCCAAAATTCGACCCCACCGAGCGTTTCAAACTTGAGTGGGAAGCGGACTGGGAATCGGGCGAGCTGAGCTCCTTCAACAGTTCAGCTGCCATTCCCACCGTGGCAGTTCGTTCGGGGCGGACATACCGTGCACGCGTGCGGCACAAGGACAGCAGCGGGCGCTGGAGCCACTGGTCGGATCCGGCCGAATTCACAACCACGCTGCCCGATATCTCCGATTACAGGGACGGCCTTGTCATTTCCGAGTTCATGTATCACCCGCTCGGCCCGAGCCCGGCGGAGTTGGCGGCCGGCTTCAACGACGAGGAATTCTTCGAGTTCATCGAGCTCTACAATGCAGGGACGGTTGCGCTGGACCTCAGTGACCTGCGGTTCACCAAGGGAGTGGATTTTGATTTTCTCGGTTCCGCGGTCACCAATCTGGCCCCGGGGGAGTTCGCACTCGTGGTCGCCAACCGAGCCGCGTTTGAGTTGCGATACGGCCAGGGACTGCCCATCGCGGGTGAATGGGAAAGTGGTGATCGACTGAGCAACGCCGGCGAGCGGCTTAAGCTCTCGTTCGGGGCTGGCGATGGTATTCGCGATCTCACCTACGGCGATTTTGATCCCTGGCCCGTGGCTGCGGATGGGAGTGGACCCTCCCTGACCCTGGCTGATCCGGCAGCCATTCCCGACCACGCACTGGCGGTGAACTGGCGAGCCTCCATTGGAGGGCTGGGAACCCCGGGGGCCTTGGAAACGGACAGCCCCTTCGGGGCCTGGCTTGCGAGCGAGGGAGGAAACGATCCCCTGGCTCCTTACGGCACCAGTTCCATGCCGTATCTCCTCGCCTACTCGGTGGGAGCTGATCTTGTTGCGGGGCCCTCCGGGGCGCTGCCGGTGCCGTTGGTGGCAAGCAGTGGAGGAGCAGACTACCCGGCGTTGAGCTACCGTGTCCGTGAGGACGCTGCGGAGACTGTCAGCACGGTGGAGGTTTCCGGGGATCTTGTGACCTGGGAGAGTGGTCCGGGCATTACCGTGCCGGTGGGCGAACCGGTGGACAATGGAGATGGCACACTCACCTTCACGGTGCGCAGCACGGTGCCACTCGAGGGCCAGCCCCGCCAGTTCCTCCGTTTGCGGGTTGAGCTTTCACGGTAAGATTATTCCAATTCGTTTCTTTGCGGGCAGCGACTGTCCGGGCACCCCGGACTGGATCACGTGAATTTGCTTTCACGGGCGACCGGAAACATTCTTTGCGCAGTTACCGTGCCGGTCCTCGCCGGATCCGTTTTCGTGCCAGCCTCTCCGGATGGTAGCGCTCACAGCAAGCGACCGTTCATGGGCGTGCGGGAGAATAGGACAAAGGAGGCGAAGAAGCTCTCTCCAGCATAATGCGAGCCGCAGGTGTGGATGTTCCGCCTGTTCCGCCGTGGCAGGGTTCGCGTGACCAGCTTCCCACCGGGGGAGGGAGACCTAGATGCCGTCATTGGGAGCGGACCGAGGGCCCGTGCTCCTAACCGGGATACCAGATCTTGCGTGGATCCTCCGCGGCACGCTGGTAGTCCCAGGCGCGGTCAATGAGGGTCGGCAGGTCGACCTCCGGCCGCCAACCCAGAAGAAACTTGGCCTTGGAGTTGTCCAGCCAGGTGCTGTGAAAATCGGTTTGGATCTCGACCGTGGGGAGGCCGCGCGACTCGGAGAGGTAGGCGCCGACCTCCCGGTAATCCACCGGTTCGTCCATGCAGATGTTGAAGGTTTCCTGCCGGGCCGCTCCGGGGTGCTGGAGAGCGGCTACAATGGCAGAGACCAGGTCGTCGAGGTGGACAAAGTTGCGTTTCACGGGCTTGCCGTCCGGGTCGAGCATGATGGGAATTGTGCCCCGGGAAGCATGATCGGCAGCCTGCTTCGTGTCCACGAGGTCGCCCCAGCGTGGCCCCCCGAACACGTCGGGACCAAAACTGAGGGTGTATCTGAAGTCATCCTTCTCCATGATCCAGGGGGCCCGCAGGCAGCAGCCGGAGAAGTCGTATTGGATGTAGTACTGTTCGAGCATGACTTCCTCGAGCACCTTGGAGAGCGCATAGCACCCGGGGTAGGCGCTGTGGGACTGCATTTCGGTAACTGGAATGGGATGGGGATAGAAGAAGTGCCCCATGCCGGCGTCCCCTCCAATGAGAATGAACTGTTCGAAGGTGGTGCTGGCACGGCATTCCTCAAGGAGCCAGAAGAGTCCCTTCACGGTGACGTCCATCACGTCGCCAGGTGTTTCCTTGCAGGTGGCGAGGTGAAGAACATGGCTGATACCTTCGAGGGCTGTTTCGACGTCCTCGCGCCTCGCGATGCTTCCCTTGATGATTTCCAGCCGTTCCTGCTCAGGCAGGACGCGATTGTGACAGAAGGCGCGGACGGTGCAGTCCGGGAATTCACTGCTGCCGAGCAGACGTTCAATGAATGCGCGGCCCACCTTGCCGGTTGCACCCGTCACGAGGATCTTCATGGAGAGAGGATGGGAGGAGGAAGAGCCCAAGTGCAATGCGAATCGATTTCGACATTCTCTCCCTGCTTGCCAGCGAGTATCGCGGTGCCTGCTGGCCGGAGGCGTGTTGAGAAAGTAATACGTGACGGCCTGCCGGAAATGTTGGAACTTCCAGTGGCATGTCGTGGACGCGAACGGTTGCTAGACTCTTCTGGTTGTGGACTTTGCTGGGCACGCTCTGGGCCTGGTTCTTTCCCGCCCATTTCGTCTGGTTCGTGCAGAAGTCCGTGCCGGGCACGGAGCTCAAGCTCGTGGCGGTGGGCCTTGGCGTGATCATGCTGGGAATGGGGCTTACCCTGAGCTTCCGGGATCTCAGCCGGGCACTTGCCATGCCGCGGGCAGCCGTCATCGGGGTGGTGGCCCAGTTCCTGATCATGCCTTTTCTGGGCTGGAGTGCAGCCACCCTCTTCGGCTTGGAGGACGACCTGAAACTTGGTCTTATCCTGGTCAGTTGCTGTCCGGGGGGCACTGCGTCGAATGTAGTCAGTTACCTCGCGCGGGCCAATGTGGCCCTGAGCGTGCTGATGACGATGTTTTCCACCCTGCTTGCCATCCTGCTGACGCCCTATCTTACCAAGGGCTATGCCGCCCTGGCCGTTCCCATCCGGGTCGATGCCTGGGGCATGCTCCTCAACATGCTGGCGATCGTGCTTCTGCCGGTGGTGGCGGGTGTGTTGCTCAACCGCTTCCTTGGAACGCGCGGCCGGTCGGTCGTGGGGGAGGTTTCCCCCCTGGTCTCAATTGCGGTGATCGTGCTCATCGTGGGCGGCATCGTGGGAGGGAACAAGGAGCTCATCATGGCGAACTTCAATTCGTTGCTGCTTGCGATCTTCCTGCTCCACCTGGCCGGGTTTCTCTTTGGCTACCTCTGGGCGCGGGCTTTTGGCCTCGGGGAACGCGAGCGCCGCACGGTCTCGATCGAGGTGGGAATGCAGAACTCCGGACTGGGGGCGACCCTTGCCAAGATGCATTTTGCGGCCCAGCCCGGAGCTGCCATGGTCTGTGCCATTTCCGCTCTTTATCACTGCCTGATCGGCAGTGTGTTGGCCAGTTTCTGGCGGACGCGATCTCCGCGCGGATGTGCTGTGCCAGATTCCGATCAATCCGGGAATTCGTAGCCCTGTTCCGAGCGCAGGCTTGCCCTTGGTGTCGGCCCGTTGTATCGCGCGCGGGATGAAAAAAAGCACCTCCCTGTTTCTTGGCCTTTCCATGATGCTCTTTGGCTCGGCCCTTCCCACCCGGGCAGAGACTCTTGGTGAAATTCTCGAAAGCGCAGAACTTGGCGCCTTGATCGGAACCTGGGTGGACGAGGACTCCAATGGCGAGGCGCTCTCGCTTACCTACACCTGGAGGATTGAGAATCATGTCCTGGGATTGAGTGTCAGGATGGCTGACAACAACTCGGAGGCCATGATCGCAGTCAACCCCGAGAATGGTGAAGTTGTCCATGTGACCGCCAATGAAAAGGGTGGCATGGGGATGGGACAGTGGGCTGAGGAGAACGGAGTGGCCACCCTGACGCTTACGACAGTCAATGCCGATAAGGAAGATACGACGGTCAAGATCACCCACCAGATTGTGGACAACAAGCAGCTCGTGGTGGGGCTCAAGAACGTCGGGACCGGCGAAGGCGGGGAGATGACCCTGGTGCGCAAGGCCGAGTAGTCCCTGTGGCAGGACCTAGGTGAGGAGATCCCTCACAACACGCCCGTGCACATCGGTGAGGCGGATGTCACGCCCTCCGAAGCGGTGCGTGAATCTGCGGTGATCGACTCCCAGCAGGTGGAGCAGGGTGGCGTGGAGATCGTGGATCTCAAGGCGGTTCGTGGTGGCCTTGTAGCCCCACGGGTCTGTCTCCCCATATGAGAAGCCGGGCTTCACTCCCCCTCCGGCCATCCAGAGGCTGAAACCGTATTCATTATGGTCGCGGCCGGCACCTCCCTGGGCGAAGGGGGTCCGGCCGAACTCTCCCGACCAAAGGACAAGAGTCTCGTCGAGCAGGCCCCGGGCTCTCAGGTCCCGCAGGAGGGCTGCGATGGGCTGGTCCACGGCCCGGGCGTTGTCTCCATGATTCTTCACCAGGTTGCCGTGGGCGTCCCATCGCTGGTATCCATCCACCATCGGGATGGTAAGTTCCACGAAGCGGACTCCCCGTTCCACCAGTCGCCGGGCGAGAAGGCATTGGCGGGCGTAGGTCCGGGTATGGGCGTAGTTGGCTTCCATGCCGTAGAACCGGCGGGTTGCGGCGGATTCTCCACTGAGCGACATGAGTTCCGGGACGGCCAGCTGCATCCGGGCTGCCAGTTCGTAATTGGCTATGGCCGACTCCAGTGCGCCGGAATTCACGGGAGGCTGCCGGTTGAGCCGGGAGACGAGGTTTCGCTTGAGGGATTGCGAGTGAGCGTGGAGTTCATTCGGAGTGACATTAGCGAGGGGTGACCCAATGGCGTTGAGCAGGCTGCCCCTTGCAGTAGCGGGAAGAAACCCGTTGCTGAAGCAGTCCAGTCCGCCGGAAGGAATCTGCCCCCCGTTGAGGACGATGTAGCCGGGCAGGTTGTCGTTGTCGCTTCCCAGCCCGTAAGTGGCCCATGCCCCCATGCTGGGCCGTCCCTGAAGACCACTTCCACTGTGCAGGAAGAAGTTGGCACTGGTGTGCTCGGGAAAGCGCGAGGTCATCGATTTGATAACACAGAGTTCATCTGCCATCTCCGCCACGTGGGGAAACAGGTCGCTGATCCAGGCCCCGCTCTGCCCGCGTTGCCTGAAGGTCCAGGGGGACTTCAGGACCTTTCCGATTGATTCGAACTGGGTCTTCTCGAGTTTTCCGATCGCCCGGCGGGGATCCTTCCCGTGATGCTTTTCGAGCATCGGCTTGTAGTCAAAGGAATCGACCTGCGAGACTCCTCCCTCCATGAAGAGGAAGATGATGTTCCGCACGCGGGGAGTAACATGGCGCTCCAGGACACCCCGAGCCTCTGCCCGATTGAGGAGGGTGTTGCAGGCGAGAGCCCCGAAGCCAAGGGAAGACCGAGCCAGCATCTGGCGGCGGGCGATGGGGGAGGGGTGGTGGTCCATGGCTGGGGATTGCCTACGCCGCGTGGATGGCCCGGGCGAGGCGCAGGAACTCCTCGCCGAACTGGGCCACGCGTTTACGGATTTCATCGTTCAGTTCCCCGCCGTCCGGAATGTCATCCCCACCCGCATATACGAAGCGGGGTATGATGATGGTGCGAAAATCCAGCATGAGGCTGTTGGCTGCCGCCATGACCGACATGTAGCTGCGGTGACCGCCGGCGGCACATAGGAAGCCGGCCACCTTGTCGGTGAGTTGCCGACCAGCCAGCTCGATTGCATTCTTGGCGGCGGAGTTGATGTCGTAGTTGTAGATGGGTACCGCGAAAACGACCGCATCGGCCTCGGTGAAGGCGGACTGCAGTTGTTCGGTCGCTGGATGTGCGTAGGAAGGGCCTCCATCGCATGGAGGCAACCCGAGGCTTCGCAAGTCCAGGGTAGCGACCTCAATCGCGTCGTTGCTACGCCAGAAAGACTCCAGTTCGCCGGCGAGCTGGCGGCTCTTGCTTGCGGCGTGCAGGCTGCAGGACACGATGAGAGTCTTCATGGCCCCGGAGTATCGACAATTACGCGAACGTTTCAATCCTCCCGGGGAGGATTGAGTTGACTTTGGGGAATCCGGCCTGAGGCTCCCTGCCATGTTCAGACACACGACCGCTGCCTGTTTGCTTCTGGTGCTTTTCGCCACCGGTGCTCCGGCACAAGAACCGAAGTTGGAATCCGACCGGGACAAGGCCTCTTACCTCATTGGACGGAACATTGGCGAGACGATTCATGGTGACGGTATCGATTTGAATGTTGAAAACATGATCATCGGCTTGCGCGAGGCGCTGGCGGGGAAAGATTCAAAGATTGCGGCGGAGGAAGCGGGCAAGGTCATGCAGGCCTTCCAGGCCGAAATGCAGAAGCAGATGGAAGCCAAGGCTGATAAGGAGTCGGGAGCCAACCTCGCGGCAGGCAAGAAATTCCTCGATGAGAACAAGAAGCGCGATGGTGTAAAGGTGACCGAGACTGGTTTGCAGTACGAGGTCATCCAGCCGGGCAAGGGCGCCAAGCCAACCCCGCTGGACACGGTGAAGGTGCACTACCACGGAACCCTGATTGACGGGACGGTCTTTGACAGTTCTGTCGAGCGCAAGACGCCTGTATCCTTTCCGGTAAACGGGGTGATCGCGGGATGGACCGAGGCGTTGCAGTTGATGCAGGTGGGCGCCAAGTACAAGCTCTTCATCCCCGCCGACCTCGCCTACGGAAAACAGGGGGCGGGACAGGATATCGGACCCAATTCCACCCTTGTCTTCGAGGTGGAGCTTCTCTCCATCCAGGGGGCTGAGAAGGACAAGGAAGAGTAACCCTTCCCTCCGGCGCCAATCCTATTTCTGGAGAGCTCCCGCCAAGGGGGCTCTCTTCATTTGGTGAATCCGGCCGGCAACAGTCTCGCCGGGACAGGGGTCAGCGTGGCTGGCGGAGCCGCCCGCGAACCACTTCGCCGAGATACTTTACGGGCAATGAGCCGTTGGAGAGGACGGCCTCATGATAACGCCCGAGGTCGAATTCAGCGCCCTGTTCCCGCTGGATCTCGCGGCGCAGATCATACAATGCCATGCGCCCCACGAAGTAAGTGCTCAGCTGCACGGTGGACTGCTTGGAGCGGACAATCTTCAGGCGGGCTTCTCCCTCTGACTGGAAGGACTGGTTCATGAGAAAGTCGAGAGCCTCTTCATCGCTCATCCGGCTGCAGTGCATTCGGTGGTCGAGAATGGCATTGGCCACGGCACGAAGGTAGAACTTGAGCTGGGTCAGACGCAGGGCGGGGTCGCCTTCACCATAGCCCTGGTCGAGCATCATCTGCTCGGTGTAGACGGCCCAGCCTTCGATGAAGACCCCGGAGAGCAGGAGGCGGCGGACCGGGGAGCTCTCCCGGTTGTGATAGGCGAGTTGCACGTAATGACCCGGGTAGGCCTCGTGGATGGTGAGGATCTGCAGCATGTGCCGGTTGTATTCCTGCAGGAAACTCTCCACCCGGTCCTCATCCCAGTCAGCGGGAGGGGGGCTGATCGCGTAAATGGTCCTGTTGTCCGGGTCGAGGGGTGGAGCGGGCTGGATGTAAGCCAGTGAGTTCCCGCGGTGAAACTCCGGCATTTCCATCAACTCACACCGGTCGGGATCCGGGAGGCGCAGGATATCGTTTTTGGCGATGAAGTCCTTCAGTTTGTCGACAGTAGCCCGGGCGTCAGCGAGGAGGTTTGCGGGTTCGCCGTGTTCCCTGCCGACGGCATCAAGCACGCGGGTAATCGTCTCATGGCGTCCGGTTGCATCATCGGGAGGAAGGGGTGCCCCGGGGTAATATCTGCCCCAGAGTTGCCGGGCGGTGACATACATCTCACCGGTAACGCGACGGAATTCGCCCTCGGCGCGGGCGAGGACCTCGTCGGCGGTAATGTCGCCATTGACGGCGAACTGCAGTTTTCGGTCGAACGTTTGCTTCCCCAGCCGCCAGTCACTTCTCGCCCGGGCGCGGAGGTCGGTTTCAAGGAACTCCTGATAGGCATGCAGGTGGACGAGCAGGTCGTCGGCGACCTTTTTCAGCTCTGCGTATTGTGGAGAATCCCCCACCAGCTCGTAGATCTCCTTTTCGTAAAAACCGATCACACCACGGTTCTGGTTGATACTGGTCTCAAGGACCGGCAGGGGAGGGCTGGTCAGGGCGCGACGGGCCTCGGCGACTACTTCCGGGAGTTGCCGGATTCGTGCGATGACATTGGAGATGTTTTCCTCGGGGGGAAGGCTCGACTGGGTGAGGAGGCCGTAGACACTGCCACTCAGATAGTGGTTGTAGCTCCGGGGATCCTCCTCGAATGCCGGAATATGTTCTGCGAGCCAGATCTGCTCCTCGAGATGGTGTTGAAAGACCTCCAGATCGATCCGGGCGGAGCGGCTGAGATCGTCATGACTGATTTCGCCTGTGAGCCTTGAGAGCGTCTCGCGCTGCAGTGCGGTCCAGTTTTGTCGCGCCTCGACGGAGAGGTCCTCGATCTGGTCATCGTAGCGGTGGTCTCCCAGCTGGCTGGCGTATACCGGATGCTGGCGAAGGTGTTCCTCGAGATAATCATCGAAGAAGTTGTAGAACTGTTGGTCAGACATGCGTTCGGGAAGAGGGTTCCGATATCCAGTCCTCGAGCTCGCTTCACGGCTGGACGTGCCAGAGCGGCCCCTCAGGCCCGAGTTCAACTCCGGTGGACATCCAGAAGACCAAAAGGCCGGTCCACACCACCGCAAAGACGAGTGCGTAGGGAAGCATGAGGGCGATCAGGGTCCCGATGCCGCCCTTGGGCATGTACTTCTGCATGAATACCAGGATGATGACCATGTATGGGTTGAGCGGCGTGATGATGTTGCTGCAGGAGTCTCCCACCCGGTAGGCGGCCTGGGTGAGTTCCGGGCTGATGGCGGCACCTGTCATGAACATGGGAACAAAGACCGGGGCGAAGAAGGAATACTTGGCTGAGGCTGACCCGATGAACATGTTGGCGACCATGACGAGGAGGATGAAGGCCGCAATCAGGACCCAGGGTGGGAAGGAGGCGGAGGCCAGGGCCTGGCCTCCAGCAAGGGCCATCATCTCCCCGAGGTTTGAGTGCTTGAAGTAG
>PBLI01000027.1 GCA_002721695.1 Roseibacillus sp. | reverse complement strand
GTAGCCCCGGACCCGGAGATTCCGCCCATCTCAGTGGAGCAGTCCGAGACGCCTTCACCGGCACCCGCACCNGCNCCNGCACCCGCACCCGCACCCGCACCCGCACCNGCACCCGCACCCGCACCCGCACCCGCACCCGGGGAGTAGGGNAGAGCCCGGGAAAACAGAAAAAAGCGGAAGGAAGACCTTCCGCCTTTCTGTTCTTGNAGAAAAGGAGCTCGCTGGAAGAACCCTGACGAGCGGGCTAGAGACCCTGCAAGGTCTCCTTGATAGCGTCGAAGTTGGGCAGGTCCCCGGGATTGTCGTTAATCTCCGCGTAGCGCACGATGCCTTCACCATCGATGACGAAGGCGGAGCGCTTGGGCACGCCGCCCATGGTCAGGTTCTTGTCGGGGAGGAAACTTTCGTAGGCCACCCCGTAGGCCTTGGCGGCCTCGTGCTCATAATCGCTGAGGAGAGTCAGGCCGATGCCCTCCTTTTCGGCCCAGGCGGCCTGCGCGAACGGATTGTCACCGCTGATGCCGAGGACTTGTGCGCCCAGTGCCTCATACTCGCCGAGCCCCTCGGTGACACTGCAAAACTCCTCGGTACAGACNCCGGTAAAGGCCATGGGAACGAAGAGGAGAACGGTTTTCTTGCCNGCAGTCTGCTGAGAGAGTGTGACAAGCTCGGGGCCTTCGGCACCGAGGGTGGTGAGAGTAAAGTCAGGTGCGGANTCGCCTACATTGATAGCCATGGGCGGGACTCTAGTGGCCGGTTCCGGGTGGTCAATCACTCGTGCTCACCTTGGGACACCGTGAGGGACGGGATTTTTTNGGGCCGTTTTGGCTGCNAGAANGTCNGAAAATGAGGCNGCNNNTTTTTTACTTAAATNNCTTAAGATAAGAANATTACCAATGATTTGGNCCAGAGCATTGTGAATTTTTATTAGAAAGCACTAGTAAATTTACAAAAAACTTGATAGTCTTCTCTCGTCAAGCAGGCCNACCCGGCCAGCCTGGCGGCCTCCGGGCCGACTACTACCACCCCTACTGACCCANATGAAAGGACTCGTCCTCCTCCTCGCCCTGGCAGCTGCTTCCAGCGCTTCCCTCACGGGTGCTCTCCCGGAGAAGAAATCTTCCGCTCCAGTCCTGACGGAGCCCGGGGCNACCAAGGCCCGTATTTCCGGACTGGAAGACAAGGTCTACGATGCCATTCCCCCGGTTCTCGTGCAACTGAGCAACCTCCCCGCCCGTGCGGCGGTCTGGGTTGAGGTGGTGCGTGGGGAAGCGGCCAACGGACNTCCGGGCAAGACGGTGGAGTCCAAGTTTTTCCTTCGNGGGAAGGGGACAGGGGTTCTCACCGTGCCAGGGATTCACAAGGCTTGTCGCTCGGAGGGAACCTGGACCGTCCGGGTAGTCATGAGCGACGCCCGGGGCAGGACCGTNCTGAGCACGACCTCGTTTGTCCTTCAGTCCGAGTTCTATGCTTGAGTCGAGCGGGGTTCTCCAGCCGAGGGGAGCCTTCACCACCCNGATTTTATTTTTCCAATCCACCGAAAACTGAATCACAGCCCAGCACAGTTTTCGTTCTATNAATGGGAGGAGCCCGGGAGACCCCGGGCTCCTCTTTTTTTGACGANGCNCACACCCNTGGGACGTGTCCGGATACAGNCCCGGGNTCAACTGGCCGCAAGNANGGNTNGGGGGCNGACTTTCGCACTTTCCGGCTCGCGTTTCTCCGCGATGCGACAAACGCTCACCCGAAGCGATGCCCTGGGAACTGTCAGAATTCGGCCAAGGCCTGTGTACCGGAAGCGGAATTGGGGAGTTGATGGAAGATTTGGGAGCGGCCCTCGCGGCAGGAGGGGAGCGCATGCGCATGCTGGGCGGTGGACAGCCCGCTCATATCCCTGAGATCGATGCGGTNTGGCGCCGGCGCATGGAGGAGATCATGGCCTCGGAAGGAGAGCTTGAGCGGATGCTGGGTGATTACGAAGGCCCGGCCGGCAACAAGCGATTCCGAGATTCNCTGGCAGCGCTCTTCGGCCGGGAGTTTGGCTGGGATGTGGGAGAGGAGAACGTGGCGGTTACGGCNGGAGGGCAAACGGCCTTNTTCTTCCTCTTCAATTCGCTCGCAGGCCGNTTTGCGGACGGACGCCGCAGGAAGATCCTTCTTCCGCTCGTGCCCGAATACATTGGNTATGCCAATCAATCGACCGGCGGGCCGCTCTTTCGGGCAGTCAAGCCGCGCCTTGAGTTGATCGGGGATCACGAATTCAAGTACCGNGTCGATTTCGAGAACCTCGAGATCGACNAGGAAGTGGCGGCCCTCTGTGTCTCGAGGCCGACCAACCCGACCGGCAACGTTCTCACCGACAATGAAATNCGGCATCTTGCGCAACTGGCGGAAGACAATGAGATACCCCTCATCATCGACAATGCCTACGGAGCGCCCTTCCCCAACATCATATTCTCNGAGGCGACGCCCATCTGGAACGAGCACATNATTCTTACCCAGAGCCTCTCCAAGGTAGGCTTGCCGGGCACGCGCACNGGGGTCGTGATCGCGCGGGAGGAGGTTATCCGCTGGGTCCAGTCGATGACCTCGATCGTGGGCTTGGCCAATACCAATGCGGGGCAGGCCATCATGCAGCCGCTCCTGGAGAACGGAGAGATCCTGCGCCTGAGCAATGAGGTCATCCAGCAGTTCTATCGAGTCCGTTCCGAGCAGGCCCGTGCTCTGGTCGAGNAATACTTCGACCCCGCTCTCCCCTGGCGTGTNCACAAGAGAGAAGGNGCTCTTTTCCTCTGGCTCTGGCTTGAGGATCTGCCGATCANTNCGGGGGAACTCTATGAGCGCCTCAAGGCCCGNGACGTCCTGGTCGTGGCNGGGAACTACTTCTTCTACGGACTGGACGAGGAGAGCTGGAGGCACCGCAATGAGTGCCTGCGGATCTCCTTCACGATGGCCGAAGAGACCGTGAGGGAGGGTTTCCGGATCATCGGGGAGGAAGTNCGNAAGGCCTATGCCGCCGGCTAGCNGGNGGNCCCTCAGTGCGTGTTNTCCCCGAGCCGCCTGAGGAGGTCGAGGTGGAGCTCCTTTTCCCAGAGGAGGGAAGGGTGGATTGCCGAGCGGAGGCGCACGTTGTCGGCCTGTCTCCATTCGGGGCTCCTGAGCGGCAGCATTACNACGTCCAGTGGGTTCTGGTAGGAGATGGTGGGGATGCCGAACTGGTTGTAGATGTGTTCACCCTTTTGAAGGCCAGTGAGAAAGGGACTCTCCGGACGCATCTGCCGGGTGCCCCGGCCAGGATACAGATAAGCCATGTAGGTGCCTTGGTGCGGGGTGGCGATGGTGTAGAGCCCCTGGCAGCGCTCGGCTCCACCCAGTTCCTGCAGGTAGTAGCGGGAGATGAGCCCGCCCATGCTGAAGGCCACGATGGAGAACCTGGTGNCGTTCTCCCACTCGGCGTCGATGACTTCGCCAAGCTGCCGGGCCATTGGTTCAAGGCCCTTGCGNCCGTCCACCGGCTTGAGTGAGGGGACGAGGCATTCATATCCCCCGTCCACGATCGCCTTGCGGAGGGGGCGCAGGGTGATGCGGGTATCGAAGAACCCGTGCACNAGGACAACTTTCCCCCGCGGGGCTTNGACAGCCTTGGCGGCGATCTCTACNTCGCGCGCGGGGGACTGGTTCGGAAATTTGCTGCAGGCGATCATGAGGCTGGAAAANAGGACGAGGANNACGCAGAGGATNAGGTGGCCCGGAGGGCGCTCAGGTCTGGCGGNATGATGGGAGCGAGCCTTCACGCGGGTTGNTGACGATTTGGGCTTCCGCGCGGGAGGGCGCCGCACGATTNGCGATATTGGTGCTGGTCCACGAAGCCGGGGTAGGTTGCGNNNCGTNGAGGCCGCATTNCTGGGNGAGATCGGGNATCTTGTCGAACAATTCCGGGCCATGGCCGGTGAGCCCGATGGCCCGNGCGTCCTCTTCCCAGGGATCCTTCGGCGGCGAGGNTTCGTCCGAGTGCATGTTGAAAGCGGCAGGGTGGAGCTTCATCGGGGAAGAGGCTAGCAGGAGTTGGAGGCCTGGTCCTATCGATACTCGCAATCCAAACATCGACCGGATTGATANGNGCCGNCGGTGGGTTCGTGTTGTGAATCGAGNNCGGGGATCCTATTTCGCTGGACGAGGCNCGGATCGCTGCCGCAGCGTCGTCTGGTAGATCGCGATGAAAACACTAATTGCCATTTCCATCGGCGCCCTTGGGTTNTCCTCCGCTCGGGCAGCTCCTGGCTGGGAGACCGACTTCGCGGCGGCCAGGAAACAGGCACNGGAGCAGAAGAAGGATCTCCTGATCGACTTCACCGGCTCTGATTGGTGTGGCTGGTGCAAGCGCCTGAAAGAGGAGGTTTTCGACCATCNGGAATTTAGAGAAGGTGTGCAGGATCGCTACGTCCTGGTTGAAGTCGACTTCCCCCGGGACAAGACAGGGATGAGCGAGGCCCTCCTCAAGCAGAATGAGGAACTCAAGNAGGCGTTCGGCATTCGCGGCTACCCGACCATCATGCTGGCGGATGCCCGGGGGCGGCCCTACGCCCAGACCGGATACCAGCGGGGGGGCGCCGGGGCCTACCTCAAGCACCTGGAAGAGAAGCAGAACAACCGGGCCTTGCGTGATGAGGCGCTGGGCGAGGCCGGGAAGGTTTCCGGCGNAAATCGGGCGAAGCACCTNGAGGCCGCCCTGGCGATCGTGCCGCGGGCAACCTTGGGCACCCTTTACAGGAAAGAGTTCGATGAGCTTGCCAGTCTCCATGCCGAGTCGGAGCTGATAGCGAGCACGCGTGNGGAAGAAGCCGGNCGGGCACAGCGGGAGGCCTTCCGGAAGTTTTTCACGGNCAAGGACTACACCGGAGCCCTCGCCTACGCGGANGAGATCCTTGCTCAAGGTGAGCTCGTGGGCGAGAGCAGGCAGCAGGTGCTCCATTACAAGCTCAACGCCTGCCTCGCCCAGCGCAGCTTCGATGAAGCGCTCGCGGTCGCGGAGGAGATCCGTAAGGTGGATCCCGGAAACCGCTTTGGGCAGGGAGCCGAGCGAGTCCGGACATATATTGAAAAACTCAAGGAGCAGGACCGGCAGCGCCAGAGACTGGATGGAATTCCCAAGGTCGACGAGGAGCAGGGGAAGGGACGCGAGAAAAAGCGAGACCGGAAGGGGAGCGCGCTGGCGGNAGTCGAAATGTTNCTGGTGACCGTGGAGGGTGAACCGCAGCTGACGGAGGGGAGCACTGCTGGNGAAGAAANCAAGAAGAAGGGGACGGATGTCATCCCGCTCAGGAAATCCCTNGCCGGGACGCGCAGGGAACTAGCGGCCGTGAAAAGTAAAATCGAGGCCGACCACGAGCTTTGGACCCGGGTGGAAAGGGAAATCGCGATGTCCCGGAAGCGCATGGCCGAGTTGGAAACCGCCCTNGCNGGGGAGCGTGCGAACTTGACCAAGCTGCGCGAATCACGAGCCCGGATAGAGCGAGAGCACAATGGAGATCACGACCGGGAAAAAGAGCTGGCNGCCAGGCTGACCAGCGATGAGAAGGCCCTTGTCGATTTCGAGAGNAAGCAGGACAANATCAGCGGGATTGAGNAGAAGGCTGCCGAGCTGCGGCTCCAGGCAGAGGAGTTGCGCAAGCGGGCCGAGGAGCTGCGTGAAGAGTAGCGGGGACCCGGGAGAGGCCTCCTCCCAGGACAAGCCTTCGGCCACGCTCTGCCACGNCGCATTCCGAGGTGTTCGGCTAGGTGTTCGGCTAGTGTTCGGCTAGTGTTCGGGAAATTCCTCGACCGGCAGAAACCACATGTTTTGCAGGGCTTGGAGCGTCCAAACGAACAAGTGTTCANTAGAACACAATTTTTCTTGCGCGCCTCCATGGTGCTCCGCTAAGGTTCCCTCATACCAAATCGAAATTGTCATGAGTACTGTTGCTGCTAAACCTAAGCCAATGGCCAACCAGAAAGCCTCCGCNGCCTCCTCCGAAGCGAAATCGCCCTCTTCCAAGACTGCTCCCTCCGCTTCCCCCGCCTCTTCCAACTCTCCAGCCCGGGACAAGGCCGCCGAGAAGATGGCCGAGGCTCGCAGGAAGAACCTCGATCTTGCTATTTCCTCGATCCAGAAGGAATTNGGNGAAACCGCNATCATGNGGATGGGNGACGAGCATNGCNTNGATGTNGANGTCATNCCNACCGGNAANCTNCTCATCGACCGNGCNCTNGGAGTGGGNGGGCTNCCCCGNGGCCGCATCGTGGAGATCTATGGACCGGAATCGTCCGGCAAGACGACCCTGACCCTGACCGCGATTGCCCAGGCGCAGCGTCGTGGCGGACTTGCGGCGTTCATCGATGTGGAACACGCGCTTGATCCCCAGTATGCCCGCAAGCTGGGTGTGAATCTTGACGATCTCCTCGTCTCCCAGCCGTCCTCGGGGGAAGAAGCGCTCCAGATCTGCGAGGCCCTCGTGCGCTCTAATGCAATCGATGTGGTTGTCCTCGACTCGGTGGCGGCTCTCGTAACCAAACAGGAACTCGAAGGGGAAATCGGGGACTCCACCGTGGGCACGCAAGCCCGTCTCATGAGTGCAGCAATGCGCAAGCTGACCGCTCTGATAGCCAAGGCCCGCACGGTTTGCATTTTCACCAACCAGATCCGCGAAAAAATCGGGGTGATGTTCGGAAATCCGGAGACTACCCCGGGCGGCCGGGCCCTCAAATTCTTCTCCTCGGTCCGGATGGACATCCGCCGCATCGGCCAGATCAAGGCCACTGATGGAACGGTGCAAGGAAACCGGACCCGCATCAAAGTGGTGAAGAACAAGGTTGCGCCGCCCTTCACCGAGGCTGAGTTCGACATTATGTACAATGAGGGTATTTCCTCCGTGGGCTCTCTCCTCGATCTAGCGCTGGAATACAACATGATCCAGAAGCGTGGAAGCTGGTTCAGTTACGACGGAGACCAGCTTGCCCAGGGCCGGGACGCCGCCAAGGAGGCCCTCAGGGCCGACGAAAAGCTCTACGCTGAAATCGAAGAGAAGGTGAAGGAGCAGCTCAACGAAGCGAAGACGTAAGGCACCCGCAAGAGATCGCCGGAGGGAAGGAAGATTCCCCCGAACCCGGATGAACCATATGGCCCTTTCTGCGGGCCCGCTGGCCCCAGTCAGCACGATCCAGCACGATCCGCCTCCCCGGCTCATCCCTCCGAAGGCAACCTCCGGGCTTCATTCCACGAAGATCCGGTTCGCCCGGCGGCGGCAATGCAGTTCACCCGGCAGATTAACCCTCGCAGGGCCATCCGGATCAAGCAGGGTGCGACACCGATCAATCACCCCGCGGGAGAGATCGGGCACGCCGGCATCCCGCAGGTAGATAAAAAATGCGTGTTGTTGAAGGGCCTCGGGAAGACCGCGCAACTTGGGGAGAAAGAGGCGTCCCTGGGGATCGACGAGATCCAGCACGTCCACCAGGTGACCGAGGGCGACGTGGTCTTCACGGCTGGCGTGGCCTGCCCTCACCATGGCGGGGACCACGTCACGATCCATGATCTCGCCGAGGAGTGGAAGAACCTCCGCGCGAAGCCTGTTACGTGGAGTGAAGGGTTCCCTGTTGGTCTCGTCGTCACGAAAAGGGATGTGGCGTTCCGTGAGGTAGGCATCGATGGCGCTACGCCGCACGTCGAGCAGGGGCCTGAGGAGCTTCAGTTTCTTCCGGTTCACGGTGAGTTCGCTTTCGAACTGCATCCCCCGCAGTCCGGATGACCCCCGCAGGAGATTGAGAAGAATGGTCTCGGCATTGTCGTCAGCATGGTGGGCGAGGAGGATTCGTGGACAGCGGTGGCTGCGCGCGCAATCGGAAAAAAAATCGTGCCGTGCCCGGCGCGCCGCAACCTCGAGGGAGATGTTCTCTTCCTCTGACCTTCGTTGGACGTTGGCCCGCGCGATCTCGAAGGGCAGGTCATGGGCCTCAGCCAGCTCTCGCACAAAGGCGGCATCATGAGAGGAAAAGAGTCCGCGCAACTGATGATTGAGATGGCAGAGGACGAGATTGCGGGCTCCGGCTTCAAGGAGGCAATGCAGAAGGGCGACTGAATCGCGCCCTCCCGAGATTCCCAGCAAGTAGCGTCGCCGAGGGGAGAGGCGCGGATCGAGGGACAGCGGCATCTTTTCCGTGCCGAGAATAGTGCCTATCCGCCGCATTTAGCAAGGAGGCATGGTTGCAGCTCGAAGAGCCGCTTCCCCCGGCCTCCATGCGGCTGGAAAGAAGAGGGAAAGTGTTTTCAGCCGATCTTGTCTGCGCCGAAGTAGGGAACCAGTGGCTCTGGGATGGAGATCGAGCCATCGGCCTGCTGGTACTGTTCCAGAATTGCCACGTAGAGGCGCGGAAGAGCGGTCCCTGAGCCATTCAACGTGTGGCAGAACCGGTTCCGCCCCTCGCTATCCTTGAACCGCAGCTTCAGCCGGCGGGCCTGGTAGTCGGTAAAGTTTGAGCAGCTCGAAACCTCAAGGTATTTCCCGTGCCCGGGTGCCCAGACCTCGATGTCATACGTGCGGGCCGCCCCGAACCCAATGTCACCGCCACACAGTTCGATCACCCGGTAATGGAGGCCGAGGGACTGCAGGATCCTTTCCGCATGCCCGGTNAGCTCCTCCAAGGCGTCGAAGGAAGTGTCGGGGTGGACGACCTGCACGAGNTCGACCTTGTCGAACTGGTGCACCCGGATGATGCCCCGCGTGTCCCGGCCTGCGCTTCCGGCCTCCCTCCGCCAGCAGGGAGTGTGACCGGTCATCTTGATGGGAAGATCGCCCTCCTGGAGCAGCGTCTCGCGGTAGAGGTTTGTNACGGGAACCTCGGCGGTNGGGATGAGGAAGAGTTCGTCGTTCTCGGTGGGATACACTTCCTCGGCAAACTTGGGCAACTGGCCGGTCCCGATACCACATGCGCGTTTGACCACGTAGGGCACGCCGACCTCCTCGTAGCCATGCTCGCGGGTCTGNATATCCAGGAGATACTGAATGAGGGCGCGTTGCAGGCGGGCACCCNCCCCGCGGAAGACCGGAAACCCGCTCCCGGCAACGCGCACCCCATCCTCGAATGAGATGAGCCCGTGCTGCTCGGCGAGTTCAACGTGATCCCGGGGATCGNCAATCTCCGGTTTTTGGCCCCAGGTTCGCAGTTCAGGGTTCTCGTCTTCACCCTCGCCCCGCGGGATTGCCTCATGCGGGAGGTTGGGAATGTTCAGNAGCAGTTCCGTCTGTCGTGTCTCGGCCTCGGCCCCTTCGCTCTCCAGTTCCTTGATCCGCTCGCCGATTTTCTTNACCTCGGCCTCGATGGCTGAGCTGTCCTCCCCACGGGAGCGGAGAGCCCCGATCTCCTTCGACGTCTTCTTGCGTTCGGACTGGAGTTTTTGCTTTTCGGTCTCCGCCCTGCGGCGGGCCTCGTCACAGGTCAGGACCTCGGCGATCATGGCGGCAGAGCCGTCGTGACGGAGAGCCAGGCGTTCGACGATGGCCTCGGGGTCTTCACGGATGGCACGGATGTCGATCATGGGACAGGAATTGCGGGCCGGATGAGAACCACGAACGCCGCGGGAATTCACGCGAAATCTTTGAAATCGAGGATCCTACGAGAAGACCTCCCCCTGTTCCGCTAGAAAGGCTTGCCTCGACAGCTCGGCGTAGAGCCCGCCGCTCTCAAGCAATTCGTCGTGTGTTCCCTGCTCNGCCACGATGCCATCGTTCAGCACGTAAATGCGGTCGGCCTTGCGGATAGTGGAGAGCCGGTGGGCGATGACGAAGGCGCTTCGATTGGCCATGAGAGCCTCGAGGGCTTCCTGGATGAGGCGCTCGGTCTCGGAGTCAACNGAAGCAGTTGCTTCATCGAGCAGAAGGATGGGCGGGTCCTTGAGCAGGGCGCGNGCGATGGAGAGGCGTTGCTTTTCGCCGCCGGACAGTTTCACGCCCCGCTCGCCCACGTTGGTATCGAGGCCGTCGGGAAGGGCTCGGACGAACTCCGCGGCGCGGGCCGCCTGCAGGGCGGACCAGAGGTCCTCTTCTCCCGCGTCCCGTCTGGCAAGGCAGAGGTTCTCGCGAACGGTTCCATTGAAGAGAAAGGCCTCCTGGGTGACGCATCCGAGTGCAGACCGAAGGGAGGATTTGCTGGTTTCNCCCAGTTCCTGGCCNTCGATGGTGATCGATCCTNCGCCGTACTCGTAGAACCGGCACAGGAGATTNACCACCGTTGATTTTCCCGCCCCGGTGGGCCCGACCAGCGCCACCGTCTGCCCCGGCCTCGCTTCAAGGCTGACCTCCCGGAGGGTGGGTTGTTCCCCGTAGGNGAAGGAGACCTTGTCGAAGCGGACATGTCCCCTGACCGGCTGTGGCAGGGGGGTGCCGTCCTCGGCNTGCGGTTCGTCCTCCGCATCGAGGATCTCGAAGACACGGTCGGCCGCCGCCCGGGAAGAGAGAGCCATCTGGTTGAGCTGATGGAGCTTGGTGACCGGCTCGTAGAAGAGGGAGAGCAGGAGGAAGAACAGGACGAGATCGCCCAGTTCCATCCGGCCGTTCATGACCGCGAGGCCTCCGAAGCCGAGCACGAGGACATAACCGATCATGCNCACGAAGGACATCCCGGGTGAGTAAAAGGCCCACCAGCGCATGATGCGCAGGCTGGCCTGGCGAAGTTTGTTCGAGAAGCTGTCGAAGCGCTCGTGCTCCTCAAACTCCGCAGTGTAGGACTTGATCTGGCGGATCCCGGAGACGTTGTCGTGAAGGAGGGCATTCATGTCGCTGGCAGCCTCTCTCTGGCCCCGGTAGCGTTCCCGGGCATCCTTGGTGTAGATCCACGCCCCGAGGATGAGGAAGGGAACAGGCAGGGTGGCCCAAAGTGCCACCGTGAGGTCNGTATAGTACATCACCAGGCCCACCGCGAGGAGCTGGATCACGGCCACGAGGCCGAGTTCGATCCCGTCGATCAGGACCCGCTCCATGGCGGTCACGTCCTCGACGACCCGTGTCATGATGTCACCCGTGCGGCGTCCGTCGAACCAGCGCAGGGGCAGCCGCTGGAGCTTCTGGTAGAGATCCGAGCGGATGTCGAAGATGACCCGCTGCTCGAAGTGGTTGTTCAGGATGATCCGCCCNCAATTCAGGGCGTCCCTGAGGAAAAAACCGAGTAATCCGACGAAAACCCAGAAAATCAGCTGTCCATGGNGCTCGGGCCGGGGGATCACCTCGTCGACCACGTGTCCCGTCACGGAGGGGAACACGATCACGCTGAGGGCCATCAGGGTGGCACAGAAGAGCTGGGCGCTACCTAGGAAGGGGTAACGGCGCAGGTAGCTGAGAACCCGGAGAATCGTCTTCATTGGCCGGGCGGAAATAGGNCCGAGGCAAGCATTTTGTAAAGACAGGGAAGGTTTTTCCGGGAATTTTAGGGTTGTTACGGCGGAAAGCTGGTCGTTAGTCTGCGCCCGCACCTACCCACTGTCCACGATCCCTTACCCATCCGGATGGCAGTCCAACCTGACCTGAATCTCAAACGCACGAAAACCTCATGGCAAATATATTTGCGATTTTAACAGCCATCGTCCTGGCCGTCGCTGCAGTCGTCGCTTTCCAGAACAAGGGAAGAGAGCAAGAGGAAGGGGTTGGTTACCAGGGATGGATTTACAAGCGGCAGCNAATGGAGGCTGCTCTCGCCCGAAAGCAGCAGTATCTTTCCGACAAGCGGGATGAGCTGAAANCGACTTCAGAAGAGCTCGCCGCGGTCAACGCCGACAACGAGAAGAAGACCGAGGAGAACGAGGCCCAGGCGGCNAAGAACGCCGATCTCAAGTCGAAGCTCGCAGCGAAGGAGGCCGAGGCCAAGGCCAAGGCCGCGGAGGTTGCGGAGAAGGAAGACAGCATCAAGGAGTTCGGGGATGTGGATCAGGTTCTTGCTGAGTTGCGCGAGCTGCAAAGTGATCTCCGCCGCATCGATCTCGATATCACACAGGGTGAGGCCTCCCGGGCTGATCTTGAGGCCCAGCGCGCCGGAGTAGAGCGTTCCCTCGCCGATGTTCGCAAGCGGATCAGCTGGAGGGTGTCGGGAGAGAGCAATCCCGAAGCGGTTACCCGGATCCGCAGCGTCTACGCCACCCTTGGCTTCGTGACGCTCGCCGGAGGAGACAATCTTGGCATCGTCAAGAACTCCACCCTGGAGGTGGTGCGGGACGGAGAGCCCATCGCCAAGCTCCTCGTGACCACCGTTGAATCGAACGGAGCAGCGGCCGACATCATTCCTGATTCGATNGTCGATGGGGAAAGCGTGCAAACCGGAGATACCGTTCGTGCTCCCCAGCAGGCTGTCGCNCCAGCACCCGAGGGTGTGCCCGCGCCGGCCCCCGCAAGCCCTGAGCCGCTTGATGAAGCTCCGCTCGCCCCCGATCCGGAGCCGGCGGATGACCCGCTCGCCCCTGAGCCAGAACCCGAGCCGGCTGATGCGGATCCCTTCGGTTAACCCCTGAGTTTACGATACGATGAAGACAATTTTCTACATTCTTTCCATCCTCGTCATCGGGGGCGCAGCCTATTTGAGCTACGACAACTCCAACAAGCTCCAGAACGAGATCGATACCTTTGTTGAGAAAAGCGATACCAAGAAAAGGGTCGAGGGTACCATCGAGAAGACCGAGAATACCCTCAAGGAGACCCAGGACTCCCTGGAGCAGGCCAAGGTCAAGAACGCGACCCTGATCGCGGAGATGGAGGAGATGCAGTCCGACGAGCGGAACATGAACAGGGCCACGGAAGAGGCTCAGGTGAAGATCGACGAAGCGGATGCCCGTCTCGCCCAGCTCGCTGAAATCAAGGCCAAGATTGACGAGGCCCTCAAGGGCGTGCCCGTTCCCTGGGCCCAGGTGCCCGCTGAGATCAAGCGTCTCCAGGAGTTGCGCAAGAAGAAGAGTGACGATCTTGATCTTCTCAACGAGCACATTGCAAAGCTGACCAAGGATGTCGCGGAGAAGCGGGCCAACAATGCCCGGGAGAGTGACCGCCTCACCAAGATCCGGACCAAGATCGCCCGGAACGCCAAGGTAGGGGCCATCACCAAGGTGGACTCGACGTGGGGTTTCGTGATCATCAACCTCGGGACCAACAATTCAAACGTGACTCCGCAGTCGAAGCTGTTGATCACGCGCAATGGGCGCCTCCTGGGCCGCCTGANCCCGAATTCGGTCGAGGCGAACCAGACCGTCTGTGATCTGAATGCCCGCGATATCAATCCCGGGGTGCGGATNCAGCCCGGCGACCAGGTGACCCTGGCNGAGTCATCGACCGGCCAGTAAGCCGGTAGACTGCNGGCAAGTTTCCAGACCGGCGGAGCAATCTGCCGGTCTTTTTNTTGGAACCGGCCGCCAGACCGGCGGGTTCCCGTGTTCCGTGGNTCCGGGNTTTGGAGGCGAGCTGAACTTCACGGGNNTCTACTGNCCCGGCACGTATTTCCAGGTTCCGCCCCGGAGGGGGTTGNCAGGCTGGAGGAGCTCGAATCCCTCGAGACGGCTGGGATTGGCTATCCGCGGGACGGCGAGGGGAGGGAAGTTGTTGGACCAGGTGAGGTCGTAGTGAAGAGTGAACCGGTAGGTGGGCATTGCGCCGGTCTCGGANTTGAACTGGATTTCGTTTGAATAGGGGGTGGTCGTGATCTCTGGCACGGAAAACTCACCCGGCCCAAAGGAGCCGTTGTAGATTCCGGAACGTCCAGTGTGATCGAAGACGAAGGTGGTCTCGGCCNCGCCCGCACCGGGAGTGAGGAAGCTGGCGATGATGGTGGAGCCGGCAAGGGGCCGCTCGGTGGAGGGCCAGTGGGGATACTCGACCACGCCTCCACGGAAGAACCCCCGGGGAGAGAAGCCGAAATTTGGAGTCAGGTCGTAACCGAAGGATTCACCACCGGGGATNTTGAAAAGATCCAGGGACCCGATCCAGGTCCGGAGGTCCGGGGAGCTCCAGAGGCGCAGCACGGAGCCCGGGGTGTCGTCCCAGTGGAGCANGACGGAGTCCCCCTCACGGCGGAAGTCGAAGCGGGTTGGCCGGGCGGAGGGCAGCAGGAAGAGGGAGGGGTGGCTGGGATTGGTCAGGTTCCTGCGGAAGGCGCGGGCCTCCTCGTTGAGATAGCTCACCTTGATCGAGTCCACATGGAGAAAACCGCCCGGNTTGTTTGAGATTGCGGAAACGGTGGCGCGGCCGTTCCCACCCGGCAGGGTATTCGGAATCAGGACTACACCTACCGCGGTGTAGGATCTGCCGGCCCGGTCCGGGTTGGCGGCCAGGGTGGACGGGATATTGATGAAGAAGCGGCTCCCGTTGCGGTTGGGACCCTCGTTCTCCATGAACATGGTGTATTGCCCCGAGCCAGCGCTGGTGAAGTCATCTCGGAATGTCCATCCGGGGCCATCCCTTCCCTCCCCGTCCCGGGAACCGGAGACCACCTCCACCCCGGGGTTGGTCGAATAAAAGGTCAGGCCATCGTAGAAGGGTTCNTTGCGAACACGTCCGTCCACCACGTCAAGCCACGGGACCATGCCTTCAGCCAGGCGGATGAAATTGCCGACAGCGTGGGGAGAGTAGAAGAAGTCCAGCTGGACTGTGAAGCGCCCGAATTCCTTGTCGCGGTTCCCGACCACGAAATCAGCCAGGATCTGCGCCCGGGACTGGATGGGTGNGGCGCCCAGCAGGATGATGGCGATCAGGATTGACGAAGACCAGGAGGCGGGGGGAATCATGGAGTGACTTCGAGCGCGGATGCNCGGCCGGGCTGGGGCCGGGTTTCGCGAGGGTGTTCGGAGCGTCAGGGGNCCTTGGTAACCACGATCCTCAGGAAAGCGGTGTGGCTGGGCGGGGAAGTGATCGAGGCGTCCTCGATGGTGAGGCGGCGAAAACTGCCGAAATTCTCGTTCCCGATGACCGGAGCAGCCGCNAGGCCGTCTGCACTTCGCCAGATACTGGTCCAGGATTNGCCGTTGAGGGAGCTTTCTACCTCGTAGGCGAGGCCGGGGGGCTGGGTTTCGTAGCGGAAGGTGGCGGTGGGATGGCCGCCAGCCGANAGGCCGGGAGTGAATTCGAGATCGAGGACCCAGCACAATACTTCCACCTCGAGGATGGTGTCGTCCAGGTCGCGCACCTGCAGGCCGATGGTCGTGTTCCCGGTGCGGCCGGGGACCGGGTTGATCCTGAGCTCTGAACCATTGATCGAGACGAGGGCAAGCTCAGGATTGCTGGTCGACTCGATCCGGTAGGAGANAACCTCGTTGATGCGGNGTGCGAGGATGACCCGGTGCAATTCCTCGATGGTGGGGACGGCTCCTTCAGGGGCGGCNAGGGTNGGCAGGTCGTTGAAGGTTTGCGCGATGCCGTCGAGGGTGAGTGAGTAGTTGCCGCGGGGCCGTGCATGCATGTCGGCGAGGACGGGAAGCGATCCGGCAGTGGCCCGGCCGAAGACGGTGTATCCTCCGTTGAGCTGCGGACCGTCGAGGGTGATATTGTCGATGGTGTTGAAGTAGACCTGGGTTGATCCGCTGTTCGGGGAGTTGGTCTTCGCCATGGCGAGGGTGCCGGTGAGATTGGAAAAGGCGGGTTCGTCCACCACCCTGGCATCGATTTCAACACGGGTGTATGCGCCATTCCCATCCGGCTTCATGAGNCCGGCCTGGACCACGTCTACGCCCGAGGTGGCGATCACCGCCGAACGGTGGAAGACGACTCCGTCGTAGTCGCCACGGTCAATGTAGTTGAGGAGGTTCTCGACGTGGGCGGGGCAGGCCTCCGGGTAGAGAATGGCATTGATGTCCCCGAGGTTGGTCTCGAGGCGAATGGCGGTGGAGGTGTCGGGGTCGCGGAAGTGGGGGGCGAGATCGTGGACGACCGTTTCTCCCGAACCCGGGGAGAGAAGAAGAAAGTCCGGGACGGGAGTCTCCTCCACCGGGCCGGAGGGGGACGGTTTTACCCGGAAGGTGACGAACGTNCTGACTGTGTTCGTTCCGTCGGTTGCGGAAACAATGGGGCGATAGACCCCCGGGGCGGAGGGGGTACCGGTAATGACGCCCGTCGTGGTATCGAACTCCCAGCCTTCCGGAAGATCATTCACCGCAAAGCTGTCGGCCGAGCCACCAGGCGGGTTGGTGAAGATGTCGAGGGCGGGGCCGGCGAGGGGTTCGCCGACCGTGCCGCCCACGAAACGGCCGGCCTCGATGGCCAGGTCGGCGGGAAGGGTGAGTTCGATGGGAGAGGTCCACTCTGAACTGTTTTCGGGACGCANCGCGCGCACGCGGAAGGATGCGGTGATGTTGGCTCCTCCACCCTGCAGGAAAAACAGGGTGCTGTTGGGCGGGGAAGTTCCAACGTCGACCCANTCCCCGCCCTCGGGGAGGACCTGGATCGCATAGTGGATTTCATCGTCGCAGTTGTCCTCCCATGCCAGCTCAACCACCCTGCCCGATAGAAACGGGGTGGTCGCCCGGAAGTTGGTGGGTTCGCCCTCGGCGTGGAGCAACCCGGAGGTCATTGCCAGCGCAGTAGTTGCCACCGGGATAAGGGATGAGGGTTTCACGTGGTCCAACAAAGTCGGGAGTTGGTGATCTGGCAACTCCGGTTTTCAGGGTTCGCCGGGGATTTCTTCTGTAACCGGCCAAGATTGCTGTTGCCAGAATGAAGGAGGAGGGAGACGGTACGCGCTTCTCTCCGGGAGGAACTGAATTTACCCGAATCCAATTCATGCCGAACAGACAGGAGAAGGGCGGGATCGCCCTCTTTGATCTCGATCAGACCCTGATCGCGTGGGATACCCAGCTGCTTTTCTGCAACTGGGTCCTGCGGAGAGAGCCTCTGCGCCGGGCATACCTCCTTCTCTTCCTTCCTTTCCTCGTTCTTGCCAGGGTGCTTGGGTCCGAAGGGTTGAAGCGGGTCTTCCTTTCCTTTCTCTGGCGGATGCCACGGCAACGGCTGGAGGAACTGGTNGNGGAGTTCGTTGATTACTACGTGCCCCGGGAGTTTTATCCGTCCATGCTGGAAGTGCTCGTGGCGGAGCGAGAGAAGGGCCGTCGGCTTGTGCTGGTATCTGCCAGCCCCGAGTTCTACGCCCGGCCCCTGGGGGAGGCTCTGGGGTTTGATGCCAGTTATGGCACGAGGGTCGAGTTCGGGGACCTGATGCCCCTGTTTCCTGATTTTACCGGAGGAAACAACAAGCGGGAGGTCAAGGTGTCCCGCCTTCTTGAGGAAGGAGAGATCCGGGAGGAAGGGATCCAGGAGAACAGCAGCGGCTTCTCGGACAGCACGGTGGACCTGCCCATGCTCCGCCTTTGTGAGGAGGTGATGGTCGTCAATCCCGGGGCGGAGCTACAGGCGATAGCGGAAGAGGAGGACTGGGAGGTAGTATGTCCGGAGCGCCCCTTCCNAAGTCGGGGGCAGATGGCCTGGCGATGTCTGAAGCAGATGTGCGGACTGGATGACAAGGCCCCGTGATGACTGATGAGGCCTTCGCGCCGCCCTGGCCTGCACAAGCCCAGCCTTCAAAGGGTGGTGGGCTGTTCCTTGCAAAGGAAGGATTGGTCAGTGCGGGGAGCGGGCTTTTCCCACCTGCAGTCCGAATACACAGGCTCCGGTTTCTCCAAGGGCCGATATGTCCGGGCCCTGAGGGGGGCGAGGACTCAAGTTTTCTCTAGGAAGAGGCGGTCTGATGGGGTAGAGGATCTGCGCCCGCGGGATTTGGCCGCTCAACATGAGACGGAAACGAGAACACAGTAACGAGCGTCGGTCGGCGCTCAGCGACACGGCTACCAGCCGCCTGGCTCTGCGTATTGATGCAGACCCGGCGGTTTTTTTGTGCTGTGAACAGGGTGCCCTCGTTCAAACCACCGTTGGATTCCATCACCAGCATTGAACACAGCTATGAAAGCAAGAACAGCATTGGTAATAATGAGCGTGACAGCGGCAGGCCTTCTGGTCGGTTGTGGAGAGAAGGGAACAGAATCTGATGGGTCGGGAACCGGCAGCGGTGGAGCTAGCTCCCCTGCGCTGGTGATCACGGCTATTCCGGATGAGAAGGTCAGCGACCAGGAGGCGAGGTTCCAAGCCCTCAAGGCCTATCTTTCTGAGAAGCTCGATATCAAGGTTGAATTCTCGATCTCCAAGGACTACGCGGCCTCGGTACAGCGTTTCGCCAACGGGGAGGTTCATATGGCCTGGTTTGGTGGTTTCACGGGAGTTCAGGCCCGCGACCGGGTCAAGACCGCGCGCGCAATCGCCCAGGGGGATCTGGATCCGCAGTTCAAAAGTTACTTCATTGCCAACGCCTCGACTGGATTGCCGAGGAGTGAGGAGTTTCCGGCAGACGCCATCAAGGATCTCACCTTTACCTTTGGTAGCCCCAGTTCAACTTCCGGTCGTCTCATGCCTGAATACTTCATCAAGCAGAGCACAGGTAAGTCGGCAGAGGAGTTTTTCTCCAAGGAGGTTCAGTTCCAGAAGTCGGGGGGGCACGTTGCCACCGCCGAAGCGGTCCAGGCCGGTTCGGTGCAGGTTGGAGCCATCAACTTCAAAACCTATGACTCGATGGTGGCCGAGGGCAAACTGGACCCCGAGAAGGCGCCCATCATCTGGGTGACCCCGGACTATGCGGACTATAATCTCACCGTGCACGGTGATCTCGACAAGCACTTTGGCGAGGGGTTCATCGACAAGTTGCAGAAGGTCCTCGTGGAGTGTGAGGACAAGGAGGTCCTCAAGGCTTTTAACCGCGACAAACTGATCCCGGCCAAGAATGAGGATTTCGCAGGAATCGAGGCGGTGGCCAAGGAGCTTGGCCTGATGCGCTAGCCTTGGCCACGGTCGTCCAACTCACCGGGGCGGGAGTGTCCTTTGGTGGCGTGCGCGCCCTTCAGGGTGTGACCTTCCCGGTCGAGGAAGGCGAACAGGTCTGTGTCATTGGTCCGAGCGGGAGCGGCAAGAGCACTCTCCTCGGGCTGATGAACGGACGGCTCATGGCTGAGAGCGGTTCGGTAGAGGTCTTTGGACAGGATCTCGCCGGGCTGACGGCGGGGCAATTGCGGGAACTTCGATGTGGGCTGGCCTGGGTTCCCCAGGATCTGGGGCTGGTTCCGAACCTCCGGGTCTTGCAAAACGTGCTGTGCGGAAAGGCAGGTAAACTTGGATTTCTTGGACTCCTGCGCCGCCTGGTCCTGACGCGGATGCAGGAGGCGGAGCGGATACGGGGTCTGCTGGAGCGTCTGGGCATCCCTGAAAAACTGTATGAGCGGACCGATACGCTGTCGGGAGGCCAGCAACAGCGGGTAGCGATCGCGCGGGCGCTCTACCAGGAGCCGGCAGTCATCCTGGCGGACGAGCCGGTCGCTTCGGTCGACCCGGGTCGAGCGCGCAGCCTGCTCGAATTGCTTACCCGGGAGGCCAGGGAGGAAGGGATTACCCTGATCATGAGTCTCCACCATGTGGATCTGGCTCGAGAGTTTTTTCCCCGCCTGATCGGCCTGCAGGCGGGGCGGGTGGCTTTTGACGAGCCTGCGGGGGAGGTTTGCAGTGAGAAACTTCGGGCGCTTTATGCCACGGGAGAAGAGTAGTACGAGGAAGTGCGCATGGCGGAGTTTTCCAGATCGCGTCATTGGCTGGGTAGCCGACGCCTCACCTTGCTGGCCGCGATCCTGCTGTTCGTGGTGGGACTTCTTGTGCTCGGAGCGAAGCCTGATGACCTTAAGCCTTCGGAAGGGGGACTCAGACTGGCAGGAGAATTCCTGAAAGCCGCGTTTCAGCCGGCGCTCGACTACGAGTCCGGGGACTTGCCCGCTACCGCTCCGCCCTTCTGGGAAAAGGTGGGACGCTCGCTCCTGTTGACGCTGCGCTACGCGGTGGTAGCGATGAGCATGGCCCTTGGTGCGGGTGTCCTCCTCGGGGTGCTGGGGTCCCGGGCGTGGTGGCCGGTTTTCAACCGGCGCTCGTCTTCGGGCCGGATCCTGCTCCGGGTCCTGAAGTCGACGCGGATAGTGGTTCGACTGCTGGCAACCCTTGCCCGTTCGGTTCACGAGTTGCTCTGGGCCCTTCTGTTCATCACAGCCGTGGGCACGTCCCCGCTGGCGGCCGTGCTGGCGATCGCGCTGCCCTATGGCGGAACCCTGGCGAAAGTATTTTCAGAGTTGATCGACGAGCAGGAGGCCAGCGCGGCTGGCGTCCTGCGGGCGGGTGGAGCGGGATCTTCTGCGGCCTTCCTGATCGGGATAGGAGTGCGGGCCTTTCCGGACCTGATTACCTATGCACTCTACCGCCTTGAGTGTGCAGTTCGTTCCTCTGCGATTCTGGGATTCGTGGGAATTCCCACTCTCGGCTACCACATCGCGACAGCTTACGAGGATGGCCACCTGAGAGAAATCTGGACCTACCTCTACGTTCTTCTGATCGCGGTCCTCTTGGTGGACCAGTGGGGTGCGCTGGTTCGCAGGCGCCTCTCGCGCCCGAGGCCAGCGCGCGAAGCCGGGGAGGCGGATGACCCAGTTGCCGAGCTACGGCGCAAGCGACCGCGCTCCCCCGCCCTGCGTGCTTCTCTGTTCATTGCAGCCGGCGCAATAGTGCTGGGCTGGATGGCCGAGAAGCAGTGGCAGTCATCGCTTCCAGCCGAGCGGCGTCAGGCGAACCTGGAGCGCTTCATGCACGAGGCTATTCCTCATCCGGTCAGGGAAGCGGATAACGACTGGAGCGAATTCGGACCTTGGCTGAAGGAGCGGGTCTGGCCCCGAGGGGCCGTGGCCCTGCACCGAACATTCCACATTGGGACGATTGCGATTCTGGTTGCAGGTTGTGTGGCTCTCCTGGCGGTGCCCTTTGCGGCCCGTTCCCTGGGGGGGCGCAACCCCTTGGGGGTGCCTGGTGGCCGCGAGCGGTTGAGCGGGTTGCGAGCCGGGTTCGGATGCCTCCTCCGGGTGGGGGCCCTCGTGATGCGATCGATTCCGGAGTATATCCTCGCCTTCCTGCTTTTGCAGGTCCTGGGCCCCACCGTATGGCCGTTGGTCATTGCGCTGGCCCTGCATAATGGAGGAATTCTTCTCCGGTTGGGAAGTGAGGTGGTCGACAACCGGTTCTCACGGGCGGGTGAGGTGCTGGTGGCGCAGGGGGCAACGAGGCGTGGCAGCTTCCTGGGAAGCCTTCTGCCCGAGTCCTTCAGCCGCTTCCTCCTGCTCCTGTTTTACCGGTGGGAAACCTGCATCAGGGAAGCGACGGTGCTGGGAATGCTGGGCGTGCTCTCACTGGGAAGCCTGATTGATGAGGCGAACACCCGGCTCTATTACGACGACATGCTTCTCTATGTTCTCATGGGTGCGCTTCTTGTCTTCGCCGGGGATGTGGTGTCCGACCTTCTCCGCCTCCGACTCAAGGCAGGGTCTCTGAGCAGAGGCGCGACCCACCTGGCATAGAACCGGCATTGTCGGGGAATCCTTCTCAGGACAGTCGTTTTTCGATTTCGGCGATGGCCCACAGGGCGTGTTCGGCGATGAGAGGATCGGGGTCCTCACCTGCCACTCGCAGGGCCGGAAGGTCCTCATTGGTGCCCGTGTTACCGAGGACCACGCAGACGTTGCGCAGGAAGCGGGGACGCTTGATTCGTTTGATGGGGGATTTGCGGAAAAGCTGGCGAAATTCCTCATCGGAAAGAGCGAGGAAGTCTCGCAGGTTGTGCTCAAATACTTCTTTGCGGGCGTGGAAGCGAAGGTCGCGACTTGCTTTCGCAAAACGATTCCAGGGACAGGCGCTCAGGCAGTCATCACAGCCGTAGAGGCGGTTGCCGATCAGAGGGCGTAACTCCAGGGGAATNGCGCCCTTGTGCTCGATCGTCAGGTAGGAGATGCAGCGTGGAGCGTCCACGAAATGTGGCCGTGGGATGGCGTTGGTGGGGCAGGAGTCGAGGCATGCGGTGCAATTCCCGCAGTGCTTCCTGAGGACCGGGTCAGGAGGGAGCGCAAGGGTTGTGATGAGTTCTGCAAGGAAGAACCAGGTGCCGAGTCGGCGGTGGATCTGGACGGTGGATTTGCCATTCCACCCGAGACCTGCCTCGGAGGCAAAGTCCCTTTCGAGCACGGGCCCGGTATCCACGTAGTAGCGCTGTGCGCCGCCCATTTCCTGCATGGCGAGGTCGAGATCTGCCAGTTTCTCCTCAATGACGTCGTGATAGTCGTCATTCCACGAGTAGCGGGCGATGCGGTAGGCCGGGTTGGGGTCCTCCGGGCCGGGATAGTAATTGAGGGCGAGACAAACCACGGCCTGTGCNCCGGGAAGGACTTCACGGGGGTCGGTCCGGCGTTGGGTATTGCGCTCCAGCCAGGCCATGTCCCCGGCTTTACCCTCCGCCACCCATTGCAGGAATTCGTCAGCGTGGCGGGCCCGGTTCGCAGGGGCCACCCGGCAGTCGTCGAAGCCCAGCTGGGCGGCGATGAACTGCACGTTGCTTTTGGCTGTAGAGGGATCCACGGGTTTGGGGTAGCGGCGGGAACAGGGTATCGCCTTCCTTGGCAACTCTAAATTCCGAATAGCGAAAAGTGAATTCCGGGAAATGGGGGGAGAGGATGCTGCCTTGGGGCAGCAGGAAGGCGGTGGGATGCTGGCGCGGATGCGTTATTATTCCAGCGTTGCTGGCCTGGCCGGGCGCGGAAACAACCGGACATGCNCGAATTCATCGAGGACTTCCGAAACCGCAAGGCCATGCAGAGAGTGGCATCGGAAACAGACTATCACTGCGCGAAGAAGTAGCGGGCTGATTCCAGGATTCCAGTGGTGATTTCGGGGAAAGTAAGTCCATCGGTCTCTACGGCCTGGTGGGCGGTAGCCCGGTAGAGTTCACGGCGTTCCGAGAGGAGACGGTCGATGGTTCCGCGCTGATCCTTGTTGTTGAGGAGGGGGCGTTCCCGGCTCTTGGAGGTGCGCTTGATGATTTCCTCCGCCGAGACCACGAGCCAGACCACGAAGCCAAGGCGGCGCAGGATCTCGCAGTTGTCAGGGCGTGCGATCACGCCTCCTCCCGTGGCGATAATGAGGCGTGAGGGCCGGGATTCCTCAAGGTCCCGCAGGGTGTCCGCCTCGAGATCCCGAAATTTTTCCTCACCATCCTGCTCGAAGATTTTCCGGATCGGCTTGCCCGCGCGCTCGACGATCAGGCTGTCCGTGTCCACCACGGGATATCCGAGCGTTTTCGAAAGCTCCCGGGCAATGGAGGACTTCCCGGAACCCATGAAGCCGATCAGGATGAGATTCTTGGGCGTTTCGGATGGGCTTGCCATACAGGAAAAGGGTAGGTGAGAATGCGCGATTCTGAACTCAAATCGGAAGCCGGCGAAGATTGTCGGGGCGGAGACCTCTTTCTTCCTGCCATCCCCTGGGTTCTTTGTCTACACGGGGGCGTGCAGACGCGTGTTGAGATTGCTGACTTCGAAAACTGGCGGGAGGTCGCCGGGGAGGCTGCCGAGGTCCTGAGCTCCGGAGAGGTCGTGGCCGTCCCGACGGAAACGGTTTATGGCCTGGCGGCCTGCGCCTTCGATGCCGCGGCGGTGGCGAGGATTTTCGCGGCGAAGGAGCGGCCAGCCTTCGATCCACTGATCGTGCATGTGTCCGGCCTGCGGGATCTCGGCCGGGTGGCGGTGGTGCCGGAGGGAATCAAGGAGGTCGTAAAGGACCTGGCGGAAGCCTTCTGGCCGGGTCCGCTCACCCTGGTCCTTCCCAGGCACGAGGATGTGCCCGATCTCGTGACGAGTGGATTGTCTACCGTGGCGGTAAGGGCAAGCAATCACGAGGTCATGCGTTATCTCACGAAGAAGCTGGGGCCCCTGGCGGCGCCAAGCGCGAATCGCTTCGGGCGCATCAGTCCGACTTCGGCGAGTGCGGTCATGAGCGAGCTCGAGGGGCGTATTCCGCTCATCGTAGACGGGGGGGCGTGTACAAACGGTTTGGAAAGCACCATCGTGGCGGTAGAGGAGGGGGAGAAACGTCCGACCCTGCGGCTCCTCCGGCCGGGGCCGGTGACCCGGGAGGAACTTCGCAGGTTCGGCCGGGTGGTGAAGGCCGGCCGGGTGACTCCTGGCAGGCCAGAAGCGCCGGGCACTCTTGAGTCGCACTATGCCCCGATGGCTCCCGTTCACCTTTTCGAGAAGCCCGAGGAATTTGTTCCGGAGGAGGGAAAGAACTACGCGCTCCTCAGTTATCGCGGGGATCCGAGGGACGGATATGTCGAGCGGCATGCCTGGAGCAGGGTCGAGGTCCTCAGCCCGGGGAAGGGCAAGCTGGCGGAGGCCGCGGTGCGCTTTTTTTTCGCCCTGCGGGCGCTCGATACCGGGAAAATCGATGCCATTGTTGCTGAACCGGTCAGCGACGTGGGGCTCGGGTCCGCGATCATGGATCGTTTGCGGCGGGCGGCCGCGAAGCGCCCCTGATTTGGGGGAATGTCGCATGGGCATTGAACATCAGGCCCCGGTCGGGCATCCTAGGGTTGGATGGTGCGGGCAATGATGACGGTGTCCGGGCTCACCCTGGTGAGCCGGATCTTGGGATTTCTGCGGGACATCCTCATTGCCCGGTTTCTGGGAACCGGTCCGGTAGCGGATGCCTTCGTGGCGGCCTTTCGCTTCCCCAACATGTTCCGCCGCATCTTCGGGGAAGGAGCCTACAATGCTGCTTTCGTTCCGCTGTTTGGACGCAAGGTGGAGGAAGAGGGAACGGGGGCGGCAGTCACCTTCGCCCGCAATACGTTCTCGGCCCTCGTCTGGGTGCTTGGAATCCTGACCCTCGTTGCCATTCCCTGCATGCACTGGGTCATGATGGTAGTGGTCCCGGGCTTCCTTCCGAAGTTTGAGCAGGATCTTGGCGACATTGGTGGAGGGCAGGCCTTCTTCGAGCGCAAGATAAACACGAGTGGTGCAAAGGAAATACACTTCCAGGTGAGTGGGGACACGCGGGAGGCGGTGGGCCACTGGTCCGGCCGGTTGGAGTTGAAGAACATGTCACTGTCCGGCCCGGAGGCAAACGCCGTTCCTCTCCTTGTGCGAATGAACAAGAGAGAGGCAGAAATCGTCCTCGGCTTGGACGGGCCGGTTCTGTCTTCAGCCGGGCTGGTTCCGCTCCACGCGCAATTCAGTCCGAACCCGGTCAGTGGAGTGCGCCGGGAGCCGGTGGATTTACGCCAGCCCTACTTCATCGATGAGGGTGAAGTGATCGAGAAGGTGACCTTCGGACTCGCCCCTGGCGGAAGGGGCTGGGTGAAACTTCCCGGTGACCACCGCTTCGAGAGCTTTCACGTCAACTTTAACCTGGATCCCTCGGAAGCAGGAGGTCAAAGGGCGACGTTGAGGGTGTTCCGCAATCACCCCGATAACTTTGCCCAGACTGTTGCGCTGTCCCGCATCATGTTTTGCTACCTCTTCTTCATGGCGCTGGTGGCCCACCTCAGTGGGGTCCTGAATACGTTCAAGCGTTTTGCCATGCCAGCTGCGGCCCCCATCCTGCTCAATGTAGTCCTGGTATGCGCGCTCGGCTGGATCTGGTTGATGCGCTGGGAGGGCGACCTGCGGGTTGGTAAGACCTTGGCGTGGGGGGTTGCAATCGCGGGCATGTTACAGTTTCTCGCACTCTGGGTGGCGTGTGCGCACGCACGGGCCGCCATGCTGGTTCACAAGCCGGTTTGGAATCCGGAGCTCAAGAAAATGCTGCTCCTGATGGGGCCGGGTGTGATTGCGGCCGGTATCCAGCAGGTCAACCTTCTGGTGGGCGGGATCATCGCCTCCTTCCAGCAGGGTGCAATTGCGACCCTTTACTATGCGGATCGTGTGAATCAGCTTCCCCTTGGCATGGTGGGGATCGCGCTGGGAGTGGTCCTCCTGCCGGAGGTGACGCGCCGTCTGCGAAGCGGGAGGGAGGATGAGGCGGCAGAAAGCATCCGACGAGGGATGGAACTTGCCATGCTGCTGACCCTGCCGGCCGCGGCGGCCATGATTGCAATTCACGAACCGCTGATCGGAGGGCTCTTCCAGGGAGAGAAGTTCGATGCCGACGATGTCAGCAAGACCGGGTGGGCCTTGGCAGGATTTGCGCTCGGGCTGCCGGGTTACGTCCTGGTCAAGGTGCTTCAGCCAGCCTACTTCGCACGCGAGAATACGAAGGGCCCGATGCTCATGGCGGGCGTGGCGGTGGCAGTGAACATCGTGTGCAGCCTGATTCTCTTCAACCTTCTGCGGCCGACCGGTTACGGGCATGTGGGGATTGCGATTGCGACAGCGATATCAGCCTGGGTGAATGTGATCCTGCTCTGGAGGGGAATGGGGGGATTCGTGCGGATCGCGGCCTCGGAGTGGCGTAAACTGGCCCGCATGGTGCTGGCCAGTGTCCTGATGGGCGGAACGGTGTGGGTAGCCGCATGGGCCCTTGGGCCGTGGTTGGCGGGCTCGCAGTGGCAGAAGATGGTGGGCCTTGCGCTGATCGTGGGGACGGGCATGGCGGTGTATGGCCTTCTTGCCCTCGTGCTGCGGGCGACCTCGCTGGCCGGGCTCCGGGCGAGCTTCGGGAAGAAGGAGTAGCACTGCTTCCCGAAATCGCGGTTGCGGGATGGGAGGTGAGCCCTAGATTACCCTGTCGATGAAAACGCGTGTGTTCACCAGAGGCTTGCTCACCTGCCTCGTGGTCTGGCTGGTCGTCCTCGCGGCTCAGGGTTACTTCCGCGAGTTGCGAAGTACGGTCGATACGCTGGAGGGGGTTGTCCAGGGTGAGGAGTTCTCCGACTGGTCGGAGCGGGAGAGTGAGCCCGAGGGCGAAGAGAAAAGGGTGCGTGACCAGCGAATCCAGGCAGTGGTGAACTCGCTGGCCAGGCAGGAGTTCAACCGTGATACAAAGGTTCGTCTCGGCGAAATAAGGAGTGAGTTCTATTCCAAGTTGTCGAGGGGAGAGCGGGAGGTGTTTGTCGGCCTTCTGCTGGAGGGTCTCGAGCACTCCATCGGGGCTTTCGACCAGCAGCCTGGTGACAAACGGCGCAAGTGGATCAAGCAGGCAATGAAGGCTGTCCGGAAGGAATTACCGGAAGAAGTGCAGGCTGGTTACGGAATCCTCGATGCCGAGACGGAATACGAGAGGATTGGCGAAGCTGGATTGCGTGCGGCAATGGAAGAAATGGGCCCAGACGAGTTCATGGAATTCCTCCCGCTGTTTGAAATTGCGGTAGAGCTGCTCCAGCGCATGCGGATCCCACAGATGGAGGGACTGCGTGGTGGCAGTTGATCCAAATTCCGAGGTGATCCTCGAGGCGGCCAACCTGTCAAAGTCGTTTGGAGGAAAGCCGGCCCTGCAAGATGTGTCGTTCACGGTGCGGGAGGGAGAAATCTTCGGGTTGCTCGGGCACAATGGTGCTGGGAAGAGTACCGCCGTGGGAATTTTTCTCGGGATGGTGGAGCCCGACCATGGCGAGGCAATCATAGGGGGGCATTCCGTGCAGCGTCGAAGGGCGGATGCTCTGCGCCAGGCCGGGGCGATATTCGAGTCTCCAGCCTTTTATGAATACCTGACTGGCATGGATAACCTCAGGGTGCTGATGAGCTATTCGGGAGGATTCGATGAAAAGGCCGCTCTGGAGGTTGTGGACGAGGTCGACCTCAGCGACCGAATCCACTCCCGGGTCTCGACCTACAGCCACGGGATGAGACAGCGATTGGCTCTTGCGCAGGCCCTGCTCCCCGAACCGAAACTTCTCCTGCTGGACGAACCTACCGACGGTCTCGATCCGGAGGGCATAAAATGGTTCCGTGACTTCATCCTTCGACTCCGGGAAGAGCGGGGGATGACCGTGCTTTTCAATTCACACCTGCTCTCCGAGGTGGAGCAGATGTGTGACCGGGTAGCCATCGTGAGGCAGGGCCGCAAGGTCTATGACGGGAGTCTGGAGGGAATCGCGGATGAGGAGATGACGTTGGAAATCGAGGCTGAGCCTGCTGAGCGGGCAAGGGCATGTTTCGGCAGGCTCGGGGGGCGGGAACTGGGAGTGGACGGGAGGGTCAGCTTCCCGGATGGCACCGACCCCGCGGCAGTAGCCCGTGAGTTGGTTGAGGCGGGAGTGAACGTGCGGAGGCTGGCCCCGCTTCGTCGTTCATTGGAGGACGTTTATCTCGAGTTCACCAACAGCCCGGCCGGAAAGGAGGAGAACCCTTGAAACTTTTCCTGCTCCAATTAAGGGGCGAGCTCAGGAAACTCTTTGCCCGGCGCCGAACGTATATCGGCTATGGGGCCTTCCTCACCCTTGAACTGGTCATTCTCTGGGTCTTCAATCTTGATAAGCCACGTGATGAAATGGGGAAGATCCTGTCGGATGCCGGGCTTGAGGTGGATCATTACTATTCAGCTCTTACGGTGACCTACTGGATGCTTGCCTTCAGCATGGCGATGCTGGGAGCGATTTACCTCGCGCTGGTATCGGGGGACATAGTGGCCAAGGAAAGCGAGGATGGGAACCTCAGGATGGTGCTCTCCCGACCGATCAGTCGTCTGCGTTTACTCGCTATCAAGTATGTGGCGGTCCTGGTCTACACCCTGACCTTTGTGTGGTTTGTCGGGATTTCCGGCTACCTGATGTCAACCATCGCCCTGGGGTGGGGCGGCGGCCTCTTCGTGTGGAACTATGATCTCGGGGTTTTTTCCTTTTTCCCGGAAGTGGCCACCGGCATAGGGCGGCTCTGCCTCGCCACGCTTCTCCTGAGTCTGAGCATGTGCACGCTCTCCTCCATCGGCTTTGCCTTTTCGTGCCTCAGGATCAAGCCGGCGGCGGCAACGATCCTCGCTCTCAGTGTCCTCTTTGTAGATTCAGTGCTGCAGATGCTGCCCTTCATGGCCCCCTACCGGGAGCAGTTGCTCATATACCGGATGAGCAACTGGGTGTATGCCCTCGAGAACCATGTTTCGTGGGCCAAGGTGGCGGAGAGTTACACGTTCCTGTTTGGCCTGAACCTCACGCTCTTTGTGTGCGGGTGGATGGCCTTCCAGGTGCGCGACCTGAAGACATAGGGATCAGCCCCCGGAGCCTTCTCGGCCTGTTCCCGGGGGGGTAGCGGGGTTGCCGGGGTGTTCGGTCTGTTCCGGATGGGAGGAGAGGGTTTTAGCGCAAGCCTGGAGGCTTGGCACTTGAATTGCCGCGCTGCGGTGCTTGAGTTTCTCCAGTGACCAGACGAGAGAAGGAATTTCTGTACGAACTGCTGGAAACACCCAGCCCGGTGGGTTTCGAAATGCCCGGGCAGCGGGTGTGGTCCAGCTATCTCAAGCGCACTGCTGATTCGGTGGATTGCGACGCCTACGGTTCCACCTGGGCCATTCTGGGGGAAGGGAAGAGAAGCGTCATGCTGGCGGCCCATGCCGACGAGATCGGCTACATGGTCAAACAGGTCACCTCCGAGGGATTTCTACGGCTTGACCGCCTGGGCGGCAGTGACAGTGCCACCGGTCGCGGCCGGCGCCTCCGCATCTTTGGAGACAAGGGTGAAGTCCCTGGTATCATTGGCAACACCGCCATTCACCTGCGGTCCGACCTCGCCAATGAAAAATCTCCCCGGCCCCACCAGCTCTGGGTGGATGTGGGCGCTGCCTCGGCCGAGGAGGTGACAGCGCTTGGAATTCGCGTGGGCCACCCTGCGGTTTATGCCGATGGCCCGATGGAGCTCAACAAGCAGCGCCTGGTCAGCCGGGCGATCGACAACCGGATCGGCGGGTTCATCATCGCGCAGGTCATGAAGAAGGTTGCTGCTGCCAAGCGTGCCCCGGCATTTCGCCTGGTCTGCCTGAATGCAGTGCAGGAAGAGATCGGGGGTAATGGTGCGCTCATGGCAACCCACCGCCTCATGCCCGATGTGAGTCTCTGCCTGGATGTCACTCACGCAACCGACACGCCGGGAATCAGCCAGGCGCGTCATGGGCATGTGAAGCTGGGAGGTGGGCCGACCCTCACTCACGGGGGAGCGAACCACCCGCTGGTAGTGGAGCGCCTGGATAAAGTAGCCCGTGCAAAACGGATACCGATCCAGCACGAAGCATCCAGCCGTTCGACTGGCACGGACACCGACCGGATCTTTACCGTCCGGGAGGGCGTGCCCAGCGCCCTGGTCTCGCTTCCCCTCCGGTGCATGCACTCGGTGGTCGAAACTGCTGATCTTGGTGATGTCCGACACACTATCAACCTCATGGCCGCCTTTGTGCTTTCGCTCCGGGCCCGGGAAAGTTTTCATCAGGCGCTGTGATCTGGAACGAGGTGTTCAAAACGAGGCTGGTGCTGGTCGCAGCGGCGCTGGCATGTAACGCCGGGCAGGTGCATGCTCTCGAACCTGGCGAGGTTGCGCTCACGTTCCTGTCCGACCTGAGGGACGAGGCCCGGGCTCTCGATGAGATGCTGGAGGCCAGCGTGCTCTCCCCCCACACCGGAGATGTCCGGCGTGCGGCCATTTCCCAGAGACTCGGACGGGTGGGTCGCTACCTGCGGGACAACCAGTATGAGCTCGAGGTCGTGGGCGAGAAGCGCGAGGGCGATTTCGCCGCGGTGGTCGTTACCGCAGTCAGTAAACACGACCCGCTTGGGATTGACGTATTCGCCCTGGGGTTGCGGCAGCGGAAGGAGTCCGGTTGGGGCGTGGCGCCAGTGCCAGGAAGTTTCGACAATGTCGACCTTGCTTACGAAGAGGCACTCGAAAAGCAGACCGATGCCCTTGAGCTGTGGATGGGGGCGGAACGTCTGGCTCGACGTGGAGAGCTGCAGGAAAAGGTCCTGGCGGCCTTTCGGAAGCGCATGGATAAGGCGATGCCCCTCTCGCGGGTGGAGGGGGCCAGTCCGGTCCAGCTGGTCAAGGCGTTCGCCAAAGCCTGCCAGGAAGGCGATCTTCCCGCTGCGATGGTCCTACTGGGCAAGTTTGAAGGCGAGCTCACCCAGGAACACCGGGACTTGCAGCGGGTCATTTCGCGCGGCCTGCAGGGTCTCGACCGGCGCGGTCACTGGCGCCTTCTTACCAGCCCCAGCGTGGTGCGTATTGTCGTGCAGGAGGATGGGGGCGATGATCTCGATGCCGAGGTATCCCTTCTCGTTTTTGACCCCAATCGCGGGAAACCGGTGAGACTGGTGCGCTTTGTCCTGCTCTATGCCGGAAAACGGTGGAGGATAGAGCTTCCCAGCAGCCTTCGGCTGGCCGACGAGGATCGCGTGACCTTCCAGCGGACGCTCTTCCAAGAACAGGACCATGACGAGGATGGCAACCTGCGCAACAGGTTTGAGATGCTCTTTGAGAAGCAGCACGAGCCCCTCCGGGCGGACACTTTGAAGGAGGCAGGCGAGGAGCTTGGCAGGATCCTTCAGGAGGGGTCTCTGGAACAGTTCTTTCGCTTCGTGCACCGGAGCGATGATCTCAGCGAATCTGAGCGTCGAACCGCCTATCGCTACCTGGGAGAATTCTGGAATGAAGTCCACGAGGACGGCAAGGCGGCGGCCGGCAGTGAGTTGATCGAAGTTATTGAAAACGGGGACGCAGGGATGCTCGTCTTTCACCTGATCTCCACGGCTCAGATCGAGCGCCTGAACCTTACCCCGCTCGTCCTCATGAAGGATGAAAGCGGCTGGGCGATCTCGCCAGGGGTGACCACAAGCGGCAACTACACTAAGCTAGGTGATGAAAAGCGTGGCCGTCAGGAAGAAGTGCGGAGTCGTTATAACGAGCAGAAGGACGAGCTGATCAAGAAGGCGACAGCAGGGTTGCTTGGTCGGTTCGTGGGGGCCAAGCCGGGCGAGGGCAAGGTGGTCGGAAAGGAGGAAGCGAGTGAGCTGGTCGCGAAATTCCGCGCTCGCCTGCGTGAGGGAAAACTTCTTGAGGCCTTCGAGTGCGGGGCCTTGCTCGATCCGGAGGAGGGCGCGTGGGAGGCTCTCAAGGCAATGAGTTATGAATACCGCGGGGCCCGCCAGGCGGATACCCCCGATCACGAGTTTCACGTGCAGAGTGGGAACGGGTGGGCGGCCGTCAGCCTGCGGATCGATTCCGGTCTGGGGGTTGTCCCCGATTATCCAATGTATCTCGTGGTGGCGACCAGCGAAGGTCCCCGGATTGTGGTAGACGTGGGATTGCGCCTGGCCACCAACAAGGGGCGTGAGGTGCTTAACTCGCGTGTCTGGAAGCGAGTCGATGCCCATCTGGAGGAAAAAGAGAGCACTCTTGTGCGATCCTTGTTTGAGGGACATGTTGGACGTAGCAAGATCGATCTCGCCGAATGGGAGAAGAGCAACAAATTGTCCCCTTGACGCGACCTGCCTTTGATGAGGCCGTGAAGACGGCACGCAGGCTGGAAGGATCCGTCTGCCGTGTGCTTCTGGGGCAGGAGCGTGCCGTGCGTCGTGTTCTCGCCTGCCTGGTTTCGGGCGGGCATCTTCTCCTCGAGGATTATCCCGGCACTGGCAAGACGACCCTGGCCAAGGCAATTGCTTCCTCGGTCAGGGATGTGAAGTTCTCCCGTCTCCAATTTACCCCTGACCTTCTGCCCTCTGATGTTCTCGGGGTCTCGGTCTTTGATCAGAAGAATGAGGCATTCCGTTTCCTGCCGGGCCCGGTCTTCACCGATATCCTGCTGGCCGATGAAATCAACAGAGCTTCGCCCCGTACTCAGAGTGCCCTTCTTGAGTCCATGGCCGAACGGCAGGTTACAGTAGACGGCGAGCAGTATGACCTGGCGGGGCTTTTTTTCGTGGTGGCCACCCAGAATCCCGTTGAATTCCGGGGAACCTACCCACTTCCCGAGGCCCAGATGGATCGCTTTACCATGCAGTGTGCCCTGGGCTACGTCGAACCAGCTCACGAGGTGGCCATACTTTCTGACCAGACCTGTGATCATCCGCTCGATCGGCACGAGCCGGTGGCCACGAGGGCCGAGCTCATGGGCCTTGTTTCGGCAGCTCGTGATGTAAGGCTCACGGACGATCTGAAGGAGTATATCGTGGCCCTGGTGGCGTCCACGCGCGAAAGCAAGGACGTGCAGCTCGCGGCCAGTCCGCGGGCTTCCCTTGCCCTCATGCGGGTGGCACAGGCGCTTTCCCTCTTTGAGGGACGGGATTTCGTCGTGCCGGAAACGATCCAGGACGTGGCTGTTGATGTGATCGCCCATCGGCTGGTCATTGAGCCTGAGGCGAAGTACTCCGGGCGCACCGGGCGACTCGTCGTGGAGGAATTGCTCCAGAAGGTGCCCGTCCCGGTCTGAGCCAGCCTGCGTTACGAGAGGATCAAAGTCGGGAGAAGAGAGCGATGGGCAGAGGTGGAAGCGCGAAGCGGTCGTTGACCCCGGTACCCGTGCTGCACAGGGTTCTCTACCGTAGTTATGCGAACGGATCATTTTTCTCCCGCGCTCTCAACCGGCGCGTTACGCCTACCGGTTGGACGGTCCTCGGGCTCCTTCTTCTGACTGCGATCCTTGGTGTGGATCTCTCCAAGTCCACGCTCTACCAGGTGTTTTCCCTGCTGCTGGGCCTGTTGATCGTCTCCCTGCTGTGGTCGTGGGCCCGGCGTGCGCGCCTTTCGGCCCGGCGTGAGCTGCCTCGCCATGCCACTGCAGGGGAGCCCTGTCCTTACAGGGTCGTGGTGAGCAATGAGGGCTGGCGGCCGGTACGAGGATTCCTTCTCTGTGAGCGCGCTCCCGATCCACGGCCCTCTCTGCGCGGTTTTTCCCTTACGCGAGAGCCCGGGGAGGAGAAACGCAACGCCTTCGATCGTGTCTTCATTTACTACCGCTGGCGTTGGCTTCTCGAGCGCCGCCTGCTTTTTGCAGGTCGCGCGCATGGCAATCATACTACGCTGCTCCCAGGGAAGTCAGTGCGTATGGACATGAGCCTGACACCGCAGCGCCGGGGAGTGATGCGCCTGCATGACCTGCGGGCACGCCTGCCCGATCCGTTCGGTCTCTTCCAGCGCTGTTGCAGGGTGGAAGCCGGGGGCGATACCCTCGTGGTTCTGCCCCGCCGCTATCGTCTTCCCGACCTGAAGCTGCCGGGCGAGGACTGCTTCCAGCTTGGCGGGGAGGCGGTCTCCAATACGGCCGGGCAATCCGGTGAATGTCTTGGCCTGCGTGACTACCGGAGCGGAGATTCCCTTCGCCATATTCACTGGAAGAGCTGGGCCAGGACGGGGCGGCCGATCGTGAAGGAGTTTGAGGATGTTTATTTCCCCCGCTACGGCCTGGTGCTCGACAACTTTGCCGAACACGGAGATGACGAACTCTTCGAGGAATCCGTGTCGGTGGCTGCTTCCTTTGCCAGTGCGATCGATACAAGGCGCAGTTCGCTCGACCTCATGTTTATCAGGGACGGAGGCATTGTGGTGAAGGCCGGGAGGGGCGAGGCTCGTGCCGAGAAGGCTCTCGAGGTTCTGGCCGCAGTGGAAGCCAAATCCGAGGAACATTTCGACGACCTCGAAGTATTGGTCAGGCGCCATGGCGGCCAGTTTTCCGCCTGCATCTGCGTATTCACCGGTTGGAGTCCGGAGCGGGCCCGCTTCCTGCGCAGCCTCGTAGCGGCCGGCTTGGAGATGCTGGCCCTCATCCTCTGTCGCCGGGAGACCGAAACACGATCCATGCTCGAGGAGGCCCCGCTACCCTGCCGGCACCTTCTGCTGGAACCGCCCGGCGTGCAGGAGGCCCTGCTCAAACTGTAGGCCAGGTTATGATTCCGAACCACGAGAGCCCACCACCAAAGAGCCCCCCCCGCCTGCTGCAGGGGGCTGCGCTCCTTTTCTGGGGCGGGGTCACCGGTCACCCGGTGGTCGGGCTGGTGTGCGCCCTGCTTGCGGAGGGGCGGTCCTGGACGGACCTGCGCTGGAATTTCGGTGAGCGAGGTTACGTGCGGGCCTGGTATCTCGCCTTCTTCCTGGGACTTCTCACCCTCGCCTGGTTCTGGTTGCAGGGCACGAGCCGGGTGCCGCTCTTTGACGCGCTGGTATGGATTCCGGTTTATCTCCTGCCAATCCTCCTTGCACAGAACTATGCGACGCAGCCCAGTATGCCGCTGAATACCTTCTCATTTATCGCGCGGCGCAAGATGCTGATCGACCGCAGGGCGGGCAGGAAGGTCAATCCCATTCAAGTTCATATCGGCTACCCCTATCTTTGCCTCGTCGTGGTGGCCTCCGCACTGAGCCGGATCGACGAACTGGCCTTCTTTGTGGGCATGATTTTCCTTGCCGCCTGCGCCTTGGTTTTCTCGAGCCCGCTGCGTCGCCTGCGTCCCTGGAGCATGGGCCTTGCCCTTGTGCTGGTGGGTGTATTGGGAGCGGGTGGATCGGTCGGTCTCAGTGCCTTGTGGATGAGCCTGAACAGCGTCTTCAGTACGCCGCCGGGGACCTACACGATGGGGGACCGGTCCCAGACTGCGATCGGGCAACTGGGCGTTATCAAGCAGTCCAAGCGAATCCGCTGGCGAGTGCGCAGTAGCGCCGAGGGCGGTTCGCGTCTTTTCCGGGAAGCCGTCTATAACCACTACAACCGGGGCCAGTGGTGGCACCGGCCGGTGCCAAGGCGCGGGGGAGAACCCGGGAGAAGTCCATTGCGTGATGATGAAACGCGTTTCGGAGGCACGGAAACCGACAAGCGGGAGGGGGATTACGAGCCGCTCTGGGACCGTGAGTTGCCCGATGGCCGCCTGCAATTTGCCTTCGAAACGGCAGAGTTCGATCGTGATCCCGGCATACGTGGGCAACTGCGCGTGAAGGGGAAGGTGGGAACCAAGCCCCCCCTGCCACTCCCGCCCTCCACCCAGCGGCTCTCGGGTTTCCAGGTGACCGGTGGAGGTATTGATGCAAATTCACTTGGAACAGTGCGTCTCGAAAACCCTGATCACGGGGTGGTTTCGTTTGAAGTCTACGAGGGCGGACGACCGCTTTACGAAGCGTTGCCGGATCCTGTCCTGGATCTGCAGGTTCCTCTTGCCGAACGTATTCCCGGCAGCTTGAAGAAGAACGAGGAATGGATCCCCGATGGACGCGATGGAATCCGGGAGGTCTGTGATCAGTGGGGACTGCGTGGCCTTTCCGCAGAGAAGGCCACCAGCATCATCAAGGAGCGTTTCCTGAAGGGATTCACCTATAGCCTTCATCGCAGGAATCAGCGCTCGGGGAAAAGCTCCGCGGTGGCCGAATTCCTGACCGGGCGGGACCGGGAGAATCGTGCAGGGCACTGTGAGTATTTCGCCACCGCGGCCGTTCTCCTCCTCCGGGAGGCTGGAATTCCGGCCCGCTATTGCGTTGGATACTCGGCCCAGGAACAGACCGGGACCGGGGAGTGGTTGCTGCGCGGTAGTCACGCTCATGCCTGGGTCAGGGTCTGGCACGGCACGGTGCCCCCGGATGAGATTCCAGATGGAGTCGACCCCGCGAGCTACGGTAGCTGGCAGGACTTCGACGCCACGACCCCGCAGTGGTTTGCGCTGGAGGGATCGGGGGCCTCCAAGTGGTCGCAGCGTATACTCGACTGGTGGCAGAATACCCGTGAAGACTTCCTGGTGTGGAGAACCTCGCCCGGCAACATGCGGAAAATCAGCTGGATCATCATTGCGATGACCTCGCTCCTTTTCTCCTATCTTGTGGTGCGCCTCTGGTTGAGCCGGACCCGGCGGCGCCAGGCGCAGATCGGCCGCAGGAAGGGATTGGAAACTCCGCGGACCCCCCTTCATGAACTTGCCCGGGTGGCTGAGCGTTCTCTTGGTCGGCGGGATGACAGCATTGCCTTTACCGAGTGGATTCTCGGTCTCTGCGATCTCATGCCTGCGTCCGAAGCGGACCTGCGGCGGGCGGTGAACTATCACTGGAAAGCCCGCTTTGACCCGATTGGGCTGGAACCGCGGGAAGAGGGCCATTTTGCAGATCTCTGCGGCAGGCTGAGGGAGGAGATCCGCAAGGTGCCGAACAGGAAGTAAGCGCCATGCGTGGTCCTCCATCTGGTGGGTTTACAGTGGTTGCGGGCCTTGGTAGCGTGAGTTCTTTCCTTCCATCGGTATCGACATGCGCGCTTCCGACAGTTTCCTCTGCGTCGTCTGGCTTGTGCTGGTTCTTACGGGACTTGCCCGCGTGCAGGGTGAACAACCGGGACCGCGGCAGCAATGGAAGTTCACTGCCTCGGCTCTCGATGGCAATCAGCTGAGACCGGCTATCGGCAAGCTCGCCGGAGAGATCAAGGGCTCGTTCAGCCTCTCGGAGCAATCCGGGCTGGATTGCCTGCGGCTCGGCCCCGCGGACTCTCCGCCGGGCGGAGGCATCCTGCTTACCACCGAGCAGGATGCGGCGGATCTTCCGGTGGCAGCCATGAGTGTGGAAGCGTGGGTTGCGGTGGATGAGACCGCAGAGTGGGGCGGTATTGTCGGGGCGGTTCTGGACAGCGGGACGCGCGAGGCGGGATGGGTCCTCGGTTACCGGAAGGATCGCTTTTATTTCGGCCTCGCGACGGAAGGGCCCGGGCGTATCACCTACCTTCAGTCGGGGTCCCCGATGTTGCTCAAGGCCTGGTATCACCTGGTCGCGACCTACGACGGAGCGGGGGAACAGAGACTCTACCTCGACGGCAGACTCGATGGCCGGCGAGCAGGGCAGCAGGGGGCTATCCTGCGTCCTGAGCCCCTTTTCTACTGTATCGGTGCTTATCGGGATGACAACGACTACAACCCGTTCACCGGACGTCTTGCGGAAGTCTCGGTCTGGCACCGGGCCCTGGGGCCGGAGGAAGTAGCAGCCCGCTTTGAGGAGCGCAAAAACCTGTTCCCGGGGATCGAGCCGCAGCGGCCTGGCCGGCCCGGGGCGGAGGATGAATGGGTCACGTGGAGAGGGGACAACTTTCGCAGTGGAAGAGCGCCGCAGAAGATGGATCTTCATCCCTCGGGCAAGCCCCTGTGGATCTACCAGCCCCGTCACGGACCGGCGCCCGCGTGGCCGGGCACGGCAGGAAGCGATCACTGGCGGGACCGGGCTACGGCCGAGAAACCGAAGGTGGCCTTTGACTGGGTAAACGATGTTGTGGTGGCTGGTGGAAGAGTCTACTTCGGATCATCGTCAGACGACTCATTGCGGTGTCTAGATGCAGGGACGGGAGCACTGCTCTGGGCGCACGTGGCCGGCGGTCCGATCAGGTTGGCGCCTACCGTGAGCGGGCAGCATGTTCTCTTCGGTTGTGATGATGGGGCCGTCTATTGTCTCGACGCGCGGGATGGGACACTACGCTGGAAAACACGCCCGCCCTCTGCTCCCACTCTCCGGCTTCCGGGGAACGGCCGGATCATGAGTCTTGCGCCCGTGCGTACGGGCGTTCTGGTGAGAGGGGAGACCGCCTACTTTGGAGCGGGCCTCTTTCCGGAGGAAGGAATGTGGTATTGCACCGTGAACGTGGAGGATGGTCGCATTCTCGAGGAAAAACCAATCGGGCACAGCCCGCAGGGCTACATTTTCGAGCGGGGGGGATGGTTGCATTCGCAGGCAGGGCGCTCGCACGGGAGTGGAATGCTCGGGAAAGTTGCGGCCCGGTCCAAGCCGGTCGTGCCGGTGCCAAGCCTCCTGCCGAGGCAGGCCGCGGCGAATTTTCCCTATGGCCCGGTTGAGAGTCCTGACCTCGCCTTCGCCGGAAGCGGGAGTGAGGTGGCTGCATTTGAGCGGGGGAACACGGAGCCGGTCTGGACTGCCGGGGTGAGTGCAGCTGCCCGCGGATTGGCCCTTGCTCATGGGAAGCTGTTCGTCAGTACTACGGATGGGAGGATCCACGCGTTTGGTGCATCCGCCCCCGGCAGGACCAGGGTCCACGAGGAAAAGGCGAGGCCGGGAGAACCGTTTCCGCCTGTATCGCCGGCCCTGGATCATTTGATCAGGACGTTGCCGCGCAGCCGCGGTTATGCCCTGGTGCTCGGGATTGGGGATGGTTCTCTTCTTGGTGCTCTCGCCGAGCGGACGGAATTGCATGTGGTGGGAGTAGATACCGACACCGAGCGGATCGCGCGGATGCGCCGGAAGTTTGCCGCTCGCGGATTGTACGGGGCCCTCGACCGCTCATCGGGGCGGGGCAGCATTTCGCTTCAGAAAGTCGAGGGCTGGGAGGCCCTCCCCTTTGCCGATCACCTCTTCAACCTGGTTCTGCGCGGGCGCCCGGAGATTACGGTTCCGCAGTCCGAGGCCCAGCGGCTTGCAAGCCGCTGGGAGGGATTGGTGGTCAACGGCGAGGGTGAGGCAGAGCGAGCGGAGCATCCCGCCGGGGCGGGGCAATGGACGCACGCCTACGGGGATCCTGGCAACAGTGCTGCCAGTGGGGAGGGTATGGTCGATGGTGAAGTCGGACTGCGTTGGTTTGGACGCCCCGGACCGGAACGAATTGTCGATCGTCATATGCGTGCCCCTCCACCCCTCGCGGGCGGTGGTTATCTCCTGGTGCCGGGGAGGGATTACCTCTTTGGTCTGGATGCCTGCAATGGGACAGTTCTCTGGGAGCGGGAGATTCCCCGCTTCATGCGGGTTTCCATGCTCCGCGATTGCGGAAATCTTGTTCTCGATGCCGAAGCCAAGCGCGTGTTTGCCTCGGCGGGGTCAAAGTGCCTGATCCTGGATCTTCTCACCGGGCAGACCTTGCGTGAGCTCGATGCGGGTGCGGGTCATGACTGGGGCTATCTAGGCCTGGACCGGGGTGTGCTTGTCGGCTCTGCAGTGCCCGCTGGTGCCGTGCGCAGGGAAGTAAGCAAGGAAGCGATCTGGGAAGGAGGATATGGTGACGGTAAGCAGGCAGTGTGTAGCCATGAGCTCTTTGCCATCGACCCGCGCACGGGAACTCGTCGCTGGAGATATCTCCCGGCGGGAGCGATAGCCAATCCGTCCCTGTGTCTCGGGGACGGAAAGGTATTTTTCATTGAAAGCCGGAACGAACGTTCTCTGCCTGCGGCTCCAGACGCGCCCCGGGAGGGATCCAGTTCGAAGAGGCACCCCGGGCGTTGGAGTTACCCCGAGTTGCTCGAGACCGCAGGGGCCGACCTCGTTGCCCTCGATCTCACCACGGGGGCTGAGTTGTGGCGCGAACCCTTCCTCGCCAAGGAAGGTGGTATCCTGACCTTCTTCCTGATCTGCCAGGGAGAGCATCTCATCGCAGTGCATTCCCGTAACAGGATTCCGCTGGTGCGGCCGGGACCGGCCGGACCGCCGGGGAAGCCTCCTCCCGCCCCGCCTGCGGTCCCGGCTCTGCCCCGGCCCACACTCCACTACGATGTCCGTGTCCTGCGCACCCACGATGGAAGTCTGAACTGGGAGCGGATCCTGAATACCGGGAGGAGGCCTAACCTGACCCACGGCGAACAGGACCGTCATCCGGTGGTCACCGGGGGGAGGCTGGTAGTCGAGCCCTGGGTCCTCGACGTCTACACAGGGGAGGATCTCTTCACCTTTGCGAGGCGGGGAGGAAGTGGTTGTGGATCGCTCTCCGCTTCCTCAGGCAAACTTTTCTACCGGGCCTCGAATCTCGCCGAGTTTGATCTTGAGAGCAGGGAGCAGCGCCTTGTGAGCAAGGCCGCGCGCCCCGGGTGCTGGATCAATATGATTCCCGCCGGGGGACTTCTTCTTGTTCCCGAGGGGAGTTCGGGCTGCATCTGCAGCTACCCGGTCCAGGCCAGCATGGCCTTCGGGCCGAGGCCCACCCGGGAAAAAGCCCCGGGTCCCGCGTTGCCCACGGGGGGGAATTAGGCTCCCCGGTGGAGGTTGGTCATGACGGAGGTGAGGCGTTTTCCGCCGCCAGTGCCTGCTTGGCGGTCAGTCGGTCAATCGTCCTGAGGGTGCGCTTGATCGTACATCCCTCGCGATAGAAGACCGCGTAGCATGTGCCTGCAGTTGTGTCGCGATAGAGGTTCTCAATACCCCGGACCTTGACGAGTTTGCGGGGACCGGAAGACGTGGCGCCGTTTTGGGGCCAATTGCCGGTAACCGGCAATTAGCCCTAAACCGCCGCCGGTGATCACCATCCAAATCGAGACGTGTGGAGCCACAACCTCCCCTACAACCGGGTCCCCAATTCGCAATCTCGGGCTCGATTCTACTACCACCCGGCGAAGAGCATCCAGCGTGGTTCGAACAGCGAACAGGGATGCGGATGACTCGTCCCAGACAAAAAAGAATACCTCGTCCCCCAAAGTTTGGAGCAGACCCCCACAGGATCTCGATCACGACCCTTCCGTCAGGAATACCAACCCCTAAGCCAGGATCTCGTCGATGACATGCCCGTGCACATTGGTCAAACGGCGCTCGAAGCCATTGTGCAGATAGGTCAGGGCGGTGTGGTCGATGCCGAGGAGATGGAGGATGGTGGCATGAAAGTCATGCACCGAGACCGGATTCTCCCGCGTGCGGAATCCCAATGAGTCGGTTGCTCCGTATTCGCTTCCTCCCTTCACTCCTCCTCCCGCGAACCAGTTCGTAAAACCGTCCTGGCTGTGATCGCGACCCGATCCCAGCTTTCCTCCTTCGATCTCAGTGAAGGGCGTGCGTCCAAACTCCGTGCTGAAGACCACCAGGGTTTCGTCCAGGAGGCCGCGTTGCCGGAGATCGGTCAGCAAGCCCGCGAGCGGCCGGTCGATTCGCACTGCTTCCCGCCAGTGATCTTTTGCGAGCTCACCATGCGAGTCCCAAGTCGGTTGCGCGAGGGTCGCCCCACTCCACAGCTGGACCACCCGAACGCCACGTTCCACCATGCGGCGGGCCAGGAGACACATCCGCCCGAAGTCTTTTGTCTCGTCCTGCTCCATTCCGTAGAGCGCCTGAGTTTGCTCTGTCTCCTCCGCAAGCTCGACCACTCCGGGAATGGCCAACTGCATGCGGGCGGCGAGTTCGTAGCTCGCCAGGCGGGCTCGGAGGGGATCGGAGTCACTCCCTCTCTCAGCCAGGTGCCGACGGTTCATTTCCTCCAACATGCGATAGCGAGCCCGCCGGGTGGCTTCCGAGATCTTCCGCGGCGAATTGAGGAAATTGATTGGGTTGTCGCTGCTTTGAAATCGCACGCCCTGATGCTGTCCCGGAAGGAATCCTGCCCCCCAGAGATTTGGTCCGCCCGACGGCAACCCACGCGGATCGCCCAACACCACGAAGCCCGGCACGTCGCGATTCTCCGATCCCAACCCGTAGGAAATCCAGGAACCCATGCAAGGAAAGGCCAATTCATTGAACCCGCAATTCGCAATATAAGTCGCCGGAGTGTGATTTCCACTCGGGGCCGTCATCGACTTGATGAAGGCTAACTCGTCCATGTGCTCGCGCAGATGGGGAAAGAGCGCTGAACCCCACAGTCCGCTCTGGCCGCATTGTTTGAACTCCCAGAAGGGCCGATGAATGGCCCCGATTTTCTTGCCGAAAACATCTGGCTTCTCGCCCTCCTCCGGCATCGCCTTGCCATGGAGCTTCGCGAGACGCGGCTTGTGGTCCCAGGAATCGAGATGACTCAATCCGCCCTGCAGGAAAACGTGAATGAGTCGCCGGGCCCGGGGAGCGTAGTGCGATTCGCGCGCACCCGCGAGGAGGCCGTCCCGGCTCAACAGGCCCGCCAAGGCAACCCCACCGATTCCGGTCGCGAAGGATCCCAGAAAATCGCGCCGCGGAGTCAGTGGAGGTTCAGTCGACATAGACAAACTCGCTGGAATTGAACAAGACGAGACAGAACTCGCGCAGGCCGTGCTCGGCTGCGAATGGCAGCGCCGCCGCAAGCTCCTCTCCGCTCGGCGCTCGTTGCAAGGCGTGTTGGTAGATTGCACGGATGCGATCTTCCGCGTTCTTCCCGCCCAGCCTCTCTACGCGCTCTGTCATCGCCTGCGCCAGCTCGTCTGCCAGCGGACTGTTGAGAAGGGCCAAGGCCTGCAAAGGCGTCGTCGTGGTCGCCCGCACCGGGGTACGGACCGAAGTATTCGGACAATCGAAGGCTGCTAAGAAGGGCGAGGGTCCGGAACGCGCCCAAAGCCGGTAAAGCGAACGCCGCGCAAACGGGAACGAATCGTCCGCGGGATGATAGTGGTGAGCGTGCCCCCGGGTTTTGATCGTGACATCGAGATAGGGCGCGCCGCCGATCCGCGGATTCAAACGGCCCGAAACAAAGTAAAGGCTGTCCCGCAAGGCCTCCGCTTCCAGACGACGGGGGACCCGGACGGCCAAGAGACGGTTCCCGGGATCATTGCTGAAAAGCTCGCGACGCAAACCACGCCGATAGGCTCGACTCGTCACGATGAGGCGCCGGAGCGACTTCAGGCTCCAACCGCTCTCGATCAACTGTTGCGCCAGCCAGTCGAGGAGTTCGGGATGCGATGGAGGCGCACCCTGTCTTCCAAAGTCGTTAGGCGTCGCGATCAAGCCCGCTCCAAAGTGGTCTTGCCAAAGGCGATTCACGATCACCCGGGCGAAAAGCGGATTGTTCTCCGTCCGGGTGAGCCACTTCGCAAAACGCACCCGCCGTTCTCCTTCCGGAGCATCCGGCTTCAGCCCGAAATCCGTCCCGCTACCAACCGCCGCAATTCCTCCGGCCCTCACAACTGCACCCCGCTTGCGGTAGTCGCCACGGTCGAGAATATGAAAAACCGGCGGTTGCGACGGCGCATTGCCCCGAATCGTCCTCTTGCGTGCCAGCTCCAACAGAAGCCGCTTTTGGCTCAGCTCTCGCTCCAGGTCGAAGAGCGCCGCGCTGCGATCGATCTCCTCGCCCTCAAGCACAGCCAAGACACCGTCCCACTTCCAGGTCCTGGCTCCCGCGATCCCCGCAGTGTGAGCATGCAGGGCGATGCGAGCCCTTTCCAACGGCTTGTTGTAGAGCGCAACTTCATCGAGAAGAGCCACCGGACTGTCCGTTCCTCGTTCATTGCCCCCAAAGAAGAGTCCGTTGTCAGTGTTTACCGGCGCCCCGCGATCCGGCAACTTTCCAATCGATGTCGTGCTCTCGGCCCGCGAGCCATTCAAAAAGATGCTGAGGTCTCCCCTCTCCGCATCCCAGCGTGTCACGACGTGAGTCAGCGAACCTTTCGCCAAACGTTCCACCGAATCCACCGCCCGATTTCCGTTCTCCGTCCGCAGGTGCGCCCGAATCTTCCCCTCCGCGAGATAAACCATGAGGTTGAAATCCTCCCCGCTTTCGCCGTCACCCACGACCGCCCGGTAGCCCGGCGGAGGGTCCTCCTCCAACATGATGAGAAACTCGACCGTGAATCCCGTTCCACCCGCAAACTTCTCAAAAGGCGGGACGACGACCCGGCGGCCCGGGCGAATCCGAATCGCAAAGTCCCCCTCCTGTGCCAGCAACGACTCTTGAGCAAGGTCCACGCCCTCAAACTTGCCCGCTGCCTTCTCCCCGACCGAACCAAGATTCGTCGCGGTCTCCTTCTCGGTGCTTTCCTGAAAGCGCCAATAGCCAAGCGGACCGTCCGCGCGGACCAACTCGGCATAAGATTCGTGAGCCACCTGCCCGTCTGCCGAGCGTCCGTAGCGACGCGCCAAAGCCCCGCCCAGCTGATCACTCAACCGTGAGCGCTGCTCTTCCAATGCCGCAATCTCCTTCGCCAAGACCTTCAAGCGGCCCTCCAATTCCCCCGGCCGCGCTCCTTTTCCATTCTCTCGCATGCCCACCCTCGTGCCGCCGAAGGAAGCAGCCACCTGGAAGTAGTCTTTCTGCGACAAGGCATCGAACTTGTGATCATGGCAGCGTGCACAATCCAAACTCAGGCCCAGAAATGTCTGCGAGATCGTCCCTACCAAATCACCGAGTTCAGTCTGCCGCGTCATCTGCTGCATGCTCTCCGTTCCCCCCTCGTTGCCGATCTTGTCATACGGCCCACACGCAAGAAAACCGGTAGCGGTCACCGCCAAGGGATCGTTCGGGTGCAAAACATCCCCGGCCAACTGCAAGCGGACGAACTCGTCGTAAGGAAGGTCTCTATTGAAGGAGTGGATGAGCCAGTCGCGATATGGCCAAATCTCGCGCCACACCGTGTTTTGCTCGAAGCCCGAACTCTCGCCCCATCGCACCAGATCCAACCAGCGGCGCGCCTGCCGTTCCCCGAAGTGCGGGGAGGAAAGATAGCGATCTACCACGCGCTCGTAGGCATCAGCCCGACGATCTCTCACAAAGCGCTCCACCTCCTCCGGAGTCGGCGGCAACCCGAGCAAGTCGAAACTCAATCTCCGAATCAGCGTGCGACGATCCGCTTCGGGCGCCGCTGTCATTCCGGCTTCCCCCAGCTTTGCATCGACAAACCGGTCGACCGAACTTTTCGCCTCAGTCGAACGCAACGGAGCATAGGCCCAATGGGATTCCTCAGCCCCGGCGGAAATCACCGCCGCCACGCTCAGTCCTACTATCGCGGCACGCACCATCGCTGAGTGCCGAGAACTACCAGTTCTCATTACGGAAGACAACCTCCCGCCCACCCCATCACCAAGTGACTCCACCCCGAATTCGCCCACGCCTACCAAGACCGCGTGCTTGGTTTTGGTCGCCCGGAGATCATCGCCGGCTATCGGGAGTTTTGCGACACCCGTCAGTTCGGTCGCACGGCTCACGTCTCAGGGCGCCAGTGTCCTCACTATGGCCTCACCGATCCCAAAGAGTACTTTGCGCCCACACCTTCCCCAGCTCAGGAAAGGCTGAAAAAGAAAATTCCTAGCAGTAGGGTGCGGTCCTAGAGCCACAGGGCAATAGCGAAGGCAACCCATCAGAGGGCTTGGGAGGACAAGAAGCACTCATCGAGAACCCAAGAAACTCCCCGCTGAGTTTCGACAGCGAATTCCGCTACGCCCGGCGCACGTGTTGAGGACGGTTCTGCGGGTAACTTGATCTGTAACCGTTTCGATGCCGGAAGCATGGGAGAGGCATCGGTCTGGTGTCGTCTGCTGGTCGGGAGAGTCCGCTCCCGGCAGCTTTGCAGAATTCCGGAAGGGCTTGCAGAATTGCGTTGGAACAAAAAAGAACCCGCCTTCTGGCGGGTTTGGGTGGTCGGGGCGACTGGATTCGAACCAGCGACCTCTTCGTCCCGAACGAAGCGCGCTACCAAACTGCGCTACGCCCCGACTATCGGCCGCGAAGAATGCGTCAATTCGGGTGGGGGGCAAGCCGAAAGGGGGGACGAGGGACATTTTGGGCCGTTCGTTCTGGGCCCCTTGCACGGGGGGCCCGGCACATGTGTTTGATTGTCTTCCCGTCTGCCGTTAGGACCATGTATCTCGTGAGAATACGTCTTGCTGCTCTTCTGATCTTTTGTGCAGGTTTGCTTTCTGCTGCCTGGGCTGGTCGCCCTCATGTCCTGTTTGTTGCGGTGGATGACCTGAACGACTGGATCGGTTGCCTCNAGGGGCATCCTCAGGCACTTACCCCCAACATGGATCGTCTCGCTGCCCGGGGCATCCTCTTTACCAATGCCCATTGTGTGGCCCCGGCCTGCAATCCATCGCGGGCGGCGGTCTTCAGCGGCCGGATGCCGGACGTGACCGGGGTGTGGTCCAACCAGAGCGGTTCTCTCGCCCGTCGCTATCCCAAGGCGCGACTCCTGAGCACGGCTTTNGGAGAGTCAGGCTACCGGACTCTCGGGGCGGGTAAACTCCTTCACTCCCGGGGAGGAAAGTCCTTTGGAGAATACTTNGGAGTGAACCAGCGCTGGAGCCCCCTCGCGAAGGAGGCGGTGAAATACACCCGCAGGGAGCTTCCCAGCAAGGCATCGGCGAATCCCCGTCATCTCACGAAGGATAGCCNGGGAAGGAAGGTTGTTCTCCCACTCAACCGCATGCCGTCAGACCGGAAGCCCTCGCAGACTGATGGGGAGTCCTTCGACTGGGGAGGCTGGGATGTACCGGATACNGACTTCGGGGACACCNTGGTCACGGACTGGGCGATTGGGAAACTGAAGGAAGAAGCCGGGAAACCGCTGTTCCTTGCGGTGGGCTACTATCGCCCGCACATTCCCCTCTGGGCTCCCAGGCGGTTCTTCGATCGCTTCAAGGATGACCCAGGGAAACTTCCTCCGGTCAAGGAGTCCGACCTGAATGATCTTGGTGACATGGGTCGCAAGTGGGCAAGGGAGGCAGTTACGGCTGGTAGTCATGACACGGTAGTGGAATACGGNCAGTGGCAGGCAGCGGTGGAAGGCTACCTTGCCTGCACGACCTACGTGGATCACGAGATCGGCCGGTTGCTCAAGGCTCTTGACCAGAGTGCGATGGGGGAAGATACGTGGATCATATTGTGGTCTGACCACGGCTGGCACCTCGGGGAGAAGGAGCACTGGGGAAAGTGGACCGGATGGGAGCGGTCGACCCGGGTTCCCCTCATCGTGGTTCCGCCCCGGACACAGGCCGGGGAATTTGCGGCTGGGGGATCGCGCTGCCATCAGCCGGTGAGTCTGCTGGATCTGTATCCTACCCTGGTGGAACTCTGCCGCTTGAAGGGGCCGGGGTCCCTTGACGGTCAGTCCCTGGGGCCGCTGCTACGGGAGCCCTCGCGGGCCACGGGACGGGTGGTAACCACCACCTTTGATCGAGGCAATGTCTCCCTGCGGAGTGAGCGTTGGCGTTACATCCGGTATGCCAGCGGAGAGGAAGAGCTCTACGACCTGCAGGCTGACCCCAACGAGTGGTCCAACCTTGCCAGTCGGCCGGAACACGAAACCACCTTGCAAAGGTTTGCGGCCCGTGTTTCAGGCAAGGACTAGGCAGACAGGCTCTGCGCTCACTCTCCCAGTCGCCGGAGTCGGAAGAACTTTGGGGATTTGCCTGGCATCTGAATGGGAAAAATTCGCTCGGTGCTGTCCTCAAATGAATGAATTGATCCTTCAACGCCCTCCCAGCTTCCGAGGTCAGCCGAGCTCTCAAGCTGGTAACGGTTCGAGTCATCGAATCCCGCATAATCGATATGAATCTGGAAATATCCGTTCCAGTAATGCACTGGGACAATCTCAAACCGGAAAAGGTTCTGGAGATATTCTTCCACGTCACTTAGTTGGCTCTCTCTCACCTTCTCGAGCAGGGTGGACTCAGCAAAGACGTTTTCGTGGTGTTTGATGAAGAGCAGGGCGATCTCTGCCTGCCCGCTTTCCAAGGCCTGGAGGAGAGGAGTCAGGTTGTCGGCATTACCTTCGGACGCCGGCTCGCGGGTCCTGAGGTTCATCCCCCTCTCCCGGTAGGCCTCGACGAGATCCCGGTTGCCGGAGCGAATGGCATCCCAGAAGGAGACTCCATGACCCGCAGGAGCCTCCCGTTGCTGGAGAAGGCCTAGGGTCTCCCCGGCGGCCACGTCGAGAGGAGTTTCTCCGAAGACGTTGAGAGCGGCTATCGATTCGGCGTTGATCAGGAGCTCGGCTACGTCCGGGCTGTCATGCCGGGCGGCAAGATGCAGGGGAGTGTCAAGGTGGTGGCTGAGGCTGGCTCCGTGGTCGAGGAGGAACCGGACCGCAGAAAGGTTGTTCTCTTCAATCATCACCTGGAGGGGAGATGTGTCACAGTATCGGAGGTCTAGGTTGGCCCCCCGCCTGACCAGTAACCGTGCGCACTCCAGCGCGTTATGCTGAAGGGCNATGACTACNGGAGGTTCGGGACGGGGCGTAGGAGGGATAGGCCCGCCGGGTCCTCTGCCCGGGGGGCCCGGTGGACCTCCCGGGAAGCCCGGATGCCCACAACCTCCACGACGGTAATCAACACTCAGACCNNGGTCGAGNTAGGAGGACAAGNCGACAACGTCATCGTCCGCGATTGCCTGCTCGTAGCTGGGCAAACTACTTTCGGTTCCGCCCTGTTCCGCGAGGTAGTCGGCGATGTCGGTGCTGTTCCGGGCGCGGGCCAGCATCAAGGGGGTTANTCCATCGATATTGACCGCATTGAGGTCGGCCCCCGCCTCTACCAGGACTTCAACGACCGCGAGGGACATCGTGCGCTCGATCGCAAAGTGAAGGATGGTGGTCAGGTCCGCCAGGGTGCCTCCGATCCTGATTCCGTTATCCAGCAGCCACTCCAGTTCCTCAGGATCATGGGCGTTGTCATCGAGGGTCAGGATGTCGAGGAGCGAGGTATCATCCACTACAGCCCCGTAGGCCAATGGTAGCTGCAGAAACTGCCGGTTAAAACGGGGACGAAACATGCTGGGGATTCTCATCCCCCTGATGGGGGCTCCATACTCGATCAACAGATCCATGGATTCACTGTCCGTGGCCGCGAAGATCTGTGCGGCTGGGTTGGCTCCNTTATCAAGCAGGAAGCGGGCAGCCTGCAGTTGACGAGATACCAGTGCGGCTGCGAGGGGCGTATGAGGAGAGTTGCCTGCGACATTCCCGGGAAAGAAACCGAAAGGGGAAATGAGATCTACATCAGCTCCCGCTGCGATGAGGTGCCGCAGGGCTTCAATCTGCCCGCCTGAGGCGGCGCTATGCATGAAAGGTGTACAGGAAACCCAGAAGCAAACACCTCCCTCTGGATTGGCCCCGGCATCCACGAAGAGTGGAATGAGGTGCGGTTGGGAGTGATAGATNCAAAGCCCAATGGTAGGATAGCGCCCTCGAGGCGAAGGCCCTATGGTGATCTGTCCCGGAGGAGCTTCGACGGTATGGGGACTAGCTCCGTCCGCAAGGAGACGCTGAACGGCCTCGGCATCCCCCGACGAGATCGCTTCCCGCATGTCTGCAGAGGCAGGGACGATGAGGGCGACGCTGCAGAGAAAGATGAGCCAATANCTGGTTNNAGNCATTAGTCCCGAAGCCTGATGGGTTTTNCGAAAAGGGCAAGAATGAGTCGTGCATGNGCTCACTCCAACAGGCGATGAAGTCCCGGGTACTCCCGAGTGGGGATGCNTTCTCTTTTNAAAAAACGATGCGGAGAGAGTCGGAGACAAGGGTGTCGCTCGAAAGCTGACGGGGAAGGGGCAGAGTCGGGTCCGAAGGCCTGCCATGACGACCCTGCCCGAGAGAGTGAAACCTGAGAGAAAATAGAGTAAGAGGAGGCCCCGACCACTTCGGGGGGTTGTCCTGATTGTTGAAATGCACTAGAAGTCTCCGCAGGCGGAGCTGGGGTCTTCAGGCTAGCCNAGTGCTCGGAAAAGACCTCCGGCCGCCTCTACGGAATGAAAAAGGAACTNAGCGCCAAGGCGCCAGTCACCGCCNCCCCCCGGCAGGCCGAGGTTCGGTCCGAGAGATCCCTGGATATGCCCGGCGGGCGNGTGAGGAAGGTCGTAATCATCGGGGGCGGATTTGCAGGGTTGGAGTGCGCACGGCGCCTTGCGAACGACCGGAGGTTTTCCGTGACGTTGATCGACAGGACCAACCATCACCTGTTTCAGCCACTNCTGTATCAGGTTGCCACGGCCTCTCTTGCGGCTCCTGACATCGCGAGGTCGCTGAGACAGATTCTGAACAAGGCGCGCAACGTCACAGTGCTCATGGACGAGGTGGTGGAGCTTTCAACCAGTTCGCGGGTGGCCCGTGGCAGATCGGGCAAGGATTTCCACTATGATTACCTCTTGCTGGCTGCCGGGGCCCGGACGTCCTTTTTTGGAAAGCCGGAGTGGGAAGAGCATACGATGGGGCTGAAATATCTCAGTGAGGCCCAGGACATCAGGAGAGCAGTATTGAGTAATCTTGAGCGAGCCGAGCTTAGCGAGTCAGAAGAAGAGCGGAAGCTACTCATGACGGTGGCCATCGTTGGGGGTGGTCCGACCGGGGTTGAACTTGCCGGGGCATTCACGGAACTTGTCCATCGCTCGCTCAGGGGGGATTACCGCAGGATTGATACCTCGAGCCTGAGGGTCGTTCTGATTGAGGCNGGAGGCCGGTTGCTCGAGTCCTACAAGGAGAGCCAGAGCGCCTATGCCCGGAAGCGCCTCGAGGACCTTGGAGTGGAGGTCCGGACCGGGACGATGGTTGCGGACGTAACCGATCGGTGTGTCCACTTCGCGGATGGATCTTCCCTGGCTTCCTCCGCCATCATCTGGGCCGCGGGAACAGAGGCGTCTCCGCTNACGAGGCAGCTCAAGGTCCCGCTGTCGGACCCGGCGGGGCGAATCGAGCCAAGAGACGACCTCTCNGTTCCCGGTTTTCCGAATGTATTTGTGGCAGGCGACCTGGCTGCCATCAAGGATGCCGATGGTCACCCGGTTCCGGGGGTCGCTCCGGCTGCCATGCAGATGGGTCGACATGTCGCCAAGGTGCTGAAGGAAGACCGACGGCTCGAAAAGACNCGTTACGCGGACCGGGTAACAGAATTTCGTAGTGCATTCCGATACCTGGACAAGGGCACCATGGCGATCATCGGGAAGAATGCCGCGGTCGTGAAATCAGGAAAGGTCGCCCTGGTAGGGTTCCCGGCCTGGTTGGCGTGGCTGTTTATCCATATCCTGTTTCTTGTAGGATTCCGCAATAAATTGAGCGTCTTGCTTGGCTGGGCTTTCGCTTATGCACGCAATACCCCGGACGCACGGGTTATCGTAAAGGGCTCCCTGGTCGAGGAGCACAACCCCTCCAAGCCGGAAAGCCCTTCCCCGGAGCAGNAGCACCGGGGAGACCCCGGACCGTAAAGACNGTGAAAGCAGACGCNCCTCGAATCACGCCACNTGCCTGACGCGTGTCCCGCAGTNGGAAGGGCTCCNTATACTANACCAGGCCCGGGGCGATGTCCCCGTTGGCCAGGGCTTCGCCGGTCCNGAGCCCGGACACGATGGCACCTTCAATTGAAGCAGAAGTATAATGATCGCCGCAAAGCACGANCCCCCCNTGCACCTNGTAGGGGGGAAGGTGTNCNGGCCCCGCCTCGGGAGGCTGCTCNGGCAGGGCTCGCTCAATGCGATCGGTTCTCAGGTGCTCCCACCTGCCAACCTGTGGGCCAAACCACAGGCGGAGTTCATCCTGGACGGTTTCGACGAGGTTTTCTTCGGGGGGNAACCCAAGAACAGACACGGAGATCAGGGCTTTCCCATCGGGGGCGTATCCCGGTGCCACGTCGGAGATGGCACAGACATTATTTACGAGCCCGGAGTCACTGCTGTTCAGGGCGATGATAGGTTCCGAGACAGGTGAGCAGGGGGCGGAGAAGTGCAGTCCGGTGACAGACCTCCACTGTNGGGATTTGCGACCCGATCCGGGTACGAGTTGTCCGCACGAGCTGGCGTCGGTTGCAATAACGACTTTGTCCGCACTGAGCACCTCACCACCCNCGAGGATTACCTGATGGGGATGAACCTCGCTCACTTGCGCATTCAGTCGCAAGGCCGAGGGAGGTAATCTGGCAGCCAGTTGCCGGGGGATTTCCTCCATGCCGCCCGCTGGAACAGTCGCGAGTCCCCGGGCAAACATCCGGAATGTGAANTCAAACATGCGGCTGGAGGTCCGCAGATCCCGCTCGAGGAAAATTCCCCCGTAAAACGGGCGGAAGAAACCGTCAATGAGAGCGTCTGAAAATCCGTATTCCCGGAGGTAGGTTTCCGTGGTCCGGTCCGGAGCTCTTCTTTGCGNAGAGGAGTCCTTCCTCANGGCCTCGATCCTCATCTTTCCCACGAGCANCTTGTCNCGGAGAGANCCAACTGGCTGGANGGCTGTGGAGAACGCACTTCNGGGGCATCGAAAGACGTCCATCATCCGATGGAATTTCTTCCCATTGAATAACAGGGCCCCTGGACGGAAGGGCCTCAGCTGAAGAGCATCAAGATCGAGGAGTTTTCCTGCTTCGGGNTACGCACTCAGGAACACCTGGAANCCACGGTCCAGGAGGTAGCCTTGGACCTTTTCCGTCCTGAGCCTGCCGCCCACACGGTCAGATCCTTCTAGCAGGAGAACNTCCTGNCCTTTCCCTGCCAGGCGATTGGCGCAGGCGAGNCCCGTGAGTCCTGCNCCCACGATAACGACCCGGCTTGGATTTCGATNGCCCACAACTCACAAACGGCNACCAGGCCCGGATGTCAAATGACTTTCCGTGGCCAGAGAAGGTAGTGCCNCGCCCGGAGGNAATCGTATTTCGACCCTTCCAGACGGGATGCAGGGAGACTCTTCACTCAAGTTTCGCACTGAAATNCTCAAAGAGGGTGCAGGACGAGGTGAGGGACGAATGTGGGCCATGCGCCNGAGNTGNCGCCCTTCGAGAACAAGACCGATTTCTCCATCCGTTCCAGGGGAATGCCATTCATGAGAGGGCGCCAGGCTGGACCCGAGTGGGNGAGGANCCTAATCTAGCGCTTGGCGGATTCGCGCCCTCTGGATAAGAGGGGTCTCCCTATGAANTTTCTCCATGCCGTATTTGCCCTGGCGATCGTGGGTNGTGGGCTNGTGAAGGCCGCAAGACCAAACATGGTGATCGTCCTCGTGGACGATCACGCTTTCGAGGCGATCTCAGCCTATGGCACCTATCTCAAGGATCACGCCAGGACGCCGGCCATTGACCGGCTGGCGAGGGAGGGCATGCGTTTCGACGAATTCACCTGTGCAAATTCGATCTGCTCCCCCAGCCGCGCTACGATCCTGACCGGGCAGTACAGCCATGTGAACGGNGTTCGGGGGCTCAATGGTTCAATTAACGAGGATTCGCCCCAGTATCCNGTTNCACTGCAGAAGGCGGGCTACCAGACATGGTTGGTTGGCAAATGGCACCTCCGGAGTAAGCCCCGGGGCTATGAGAAACACATGACGGTGAAGGGGCAGGGCAAGTATTTTGATCCTACTTTCAGCGGCAGTGAAGGGGAACGCTACAAGGTGAATGGCTATTCTACTGATGTTTATACCGATATCGCCCTGAAGTGGCTCAAGGAACGTGACCGGAAGAGGCCTTTCCTGCTGAGNCTTCAATTCAAGGCACCCCATCATGACTATGGTCATGCAAGACGTTATGATGATCTTCTGTCCGGGGTGAGTATCCCCGAGCCGCCTTCTCTTTATGAGGACATCCGCAACACCGATTCCAACCTGAAGCGGCTGTTCCTNCAGGGGACCAAGTTCCACATGCTGCATTCCAAGAAAACGGACAGCAGGAGAGACCCGACCACCAATTATTATGCCCGCCACCTGAAGGACGAAGCTCCCAACGAGATGTGGAAGCATGATTCCGGGAGCGACCGGGACAGGATCCGGGTGGCCTACCAGCACATGATTCACAAGTACATCCGCTGTGCCACAGGCAACGACGACAACCTGAAGCGGGTCCTGGATTATCTCGATCACGAGGGCCTCACCGAGGACACCGTGGTGGTTTACACCTCGGACCAGGGTTACTGGCTGGGGCAGCACGGGCTCTATGACAAGCGGCTGATCCTGGAGACCTCCATCCGCATGCCCTTCCTCATCCGCTATCCGCGGCTNATCAGGCCCGGAAGCGTGAACAGGGATCTCTGCGTCAATGTGGATATCGCCCCGACCCTGCTGGAACTCGCCGGGGTGGAGACTCCGGAGGGCATGCAGGGACGCAGCATGGTGCCTCTGCTGAAGGGACAGGAGGTGGCGAACTGGAGGAAGTCCCAGTTTTACACTTACTGGGGNGNGCCGGCTCATTACGGCATTCGGACCGGGCGCTTCACCTACGTGAAGATGGCCGGTCATCCGGCCGAGTTGTTCGATCGGCAGGANGACCCGGAGCAGNNATATAACGTCGCGGGGCGTGNTTCTTACCGGGANGCCATTGCGGATCTCGAGGTGGAGCTCAAGCGTCAGGTCAAAGAGGTCGGGATCGCGGCCTCGGAACTCCCCGGGGTGAAGAACAAATGAATTCCGTGGTCTCATCCCTCGTGCTGGTGGTATCGCTCACCCTTGCGGGTGCGGCCGCGGNGCGCCCCAACATTGTCTTTGTCCTGTTTGATGATTTTGGATGGGGTCAGCCGCCAAGCAACCGGGCGGAGTCCTCCTTCAAGACCCCCTCNTTCGATCGCCTGGCCCGGNAAGGCATGAGGTTCACGGATGCTCACTCGGCGGCGGCCAGCTGCACGCCGACCAGGTATGGTCTTCTCACCGGACGCTATCCGTCCCGCATCGGGCAGTTCGGGGTCCTGAANACCTATTCCGGACCCATCATCCCGCAGGAACGCCTGACGGTAGCTTCCTTTCTCAGGCGTCAGGGCTACCACACTGCCTGCATCGGGAAATGGCACCTCGGNCTGACCTGGGGCGGAGACAAGAAGACCCGGCCGACTACNCCGGAAATCGGGACGCGCTTCGAGGAGGGGCCGAACGCTCTCGGGTTTGATTACTTTTACGGGTTCACCCATGCCCGCAACATCGGTTGTATCCTGGAACAGGACAGGGTGGTTTCCCACGTCAANGCGATCGAGAACCAGCCCCTCATGATTGCCAAGGCTCTTGAATANATCGGCGANCGGTCCCGCTCAGAGAAGCAACCGTTCTTTCTCTACTTTCCGATGTGTCCGCCGCACAAGCCGGTCATCCCGGCACCCGAATTTGCCGGGAAAGGGGCGAGTCATGGCAAAGGAAGCAGGTATGCGGACTGGGTATACCAGGGTGATCACATGCTGGGACTGATTCTTGANGCGCTGGAAAAGAACGGGTTGGGTGGAGACACCCTNGTCATTGCGACTGGTGANAATGGGGCGGCGGGGCGCCCTTATCCTCCCCTGCGGGCNGACAAGGGCAGNATCTACGAGGGTGGACACCGGGAGCCTTTTGCCGCGNGCTGGCCAGGCCGGATCAAGCCCGGCTCCGTGTGTCACGGGCTGGTCTGCCTGAATGATCTCCTCGCGACCTGTGCGGATATTCTGAAGGAAAAACTTCCTCCCGGGGCGGGGGAGGACAGTGTGAGNATCCTCCCTCTTCTGGAAGGCGGTGCGGAACCGGTAAGGGAAGCGATTGTTCACCAGGCCTCCGGCGGGCTGGCCATCCGGCAGGGTCCGTGGAANCAGATCTTTCACCGGGATGGACGGAGGGAGTTGTTCAACCTCGAGGAGGATATCGGGGAGACAAGGGATCTCAGGGCATCGCAGAGCGAGGTCTCGGCGGGGTTGACGACCCTGATGCAGCGTTACATTGACCGGGGCCGAAGTACGCCCGGCCCTCCGCAGAAAAATGAATTCTCCCTGAAGCTCTGGAATGGCACAGAGGTGGGCAAAAAGAGCCGCAAACGGACCAAGAAAAGCATTGAGAAGAACTAATATTTTTTACCCCATGGCGTGCGTGAAAATTCCCCGGCTCCCGACTNTCTTTCTGATGCTGACGGGATGGTTTCTGCTTCAGCCGTGCCCTGCGGTTGAGAAGAGGCCCAACATCCTTTTCATCATCGCCGACGACCAATCTCCCTTCGACCTGAAGATCTACAATCCGGATTCACTTCTGGAGACTCCGAACCTCGACGCCCTCGCAGCGGAGGGAATGGTTTTAGACGGAGCTCACCACATGGGAGCGTGGGTCGGGGGGGTCTGCACGCCCTCCAGGCACATGGTGATGTCGGGTCGCACGGTCTGGCATATTCCGGACCGGCTGAACCGGGTCATGAATCCCCACGGGTCTGATCCTAAGCTCGTGCCTCCAGATCTTGCCATGCATACGATACCAGCGGTATTCAACCGGGCGGGTTATGACACCATGCGGACCTGCAAGCGGGGTANCAGCTATGACAAGGCCAACGCGCTTTTCAAGGTCTGTCACGATGCAACCAAGCGGGGAGGCACGGATGAGAGCGGAAGTGCGTGGCATGCGGAACAGGTCCTCAATTATCTGTCCGCCAGGGAATCGGCAAAGGATGCGGCCCCTTTCCTGATCTACTTTGGGTTCTCTCACCCACACGATGTGCGTGATGGGAAACCGGAATTGCTGGCCAAGTATGGGGCGGTGAATCACNCCGATCCGGAATCCCCCCCGCCNGCAAACNCAAGGCAGCCTCCGCTCCCGGTGGGATACCTGCCGAAGCACCCCTTCGACAACACCCATATGACGGTTCGTGACGAAGTAGCCGTGCCCGGGGTCTGGAAGAGGAGAGACGAGCGGACCATTCGCAACGAACTGGGGCGNGAGTTCGCCTGCAGTGAGAATATCGATATCCAGATCGGGCGGGTTCTCCGNAAGCTGAAGGCCATGGGAGAACTGGAAAACACCTATATATTCTATACTGCCGATCATGGAATGGCCATCGGCCGGCATGGGTTGCAGGGGAAACAGAACCTCTACGAGCATACCTGGCGCGTTCCCTTCATCGTCAAGGGGCCGGGGATCACAGCTGGCTCNCGGGTNCCGGGCAATATTTACCTGCTCGATATTCTGGCGACGTTGTGTGACCTCGCCGGTATNGAGATTCCCAAGACGAGCGAGGGCAGAAGTTTCAGGCCCGTCCTGTTCGGGGAGAAGCAATTTGTCCGCGAGGTGCTCTACGGGGTGTATTGCGGAGGAGCCCGGCCAGGGATGAGGTGTGTCAAGAAGGGTGACTGGAAACTGATCAAGTATCAGTCAGACAAGGGGTCGGTGCGNAAGACACAGCTGTTCAACCTCACCCGGAATCCCCATGAACTTGTCAGCGAGCATGGTAGTCCAGAGGTGGTTGCCCTGACCGGGCACGAGCCGGAAGCAGAGGAGCGCAACCTGGCCGGGGATCGCGCCTACGCCCGGAAACTTGCGGAAATGGAAGGACTCCTTCTGGAGGAGATGCGCCGCCTCGATGACCCCTATCGCCTGTGGAACCAGCCCGATGACGGGTTGCCTGTCCCGGAGGTCCGCGAAAAAGTCGTTCGCCCCAAGAAGAAACGGCCCTCCCGTGCTGGGTCCTGAGCAGAGGCTCTGCCGAGGATCGAAACTTGCTGAAGCGTGCTTGTGACGGTTGGTGCTGCTGGATCCTGTCGAGATCGGCGACAGTCCTGAGCGGAGGATTTCGTAAGGAAGCCGGGGTCAAGTCCGCTTAGGCGAACTCGTCTGCTAGCAGCTTATTCCTCGGGCTGGACCGTTGACTGTTTGACAATGGCGAAACAGCACCGGCTCGCCGCCTGGCTGCCGTCCGGTCTGTGGGCGACCGCATAAATGGCCCGCAAGCCGGTCTGAAGCCTGACCCCCTCGAGCTTCGGCACCCCGTTTGGTTCCCTGACGAACGGGAGTTTGCATTGTTATCCCGTGGACACTTTGGCATACTGGGTGGGCATCCAAGGGCCGATTCATGTTAACCGTCACCGACCGAAGATTTGCCCACGGCCCTCGAGGCATGAGGCGCCGCGACTTCCTGCGCATCGGCACCCTCGGCGGGCTCGCCCTCCCCGGTTTGCTAGCCACGCGGTCCCAGGCCGCAATCGACAAGAGCGTCTTCAAAAACAAGTCCGTCGTCTTTCTCTTTCTCCAGGGCGGACCACCGCAGATCGAAACCTTTGATCCAAAACTCGACGTCCCCAACAACAATCGCAGCTGCACGGGCGAAGTCCGAACCAACATCCCCGGCGTCTGGTTCGGCGGCACTCTCTCGAAGATGGCGCAGCGAGCGGATCGCCTCGCCGTGGTGCGCTCCTTCGCCACCAATGACGGCAGCCACAACCACCTTCCGATCCTCACCGGCAGGCATGAATCTGGCGCAGCGATGGCGGCCATGTGCGCGCGCGGCACCGGCTCTTTCCATCCCGAGAGCGGCGTGCCGATGAATGCTGTGATCGTACCCGAAGCGGTGCAACCTGGGCTCAAATTGGGAACTCCCACTCCCACCTTCGGCCTTCCCCGGATCCGGGAACAAGTAGCCGGAGCGGGAACTCTTGGTGGCTCCTACAAAGGCTTTGTCGTCGATGGTAAACCAGAGCAATTCGACAGCTTCGACTTGAAATTGCCACCCGATCGCTTCGCCGAGCAGTTTGCCTTGATGGAGAAACTGGATGGATTGAAACATCACATGGATCACATGGCCGGAGCGAANGCCATGAGCNAGGNGCAGCGTCAAGCGTATGACTTGGTCCTGCGCGGCATGTCCGATGCCTTTGATCTCTCCAAAGAGGATCCGAAGACGATCGCCAGATACGATACCAGCCATCTCTTCAACATGGCGGACTACCACGAAGGCGGAAGACACTTCCTCTTCAACGGGAAAAAGCGACTGGTCGATCAAGCCCGCTGGACCAATCTGTTAGGCAAGGAAATGCTCCTGGCCCGGCGCTTGTGCGAGGCCGGCTGCGGATTCGTCACCGTCGTCGACTCCAGTTGGGACTTCCACGGAGGCGGNGCCAACAATCCCGGCACCCTCGTCGGCATGCAAACTCTGGGNGCGCAAATGGATCACGCNGTCGCCGCCTTTCTCGATGACGTCGCGGCCCGTGGNCTCAGCGACGACATNCTCCTGGTCATCACCGGCGAAATGGGCCGCTCCCCGATCAAGAAGAACAGCGANGCCGGCACNGATCACCACGGCGCGCTGACACCCCTCCTTCTGGCCGGCGGCGGATTGAAGATGGGGCAGGTCATTGGAAAATCNGACCGCACNGGAAGCCGCCCCGCCACCGAGCCCTATGGCCCGGAAAACCTCCTGGCCACCATCCTCCACACNGTGTTCGACGCCGGGAAACTCCGCGAGTCGCCCGATCTGCTCCCGCCCGAAGTCACCAGGGCAGTTCTTGAGCACAAGCCCATCAAAGAGCTGTTCTAACAGCCCGAGGTTCGCAGGGGACACACAAACTGTCGCTGTCGGCCAATCCGGCCAGAGGCGGGGCGAGCGCGCCGCGCCCTTCGGCGCCGTGGCAGGCGAAGCAGAGCGATTTGTAGCCGGCTTCGTCGAGGCTGAGGAACTTTCGTTCGGCCTCGGTGTCGAGTGCTGGGTTTGGTTTCGGTAGCACGAGAAGCACTCGCTCGGCTTTGGAAAGTCGAGCTAGGCACGCCCTACTCGGTCACCACCAACACCCCCTGCATGATCCGCCAATGCCCGGGATAGGTGCAAATATACGGATACTCGCCGGGCTTTGAGCCCCTCCAGGGTGGCCCTCAACTCGCCCAAAAAGGTGCTCTGGGGGGGNGCTTGTGTAAGTCCCTGATTATCAATGGCGCGCCCGAGAGGAGTCGAACCCCTAACCTCCTGATCCGTAGTCAGGCGCTCTATCCAATTGAGCTACGGGCGCGTGTGCCGAAACGGCGGAGCGGAAAATAGGGGAATCGCAGGTGCTGTCAAGCGGGATGGAGTAATGGGGCCCAGGGGTGCAGGCCGGCGCAAGGGAATGGGATCATGCATGCCGGGGGGTGTCCGAGACCGTTCCGCTTTATGGACATTTCCCTTGATTTTCAGGGTCCGGGACCTAGGTTCGCCCCCCGTTTTGACCTGATGGTCGGGGCGGTTGCGACGGCGGTTGGAGCCCCGTTGTTGTCGCAGGACAGGGGCAGCTGGCAGAAGGCAAGTGAACCAACAACCAACCTTAAACTACAGAAAATGAGTAACGAATCCGTCGCGGAGGCGCCGGTCAATGCTGAGCTTGATGCGTTGATCGACTCCAAGTTCCGTGAATTCAGAGAAGGTTCCATCGTGAATGGAACGATCCTCGACATCCGTCCCCAGGTCGTGATCGTCGATATTGGATACAAGTCGGAGGGCGTGATTGCCGCCTCCGAGTTCGAGGACGATGAAATTGAGGAAGGGGACGAGGTGGAAGTCCTTCTCGAGCGTCTCGAAAACGACGAGGGCATGGTGGTCCTCTCGAAGGAAAAAGCAGCCCACAAACAGAACTGGGAGAAGATCGTCAAGGTGTTCGAGGATGGCGGCCTGGTGAAGGGCAAGGTCAAGAGTGTGGTGAAAGGCGGCCTGATGGTGAACGTGGGAGTGGAAGCATTCCTCCCGGGCTCGCAGGTTGACATCATTCCCCCCAAGGACCTCAACGAGTATCTGGGCAACATTTACGAGTTCAAGATCGTCAAGGTAAACGACGAACGGAAGAATATCGTGCTGAGTCGCCGCGAGGTGATTGAAGCCGAGCGGGCTGAGCGCCGCCAGCGCTTCCTGCAGACCGTGAAGGTCGGCGACAAGGTGACTGGTCAGGTCAAGAATCTCACCGATTTCGGGGCCTTCATCGACCTCGAGGGCATGGACGGTCTCCTGCACATCACCGACATGAGCTGGGGCCGCATCAATCACCCGAGCGAGATGCTGCGCATCAGCCAGGAGGTCGAGGTGCAGATTCTCGACGTCGACCGGGAAAAGGAGCGCGTCTCCCTTGGGCTCAAGCAGATGACCGACAACCCCTGGGAGGATATCGAGGCCAAGTTCCCGATTGGCTCCCACGTCAAGGGGCGGATTACCAAGCTGCTGCCCTACGGGGCCTTCGTGGAGCTGGAGCGCGGGGTGGAAGGCCTCGTGCACGTCTCCGAGCTCTCCTGGGTCAAGCGTATCACGCGTCCCAGCGATGTGCTGGAACTCGACCAGGAAATCGAAGCGGTGGTGCTGGGAATCAGCATCGAGGAGCAGAAGATTTCCCTCGGCGTGCGCCAGCTGGAGCCCAATCCTTGGGACGAGATCGAGGCCCGCTACCCCGTGGGCACCAAGATCAACGGCGCGGTGCGCAACCTCACCGCCTACGGTGCTTTCGTGGGCCTGGAGGAAGGTATCGACGGAATGATCCACGTCTCGGACTTGAGCTGGACCCGCAAGATCAACCACCCGAGCGAGATTCTGAAGAAGAACGAGGAAGTCGAGGCGGTGGTCCTCAGTATCGACAAGGAGAACCAGCGCGTTTCGCTGGGAATCAAGCAGCTCGATACGGACCCGTGGGCGGACATCGACACCAAGTTCAAGGTGGGCGACATCGTCAAGGGAACGGTGGCCAAGATCGCGAGCTTCGGGGCCTTCGTCAGCCTGGATGGCGATATCGATGGGCTGATCCATATTTCGCAACTCAGTGAGGAGCACGTCGAACGCGTGAAGGACATTCTCAAGGTGAGCGACGATGTGGAGGCCCGGGTGATCAAGGTGGACAAGATCGAGCGCCGGATCGGGCTTTCCATCAAGGCGGTGGAATACAGCGAGGAGCAGCTCCAGAAGGAGTCCCAGAGCTTCGAGACGCTGCGTCCCTCCGGTGACCTGGTCGGACTGGAGCAGGCCTTCAATCTCGCCGCGGCAGCCACCGGACCTGAAGAGGAGGAGTGGAGCCCGAGCGCCGATCCGGAAAGTGAGGCCCCGGCAGAAGAAGGCGAAGAGAAGGACGATTGATCCCTCCACCTCACCAGGTTCACTTACTAACCATTCACGCTCCGGGGTTTCTCCCCGGAGCGTTTTTCTTTAGAACCTTTGGCAGGTTGTTACCTGGGGAGCCCGGGGGCGGCATGGCACACTTTACGCTTGCTCCCGGGAGAGTAGGTGCTAGTTTTGCAGCATGAGAAAAGGCGTTCTCGTCCTCCTTCTTGCCGCGAGCGGGTTTCTTTGCAGCTGTGGCCATGAACCGCAGCGCAGGCCAGTGGGGCCCGAGGGCAGTGATGTAAGTGCCATGCCATGGAACCGGCCCCAGCAGGGTGAGGGACAGGGCATGCTTGGAAACATGTTCACCCGCTAGCGCGGCCCGCGATCGAGTTCCCTTCGCCTCTTCACTCCCGGTGATAGGGTTCACCCCGCTTGAAAGTGTAGGCCCGGTAGAGTTGCTCAAGCAGTACGACGAGTGCAAGTTCATGCTGCATGGTCATCCTGGAGAGTGACCATGTCGCTTCGCACTGCTCCCGCAAGGCAGGGCTGTGTCCATTCGCTCCTCCAATCAGAAAGGCCACGGATTTGATTTCACCCCGGTCTTCGAGCCTCGTGATTTCCCGGGCGATTTCGCGGGTCGACAACTGCGAGCCGCGTTCATCAAGCGCGATCCGGTAGGCTCCCTCGCTTTTGTTGAGAAGTGCGGAGGACTCGTCGCGGGTCTTGAGATATTCGATTGAGAATGGGGCATAGTGCCGCAGCCTCGCCTCATACTCACGAACCCCCTCGGCGGCATAAGAGAGTTTTGGTTTCCCGATGGCGAGGCAGACTATTTTCACACACGAGAGCCTACCCGAACTGGCTCCGTTGTTCGTGCCAATTCTTCGTTCCCGGGAAAGAGGTGACGCGTGCCTGCGGCCCCCGGGCCCCGGTGCCAGCCGGGAGGACGCTACCGCACTTCCCGGAGCAGGCGGGGCAGGAGCTCGCTGATCGCCACCCGCTCCTGCTCCATGGAGTCGCGGTGGCGGAGGGTCACAGTGTCCTTCAGACTGGAATCCTCTTCTCCCAGGGTCTCGAAATCGACCGTGAGGCAGAACGGGGTGCCCGCCTCATCCTGGCGGCGGTAACGCCGGCCAACCGCCCCAGTCTCGTCGTAGAAGACATTCATGTGGCTCTTGAGCTCGCTCTCGATCTCCCTGGCGATGCGGACCTGATCTTCGTTCTTTTTCAGGAGGGGGAAGATAGCGGCCTTGATCGGGGCAATGCGGGGGTTAAGGCGCATGACCTTGCGGGTCTCGGTGTTGCCCTTCGCGTCCGGGACCTCCTCCTCGTCATAGGCCTCGCACAGCAGTGCCAGGATAGTCCGGTCGCATCCGGCGGATGGTTCGACCACGTGGGGGATGAACTTTTCCTTGGAGGTCTCGTCGAAGTACTCGAGAGGCTTGCCTGCGCACTCCTGATGCTTGGAGAGATCGTAGTCCGTGCGATAGGCCACCCCTTCCAGTTCCTGACATCCAAACGGAAAGTCGAACTCGATGTCGTAGGTTTTCTTCGAATAATGCGCACGCTCGCCATCAGGAACGTCGAGGACATGGAGTTTTTCGCGGGGCAGACCAATCTCCTCGTAGAAGGTGAGACGCGTCTCGAGCCATTCGTCGGTCAGGCGCATTCCGTCTTCGGGACGGCAGAAATACTCGATCTCCATCTGTTCAAACTCCCGGGACCGGAAGGTATAATTGCGGGGATTGATCTCGTTGCGGAAGGCTTTTCCGACCTGTGCAATCCCGAATGGAACCTTCATGCGGAACGTATCGAGGACGTTCTTGTACTGCGTAAAGATCGATTGTGCGGTCTCGGGCCTCAGGTAGGCTACCGCACTGGGGTCTTCCTCGCTCGAGGAAGCTCCCATCTGGGTCTTGAACATGAGGTTGAATTCACGGGCCTCGGTGAGAAGGGAACCGTTTGCCGGGTTGTAGCGTGTGGTGTTCTCTTCCTCGCTGGTTGTCTCTCCGGTGAGCGCGAGGGATTTGGGGGAGAGGGACTTGTCCGGGTGGAACTGTGCGTAGTATTGTCTGGCGGTCTTGCGGGCCTTGTTCTCGTTCTGTCCGTCTTGCAGGAGGACAGAAAATTCACGCTCCACCTTCCATTCTCCCTCGCTGGCTCCGCTGTAGTGGTATGCGGTTCCGGTCTGCGGTTCAATCTGGTCTGCCCGCAGCCTAGCCTTGCTCAGCAGGCAGTCGCACATGGGGTCGGAGAATCCTCCGACGTGGCCGGATGCCGTGAGGACGGCCTGGTGAGTGAGGATTGAACCATCCAGTCCGACAATGTCGTCCCGCTCCTGAACGTTCCGACGCCACCAGTAATCCTTCAGGTTGCGTTTCATTTCCACCCCCAGCGGGCCGTAGTCCCAGCACCCGTTGAGGCCGCCGTAAAGTTCGGCCGATTGGTAGATGAATCCCTTTCTTTTGCAGAGCGACACGATCTTCTCCATGCGCTCCGGGTCGGTGTGTTCTTTGTCAGCCATGATTCTGCCGGGTGAAGCTTCGTTCTCGGGGGCCGGAATGGAAGCGCCTGACAGCCGTTTTGGCAAGGATTTGGGTGGCCGGGGGGCGGCAGGAAGGTCGCTTGCCGTTCGCTGGCCGCATCGGCTACTGTCCGGGCATGCGCATGCGTGAGCAGGGGAAGCAGTACCAGCGTGGAGACGATGGTACGATGTCGGTAAGCCGATTGGTGCGCCGCATGAAGAACGTCCTCGAGATCGAGATCGGGGATGTGTGGGTGGAAGGGGAGGTTTCGAATCTGCGCAAACAGGCCAGCGGGCATTACTATTTTTCCCTGAAGGACGGGCAGGCCCAGCTGGGGTGCGCGGCCTTCAGCGCGAAGCACCGTTGTCCGGGGTATGAAGCATTGCAGGACGGGGCGAAGGTGCGCGTGTTCGGGGAGGTCACGGTGTATGAGGCCCGGGGACAGGCGCAGCTGATCGTCAAAAGGGTGGTCCCGGCGGGCCTGGGGGACCTGCAGGCGCGCTTTGAGGCGTTGAAGAAAAAGCTCAACGAGGAAGGGCTCTTTGACGCGGAGCAGAAAAAACCGCTGCCGGCCTTTCCGCAGGTGATTGGGCTGGTCACTTCTGGAAGCGGGGCAGCCTTGCAGGACATGATGAACATACTTTCGCGCCGGGCTCCATGGGTGAAGGCCGTCCTTTTTCCGGTGGCAGTGCAGGGAGAAGGCGCGGAGAGGGGAATTGCCCGCGCCATAGGTATGCTGGGAGAGCCGGAGAAGCACGGTCTCCCGCGTTGCGACGTGATCATCACGGGTCGCGGAGGAGGCTCCATGGAAGACCTCTGGAACTTCAACGAGGAGGAAGTGGCGCGTGCCATCGCGGGGTGCCCGGTTCCGATCGTCTCGGCGGTTGGTCACGAAATCGACTTCACCATTGCTGACTTTGCGGCGGACCTGCGGGCCCCGACCCCGAGTGCGGCGGCGGAACTTGTCGTGCCGGATGCGGGAGAGCTTCGCGCGAGACTCCGGGGATTGCGCGACGGCCTGCGCAGGCCAGTGCACGAAAAGCTGCGCGCCGCCCGCGATCTCATCCGGTTGGCGCGCCGGGGCGCCCTCGCCCATGACGCTGAACGGGTCCTGCGTGAGCCCGCCTTGCGGATGGACGAGGCGGGAACAGCCATGAGGCGGGCGGTGGACGACTGCCTGAATCGGATCGCCTCATGCCTGTTGGAGAGGCGAATGGCATGGAAAGCGCGGCATCCGCGGCTGGTTGTGAAACAGCGGGAGGAGCGAGTGCGCCAGTTCCGGGCCCGCTATGGCCAGCTGGCAAAGCACCGGCTGCAGGGCATGGAGCAGCGGGTGGAGCGGGCGCGACGGTTGCTCAGGACACTGGGCCCGGAATCAGCCTTTGAGCGCGGATTTTCCATCACAACCACAGCTGAGGGAGAACTGATCACAGACCCGGAGCAGGTCACCCCGGGTGATCGTCTCACTACCCGGGTGGCCGGGGGCAGGATCGAGAGCGAGGTCGCGGGAGAGTGAAGGAGGAGGCGTGGTAAGGGGATGCCTGCATGGAAGTTGGCATTTCCGGGGAGTGGGCCCGGGAGGCTGGTGAATCTCTTCCAGCCGAGGAAAGGGTGGTGGAGGGTCATCCTTCCCCGTTGACCTTGACCGCGGGAGGAGTGGTCCATACGGTCCGCGCCTTCGTGTCATGAACATCCACGAGTACCAGGCCAAGATTCTCTTCAATAAGTTCTCAGTGCCCAATCCCCGCGGGATGGTGGCTGACACGCCGGAGGAGGCTTTTGCAGCGGCCTCTGAACTGGGGGGAGAGCAGGTGGTCGTAAAGTCTCAGGTGCACGCCGGCGGGCGGGGGAAGGGAACNTTCAAGAACGGCTTTGAGGGCGGGGTCCACCTGGTTGCCCCCGGCGAAGTGGAAGAAATAGCCTCCAGCATGCTTGGGGAGACTCTGGTGACCAAGCAGACCGGGGAGGAAGGGAAGCTGGTCCGTAAGGTGATGGTGGCTGAAGCAGTCGACATCGGGCACGAGTATTACCTCGCGATCCTGATGGACCGGGCCACCTGCAGTCCGGTGATCGTGGCTTCCACGGAGGGCGGGATGGACATTGAGGAAGTGGCGGAGAGTCACCCGGAAAAAATCCTGCGGGAACACATTCATCCGCTGTTGGGTCTGCAGTCCTACGAAGTGCGCAAGCTCAGCGCCGGGCTTGGACTGACAGGTGATGAAGGGAAGCAGTTCGGCAAGTTGCTTGCGAATCTCTACCGCCTCTTTCTGGAATGTGACTGCTCGATGGTGGAGATCAACCCCCTGGTCCGCACCACCGATGGCCGGGTGCTGGCTCTCGACGCCAAATTCAACTTTGATGACAATGCGCTCTACCGGCATCCCGATATCGTTGAGTTCCGGGACACTGAGGAGGAGGACCCCCGCGAAGTGGAGGCGTCCAGGCACTCGTTGAATTATATCGGGCTGGATGGCAATATTGCCTGCCTGGTAAACGGCGCGGGACTGGCGATGGCCACCATGGACATCATCAAGCACTACGGGGGAGAGCCAGCCAACTTTCTGGACGTCGGGGGAGGGGCTTCCCGGGAACAGGTAGCGGCGGCCTTCAAGATCATCCTCTCCGACGACGCGGTGAAGGCAATTCTGGTCAACATCTTCGGGGGGATCATGGACTGTGATGTAATCGCCAACGGCGTGGTNGCCGCCTGCAAGGAGGTGGGTCTGCCCATCCCGCTGGTCGTCCGCCTGGAGGGCAACAATGTGGCAGCCGGGAAGGCTACCCTCGCAGCCAGTGGGCTGAACATCATTGCCGCGGAGGACCTGGCCGATGCCGCGGAGAAAGCGGTGGCAGCTCTCGCGGTTTGACTGAAACGATTTACAGAGATGGCAATTCTAGTCGACAAAGAAACGAGGGTCCTGGTCCAGGGTATTACCGGTGGCTATGGTGGGCGCCATGCGGAATTGAGTCTGGAATACGGGACTCAACTGGTGGCGGGGGTTACGCCGGGCAAGGGCGGACAGGTGTTTGAGCACGNGGGATACAAGGTCNCCGTCTTNGACACNGTGGAGCAAGCGGTAAGGGAGACCGGAGCCACCGCCTCGGCCGTTTTTGTCCCGCCGCCCTTTGCAGGNGACGCGATCCTGGAAAGTGTGGATGCGAGTGTGGANCTGGTGGTNGCCATTACGGAAGGNATACCGGTGCGGGACATGATGAAGGTGAAAGCGGCCATGACCGGGAGCGCGGTGCGTCTGGTGGGCCCCAACTGCCCTGGAATTGTTACTCCGGGTGAGGGCGAGAACTCGCAGGGCGGTTGCCGGATCGGAATCGCACCGGGCTATATTCACAAGCGGGGCCGGGTCGGGATTGTCTCNCGCTCGGGAACGCTCACTTATGAGGCGGTCTGGCAGACCACCCAGCGTGGTTTCGGGCAGAGCACATGTGTCGGAATCGGGGGTGATCCCATCAACGGCACCTCCCATCTCGATGCCTTGCAGCTTTTCAACGCCGATGATGAGACTGAGGCAATCATCATGATCGGCGAGATTGGTGGTTCGGCGGAGGAGGAGGCGGCTGCATGGGCGCAGGAGCATTGCAGGAAACCCATTGCGGCGTTCATTGCTGGAGCGACCGCTCCCCCCGGGCGGCGCATGGGGCANGCTGGTGCCATCGTTTCGGGAGGGAAAGGAACAGCCCAGGCTAAAAAAGAAGCTCTCCGGGCTGCCGGAATTACGGTGGCGGAAACTCCCGCCGGGATAGGCTCGGCTCTCCAGGAGGCAACCGGTTGGGATTAGTCCGGTGCAGGGCGGCTTCGTGATTCTTTCCCGCGAGGGATAATCTGACGGGAGGAGGGCTGACCAGGCGCTCCTTGCCGGACTCCTTACGAAGTCTCCACCGCCGCTACCGCCATGGCCGCAATTCCCTCCTTGCGCCCGACGAAACCCATCCGCTCGTTGGTCGTGGCCTTGATTCCGATCAGGTGAGCCTTGAGGCCGAGCGCTGCAGCAATCTGCTCCTGCATCGCTTTCCGGAAGGGCAGGACCTTCGGCTCTTCTGCCATGAGGGTACTGTCGATGTTGCTGATGATAGCCTTACTTTCCCGGGCGAGCTCCCGGCACTTGGCAAGGATTTCAAGGCTGGATATTCCCTCGATGCTTGCATCTCCGGGAGGGAAGTAGTGTCCGATATCGGGAAGGCCGAGCGCTCCGAGGACGGCATCGGCGATGGCGTGGGAGAGGACNTCGGCATCCGAGTGCCCCTGCAGGCCATGGGTGTGGGGAATCTCCACCCCGCCGAGAATCAGGGGTCGATTCTCAGCGAACTGGTGGACGTCATATCCGATTCCTACACGGGTCATGGTAGCGGCCAGTGGGTTATTCGTTATTGTTTGCGAGGGCAAGATGGAAAGAAAGGCATGTGCCCGTTTGGCAGAGCGAAGCAGTCGTTAAGAGCGGAGTGGGTGCATGGGTCTGCAGCACAATCCGTGATCAGGCTGCTTGGTGACCCAGTGTCCGTCAGAGGATTTCCTCGATGGGAATCTTTCCGTTGCTGGCGACCACGGACCATACGTCGGGTTTGGTTGGATGGGGGGTGAGCTCGACCTGTCCGCCCGCGGCCTCCACCAGCATGGTTCCAGCGGCCACATCCCAGAGGGAGATGCGGGACTCAAGATAGGCGTCCAGCCGGCCGGCTGCGATATAGGCCAACCCGAGTGCGGCGGATCCCATCATGCGCATCTTGCGGGCCCGGATGGATGCGCGTTTGAAACGCTCGAGGCCGGTGGCCATTGCTTGCTCGTCTTTGCCACAACCCACGAAGAGGATTGATTCTTCCAGTTTACTCCGGGGGGAACAGGAAATAGGTTGGCCGTTCAGCGTGGGGGTGCCGCCCTGTTCCACGGTCCAGAGTTCGTCCAGCATGGGATCGTAGATAAGCCCCATGACCAGTTCCTCCGGGTCGCGGGTTCGGAGAGCAATCGAAATACAGAAGTGCGGGATGCTGTAGAGATAGTTTACCGTGCCGTCGATGGGGTCGACGATCCACTGGTGCGATGATTCCTGATTGCCGGCGAGGCCTTCTTCCCCATAGAGGGCATATCCGGGGTAGGCCTCGAGAAGGATCTTGGCGATCAGGTCCTGGGATTGCCGGTCAAGGGCCAGCTTGACATCATGATGCCGGGCCTCGTCGATTTCCTTGTCGCGGAGAAAGTTCTCCCGGAGGAGAGCCCCTGCCTGTCGGGCGGCCTGCTCGGCGGCCTGGAGTGGTGTCATGGGCGCGATGAAACCGCAGATGTACATGGATGGACACCGCTATTTTGGGAAAGCAGCCTCACGGGCGGTTCGACCAGAGACCGCCCGGCTAAGGATTGCCCCCGGTCTTCCCTGGTGACGAGCCAGAGAGCGGACCCCGGCACACGGGTCCCGGAGAAAAGTGTCGCCTCCCGCTCAGCCCCTGCGATTGATGGCCTCCTGGACGGCCTGCACGATGAGATGGGCAAGGTCGCCCTTGGTCTGCATGGGCAGGATCTCGCTGCGGTCCGGGTAGACAAGAAGGGCCTCGTTGTGATCGGAATCGAACCCGATTCCGCATTGGGAGACGAGATTAGCTACGACGAAGTCACAGGACTTGTCCTCGAGCTTTCCGCGGGCGTTTTCCTCAAGGTTCTCGGTTTCAGCCGCGAATCCCACCAGCACGCCTTCGAAGCTGAACTCGCGGCGCACTGAGCCCAGGATATCTGGATTCCGGACGAGGTCGATAGTGAGACGGGCCTCGGCCTTCTTGATCTTGTTCTCGGCAAAGCTGGCCGGGCGGTAATCTGCAACCGCTGCGGAAAAAATGGCGGCGTCAGCCCGGGCAAGATGAGTCCGGGTGGCCTCGAACATTTGCTGGGCCGTCTCGACCGGGACGTAGTCGACGTTGACCGGGACGTTGAGGCTGGTGGGCCCGGAAATGAGCGTCACCCGGTGGCCCAGCTGGATACCCGCGCTGGCCAGGGCGTAGCCCATCTTGCCGGAGGACCGGTTGGTGAGATAGCGAACCGGATCGAGGGGCTCACGGGTCGGTCCGGCAGTGACGAGGAGATTCATGGGGGCGGTTGCACCGGGGCAGGGTAGGAACTGGCTTCCCCGGATGGCAGGATGGCGCTCGAGATTCAGTGGGGTGGTGTGGATTGGTATGTCTGGACAGCGTCCACGATGGCATCGACGGGCGCCAGACGCCCGGGCCCCTCGTAACCGCAGGCAAGCATGCCGGATTGCTCCGGACCAAGAAAGGTGCAGCCATCCTCCTGTAATCGCGCAACGTTTCGCTGGGTCGCGGGATGCTCCCACATGTTCCCATTCATGGCAGGAGCGAGAAGAACCTGCGCCCTGGTCGCGAGATAGATGCTGGAGAGAGGGTCCGGGGCAAGACCGTGGGCGAAGTTTGCGAGGGTGTCTGCGCTGAGCGGGGCCACGAGAAAGAGCTCGGCACGATCCGCCAGTTCTATGTGTCCGGGTTTCCACGAGTGCTTCTCGTCCTCCAGTGAGAGGAGAACGGGGTTTCGTGAAATCACCTGCAGGGTGAGTGGCGTGATGAACTCGGTGGCGGCCCGGGTCATGACGCAGTGCACCTCGTGACCCTCCTTTACCAATTGGGATGCGAGATCGGCTGCCTTGTAGGCAGCGATCGATCCAGTGATTCCAAGGACGATGATCATTATTCGTGCAGCGCAATTAACCTCCATCTCCACCGGTCTGGCGAAGATTTTTTTCGGGTGGACCGTCCGCCTCAGGCGAGCCGGGAAACCCGCATGCGTTCGGCGACGAGGAGGGCCCGGAAGCGGCGGTAGTCTTCCTCGCGGGAGCCGGAAATGAGCTGGTAGGTGTAAAAACGGGCCTGCCCCATTTCCTCCAGCGCGTTGTGGAGACGGGTTTCGATGACTTCCTCGGAGTCGGTGGCGCGGTTGGCGAGGCGCTTGCGCAGTTCGTCCTCGGTGGCCGGCATCACAAAGAGATCGACGAGGCTGGCGGTGATGAGGGGGTCGTCGCAGGACCGGACCTGGGCTGCACCCTGAACATCGATGTCCATGACTACGTCCTGGCCGCGCTGGAGGTAGCTGAGGACCTCCGACCTGAGGGTGCCATAGAGGTTGTCGTGGACTTCGGCGTACTCCAGAAAATTTCCGGCCGAGACGTCGTCCCGGAACTGTTCGCGGGAAAGAAAGAAGTAGTCGCGGGCGTTGACCTCGTTCTCACGGGCCGGGCGGGTGGTGCAGGAGATCGAGTAGTGGGCTTCTCCGTCCCGCGCCAGTTGCCGGCAGAGGGTGGTCTTGCCAGAGCCTGAGGGTCCGGAAACAAGAAGAAGGGCCCCTGTTCGCTGCGGCATGCAGGGAGGTTCAAAGAAAATGCTCGCGGATGCAAGAGCAGCCGGAGGCGCACGGGAAATTGTGTGAGAGCGTCCGGGTTAAGGCCCGATCGCGAGGGAATCCGATCCTCCGCAGGCCGGACAGGAACGTGTTTCTCAAGCGGGAGACTCGTCCTGCTCCTTTTCGATGTTTCCGTAAGAGCGATCGAAGTGGACGTAGCCACCGTCAACGTGGTGAATCTGGCCGGTGGTGTGCCCGGAGCAGGGCGAGGCGAGAAAGACGATGGCATTGCCCATTTCCTCCGCAGTGGTCATGCGTTGGTCCAGCGGGATACGGGCGCGGATGGAGGAAAGGGTCTGTTCCGGATTCTCAACCGTCCGGATCCAGGAATCATACATGGGCGTCCACACTTCNGCAGGGACAACCGTGTTGACCCTGATGCCGTGCTGGGCCAGGTCGACGGCCCACTCACGGGTGAGGCCGTGAATGGCTCCCTTGGCGGCGGCGTAACCTGAGGTGCTTCCCTGCCCGGTAACGGCAAGTTTGCTGGAAACATTCACGATGAAACCCCTGCTGGAGATGAGCGCGTCGAGAGCGAAGTGGGTGAGGTTGTAGAGGTGGAAGAGATTGCGTTTGAGAGAGGCGACGAAGTCATCCGGGCCGGACCGGAGGCTGACTCCGTCATTGACGCCCGCGTTGTGCACGATGCCGTCGATGCGGCCGAAGGTCTGGAGCGTCTGCTCTACGGCGCTCCGGCAGGCGTCCACGTCGGTGAGTTCCGTTTCGATCATGAGCCCACGCCCTTCGGTGGCACCGCTTNTGGACAGCAATTCCCTGCCGGCTTCCGCGCTGCGGCCGACGATAACCGGAACGGCGCCCTCCCGCGCGAAGATTTCCACCGCGGCGGCTCCGATGCCCTTGGCACCACCGGTGACGATCACGACCTTGTCCTGAAGTTGGAGATTCATGGGTTTGGGCTAGCTGGGAGGAAACATGGCCAGNGTGTCCTTTTTCATTTCAATCGAAAAGCCNGGAGCAGTTGGCACCTGGTAGCGTCCGTCCCGCAGGATGCAGGGAGTGACGAAGTGTTCGTGGAGGTGGTCGACATATTCGGCGACCCGCCCCTCCCAGGATCCCGAGATGCTCAGGAAGTCGATNATGGAGAGATGCTGGACGTATTCACAGAGGCCTACTCCCCCGGCATGTGGGCATACCGGTTTGCCGAATTTCGCNGCAAGGAGCATGATGGCGAGATTCTCGTTCAATCCACCCACCCGGGCGGCATCGATCTGGACCACGTCGATTGCCTCGGCCTGCAGGAACTGTTTGAANAGAATGCGGTTCTGGCAGCATTCACCGGTGGCGATCCTGACGGGAGCGATGGCNTCCCGGATCTGCTTGTGTGCCAGGATGTCGTCGGGTGAGGTAGGTTCCTCGAGGAACCAGGGTTCGAATTCAGCGAGGTGCTTCATCCACTCGATGGCCTCGTCCGGCTCCCACACCTGGTTTGCATCAACCATGAGGGTGATCTGGTCGCCCACCACCTCACGCACGGTGCGCAGGCGGCGAATGTCGTCCTCAAGATCTGCCCCGACCTTCAGCTTGAGGTGGGTCCANCCGGCNTCCACTGCCTCCCGGCATAGTCGGCGCAGTTTGTCGTCCGAGTATCCAAGCCAGCCGGCGGAAGTAGTGTAGGTCGGGTANCCCCGGGCCAGGAGCTGAGCGAGCCGCTCCTCCCTGCCGTGCCGGGCGCGCTCCAGGATCCGGCAGGCTTCCGCGGGAGTCAGCGCATTGGTGAGGTAACGAAAGTCGATGCAGCGCACGATTTCCTCCGGGCTCATGTCGGCTACGAGCTCCCAGACCGGTTTGCCGGCACTGCGCGCCCAGAGGTCCCAGAGGGCATTGACGACGGCGCCNGTTGCCAGGTGGATGACGCCCTTGTCGGGGCCCACCCAGCGTAGTTGCGAGTCNCCGGTGAGGTGGCGCCAGAAGGCACCCATGTCCGAGGTNACCTCCTCCAGGGAAACNCCCACGAGGCGGGGGGCCACCGACTGGATGCCCGCGATGCACAGTTCATTCCCTCGNCCGAGGGTAAAGGTCAACCCATGGCCCTCGTGTGCGCCGTCGGTTTCTAGGACGACGTAGGCAGCAGAGTAATCCGGNTCCGGATTCATTGCGTCCGAACCGTCCAGCTGGGCGGAGGTCTGGAAGCGCGCGTCGTGGGTTCTGAATCCGGTAATCTTCAAGGAAATGAGGCTTCAGGNTTCCCTTACCGCGGTCTGTCTCTGCACNCCNAGCCCGTCAACGCCGAGTTCGAAAACGTCTCCTTCCTGGACAAATCGGGGAGGATCGAATCCGATGCCCACCCCGGCGGGGGTGCCGGTGGAGATGACATCTCCCGGCAGAAGGGACATGAACCTGCTTACGTAGGCTACAAGGTGTGGGATGGAGAAAATGAGATCGTTGGTGTTGCTGTCCTGCAGGGTCTCACCGTTGCGCTTGAGCCAGAGACGGAGGTTGCCGGGATCAGGAACCTCATCAGGAGTGGCAAGGTAGGGGCCGAAGGGAGCAAAGGTATCGGCTGACTTCCCCTTGACCCACTGGCCCGTTCCCTCCAGCTGCCACTCCCGCTCNGAGTAATCGTTNTGGACTGCGAATCCTGCGATGTGGCCCATGGCATCTTCCTCGGCCACATACTTGGAGTGCNTTNCGATGACGAAGGCCAGTTCGACCTCCCAGTCGGTCTTGGCTGAATCGCGTGGAATCAGAAGGTCATCGTTGGGGCCACTCCAGGCCGAAGTGGCTTTCGAGAAAAGGACCGGTTCGGCCGGTGGCTCGAGTCCGCCCTCTGCGGCGTGAGCNGCGTAGTTGAGGCCGATNCAGATGAGCTTGGACGGCCGGGCCACGGCAGGAGCGAGGGTGACCTGCGAGGCGGAAACAGTGGGAGCGCCTTCCCCGTTTTCCGCGAGCCAATCCGCGAGTCGTTCCAGTCCGTTATTGCCGAAGAACGACTCGNCCCAGTCCTCGCCGAANGCTGAGGCATCGAGAATGGTGTCGTCGTTTAGAAAGAGCCCCGGAGTAGGGCGATTATTGTTGAGAAAGCGAGCAAGTTTCATGGGAGTAAAATAACAAGGGGAGAGTGGATTAGGAGGGGGCGGTAATGCAATGCCCCGGACAGGCATGATGATGTTTTGAAGATTTGGGCAGGNGTGGACCGGGAGGCAGGGTTCTGAATTTCCGCNAGGTCCTGTGAGTGTGGGTGATNCGGGGCGGCGCAGAANGGTNCCCGGCGNGGAGANATTATTTTATCGGATGGAAGNTTCTAGCGAAGATTGGTCACGCCCCCGTCAATCTCGAAGGCGCTACCGGTAATGAAGGTGGCCTGGCCGGAGACCAGGTAGGCGACGAGNCCAGCGATTTCCCCGGGAGTGCCCATGCGCCCGATAGGCTGGAATTCACTGAGGGTCCTGAACATCTTCCCGCGCTCTTCCTCGGGATAGTTCTTGGCAAGGTAACCGTCTACAAAGGGGGTGTGAACGCGTCCAGGGCACACGCAGTTGCAGCGGATGCCCTTGTCAACGTAGTCGCGGGCAATCGACATCGTCATGCTAAGGACGGCTCCCTTGGACATGGAGTAGGCGAAGCGGTCCGATATGCCGAGGTAAGATGCAACAGAGGCAAGGTTGACCACGGACCCTCCCCCCGTCGCAANCATTTTTGGAATGGCNAAGTGGAGGCAGTGNTACATNCCCTTCACGTTGACATCGTAGATTCGATCCAGTTCATCCGGAGTACATGTTTCCACATTGCCTACCGAGGCAATGCCCGCGTTGTTGACGAGGATATCGAGGTTCTCGATTTGGGCAAAGGCCTCCCGGACGGATTCGGTTTGCGAAATATCGCAGGACACCAGNCGGGCGCTTCCGCCCGCTTCTTCTATGGCCGCGGCGCTTTCCTTNCCGGACGCTTCATCAATCTCAAGGATGACGACTTCATGCTCCTGCCGGGCGAGTTCCGCGGCAATGGCGCGACCGATGCCGGATCCTGCTCCCGTGATGACTGCTGTGCTCACAGCGCGAGACAATCGCGAAAAGCTCCTGAGGCCAAGGGGTTTTGTTGTCTCGAGGAACCCCCGCGGGAAGATCCGGCGGGTTTCGCACCTCCTCCCGATCGCCCCGGTGTGCCCCGGGGTTCCTGTCCGGGGCCTGGNCGCAGGGGAGGAACATGGGAGGTCCTGATCGAACCGGGTTCGATAGGGCGGGATTCACAACGGCTGAGGAGGGCNGGAATTTCCTGATTCGTTGGGATTTGACACCCCGGAGCGCAGACGCTGAATNGGCTCATGAAGTTGCCGGTCACCCTGATTTTCCTCGCTCTCCTGAATGTGTCGACCCGGGCTGAGTTGCGTATGCCCAGTGTCTTTGGAGATCACATGGTCCTGCAGGCCGGGAAACCCGTGGCGGTATGGGGCTGGGCGGCGGCGGGAGAGAAGGTCAAGGTNGTCTTCGCCGGTCAGGAAAAGGANACGATCGCAGATGGGGAGGGNGCGTGGCGACNGCAGCTGGAAGTCCTCAANCCCAGTTTCAAGGGGGCAGTTCTGGAGGCAAGTGACGGTTCGAAGACTCTCAGATTCGAGGATGTCCTGGTGGGGGAGGTCTGGGTCTGTGGCGGACAGAGCAACATGGAGTGGAGCCTGCGGGGGAGCCGCGATGCGGATCTCGAGGTCGACTCGGCAGACTCCCCGGCGATTCGTTTTCTCCGGTTGCCCAAGATCGCCAGCCATGTTCCACGGAATGACTTTCCGCCCGGCAATCCGAAGGGCCTCGAAGGGAGATGGCGAAGGGCGATTCCGCAGGAGGTTGAGAATTGCACGGCGGTAGGATACTACTTCGCAAGGCGGTTGCAGCGGCGGCTGAAGGTTCCGGTGGGTTTGATCGACACTTCCTGGGGTGGAACCATGGCGCAGCACTGGGTTTCCCTCGAGACCCTGCGCCCTATCGCAGAGATGAAGCCCTACTTCGAGCGGTTCGAGCAGGCCGTAACGCAGTGGACCGAAGGAGGAGGTGAGGAAGGGGCCGGGAAGAGGCTGGCAAATGATGTGGCGGCCTGGGAAAAGAAGAAAAAGGAGGCGGAAGAGAGCGGGGAGCGTGTGCCCGGGCGCCCCAACCCCCGCAATTACAAAGACCCACGGACCAAGGGCCAGCCGGCGGGGATGTATCACGGAGTCTTGTTGCCTATCGCCGGAACCACGGTGCGTGGGGCACTCTTCTACCAGGGTGAGAACAATTCGTTCGCCGAAAGCTGGAAGCCATTTCCCAAGACCTATCCGGCGGTCGTTTCGGACTGGCGCAAGGCGTTTAACAATCCACGGCTTCCCATCGGGTTGATCCAGATCGCAGGGTGGAGCAACCGTCGCAGCATGACCTACGACATGAATCACCACACCAATATCGTACGAGAAGTGCAGCACCGGACCTGGCAGGCGAGTGAGCAGACGGGCCTCATAGTCACTTTTGATACGAACTCAAACGGGAGCATTCATCCCGGGCGGAAGCAGCCGGTGGGTGAGCGCACGGCCCGCTGGGCGCTGGCGGAGGTCTACGGGGTGAAGAGCCGTGGTTCACAGGACGTGCTGGAATGGAGGGGCCCGGTTTTCAGGGAAGCAGTGGTGGAAGACGGGAAAATCATCGTTTCCTTCCGGGAAGGGACTGCGCGCGGGCTGCGCCTGGACCAGGATGTGGAGGTTGGTTTCTACGTGGCGGGAGAAGACCGGGACTTTCATCATGCCCGCGCAAGGGTGAACAGGGAGACGGTTGAGGTGTGGTGCGAGGCTGTGCCCAAGCCGGTGGCGGTGCGTTATGCGTGGTCCAACCTTCCGATGGGGGGCCTCATGAACGCCCGTGAACTGCCAGCCTACCCGTTCCGGAATGATTCCTGGCCGCTTGTTCCCCATCAATCGCAGGGGGAGTATCTCGTGGAGTGAAAGGTGCTTGTGCCCGACGCGCCCCGTGTAAATTACGGAGAAGTCGGAGAGGCCCCGGTATCCCCGGAGGGATCAGAGTATTCGAGTTGCCGGAGGAACTCGAGCAGGACGGGCTTCTCGGCTTCGACCGCGGATGCATCACCGGTCATCTTGAAGAACCAGGTGAAATCCTGGAGGTGGGTGTAGGCAACCACGATGCGCTGTGGGGTTTTTCCGGGCCTGGCAGTTTTGGCGGTGAAGTCCGCGAGGCGGTAAGTTGCGGCCCCACACTCATGCTCCTCCAGCAAGTCCGGCAGGGCATCCTGGTCTGCCGGTTCTAGACCGACGAGAGTACGCCATTGATTGACGACACTGAGTTCGGGGCCCCCGGAGCCCCTGAGCGGGATAATCGCCAGTTGGGCCTGGGGGCCAGCGGGTTCTCCCATGCGGAAACTGGCAACCCGGGCCACGCTGGATTGCCCTTCCCGCCAGCTGGCGGGCTTTTTGAATGAGAGAGTCGGCCGGGGAGGAGGCGGGGGCATTGCCTGTGGAGAGGTCCCGAGTGATATTTTTTTCACGAAGGCACGGAAGGCGTCCTGTTGTCCGGAGACAAGATCGGCAGCGCCGGAGAGTTTCAGGAACCAGGTATGATGAGGGAGAGGCACGATCACCCCGAGGGTGGCGTGCTCTTCACCGAGGGCAGAGACGAGGTGGAGCTGGTGCTCACCAAGTGGGCCGCTCTCGATTACGGTTTCCAGGTCTTGCGCCCCGACAGGGTCCAGTCCGGTTTCTTCCCGCCAGCGATTAACATTCGCGAGAAGGCCCCCGACGGAACCGGGGAACCTGGTCAGGGCCATGACCGCCGGAGCGTCATTTTCTCCCGGACCGGATATCCGGTAGGTGGCTATCCGTGGACTCTGGGCGCCAGCCCTGAGTTCCCACCCGTCGGGCAATTCAGTGGGCAGGTTGAGGTAGAGGGGAGCCGGGGGTGTCTCGGCGGCAGGAGGGGACTGCTCGTCTTCCACCGGACGGTCCCTGCAGGAGGAGACGAGGAGGAGGGCAAACGCCAGGCCCAGGGTGCTTACCTGTCTCTGCATGAAGGGAACCCGTTGGCTTCAGGAAGTGGCAGCCGCGGAAGATCGTTTTTCTCACAGTCCGAAGCCAGTGCCAGGCAGGAAGCGGTAGTAGACCTCCAGCATCAGGGTGGCAAGAGCCGTGTTGTAGACCGGATCGTTCGGGCCGTGACCGCGATTGGGTGGAGAGCGGAAGTGCCCGTCGGGTTGCTGGCCGCTCAGAAGGGTATCCCGGAACTTGTCGTTATAATTGAGCCAGCTCCGGCCGCCGTGGTTGATGGCGGCCTGGCTTACGTAATAGTGTTCGTAAAGATTGCAGGGGCCGGTCTGGTAGTTGATGCGGGCGTTGCGGTCTATGAAGTCCATTCCCTTTCGGGCGGCTTGGTGGTTGGTACCCTTGTGCTGTTGAAAGCAGAGCACGCCTGCGCCAGTGAGAGGAAACCCTCCCCCGGAGTTGGGTCCGGTGTAGCCGAATCCACCGTTGCTGTTCTGGCAGCGCTGGCAGTAGGTGAGCGCCTTACTGATGCACTCGGGGAGGTTTCGGAATTTCAGGCGGGAGTGATACCCGGCCTTGAGGGCCTGCAGCTGCCAGGCGGTGATGGACATGTCGCCTCCACGGCTACCTTCGCCAAAGGCGTAGTCCCAGCCACCGGAGGGGTTCTGGTTGTCGATGATCCACTGTACGCCGAGCTGCACGGACTTTTCAAGGTTCGGAATGTTGAGGCCGAGGACCCTGCAGAACATGTAGGCCTCAGCCAGGGCGTAGGTGGCGATCCCGTGCTCGTAGACATAGTGCTTGTCGCCGCGCGTGGTGCATAAGCGACCCTTGTTCTTTTCGCTGTTGTCGATGAGGTAGACCATGCCATTGGTGACAGCGTCGCCGAACTCCTCGGAGAGGGGCGTCTCGCAGTGGCCCAGATAGGCCAGCAGAACCAGTCCGGTCTGGGCCACCTGGTGACTCCCGCCCCAGGAGCCGTCGGGTCGCTGGACCTGCTTGAACCAGCGGAGGGCGGAGACGACCGCTTCCTCGCACTCCTTGGTTCCACCGCTCTGCTTGAGCCGACGCAGGCGGTCGATCTTGGAACAACGCTTGCGCATGGCGGCAGGAATGCGGCCGAAGCCTCCTCCGCCCCCATTGCCGCCCGTGCCCCACCCCTGGCCGATGTCATCCCGGAATCCAAAGGTGAGGGCCGGAGCGGCCTCGATCTCGGGGACCGGGACAGCAGTGGGAGAGGGCGTGACCGCTGCCATGACCTTGGCCATGGCAGACGAGGGAGCATTGGGCTTGGGGGTGACCTCCCGGGTAATCCGCTTCTCCTGCAGTGGATCTTCCTCCTCCGAACCCGCAGTGTAAGCCACGATGGTTGGAGAGGTCACGAAGAGGGAAGGGATGAGAATGAAAAACAGGATGAGGACAACCAGGACGACCGAAAGGACAGCAATGATCATGCTGGTAATGACCGAAGCTCTGCGTTGGGCCTCCAGATTGGCCTGGGCCTCGGGATTGAGTCGGGCATGGATACTCATGATGGGACGGCGATGGCGCGCAGGGAGTCCTATAAATCCCTATTTCCGGTCTGATTTCAAGATTGGAACGTGTGACAGGAGGGTAAGATTAGCACATTACGGGGATTTGTCCGGGCAGATTGTCCATGTCGCCAAACCAAAACGGCCGGCGAGTTCGTCAGGCGATGATCTTGTGGAGAACCCTGCCGGCGACATCGGTCAGGCGGAACCGGCGACCGCTGTGCTTGAATGTAAGCTTTTTGTGGTCTAGCCCGAGAAGGTGGAGGATGGTGGCGTGGAGATCGTGAATCTCGACCTTGTCGACCGCTGCCCGGTGCCCGATTTCGTCCGTTTCACCCAGGGAGGCGCCCCCTTTCACGCCACCGCCCGCGAACCAGTAGCATCCGGCGTGCGGATTGTGGTCCCGCCCTGGCTTCTGGCTTTTCTGGGCTACCGGGAGTCGTCCGAATTCCCCGCCCCAGATGACGAGGGTCTCCTCCAGCAGGCCCCGCTCTTCAAGATCCTCGAGAAGGCCTGCGATTGGTCGGTCGGTCTCGCCTGCGAACCCGGTGTGGTTGCCTACGATGTCGTTGTGGCCGTCCCAGCTGCGCTGGTTTTCCATGCCCCCCGAGTAGATCTGTACGTAGCGTACTCCGCGCTCGATCATGCGCCGGGCCATCAGGCACTGGCGGGCGAAGTGGCTGCACTTCCCGTCCTCGAGACCATAGAGTTTCTTGATGTGCCCGGGTTCGGAGTCGACGTCAACGCACTCCGGGGCCTCCTGCTGCATGCGGTAGGCGAGCTCGAAGCTCTTGATGCGCGCGGTCAGCTCGCGGTCAGCGTCGACCCGCTGGCGGTGGGCTTGATTCATTTCGCGCAGGAAGCGAAGTTGGGCACGTTGTTGCTGGTCATTGAGTCCGGGGACCCGCTGCAGGTTGGGGATGGGATCTCCCTTGGTGTTGATCCAGGTTCCCTGGAAGGCCCCGGGAAGAAAGCCGTTGCCCCAGTTGGCGGCATGGCCCTTGGGCAATCCCCGGCCCTTGGGGTCGCTCATGACCATGAAAGCGGGGAGATTTGCGTTTTCAGTTCCGAGGCCGTAGGAGACCCAGCTGCCGACGCAGGGATGGCCCATCCGCGTCACTCCGGTGTTGGCCATGAAGAGGGCGGGGCTGTGATTGTTGCTCTGGGTGTGGAAGGACTTGACGAAGGCCATCTTGTCCACGTGACGGGAAAGGTTGGGGAAGAGGGAGGAGGCCCACGCCCCGCTCTGACCATGTTGCCTGAATTCGAAGGGGGACTTCATGAGGGGGCCGACCGCGTTTTCGAAGAATCCAGTGGTCGGATCGAAGCCCTCCAGCTTCTGGCCATCACGCTTGGTGAGTTCCGGTTTGTAGTCCCAGGTGTCGACGTGGGAGGGACCCCCGTTGATGAAGAGCCAGATGACGTGCTTGGCCCTGCTTTCGAAATGGGGTTTGCGGGCTTCGAGGGGATTGTCACCCAGTTCCACCGCGGCGTGGCCCTGTTCGTGGAGAAGGGAGGAGAGGGCAAGGGCCCCGAGACCCCCTCCCGCCTTGGTGAGAAGTTCGCGCCTGGTCAAGGCCTCTTCAATACGGTTGCAGTGCATGTTTCCTATTCGACGTAAATCATTTCGTTGGCGGCGAGCAGGGCGTGGCAAAAGTCCACGAGGGCGGGCTCCTTCTTCCCTCCGTAGCTCGCTATCTGCGCGTTAAAGAATGTGTTCATGAGGCGGCGTTGCTCTTCAGTCGGCGGAGCGCCATGGGCCCGGTAGACTGCGCTGCCGACTGGGTCGCTTTCCGTAATGACGGATCGGGCGAAGTGCCTAGCCATTTCGCGCACCTGCGGGCTGTTGATGAAGACGAGGGCCTGGGACGGCGTAGTCGTGATTGCCCGGCGGCCCTGGCTGGTCATCGTATCAGGCCAGTCGAAGAGCTGCATCATTGGTACGAGCCTGCTGCGCTTCACGAAGAAGTAGACGCTGCGGCGCTTCATGTTCTGGTCCAGGCTGCCCGGTCCGAACATCCTGCGATCGAGGAGTCCGCTCACGGCGAGAGCGTTGTCGCGAATAATTTCGGCTTCCAGGCGGCGCGGCTCGCGTTTCCACCAGTAGCGGTTGGTGGGATCCTTGGCTGCATTGGCCTCCGCTGCCGAGGATCCCATGCGATAGGCCTCGCTGAGCATGATCTTCCTGTGCATCCGCTTGAGGGTCCATCCGTTTGCGATCAGGTCACGGGCCAGATAGTCGAGGAGCTCGGGATGAGTCGGCTTTTGTCCCTGGAAGCCGAAGTCGTTCACGGATTCCACTATTCCGCGACCGAAGTGGTGCTGCCAGAGCCGGTTGACGATCACACGGGCGAGGAGGTGGCCGGCACCGTTTTCCACGTCGGTGATCCAGGCCGCTACCCCGCTGCGCTTCCGGGAAGTGCGGGAGTTCTCCGGCCTGGGGACGATCCACCTTTCGGCCTTGGCTTCGTCACGCATGAGAACCTTGAGGAAGTCCTGCGGAGCCTCGCCGTCTTTCTGGGCCGGATCTCCGCGCACGAGGTAGTAGCTCTCCTTGTAGAAGTCAGCGACCTTGCCGCTATTGGTATGGTGACGCATCGGCTTAAACCCTTCGGAACAGACCATCACCTTCTCCTTTTTCCCCTGCGGGCGGCTCGACTCGAGGGCGCTGATCCGCCCGTTGAGGGCGATCCAGGCCGGGTCGAGCTGGAGATAGAGTTCAGTCATGCGGGCGAGGTCTTCACCCCGGGCCTGCCCCTGGTGCTTCGTATCGAGCTTGAGCAACTCCGCGCGGGCAACTGTGGCGGGATCGACCTGCCCCTCCAGCAGCGGTAGCTGGGCAGCAGACCTCGTGCTCACCGAGAGGCGGAGGCGACCGATGTTGTGTTGCGTGTTCACATTGAAGTGAAGTTTGACGGTGAGCCGTTTGCTGGCGCCCCGGATGATTTCGGGGTTGGTGATCTCGAATACCGCGGCGTGGTCCCTGCCGAACTGCGGGTCGACCGCCCAGCCTGTCCTGGGATCTCCGTCGATCACCTGGCGCACGTGGAGATTTTCTGCCTGGTTGAAGGTGGCGCGTGGATTGGCCAGCCTGAGCGGAGTAGTTCCGGCTGTCACTTCGAGGAGAGAGAGCCCGATATTACCGTTGCTGGCTCTTCCGGGCCCGCCCCTCTTCATGGATTTGTGGGCAAGGGCCTCGACCCGCAGGGCCCGCAGATTCTCAAGTGGGGAGGTGGTTACGAAGGTGTAGACATCACGGGAGGCGTTGGCTCCCCCGGCGAGGTAGGAGCCGTCCTGCTGCCGCTCGAACTTAGCACCGCCCTTGGAAACAAGGGGTTCGGCCACGAGGATGGTCCAGGGAGAATCAGGTTCGGTGTTGTCCCGGCTGCGGTTGACGGCCAGCCAGTTCTGCAGTTTGCCGGGGGCATGCTCCCGGCGGTAACTGTCCGCCTCGGCCTCCAGCTTCCTGAGGTCACCCTCGTACTTGTCCACTGCGGCCCCGGTAGGCTTGTTGGTTTCGATATCGATCTCGCTGCGCACGGTCTGGGTAAAAGCGCTGAGCAGCTCGTAATAGTCCCTGGTGGGGATCGGATCATATTTGTGATCGTGGCAGCGGGCGCAGCCGATGGTGGTAGCGAGCATGGCGGAGCCCATCGTGGAGAGCATGTCATCGGTGGCGTCAAAGCGGACCCGTTCGGCCTCACTGAACGTGATCTGGGTCGGGTAGACGCCCGCACCGAGGAAGCCGGTGGCTGCCATCGCCTCCGGGTCATCCGGGGCGAGTTCATCCCCGGCGATCTGCCACTTCACGAACTGGTCGTAGGGCATGTCCGCATTGAGAGCCCGGATGACGAAGTCGCGGAAGTGGAAGGCGAACTTGCGGTCGTAGTCGTGCTCGAATCCGTGGCTCTCCGCGAAGCGGGCCACATCCAGCCAGTGCCGCCCCCAGCGCTCTCCATACCCGGGCCGGGTGAGGAGATCATCGATAAGGTTCTCGTAGGCCCGGGGGTTGTCGTCCTTCATGAAGGCCTCGACTTCGCTGGGAGCAGGAGGAAGACCAATGAGATCAAAGTAGACGCGCCGGATAAGCCGGGGGCGATCGAGCGGTGCGGCGGGGACGAGTCCCCGGTCCCGGTGTCCGGCAGCGAGGAAGCGGTCGATGGCGGATTGCCCTTCGCGGTCCGCGGGCGGCAGTGAATTCTGGGTGAGGGGGGCGTAGGCCCAGTAGGCACGGTCCCCGGCGGTGACCTGCATGGGGGCATCCTTGGATCCGCTTTTCTCGAGCAGGGGCCGATCATAGGCAGCGCCGAGGGCGATCCACTGCTCGATGGCAGTCACGGCCCCAGCCGGGAGCCGGGGTTTCTTGGGAGGCATGGCGAGGTCCTCCTCCAGGTGAGCCACCGCGAGGTAGAGGAGGCTCTCCATCGGTTTGCCGGGGATGATCGCATCGCCCTGGTCGCCGCCCCGGAGGGCTGCTTCGCGGGTGACCAGGTCGAGCCCGGACTTGGTCTTCTCGCCACCGTGGCAGTTTACGCAGTGTTCCTTCAGAATGCCCCGCACCTGGCCGCTGAAGAGCTCCTGGCTGGCGGCCATCTTATCGGCATGGTTGGGATCTACAGCCAGGGCGGGGTTGCTGAGAGCGACCAGGACCAGGACCGATAAGATTCTGCGCATGGGGCAATGGTCGCTCCCGGGTCCTGAGCTGGCAAGTCCCCAAGAGGAGCGACCCGGGGCTGTTGGAGAACAGCGGTGAAGAACTTGCCCTGACTTGGCCCTCGTGCGGGGCCTTGGCCCTGTGGCGGGTGGGAGAACAGGCAGTCATGCCAGCCGTAAACGGAAGAGGCAGGGACATGGCCACCGAATGGTCACCTGCTTGGGCTGGGCTATTTCATGGAGGGGGTTTTCCTTGGTGGCGTAGTTCGCCCCCGGTGCCCGGTGCAGCCATGCCAGTGCTTTCGCACCTCGATTTCCGGTCTCCAGCACCCGGGCGGGTCCGGGGGCCGGTCCTCCCCGCCGGAGCGTGAGCTCACTGTCCGAAGAGATCCATCTGGGGAGAGCTTGCTTCCGGAAAGGTTTTTTCCCTCGAGGCCTTCTGTCTCCCGGATGGCTTGGCAGACTCCGGGCGGGCAGCTGATAACTCAAGGTGGGACAGGATTTCCTTGGCGCGGTCGATGATGGGCCGGGGCAGGCCGGCCAGCTTGGCAACCTGGATGCCGTAGCTCTTGTCTGCCGGCCCCGGGAGAATCTTGCGCAGGAAGATGATGTCATCGTTCCACTCCCGCACCGCGACGTTGTGGTTCTCAACGGCCACCTTGGTGTTGGCGAGATCGCAGAGCTCGTGGTAGTGAGTGGCGAAGAGAGCGCGGCACTCGATTTCGTCGTGCAGGTGTTCGGCTACTGACCAGGCGATGGAGAGGCCGTCAAAGGTTGCGGTGCCTCTTCCGATTTCGTCGAGAATGACCAGGCTACGGTCGGTGGCGTTGTTGACGATGAGGGAAGTCTCATTCATCTCCACCATGAAGGTGGATTGTCCCCGGGCGAGGTCGTCGCTGGCACCTACCCGGCAGAAGATCCGGTCTACGAGACCGATACGGGCCGACTCAGCGGGAACGTAGGCACCGATCTGGGCCATCAGAACGATCAGGGCCACCTGTCGGATGTAGGTTGACTTTCCCGCCATGTTCGGTCCCGTAATGATGAGCAGGCGCGAGCTGTCGTGGTGCAGCCGGGAGTCGTTGGGTACGAATTTCTCCTCGACGAGGGTCTGTTCAAGTACCGGGTGCCGGCCATTCACGATTTCAAGATCGCGTGAGTCGTCGAGAACGGGGCGGGTGTGCTGGTAGAGCTGGGCGGTTTCCGCGAGGCCGAGCAGGACGTCAAGGGTGGCGAGGCCATTGGCGCATCGCTGGAGCGCGTCGAGGTGGTTGGTGACTTCGNCNCGGAGTTTGAGGAACTCCTCGTATTCAAGTTTCTTGGCACGTTCGTCGGCCCCGAGGACCTTGCCCTCNACCTCCTTCAAGTCCGGAGTGATATAGCGCTCGGCGTTGGCCATGGTCTGCTTCCGCTGATAATCNTCAGGNACCTTNGNAAGGTTGGCCTTGGTCACTTCGATAAAGTAGCCGAAGACGTTGTTAAACTTGATCTTGAGCGAGTCGATCCCGGTCCGCTCCCTTTCGCTCTGCTGCATCTGGGCGATCCATTCCTTTCCATCGCGGGAGGCACTGCGGAGTTCGTCCAGTTCCGGGGTAAAGCCGTCGCGGATGAGGCCTCCGTCCCGGGGGGAGACCGGGGGTTCCTCAACGAGGGCGCTCTCGAGCAGGCTCACGAGCTCCGGGAACTCGTGCAGTTCATCGAGGATCTGCAATTTTAGTGCTCGGATTTCGGATTTCGGCGAGGGGAGTGCCTCGAGGTCGGCGCGGAGGGCCGGAATCTGAGCCANCGAGGATTGCAGAGCCTGCAGGTCCCGCGGGTTTCCGGAACCCTGTGCGAGTCGACCGGTGCAGCGTTCGATGTCTCGAATATTCTTCAGACTCTCACGGCACTTGGTGAGCAGAAAGTTCTCGGCGAGGAAGGATTCGATGAGGTCATGCCGGGCTTCGAGGGTCCGGCCNTCAGAAACAGGGTGGAGGATCCAGTCGCGGAGCTTGCGGGCACCCATCGGGGTGGTGGTGCGGTCGAGCACGCCGAGAAGGGTATGCTGGCGGCCGGACCGTGAATCGACGAGGTCGAGGTTGTGCTGGGAGGCCGTGTCGATAGCCACCTGTTCGGCTGTCTGGCGCACGGCAAGGCCACGCAGGTGGTCGCACGAGCGTCGCAGCTGAAAGGAAAGGTAGTGGAGGATCGCTCCGGCCGCACCGAGGGCGGAGTGCATTTCCGTACAGCCGAAGCCGTCGAGCGACTGTACCTTGAAGTGATCCCGGAGAGTATGGACAGCCTGCTCGAGAAGAAAGGCGTAACCTTNGTAGGGCAGGACATGGGGCAGTCCGGCGAGATCCTCGAGTTGCTCGTCGGAGATGAGAAGTTCCGAGGGAGCGAGCCTCGTGAGCTCGTCCTCGAGCTGTTGGCGGTCGGGAAACTCCGCCACTGTGAACTCCCCGGTGGAGTGATCCACGGCCGCGAGCCCGAACGTGTTCCGGTCTGCGTAGACTGCGGCGAGGTAATTGTGCCGGCGGTCATCCAGGAGAGACAAATTGTCGATGGTTCCCGCGGATATGATCTGTGAGATCTCGCGGTCTACGATTTTTCCCGGGACGGGCTCCGAGGTCTGCTCTCCGATGGCCACTCGCCTGCCCTGCTTGATGAGCTTGGCGATGTAGTTCTCGGCAGCGTGATGTGGGACCCCGCACATGGGGACCCCGCCGCGCTTGGTCAAGGCCACGTTGAGCAGTCCGGCGGCTTCCGTGGCGTCCTCGAAGAACATTTCATAGAAGTCGCCGAGGCGGAAGAAGAGCAGCACGTCGGCGGGCAGAGAGCGACGCATGGCCTGGTACTGCGCCATCATGGGGGTGAGCTTGCCTTCCTTGGAGCTGGCCACGGAGGGAGTTATTACCTGCGAAGCGGGGCGATTGAACGCGAAAGTTATTCACAGGGCTGGGGGAAGGCTGGAGTGCTGGACATACTGAGCGCCTGGCAGGGTTGATCCTGCGTTTGTGATTGCCGGGTCCGGGTGCTAGTCTGTCGTGTCCCGATGGATATGCACCGCATGCTCCTCGCCACCCTCGGCCTCTACCTGTCGTCTGATGTGATGGCGCGCGAGCCCTGGGACCAGGCCCGGGCCAAGGAAATGGTGGGCAGGGTTCTCGAAGTGGAGAAAGCCGGCAAACTGCCTTGGAACTACATTCCCTGGCGCATCCATGCGGCCGACGCCATGAAGGAGGCGCGGAGCACGGGCAAGCCGCTCTTTGTCTTCTTCTTCGTTCCGCAAGCGGGGCCGCCCCGCGAAGCCTGCGGATTGGAAGGGCGTCTCCTGCGGGTGCATTCCCTCGCCGACGCCAAGGTCGTGGCGCTGGTCAAGTCGCAGTGCGTTCCGGTCAAGGTTCCCCTCAAGAAGGGAGAGGATTTTCCCCTCGACTGGCCTGCACTCAAAAAGTGGGCCACGGCCTTCAAGTTTTCCAATGANCGCGGCTTTACCGGGTGCTCGCTGGTCAGTTCGGATCTTGCCATTGAGTATGGTAACAGCGGATCGGCCCGGATCTCGGAGATGCTGGAAACGCCGGCCTTCAGTCCCAGACAGGTGCATGGCATGCTGGTGCGGGGAATGGAGAGGCTGACTGAGGAGCGGTCCCTGCGAGTGGAGCGCCGGATCAGCGACTTTGAGCGCAAGCGTGAGATTGCCCGCTTGCGCTCAGGCGTGACCCGGGCGGTGCAGATGGAGAGCAGGAGAAAACTGCCGCCGAGGGGTTACTCTCTTGAGCAGGCCCTTGAGCTCTACCTCATGGCTGGGATCGTGACTGAGAAGTAAGGAGACCGTGGCTCGCCTGGCGCGGTGACAGCACGATGGGAGAGCCATCAGAAATTGACAGATACGGTGGACTCCGCATGTAGTGGGGGGGTTATGAAGATAGAGTCACTGCAAAAGATCATTGCGCTCGGAGTAGCGGCAGGAATCCTCGGGGCGGCCCCTGTTTCCCCGGCTGCGGAGGATGGAGAAAATGTGAAGAAGGTCGCTCCGAAGGACATGGCCGAGGCCATGGATTACATGAGCGGATCGCTGAAGGGTCTGCGGCGTCTCCGGCGCGACCCCGATCGTTGGAAGAAAAGTGCCGCTCTGGTGGCGGAAGGTTCGCACTACGTGATCGCGGCCATGAAGATGATCCCGGCGGATATACAGAAACTTCCCGAAGGTCCGGCCAAGGTCAAAGCGCTTGCCGATTCACGGCGCCTGATGGGGCTGACCCTGGCGGGCTATGCTGAGCTTGAGTTGGCCTTCCTTGCGGAAGATGAGGATATGGTGGACGATGTTCTGGACAAGCTGAGGGAGCTCAAGGCGGAGTCCCACGAGAAGTACAACCGGGCGGACGGATAGCGGGGATNTCCCCGTGATAAAGGGAAAGGCGCGGTAGCAACCGCGCCTTTTTTCCTGTGGGGGTGGGTCCTGCCCCCGGCTCATGGCACGATGTTGATCGGAGTGAAAAGGGGTAGCTTGGCGAACACCGAGGAGGCGACCTTGGAAGGCATGCGCACGCAACCGTGGGAGGCGGGATAGCGTGGAACACGTCCCTGGTGCATCCCGAGCCCGTCCCAGCTCAGGCGCATCCAGTATGGCATGGCNGCNCCCTTGAATTCACCNCCTTCGGGAACCTCGTCCTTGTTGATATCGGCGTCGGTCTTGTGGACCTCCCCGTCGGCATCGTAAATCGTGCCGTAGATGTTGGAGCGCTTCTCGCTTTTGATCTTCTCCACGATCTTGTAGCGCCCCGGGGGAGTGGGGAAGGTCTTCCTGCCCGAGGCGATCGGATAGTCCAGTGCTATCTGGTTCTTGTTGTATATCATGGCGCGTTGCAGGGAGAGATCGATCTCCACTCTCGCATTCTTTCCGCTCAGGCCGTTGAAGGCGGTGGAATTCCGGTAGACGTTGTAGGTCTTGGGATAGGCGAGCTCGGCCGTGAAGTGCGAATAGGTTCCGGGCTGATGGGGGTTGACCCACTCGGCCTTGAGAATCTTTTTCTGATCCGGGTTCGGCTCGGGGGCCAACGTACAGCTGGTGCTCAGGGCAACCGCGGCAAGCAGCCCCACGGAGAAGAGGGTCTTGGCAAGGTTCATGGAGAAGTGTCCGGCGCTTAAGGGAGCCGAATTCTAACATTTTTACTTTTGATCTCAAGCCCCTGATCCGGCCGGTGGCTGGCAGGAGGGACACCAGGCCGTGGTACGGGTTGCGATGGTCCCCCGGTCCAAAGCGCTGCGGCAGCGGGGGCAGCACCCGCCCGCCTTCCAACGGTGTTGAAAGAGCCACGAGCGGGGTGGAACCTGTTCCACGTAGCGCCCGGGAGAGAAGCCCTCGCTCCCGGATCGGGGGGCATTCTTGTCGGCCACGTGGCGGAGGGCTCCACGGGAGACTTGCCGGCTGACGCTGCGTATGCGGGCGAGGTCGAGATCCCGGAGGCGGGTTTCAGGATGACAGGGGATACGCCAGCAGATTTCATCTGCCATCCAGTTGCCCACGCCGGGAAAGAGTCCCTGGTCCAGGAGAAGGGCCTTCAGAGTTGCGCCTTGCCGGCGGGCGGTGATCCGACCCAGGTAGGATAGGGTGAAGCGCCGGTCGAGCACTTCGAGGGGAAGGGTTGACCAGGGGTCAGCACTGGGGTCGTGCAGGAAGACCCGTCCGAACTGCCGGTAGTCAGAATAGACGAGCGAGAGGTTCGGAGTACGCAGGACAAAATGATCGTGTCGCTCTGCTTCGTAGTGGGGGGCGGCCAGGAAGAGGCGCCCCGCCATGCCGAGATGCAGTTCGATATGTGTGCTGGGTTCCAGGCGAGCGGCCCGGGGTCGGGAAGCCGGGGAGAAGCTGAAGAGAAGACGCTTTCCGTGGGACCGGCTGCTGACAAGACTCCTCCCGGTAAGAGCCGATTCAATTTTCGNGGCAGGAGTATCCCGGTAGACGCGGGNTTGCGGGTGACAGTCTACGGCGATGATCCGCTGGGCGAGGCCCGGTTCCCAGATGCGGCGGGCGAGTTCGACTTCGGCGAGTTCAGGCATGTCTGTCAGAAAGTGAGCAGTGCCCGGCAGGTGGTCCTGCGGGCCGGGATTCCGGCGGTGGCACCCTNTTCCCCNTTCACGAGGAGCGCCGTCTGGCGGGCTGCCCCGGTTTTGCTCCGCGGTTCGGCCAAGACGCCCCCGGGAAACTCGGAGAGGATTTTCCTCGAGTCCGCAAGATCGCCGGAGGCTGCGGCACCAGGCAGGAGGGCAAGACAGAGTCGGAGAAGCAAAGCAGCGGTCATCTTCATGAACCGCCGACAGGAGAGGCTAATCAAGGGGAATCGCAGCGATTTGGCGTGCCCCGGATCTCCGGAGCACGCCCCGCCGGGGATCATTTCACCACCAGGGTTCCCCACATGAGCTGGCCGTGGCCCGGGTAGGTGCAGACGAACTCGTAGTTCCCCGCTGTCTTGGGGAGGGTCAGGTAGAGGGTGAAGCGGCGGCCCGGGGCAAGCTGGGGGGTGGAGCCCAGCACGGCTGGCACATCGGGGATGAAGTTCTTCTCGATCGCCCTGGCCCCGAGGGCAATGGTGGCCTCGAGGACCTGCTGGCGCGTGCCGGGCTTGATCACAGCCAGATTGTGCATCAGGCCGTCTGGATCATTATTGGTGAGAACGATCGCGACTCGCTCACCGGCCTTGGCTTCCAGCTTGGCCTTGTCGAACTTCATGCCGCGCAGGACGCCCACCTCGATCTTGCGGGCCTGCTCGTAGCCCTCGGGGATGAGCTTGACCGGAGCCTTGGACAGGGCATCCATTTCAGCCTTCTCGCCGGCATCGGTGATTTTAGCGAGGGCTTCGTTGCGGAAGTTGTTCAGGAATCCTCCGAAGCTCGCCCCACCCTTGAAGTTACGGGCCTTGGCGAACCAGGTGAAGAATTGCTTGCGAAGTTCCGGAGTCCATCCGTCAGAGGCGTTCTTCAGGGCGAAGGCGTAGTGAATCTGCTGGCGCTGTGGGTTGTTGGCTTTCTGGTTCAGGAAGCTGTTTCCGTATTGGCCGGAGCGTTTGAGCAGTGTGTCATCGAACTCAATTTCCTCCAGTCCGACGGCCTCCTGGCTGAGGAGGGGAACGGTCTTGGCAACGACATCAGGTGCTCCGAGGTAGACGAGCATGTCGACAAGCTCGCGGTTGAGGGCGTCGGTCTTGGCCGGGTAGAGCGGGCTGATGGCAGCCGCTACTTCCGCAGCAGTGGCCTCGTCAGGTTTACCCATCCTGATAAAGCAGAGCGAGAGAACCCGCAGGGCTTCCAGCTTCTGGGAGTCGTTCATGTCTGCAGGGGACAGCCGGCTGAGCGCATCAAGCAGCGCGTCCTGATGGCCTTGGTTGCCCTGGCGGGTGAGCGCAAGGAGGGCCGTCAGGGAGGTCTGGAGATCCTCCTCGCTGAGAGCCTTGTCGGCCCAGTCNCTGACGGGCTGATGTTCGAGGGCAGTTCTGGCGGCATAGCGGATGAAACGGTCCTCGTGGCCGAGGCTGCTCCAGACCTTGTCGATGGCACCGGCGACGGCTTTCCCATGAAAGCTCTCAAGCTCCCGCCGTTTGGCTCGGAGCTCCCGGTGCGCGGCGGTGTCCGCAAANCGACGATCCTTNGAGGCTTTCCCCTTGTAGGAAACCCGATAGAGGGCTGATTGAGTGCCACGCCCACCCACCGCGAAGTACATGTTGCCGTCCTTGCCAATCACCCCGTCCGTCACGTTGAGGGGTACGCCGGTGACGAACTCCTCCTTGATACCCCGGTAACTGGAGCCTTCGGGTGCCAGGTGAATGGCGTAGATCGTGCCGTAGGTCCAGTCGAAGACGTAGATCGCATGCTGGTAGTCGGCGGGGAAACTGGAACCGAGGCCTGACATGACTCCCGTGGGACAGCCGGGNCCGATATCAATNGTNGGGGGGAGGCAGTCCGGNTACCANGNAGGCCATTTTCCGGTGCCNGTACGCCATCCGAATTCACTGCCGCTNGTGCAGTGGTATACACGGGTTGGTCGATACCAGGGCGTTCCNCTGTCCCATTCCATGTCGGAGTCGTAGGTGAACATTTCCCCGTGGGCGTTGAAGGCGACGTCGTACTGGTTGCGGAAGCCCGAGGAATAGAAGTTCCAGCTCTTGCCATCGGGATCCGTCTTNGCGATCCAGCCGCCGGGGGCCCGGATANNACGGGCGTGACCGCGGGCATCGACCATGCGCGGGAGAAGGAGGTCCTCGTCGTAATTCTTCGGGACGGCATAGGTCTCCGGGTTGGGCGGTCTGGTATGGTTTCCTCCCACGACCATGAGCGATTTCCCGTCCGGGGTGAGAACGACCGCATGGGGGCCATGTTCCCCGCCACCCTGCAGTCCACGTATCGGGGTAACCTTGTCGAGTTGATCATCCCCATTGGTATCAGTGAGATAGTAGAGACCGCTGCCGTGGCCACCGACGCCGCCTCCATTGACACAGACATAAAGACGATTGAAGGCCCAGAGCAGGCCCTGGCCTCCGCTGATTTGGGCGGGGACCTTCTCAACCTTGAGCTTGTCGCCGAGGGTGATGCGCCAGATTCCCGCCTTACCCTGGTCGCTGCAGTAGAGTCGTCCCTTGTCGTCAATGGCCATGGAAACCCAGGAGCCCTGCTGGCCCTTTGGAACGGTGTAGATTTTTTCGACCTCGAAACCCTCGGGGTGAACGACTGCCTCGCCCTTTGAAGCGGGCTTCTTCTTCTTCTTGGCTACTGTCTTGGAGACCCTCGTCAGGACGACGTCCTTGACCTCCACTTTCATGGGGCTTCCCCCGTGGAGCTGCAGGGCCAGGACGCCTGAGAGGGAACGCTTGGAATCCTGCTCGTCGATGATTTCCGTAGTAGTCGAGCCATTGACCTTGTGAGTAAGGACGTTGCCTTTCGCAATGATGGTGTAGGTATTCCAGTCGCCCAGCTTGATGTTCTTCTTCTTGTCGAAGTCACCGACGATGGCTCTCTTGCCATCGGCTCCGATCTTTATTTTCTGGCCCCGCTGTGCGATGATGCCGCGCCCCTTCTCCTCGTACATCATGCCGAGGTAGTTCTGGGAAGGGTGCATGTCCATCTGGTAGCCGCTGATGGCCCAGTTCTCTTGGTCGACGACCTTGGAGCGGTATTGTATCCCCGAGTTGTTGTTGCCGGTGACCCTCGCCTTNAGCGTAAGTTCGAAGTCNTTCAGGGGTTTGCCCTGATAAACNAGGAAGGTGTTTCCCCTGGTGGNCTTGGNGGGAGTGGTTTCCCCGACGATGGCTCCATCCTGCACGGACCAGAACTGGGGCAGTCCCTTCCAGCCGGAGAGATCCTTGCCGTTGAAGAGCTTCTCGGTGGCGGCCGGGAGGGCNGTCNCGAGGAGGGATAGGGTNGTGGTGGCAACGAGGGCGTGTTTCATGCTTTCGGAACNAGTAGCGGAGGTNATCCCACGCGACAAGGCGAGTTTCAGGGAGATCACGTCATAAAGTGAGGCTCCGCGGGGGGCCAAAGTGNCGGGAGCAGGCAGCACCGGGNCCACTCTGTGGATGGATCGGCAGAAGGCAGAAGGCGGGGAGCATNCGCTGCAGGCCATCCCGCCTGAGCCTTGCGGATCTTCCGANTCGGAGGCGCAGGGCTCCTCAAGCGGNTATGAACCGCGGCCGGTAGTCGCCGGGGAGGAGCGGGCTCGAGCATAGAGCCCGAGACGATCAGGACTTGTAGCGCAGGCGCTTCTTGTGGCGGTTGGCTTTCATCCGCTTCTTGCGCTTGTGCTTGTTGATCTTGGTCTTACGACGCTTTTTGAGGGAACCCATGGTGTGTGCGGGGAGAAGATTGTGTATAAAGCAGGAAAGTCCGAAAGTCTAAAAGTCGAAAAGTCCCATCCTGTAGNCNGGGTTCAGGGAACCAGTTTGTTGAGAGGATACTCAATGATTCCCTCAGCCCCCAGCTCCTTGAGGTCGGGGATCAGGTGGCGGACCTTGTTCTCCTCGATGATGATTTCGAGGGCAACCCACCCCTCCTCGGTCAGGGAGCTCACCGTGGGGCGGCGCAGGGAGGGGAGTCGNTCCAGAACCTTGGGGAGGTTTGCTTCGGGGAGGTTGAGTTTCAGGCCGACCTTGTCGCGGGCGGCAAGGGCCGCCTGGATCATGAGGACCATGCGCTCCATCTTCTGCCGTTTCCAGTTATCGGCAAAGGCTTCCTGGGAAGCCCAGAAGTGCGGGAAGGATACCAGGAGCTCGTCCACGATACGCAGTTTGTTGGCCCGGAGTGAGGATCCCGTCTCGGTGACATCCACGATGGCGTCCACAAGATCAGGGACTTTCACCTCGGTGGCACCCCACGAGAATTCAATGTCGGCCTCGACGCCCTTACTATCGAGGTAGCGTCTGGTGATACCCACGGCCTCGGTTGCGATACGCTTGCCCTCGAGATCCTCCACCGTCCTGATGGGAGATTCTTCGGGAACGACCAGGACCCAGCGGGTGGGACGCACGGAGGCTCGCGAGTATGGAAGCTCGGCGAGGTCTTCAAGNTCCGCACNGTTTTCGTAGACCCAATCGTAACCGGTGATACCACAATCGAGGAATCCGTCCCTGATGTAGGCGCCGATTTCCTGGGCGCGGATCATGAAGATATCGAGCTCGTCGTCGTCGGATGAGGGCCGCAGGCCGCGGGACGATGAGTAGACGTGGTAACCCGCCTTCGCGAGCAGCGCGAGGGTNGGCTCTTGCAGGCTGCCCTTGGGCAGTGCGATGCGCAGGGAGTTGGAGGAATCGGCCACGGTGATCCCGCACGGGGGGCGGGGGTTTTACCTGTGAACGGCTCTGAATCAACGCTAATCTGGGCGGGAGAAGCCGGTCCGCTGTTTTTNGGGGACAGGATTCCGCTATTGGAGGAGGCCGGAGGGCGGCGAATTCAGCGCGCGAAGACCACGCGAAGGCCTTTTTCGCGCAGGGATTTGCGGATTTGGTCTTCCACTTCTGCCCAGCTGCGGCCGCGCAGAAGGTGTTTTTCGGTAAGGGACCTCCTGCGGACAGGCCATTCGCGTCGGTCGCTGCGGGCTGCGCGTTTGAGTTCGTGGATCCAGGAGATGAAATGCGCGCCGTCTCCTGCTCCATCTGCGTGCATGAAGTACCAAACGGCAATTTCTGCGCTAGCGTAGTTTCTGAGGCCGCGGCGAGGGTCGACGGAATTGACCTGGTTCCACATGCGGTGCTCGATTGTGAGAAGGCTCTCAAGGTGCGTGCATGGGAATTCCCTGTAGGCTCGCCCGACGCCGTCGCGGATGTGCTTGCTTATCGCGGCGCCCGGGTTGGTGAAGAGGAACTGACCGGAACGGTAGGGCATGGCCTGCATGTATTCGGCGATACCTTCGTGAAACCACACGGGCAGGAAGCCCCAGCGTTTGATGAGCGCCTGGTGCGTCAGCTCGTGAATTAAGACGCCGAAGTCGCGGCGGTTCCCGTCNAACACCCAGTNGGTTCCCTTTTTCACGATGCCGAGGGAAGAGTACGGCATCATGGTGAGGTTGCGGGTGGGGATGTAGACCCCCGCGCTGTTGGCGGGCCCACCTCTTCGCTGGTATTCGGCNCGCGAACTGAGGAGGAAGGCCTGGTAGCGGTTTTCTCCCTCGAGCGGAACGGGTGAGAGNGCGAGAGGGAGAGCATCGAGNGCACCCACGATGGNATCAAAGACGGCGGCGCACTTGGAAACTGTGGACTCGCTGAGCTTCTTGTCGGAAAGCAAATTGTAGTATCTCGCGCTGAAGACGTGGGCTCGTTGCTGCGCGTCGTATNGAGCATAGGTGACCCTGGGTTGTTGTTCGCCTTGGTAGCGGTCCGGCCACCGGAAGGGTGGGCGGGGAGGAACGAGGCCGTCGGGGTTTTCCCGAAGCCAGGCCACCGTCGCCTGGCGGTCGGCAGCGGAGAGCCGGTCGAGGGGAATCTCGACGACCTTGCCNGTCCGNGANACCTTCAGCAGGACACTCCGGGGNGTGGCACGCGTGAGGGTCGCCTGCAGGGACTTGCCTTCCTTGCTGGTCCAGGACCGGGTTTTCAGAAAGGGATCGCCCTCGGCCCGGACCAAGGAACCGCCNGGAACCACGACNATGGAGAATGCGATCAGGAAACAGCGCATTTTTCTAACCGGTTTCACCCGGACCAGAGGAAATGCAATGCTCAAAAGGGAAAAAGAGCTGCGCACTGGAGAGGCGCGAGAGGCGCGGCTTGCGGGAGGGACAGCTCGAGAGCGTTCAGACCGGGCGCATTGATCAGGCNTGNGCGAGGGCCCAGCGAATAAGGGGCAGGTGCTCCGCGCTGATCGAGGAAAGGATCGCGTCCCGCAGGGATTGCTCCTGGGCCCGGTAGGATTCGATTTGTTGTTCGGTGACCGAAATCTCCCACATGCGGCGAGTNACTTCATCGAGGGGGTTTTCGTGGGCGGCCCTGCCCGATTCATCGCTGTCTCCCCGACTACTNCCTTCCAGGGCATTNGTTCCGAGGAGGTAGGGGGTGAGTCCGGCTACCTGGCGGTCGCGCAGNGCGACGGTGGCATCGTGGTCACCACGCAGTTGCATGAGCTCGGGAAAGAGAGAGCGAATCTTGCGTACGAGACCGGTGCAGTCGTTCGTCCTGATCGAGCCGGCATCACCGAGGTCCCGGACGGCCCCGGCTAGCTCGGTCACCCTGGCGCGATCGGTTGGAAGGGGGATTAATTCCGGGGTTTCGGAGGGAGAATCTGCAGGGGAGGAGCTCATGAATAGCCGTGGTTCCTAGTTTTTGCCTTTTTTTGGCCGTGACGGTTGGATTTCCGGTGACCGAGGGCATTTCTAACCGCAATAAATTAGTTTTCCANCTAATTTTTTATATTTCGGTTTAGTNGATTATTTATAATACAGGCTACAATCAGGTTCAGAAAATACTTAAATACATGATTAAAGAAATATAATTTAGCAAAAACTTGCCAAATTGGAATAACTTTGNCAAATTTTCGAGGTGAGAGCGCCTTCCCGGTTCCAACATCTGGCCGATGACCTCTGGCAGCTTAGCCTGTCGGAGCTCAGGCATTTCCAGGGTGTGATCGGCAAGATCATGGCAGCCAAGGAGGAAATCCTGGCCGTTTCTGAGACCTCGGAGGAAGAGCGCGACCGGGCGGCGGCGGCCGAGCTGAAGGAGATTCGAGATTACCTGGGCAACGAAGAAGTTGCTCTCTCAGGTCCGGAGTCCGTAGTTCTGGCGGCCTATTGCAAGCATCAGGAAGGAGTCGAAGTGCTTGATTCCAAGGGACTCAACATTTTTCTCGATTCCTACGGCCGCAAGCCGGCAAATACCACCACGGTGGTGGATAAGCTGGGTAAGCGCCGCCTGGTGAAGATCGAGGATGAGGGATTGCATTCCCACAAGAGATTCCAGCTGACCGAATCCGGACTNGAAGAAGCCTCGGACATTCTGATTCGCCTGCGTCGCGGTCGGGGACCCCGTCTCACTGCGGTAAGCTGATCCGCGGCCCCGTGGGATTGGCTTCCATGCCGGGAAGCCGCCGGGGCACAGAAGGTGCCGGGATGGTGGGAGAGGACCGGGAAGAGCGCGGTCGGGGAATGCGGGTAGATAAAAAGGAAAACCGAACAAACGCTGCCCGCCCATGGTGCAGAGCGTGTTTTGCCTGGCGCACGGAGCGATTGATGGGTTGAGAAATCATCAATCCGGCTTGCGCGCAGTGGCGCGTTCCTCAATCCTGCGCGCCCGATGAGCACAGCGACTTTGGACAATTCAAGTGAGGCGCTCGCGCAGGCGGCTGCCGAGGCCCGCGGGCTGGCGATTGATGCGGTGCACGCCTGCTCCTCAGGGCACCTGGGACTTCCCCTCGGGTGTGCGGAGATTGGGGCGGTTCTTTTCGGGGGGGCGCTGCGCTACAATCCTGCGGCGCCCAAGTGGTTGAACCGCGACCGCTTTCTGCTCTCGGCCGGGCATGGCTCGATGTTCTTGTACAGCTGGCTGCACCTGGCGGGTTATGACGTTCCGCTCCAGGCGGTTAAGGATTTTCGTAAGCTTCACAGCATCACGCCGGGACATCCCGAGTATGACGAGACTCCCGGAGTGGAAGCAACCACCGGCCCCCTTGGGCAGGGAGTGGGCAATGCGGTGGGTTACGCCCTGAGTGGAAAGCGGGCAGCTGCGAAGTTCAACACTGCCGAGCATACCCTGTTTGATCATCATGTGGTGGCCCTTGCCGGGGACGGTTGCATGCAGGAAGGCGTGGCGCGGGAGGCGATTGCCTTCGCGGGGCACAATGGCCTCGATAATCTCATCCTGATCTATGACAGCAACGACGTGACTCTCGATGCGATGGCGGAGGTCACGCAGAGCGAAGATGCAGCAGCTTACTTCAATTCCCTGGGATGGGACGCGGTCACGATCGACGGTCACGATCTCGGAGCGGTGGCGGAAGCGCTGCAGCATGCCAAGGACAATGACAATGGCAGGCCCAAGGTGATCATCGCCAAGACCCTGATTGGAAAGGGTATCCCGGAGGTTGCGGGGACTGCGGCCGGTCACGGCGAGGGGGGAGCCAAGTTTGCGGAAGCGGCACGCCAGGGGCTGGGCCTGCCGGAGGAGACGTTCCACGTTTCGGAGGGCACACGNGCCTTCTTTGCGGCTCGCGGGGAGGAACTGCAGGCCGAGTTTGCGGCCTGGGAAAGAATCTACGCCGGGTGGGCAGAAGCCAACCCCGGGCTGGCGAAAGANCTGCAGGATGGCATTTCCAAGTCGGTTCCAAGTGATCTCCTGGATCGCATTCCGGAATTCGCGCCCGATCACAAGGACGCAACCCGGGGCTCGGGGGGGGTGGTCATCAATGCGATAGCGCAGGAAGTCCCTCATCTCGTGAGTGGATCGGCCGACCTCTACGGCTCAACGAAGAACTACATCAAGGACAGTAACGATTTTGGNGCGGACCACCCGGAGGGGCGCAACATCTGGTTCGGCATCCGGGAGCATGCGATGGGCTCCATTTGCAACGGGATGGCCTACGACGGGATCTTCCGGGCCAGTGGTGCAACTTTCCTCGTGTTTGCCGACTACCTTCGTCCCGCCATTCGCCTGGCCGGTCTGGCCGGTCTGCCGGTGACCTATATCTTTACCCANGACTCGGTCGGGGTGGGCGAAGACGGNCCTACCCACCAGCCGGTGGAGACGGTGAGCGGGTTGCGCGTGATTCCCAACCTCGATGTGATTCGGCCGGCCGATCCGGAAGAGGTGGCCGGGGCATGGGCCTCGGCCATGCTGCGGACGGATGGTCCGACGGCCCTGATCCTGACCCGGCAGGGGGTTCCCAACCTGAGCGATACNCCCGTCCGGGAGCGGCGGGAGGGAACCTGCCGCGGCGGTTACGTGATCAGGCAGGAGGAGGGCGAGCTTGAGGCCATCATCCTGGCCAGTGGNTCAGAGGTGGAAGTGGCCCTGCAGGCCGCACTGGAACTGGGGAGTGGCGTGCGCGTGGTGTCCATGCCCTGCCTTGAGCGATTTGACCGGCAGGGTGAGGACTACCGTGCTTCTGTCCTGCCGCCTTCCTGCAGCANGCGGGTAGCCATCGAGGCTGGAGTGACCGGCTTGTGGTGGAAGTATGTCGGCACGGAGGGGCATGTCATCGGGATCGACCGTTTCGGCCTCAGTGCCCCCGGTGGAACGGTGATGTCGGAGCTGGGAATCACTGCGGGAGCGGTGGTAGAGGCAGTGAAGGGTCTCTGATCCCCGGGTCGTTCCCGACGTTCCCGGAGGACGGTAATATTTTTCTGTCACTCCGCGAAGGGACGTGCTCCATTGCCCGTGTTCCGGGAGAGCCGGAGCCTGATTGGGTNCCCGTGGAAGCGGGCCGGAAGCTGAGGCTCAGCTTCTGGATGGGGAATCCGGTGTGAATCCGGAGCGGTCCCGCCACTGTGATGGCCTGCCCTGAGGGGCGGCCCAGCCAGATCGCCAGCCCAGGAAGGANGTTCAACAGTTCTGCGCANGACGGAGCTAGAGCAGNGAATATATGAAAGCAATCATTCCGGCGGCAGGANTAGCCGCGTTTGAGTTGGTGGGTGCCGGGTGGGCCGCAGGNCGTCCGGAAGCCCNGGAATTGCCGGAGGTGACCGTGGTCGCGAACCGTGTGGAAACCCCTTTGGGCAAGGTGGGCAGCGCGTTTTCCTCTCTTGAGGTCGAAATGCTTGAAGGCAGGGGGGTGGTTACGCTCGAAGAAGCGCTGCGGCATGTGCCGGGAACCGGGATCGGATCGGAGGGNGGCCAGCGGGGTTCGATCTCGGCGTTGCGCCTCCGCGGCTCGGAATCGGACCACACTCTCCTGCTCATCGATGGAATGCGCGTGACGGACGCGAATGTGACGCCCTTCAACCTGCTTGGGAGCGAAACCCTGCTGGGCTATTCGCAGGTCCACGTCCTGCGGGGTCCACAGAGTGCCCTGTATGGCAGNGAAGCGATCGGTGGTGTGGTGAGCNTGGACACCCGCGTGGGATCGGGGGAGGGTAGGCAACGGATCTTCGGAGAAATGGGATCTTTTGGTACGCTTCGGGGCGGTGCCGAGTTGCAGGGCGAATTCAATGGTGTCCGGTGGTATGCTGGCGGGAGCCTTGAGAGGACTTCCAACGACCGTCCCTTCAACGATTTCGAGCAGAGCCAGGCGGCGCTGCGGGTGGAAACTGATCTCAGCGCGGACACAGTGGCCGGGCTCACCGCACGCTCCTGGATGAGCGAGTTTGAGAACCCCGGGAGCACCGCACCCTTTGCCTCCCGGGCGGTTGATGAGCGAGACGCCTACCTGCTCACGGGCTACGTGGATCACGTCTTCAGCGACCACTTGCGAAGCAGGGTGGTCGCGGGATACTACCGNGAGGATTTCGAAGAGCGGGGGCTCTTCCCATTCGAGAGCGAAGCAGAGAAGGTTTCCCTTGATCTGCGCAACGTGGTGAGCTGGGGAGACCAGCATGAGACCGTTGCAGGAGGGTTGCTCGAGTGGTCCTCCTTTCGTTCGACGGGGACGCCGGTGGACGAAGACGGTTGGCTGAGCGGGCTCTACCTCAATCATCTGTGGCAACCGTTCGACCCGGATGCGCATCCGGAGCTGGGCGAGCTCACCCTCTCCCTNGGGGGGCGCTGGGAGCACCTCGAGCGCTGGGATGACGTCTTCACCTGGCGGACGACCGGGAGTTGGCGGACACCCNTGGACGGGGTGCGCCTGCACGGAAGTTACGGGACAGGATTCCGTGCGCCGTCCTATTTCGAACTCTATGGGGCCATCCCGGCTTTTAACTTTGTCGGAAATCCGGACCTGAAAGCGGAGCGCTCCCGGGGCTGGGACGCGGGAGTGGAGTGGAAGCCGNGCGAGGGTCTCNTGCTGGATGTCACTTGGTTTCAGAACCGNATCGAGGACCTCATTGACTTCACGCCAGTGAATGTTGGCAAGGCCACGACGCGTGGTATCGAGGTGAGCGCGGCAGGCAACCTTTTCAGTGANTGGCTGAGCTGGCGGGGGAGTTTCACCTGGCTCGATGCGAGCGATGACACCACGGGCCTGCGGTTGGTGCGGCGGGCAAGGCATCGCGCCAGCATTGATCTGCAGGCCGAGCCGCTTGAAGGCCTGGTCGTGGGGGTCGGAGGAACCTACGCGGACGGGGTGGTAGACAATGACTTCAGCGTCTTCCCCGCCCTCCGGAAACAGCTCGATGAGATCATTCTCCTGAGAGCCTACGGACGATACGATCTGACCGAGCGAGTTTCGGTGCACGCCCGGATCGAAAACATGCTCGACCTCGATTACGAGGAGGTGGCCAATTATCCCGGAAGAGGCCTTGGTGCCTATGGAGGAGTGGACATTCGCTGGTAGCAATGCGGGCGGGGGAGCCCTCGCGGTTGCTGTTCTTTCCAGGAAAGNGAACTTCTCAGTTCAGCCGGGAACGGGGAGGGTCGCCGATGTAGAGAACCTTGGAAGCCGTGTCGAGAAGGGCGCTGCTTTCTTCCAGAAAGTCCATGCCGATAATGCCGTCCACCGGNCGGCCGGAGCGGTCCCGGAAAGTGCGTCGGATCGTTTTCAGCGGTGTGACAGCGACTTGGAATTCACTGACCACCAGTTTCCCGAAGACGACGTCATGTAGTGTGGCCGTACTCACGGAGGCCCGGTCGCCGGAGGCGTCGATGATCTTGGAACGNGAGGGTGTGGTGGGAATTCCGATGCGCTGGACGGTTGCGGCAGCCATGACGGTCACTTCCGCTCCGGTATCGACCACCCAGGTGAGGCGTCTGCCATCGTAGCGGGAGCTGACAAGGAGGTGAGGGAGGCGTCCGGCGGACTCNAGGCGCAGGGAATCAAAGCCGAGCCCCTCCCGGCGACCGAGGGCGAGAATGCTCCCCNGGCGGGTGTTCTCGGCTTTGGGGCCGGGAATCCAGAGTTGCCCGGACTGAAGATCCACAAGGGCAGCCAGCCCGCTCAGGGCGTCGAGTCCCATCTGTCCGTCGTAGCGACTGGTGGCGGTGTGGCGCGCGGTGGGCGGGGCAAGCATGAAGGCAAAGGGGGCAGCCGTCACGTGACCCGCTCCGAGAGCGCCGAGGCCCACCTGGGAGGTGATCGGGCGCCCGAGGGCCCCACGGCTCACAACCTTNACTGATTTCTCAGGCNGGATCCCGAAAGACGTGGCCAGTTCGTAGTCGAGGTCGGTGCTGTTGGCTCCGGAATCGATCAGGAAGCGCACTTCCTTGCCGTTGACCCGGAAGCGCCCCGAATAGCGGGAATCACCTGCTGACTTCTGGAGGGAGAGAGGCTCGTAGCCCAGTGCGGCCAGACGGTAGGCGCGGGGGCTCTTGGTCCGGCCGGCTGGACCGGTCGCGCACTGGGTGACCAGAGCAGCGGCCAAGATGGCTGAGGCGAAACGCAGAACCCGATGCATGGAAGAGGGTAGTTTGGAAAGGACTGAACGCTAACGGTTATATTTGAAATGTCGGATCCAGAATCTGCAGNGGAGGGACCGGAGCAGGAGCCTACCGGAAACGCACGGAATGCTTTTTGGAGAGGCGGAGCACATCGCCGGCCCGGGGGGCAACCGGGGCATTCGGCTCCATCAGCTTGTCTCCATTCAATTGGACGGCTCCTGCGCAAATGAACTGTTTCCTGAGTTCACCATTGGATTTCTGCTGGCCGAAACCCGCTTGGAAGGCATGGGCCGTCAGCCCAAGAACGGTCAGGTCGGGGGGTGCCTCGGAGACCAGGAGCTCTGGCAGGTCGGCAGCGGCGAGGTCTTTCCGGGAAAAACGGGTGTCCCAGTCTTCCCGGGCCGCAGAGGCCTCCTCGGAACTGTGGAAACGCGTGGTCAGACGCTGGGCCAGGGACTTCTTGCTCTCCATCGGATGGAGGCTCTCATCACGGGCCTCGCCCAGNAGCAGGAGGTAGTAGCGGTCCATGAGTTCGTCAGAGANGCTCATGACCTTGCCGAACATTTCATGCGGNGGATCGGAAACGCCGACGTAGTTGTCNTAGGACTTGGACATCTTTTTCACNCCGTCCGTGCCCTCGAGAAGGGGCATGGTCATGACNACCTGCTGGGGCTGCCCCTCTTCCTTTTGCAGATCGCGTCCGACCAGCAGGTTGAAGAGCTGGTCTGTTCCACCCAGTTCCACGTCGGCGCGCACCTCCACGGAATCCCAGCCTTGCACGATCGGATACTGAACCTCATGCAAACGGACTTCCTGGCCCTTGTCGATGCGCTTCCGGAAGTCGTCGCGTTGCAGCATCTGCTGCATGGTCACCCGGGCGTTGAGGCGGAGGACATCCTCGAAGTTCATCTTGCGGAACCACTCACCGTTGAAGACGACCTCGGTTTTCTNCCGGTCGAGAACCTTGAAGGCCTGCGAGGTGTAGGTTTCGGCATTGGCCAGAATGGCATCCCGGCTGAGGGGTGGGCGGGTGGCGCTGCGGCCGGAGGGGTCTCCAATGGCGGCGGTGAAGTCACCAATGATGAGGACAGCCTGATGGCCAAGTTCCTGGAACTGGCGGAGTTTCTCGAAAACAACGGTATGGCCGAGATGGATGTCCGGGGAGGTAGGGTCGAGGCCCAGCTTGGCGCGCAGGGGGCGGCCCTCCCGCAGCTTGTCGCCCAGCTCCCCGGGGGAGAGAACCTTCTCGGTCCCGGCACAGAGGGTGGCGAGCGCTTGATCAACGTCCGACGGCATGTCTGGGGAGTTCTACGCTAGGTGAGCATCTGGACAAGGCAGATCCGGGGAGAATCCCGATGAGCTTGCGGGCCTGCTGCGGACAGGCCTTCCGGTTCATCAGGCCAGGAGGAGTTTCCACCCTGCAATATGATTGACCGCAAATCAGTGCGGTNGGAGTCTNGNGGGGTGTCNAGTATCCCCAGTCGCCTGTTGGCATGTTCCCTTGCCCCGTTCCTCCTCGCTGGATGCGGCAAGCAGGAGAATCCGGAAGAGAAGCAGGAGAATCCGGAAGCGAAGCAGGAGAATGCCCAAGCGGATTACTGGGAGGGAAAGGGAACCGCCAAGGAGATCGTCATCGAGGACGAGGTCCGGAAGTTGACGCGCAGTGTGGAGCACGAGTTCTGGTTCAACGTCGGTAGGGACGGTGCCGTGAGCGGGGAAATTGAACTGACCTATGATTCGAGGCTGATTGTCAGTGGACTGCCTGCCGTATCTGTCGGCGTCGTGTCCTTCGAACCCGAGGTGGGCGGTGAGATCACCGATCTTAACCCAACCCGGACGTTTCCGCTGGTGGGAACATTTGCAAACGGCGCGCTTACCCTGGAAATCGCGACCCCGGAGAAGGACCGGGAGCCCATTGAATTCACGATCCGCGCTGATCCCGGTGTAAGTGCTGGGATAGGGGCGGGAGGTTTGTCGACGAGTGTGTCTGGTAAACGCACTGCGAAGGCCGGGGTAATCGAGGNCCCGATGACTCCGTTCAGCCCTTTCACCGGCGCGGCTGATGTAGAGAAACGGGCTTCCGGTCCCTTTGCCGCCAGCTTTCAGAAGGTGGGGAAGACCTCCTCGGTCCAGTGGTCCGCGCGCCAGGTCCGGTCGGTCGATAGGTCCAAGCGCCCCGATTAGATCCTGAGATTTATTCGCACATGCCTCCCCAGCCGCCTTCCCTTTCCCCGGGAAATCCCGAACCAGGCCGGATCAGGGTATTCGGCATCATACACCTCGTCTTTGGTGGCCTCGGGGTGATCAGTGCGCTGGGTGGAATCTTGTGGCTTGTGTTCCAGGAGGAGATCATGGGGGTCACCAACACAGGAGAGCCACCGGAACTGGTTGCGGTCCAGGAGAAGCTCCACAGGGATGTGGCGTCCCATTCCTGGATCAGCATCGTGTTCTCGCTCATTGTCTCGATACTCATCCTGCGGGCGGGAATTGCTCTCATGAAACGGCGCCGGTCCTCTGTGCGGTTATCCAATACCTACGCCTTGGCCTCACTCGTAGCCAAGGTGGTTGGAGTGTTTCTGTTTTTCGTGATGGTGGTGCCGGTGGTCAGCGGGGCGCTGGAGACCATGCTGGGCGAGAGCATTCCGGACCCGGACGCGCAGGCCGTCCTGTCGGGCATCAAAATCCTGATGGTGGTGGCTGGTGTGCTCTTCCCCCTGATGGGTGCGATCTACCCGCTCTGTACCATTCTGATGCTCAATAAGGCGCAGGTGAGGGAGTTCCTCGAGAAAAACGGGACCTGATGCCCGCTCGAATCCGTCCTGCCGGGGCAAGGGGAGAGGGATGGGCGACCGACGGGACTCGAACCCGCGACAACCTGAACCACAATCAGGGGCTCTACCAACTGAGCTACGGCCACCGTCTCCGGGACCGGGAATTTAGGGAGCCCGGGCTGCGATTCAAGAGCAAAGATGCTGCGGCAGGCTGGTCCGCGAGAAGGTGGGGAGGAGAGGGGATTGGAATCCCGCCAACGCCCTTTACCCCTCGCTNCTCATGCCGTAAGCCCTTGCCTGGTGTATGGACGCTCTGGAGGAGAAACTTGGATATCGATTTGAGGACCGGGAATTGCTGGTCCANGCCATGACGCATCCGAGCATTGCTGCGGAGCGGCGAGACGTCGTTGAGGACAACCAGCGCCTCGAGTTCCTCGGGGACGCCGTNCTGCAGCTTATNCTCACCGANCATCTCTATCGGATTCTACCAGACCAGGCGGAAGGNCGNCTCACCAAGATGCGNGCGAGCCTCGTCTCGCGTCAGGCGCTGACCGAGTGCGCGGAGAGACTGGACCTGGGAGAGTATCTCCGTCTCGGGAAGGGAGAGGAAACCAATGGTGGCCGGGAGCGCGCCTCCAACCTTGCAGACGCCTGCGAGGCCCTTCTNGGGGCCATATACCTTGATGGGGGAATCGGGAGTGCCACCGAGGTNATCTTGCGTCTGATAGAGGAGGATCTGCAGGGTGTCCTGATGGGCGAGGATACCAGCAATCCGAAGGGACGGCTACAGGAGGTGCTGCAGGCCCTGCGGCGTGAGAGTCCGTCCTACCGGATCCTCGCGGAGGAGGGACCGGACCACCTTAAGCAGTTCCGGGCCGAAGTGCTCTGGTGCGGCAAGTCCCTGGGAGAAGGTCACGGGNCGAGCAAGAAGAGCGCCGAAACAGCTGCTGCCCGGGACGCTCTCGAGAGCCGACGGTGGGAGTGATGAAGCGGAAGCACCTNGAGGGTCGTGAGGCNTGCCCCCTGCTGCCTNGAGTGGACCGGGTTCTTACCGCGGAAGTGACCGCGGTCTTCAAGCGGAGCTACAATGTGGACTTTTACCTTGCGGCGCTGCGTTACGCCCAGTCCCTGTGGCTGGAGGGCAAAGCTGCCCAGGCGCTTCTCCAGTTGAACAAATCCCTGATGGCGGAGCTGAGCGGTGGGGAAGATGCTGTCCTGGCGTGGCCGCTGCCGTATGCCGCCAAGTGCTGGGTGATGGAGAACTGCCCGGCGGACGAGTTCCTNGGTAATCCCGTCCGGCATTACCAGCACCTCGCTACCCGCATGAGGGGCCCCCGGTCCGAGTTGCGGCGGTGGCGGGCATGGGCGTGTTTCCATCTGGCGGAGGCGGTGGTCGNCCAGGAGGCCAATCCGAGGGATCAGCTGCAAATTACCCGGGAAGGGGTGGAGNTTCCCGGGTTTGATGAAGTTCTCGCCCACCTGGCCCGGCTGGGGATTCCCCGGGAAGAGGATCTCGTCAGGGAGGTGGCAGCAGGCAGAGGGNTAGGTTCANCCGGGGGCGACTTTCGGCCTTGAGGAGCGGGGNGCTTCGCGTTGTCATGGGAGGACGGCCCGGGAGCCGTATCAAGATCATGAAAGCGCTTACGTTGCTTCTGCCCATTGCATTTGTTGCCCTCGTCGCTACGGCCAAGGTCAGGCGGGAAGACCCGGAGCAGGCTTCCCACCAGCGCACGGTTCTTTCGCGGGGTTTTGTGACGGAGGGTGCCTCCATCGGAGACGTGAATGGTGACGGCAAGAATGACCTCGTGGCGGGACCTTACTGGTATNCCGGTCCGGATTTNAAAAAGCAGCACCGCTACTATCCCGGGGAGCCGGTCAGCCCGAAGGGTTACGCGCACAGNTCCTTCCTGAGCTGGGTGATGGATGTGAGCGGAGACGGCAGGAATGACATCCTGCAGATCGCACACGGCCCGGCCTTCCACCTCGATATCTACGTGCAGCCCGAGAACGGTGAGNAGGTGGAGAGCTGGCCCAAGCACCGGGTGGTGANGAGCTTCGGGGGTGAGTCACCGGAAATGATCGANATCACGGGGGATGAACGCCCCGAGCTTGTCGGACTCAACAAGGGAGTCTGGGGATTTTTCTTCGCGGACTGGAAGGATCCAACCAAGCCGTGGGGCTTCCACGCGATTTCCGAGAACACCAAGGCAGGTCATTACACGCACGGACTGGGAGTGGGTGACCTGAATGGNGACAAGAGGATCGACATTATCTGGAAGGAGGGCTGGTACGAATGCCCCGCCAATCCCATGGAGGGACTGTGGAAGTTTCACAAGTTCCAGTTCTCACCGCAGGGAGGAGGCCAGATGCTGGTCTATGACGTGGACGGCGATGGGGACAATGACATCGTTACGAGCCTGTGGGCACACGGCTGGGGAATGGCCTGGTTCGAGAACACCGGAGGTGGGGAAGTTGCTTTCAGGAAGCACGTCATCATGCCTTCGGATGCCAAGCCGGGAACAGGAGGTGTCGTTTTCTCCCAGCACCATTCGCTTGCGATGGGGGATTTCAATGCGGACGGCTTGACGGANTTCGTGACCGGCAAGCGCTGGTGGGCCCACGGTGGAGGCGATCCCGGGGCGGACCAGCCGGCGGTCCTATACTGGTTTGAGCTCCGNAGGAGCGAGTCGCACGGGGTGGAGTTCATCCCGCATCTCATCGATACCGACTCAGGAGTGGGAACGCAGATTGCGGTCGGTGACCTGGATGGTGACGACAAGACCGACATCGGAATTGGNAACAAGAAGGGNATTTACCTTTTCCGGACCAGGTAGCGCAGTATCTTGCCCTTCAGGCTCCAGCAAACGGGAAGGNTGCGGTCCTGCCCGATGCGATGACGATCTTCCCGGGCCCCCGGAGCGCTGCGCCCCCCGGTGACGGACACGCATGTGGGATTGCGCAATCGAGCGCAAGGCCCTAAGCAGGGGTAACTNTCATTCAATTAATATCCATTTCCNGATGAGGCACCAAATGAATATGAAAACAGCTCTGGCGGGAAGTGCGCTCGCGTTGGTCGCCATTGGCGGGTTTGCTCTTGCCGCCAAACCCGGCGAAACAATTTACCAGCGGGGCTTCCTGTCCAAGGAAGAGGCCCACAAGTCAATCGAGTTGCCCGATGGCTACTCGCTGGAGCTCGTTTTGAGCGATCCTCACATCGAAGAACCCGTAGCCTGTGCCTTTGANGGTAATGGTGTCCTCTATGTGGTGGAGATGCGCACCTACATGCAGGATGCCGATGCGACGGGTGAGCAGGAGCCCAGAAGCCGGATCTCACGCCATGAGGATACCGATGGAGACGGGGTCTACGACAAGCACAGCGTATTCATTGATGANCTTCTGCTGCCCCGCGCGGTTCTTCCCCTCGATGACCGGGTCATGGTTCACGTGACCAATACCCTCGATCTTTGGAATTACCGCGACACCGATGGNGACGGGGTGGCGGATGAGAAGGTGAAGATTTACGAGGGCGGTCGCCGGGGGGGGAACATGGAGCACCAGCCCAGCGGGTTGATCTGGGCCCTCGATAACTGGATTTACATAACCTACGAAAACCGACGCTACCGGTTTACCAACGGCAAGTTGGAGATGGAGCGCATTCCCCGGGGGGGAGGGCAGTGGGGATTGACCCAGGATGACTGGGGCAGGCTCTACTACTCTACGGCCGGGGGAGAGAATCCGGCCTTTTTCTTCCAGCAGCCGCCGGTCTACGGCATGCTGGACCTGCCNGGTCAGACGGGCCGGGATTTCCGCAGGGTGTTCCCGATTGCGGAGATTCCCGATGTTCAGGGCGGCCGTGGCCGGGTGGGTTCCAATGGAGGGTTGAATAATATGACGGGTTGTGCAGGGCAGGGAATATTCCGGGGAGACCGGCTCCCCGAGGACATCCGGGGCGACCTGGTCATCCCGGAGCCGGTCGGCCGGCTGATCCGGCTGGCCTCGGTGGANCGCAAGGACGCGAAGACGGTCCTTACCAACAAGTATCCCGGGTCCGAGTTCATCCGCACGCGCGATGCCAACTTTCGCCCGCTCTGGGCCGAGACCGCACCGGATGGACGGATGCTCCTGGTCGACATGCACCGGGGCATCATCCAGCAGGGCAACTGGACACGCCGGGGGAGTTACCTGCGCGGGATCATCGATAAGTGGGGCCTCGATAAGAATATCGGCAAGGGCCGCATCTACCGCCTGGTTCACAGGGACTTCAAGCCGGGGCCGCAGCCGCGNATGCTNGACGAGAAGACATCCGAGCTGGTGAAGCACCTCGAACACCCCAANGGCTGGTGGCGCGANACCGCCAAGAAACTCATCATCCTGCGTGAGGATCGCCGATCGGTGACNCCNGCACTGAAGGAGATGGCTCTCAAGGGCAAGACGGCGCTGGGCCGGGCGAATGCCCTGTGGACCTTGGAGGGAATCGGGGAGGCTGATGGGGCCACCCTTGCGCAGGCCCTGCAGGATCCGTCCCCGGAGGTAAAAGCCCAGGCCCTGCGCATTTCGGAGCCCCTTCTATCCGATGGAGACCAGGCGGTTGTCATGGGCGTTCTGCAGCTTGGGGAATCAGCAGCTNCTCCCAGTGCGGAGGTTGCCACCCAGCTGATCAATTCAGTGACCTACAGCGGGAGCGACAATGTGGAACTTCTTGCCNTGGTAGAGTCGTCGATCCAGGCNTTCCCCGGCAACGATGCGGTCAAGGCGGTGGTCAGCAAGGGTGCGGCCATGCGGGAGGCGGCCCGGCGGGCAGCAGAACAACGGAGGAAGAACGCCCAGCTTGCACGTTCGATGGAGCAGGGGAAGGTCATTTACAATCAGCTTTGCTACACCTGCCACGGACCGGATGGCAAGGGAGCACCGGTGCCGGACAATCCTGGACAGACCCTGGCTCCCTCCATGGTGGACGCGCCGCGCATCATCGGTAGCGGAAGCACCATGATCAGGACAATTCTCCACGGGTTGACCGGTCCGCTTGATGGGAAGACCTACCCCGGCATCATGGCGCCCATGAACTCGCAGGAGGACCAGTGGATTGCCGATGTTGCGACCTACGTCCGNAACAGTTTCGGCAACAAAGCCTCNCCGATCGCCACGGACTTCNTGGCTGCCATCCGGGAGGAGACCAAGGGCCGCACTTCCCCGTTCACCCTGCCGGAGCTTGAGGCCCTCGATCCACCCATGCTGGTGAACCGCAATTCGTGGATGCTGACCGCCAGCAATGGGAAAGACGGGTGCAAGAATGCTATCGACGGTAACGGGAGCAGTCGCTGGAGCTCAGGCCGGTCCCAGGTGGGTGGCGAGTGGTTCCAGATCGAACTCCCTGAGCTGTCGAAAGTCAGTGAGGTCATTCTCGATGCCTCACCTTCGACCGACGATTATCCGAGGGAGTATGAAGTGGTCGTAATGGCGGATGGAGAGTGGAGCAAGGTCCTGGCCAAGGGGTCCGGGAACGGACCGGTCACGGTGATCGGGTTGCCCCTCGTGGAGGCGAAGATCATCCGGATAACCCAGAAGGGCCGTTCGAAAGGCAAGCACTGGTCAATTCACGATCTCCAGATCAAGGGGAAGAGGCTTTAGTGGGAGCGGGCATCCGGAATGGAAAAAGGTCATCCTCGCGGGGGATGACCTTTTATACATGAAAGGAGGGAGCCCGGGATCCTAGCGCTTGGGATAATCCTGGTTCTCGTCGAGATCCGCATCCGTGATCTTGTCGGAGGGGACGCCATTGCCGGGAACCTCCGCTTTGGCGCACCACGTTATGGCGTTCAGGACAATTGTGCGGAAATCGTCGTGTCCCCAGTTGCGGTGAAAGTGCCCCCCGGTGAAACCGAAGCCCCGGCCGCCATCCGGCCGCTCGTAGGCCCAGGCGAGGTGCTGGATCTCCCCTCGCTCGAGGGCGGCCTTGACGTGAGGGTTGCCAGAGTGGAATCCGTTCCGACGCTTCATCGTGCTGGCGGGGGGGTGAGCTGAGAGGATGGGGGTTACTCCCTTCATCCCCTCCCGGAAGCGCATGTGGAAATACCACTCATCACGGATCTTGAAGGGCTTGACTCCCCTCGTGATGGGATGCTCCGGCAGCTCCTTGAAGTCCGCATCCCAGTGGGGATTAACCGACCAGTGGCCTTCAAAGTATCCCCCGATCCAGTTGAGGAACTTTTCACCCGATTTGCCCTTGGGGACTTCTACCCCGTAGTGCAGGCAGACAAGCCCACAGCCATCCTTGAGTTTCACGTCCAGGCCCTCCAGGTGCTGGTTGGCCATGTGACGACCTCCGCCATCACAGTAGAAGATGATGCAGTCGGCATCTTCCAGTTCCGTGGCGTTCCCCGGCCAGTCCTTGGCGAGATGAACCTCAGCTTCGAGAGTATCTCCCATGTGCTTGTTCAGTTGATTGGCGAGGAGAAGGCACCCGGCCCGGTGCTCATGCTGGTCATAGCCGTGGCTGCGATGACCGGCCATGAAGACGACTTTCTTCTTCTTGCCGGAGGAAGGAGAGGTGTCCTTGTCTTTGTTGCCGAAGAGTGCCGGTCCCGTAATGGCCAACAACGTGACGGCGAGTAATGCGGTCAGTGCGGTTTTCATTGGTGCTGGGCATACGACACCATGCGGGAGAGGCTTGCAACCCCCCAGGTCTCCACCAAGTCATCCAAGAAGGTGACCAGCGACAGCGTCCGGCCGGGATTTCCGGGTGGGAAGTCAGATATGGGCGGTCAAACGCGGGCACTCAGCCCCGCACGGGGTCCTGCCATCCGGGCTTATTGGACGATCATCACGCCCTTCATGATCCTCCAGTGCCCCGGGAAGGTGCAGACGAAGTCATACTTACCCGGTTTTTCAGGGGTGGTGAAGTCGAGGGCTTCTGTTTCTCCGGGAAACACGAGCGCCGTCGCCGCAATAACCTCGGGTATGTCCGGAACGTAACCACGTTTTACGGCGGCAGGGTGATCCTGCAGCATTCTGTCTGCTTCATTCCCCATCCGCGTGAGGGATCCGGGCTTTCCGATAACAACGTTGTGAGGCATGGAGTCCGTGTTTTCAAATACGATCCTGATACGCTTGCCGGCAGGCACGGTGAATTCATTCCGGTCAAAAATCATCTGCTCTTTCACCGACTTGAGTTGAACGACGAGGGAAGGCGGCTGCTTATCAGCTGCCGGGTCCTGCTGGTCGGGAGACTGTGATTCGACACTCTGCCGGAGGGCCTTGGCGAACTCGTCACCCCCTTCCGCCCTGGTGCTGAGGAAGCCCATCAGGTGCTCCTTCGCTGACGGGGAGGCATGTTTGCCAAAGTGCGCAGCGATGGAGAGCACCGTGCCGCCGAGACCCGATTCGCCCGTCTCCTGAAGGTAGATGTCATCATACCAGGCTGTCCCGGTCTGGCCACCATAGCCGCCGTAGAGAGCATGGATCGTGATCTCGGTTGCGCTGCCGGAATCGAACTCCACGGAATACTCGGTCCAGCCAGTGGTGCCACGGACCGCCTTCGTCCGGTGACCGACCCCGTGAACGTTGAACATTGATCCACTGCCTGTCACTTTTTCGGTCTTGATCCAGCCGCCCAGGCGGTAGCGGGTGTTGCGCTTCACTTTGATGGTGGCACCCCAGCCTGAATCGGATCGCTGGTCGCTGCTGACCTTGAGGCACATGGTCCCGTTGCGTCCCTCCCGGACGGCTGTGTATTCGCCGTTGCGGGAGCCGCCATAAAAACGGGGTCCCCAGCCCTCCGGGCGGTCATCCGTCACCTTTTCGATGTTTCCGTTTGGGAGGATGTCCTTCGGCCCCCTGGTCTTCCCGGGACGGATGCTGGAGAGCGCAGCCTTGACGAAGCCCCCGCCGTGGCGACGGGCTGCAACCTGGAAGGCATCGTGGAGGACCGGATCATTCATGATCCTCCCCGAGTCCTGGGTCACGAGATTCACGAGGGCCTGCCCGATAATATCGGAATTGCCAAGTCCCGAGAATGCCAGCAGGAGATCAAGGAGAACCCTGGGTTCCGTGACGGAAATCCTTCCGTCCACGATGAACATGCGCGTCAGGGTGTCATCAAGGGGGGCGTTGCGGAGGGCGGCACGCTTGAGTCCCGGATCTCCGGAGGAAAGCGCGGCCTTGATGGTTTCAAGGTCCAGGGAACCATTACCCGCCTTGGCGTAGAAGTGATGGAGATTGTCGACCTTCTTTACCGCTTGGCCTTTCTCCACCGCCGCTCGTTGGGCCTCTAGTCTCCAGAACATGTTCGGACTGGCGAAGTCGGCCTTGAAGGGATCGTTCGGTGAGTCCTTGGGGTAAACCCGGTAGATGCGCCCATGTTGCTTGTCGCGGTGAGGCGTAACGTAGGCATTGCCCTTTCCTCGTTGGGCATCCAGTCCGGAGGAGCCCTTGTTGGGGGTAGGGTTGTGCTGGATCACGAGGTTATACCAGTCACAGATCCAGAGCGCCCCGTCCGGGCCAACCTCGGCACAGACCGGTCCGGACCAGGCATCTGCAGAATTGTAGATATTGTTCGGATCCTGGCGAAGCTCAAAGCCTGCACCCTTGGCACGGCGGACCCACTGTCCGACCAGTTTCCCTGTCGGCGCGCAGATAAACGCGATGGTGTTCCAGTAGCGTTCAGGAAAACGCCTGGAAGTGTAGAAGGCGTGTCCGGCAGCGGCGGTATACCGGTGATGCGCGTCGACTTGCCGGATATCCGTGGAGGTCGGGAAAAACAGAGGGTTGTCATCCGCTCGCGGAGTGCGGGGCTGCGATAGTCCGGCCTGCTCGTAAAAACGACGGGGAAAGCTCAGATAGAAGCTGGGATTGGCGTTGGCGGTTGACCCATGAATGTCGAATTCCTCCGAGAATCCCAGGCCCCAGGTGTTGTTGGTCGTATTCTGGAGAAACTCCATCGCGGAGCCGTCGGGCTTGAAACGGAAGACCCCGCTACCGAAGCCATGCCGCACACCACCAACCTCTCCCCCGAATCCCGAGTAACCGGTGGTGGCCCAGATCCAGTTGTCCACGCCGTAGCGGAAGTTGGATGTTCCCGCGTGGGTGTCGCCCGTCCGGATGCCGGTGAACAGCACCTCCCGGACGTCGGCCCTGTCGTCGCCATCAGTATCCTTGAGGAAGAGGACATCCGAGCCATTGGTGCAGATGACCCCTCCATTAGCAAAGACCATGGTGGTGGGAATTGAGAGTTTGTCTGCGAAGACCGTGAACTTGTCGGCCCGGCCATCACCGTCTGTGTCCTCACAAATCTTGATCCGGTCGGCCCCGACATTACCGGCCTGCAGGTTGTTCGGGTAGTCGATGGTTTCCACGACGAAGGCACGGCCCCGCTCGTCCCATGCAATGTAAATGGGGTTGACGATGTCCGGCTCGGCAGCGAAGACCGAAAGTTCGAACCCGGGGGGAACCTGGGCCAACTTGATGGATTCCGCGGGAGGGAGTGGTTCGGGCAGCCGGGTGACCAGCTTTCTCTTGATGTAGCCGGGGAGTCGCACATCAATCAATTTCGGGTCCGGGAGCTTTAGAGCGGCAAGCCGGGCCCGGGCATCGTCACCGACGCTCCAGTAAATCGCGCGCTTGAGAAGGTCGTGGAAGTTGGGCTGATCCCAGACGCGGTGATCATGCCCTGATGCAGTGTAGAAGACGCGACCCTGTCCCTGGGTCCGGACCCAGGTCCATGGTTCGCCATCGCGCTCCTGCAGAATGGTGCGATCGGTTCCGTGCCGTTCGTGGACGTAGGTTTCGTCCCAGGCGGTGAACCCTTCGTATCCCCTCGTGATCTCATGATTACCGTTGGTAGTTTCGGGGGAGAATTCTCCCCCGCCGTGGGACTTGAAGACACCGCCTACGAGCTTCACGAATGCTTCCGATTTTCCGTAACAGGCCGAGGCGCAGTGGATGGGTAGGAAACCACCCCCCTTTTCCACGAAGTCAACGAGGGCTTTCTCCTGCTCCTCCGGCATGGGCCCATGCTGCGCCCAGTTGCCATACATGAGAACTGCATCAAAGTGAGCAAGGGTCCCCGTATTCAGGGCCTCGGCAGGGTCCTCGACGTAGGTGAGGTTGATGCCATCGCCTCCCAGGTGCTTCTTGAGCACGCGGTAACGGGTGACCGGATCGTGTCCCGGATGGTTGCGGGTGGGCGCCCCGAAGAACAAGACTTCCAGCCGGCGGGCATCATCTCCGGGAGTAATAAGCGGGGCGGCAAAGGCGGCTACCGCCAGGGCGAGGGTCAGCAGGAGGGGCGTTTTTTTCATGAGTTGGGAAGCGATGTTGGCGAATTGCTGCGGGGTCCGGACGTAATCCCCGGTCAGGGGACGAGAAATTCCACGCACATGGCGTTGGCGACTTTGACCTCATTGCCATTGTCGACGAGCTTACCATTTCCGGTGATCTTGAAGACGGGGACGTTTCCAGAACGCTGGCCGGCCACGAGAAGCCATTTGCCACTGGGATCAACCCCTATGTTGCGGGGGACGCTCACCTTGGCGGGAATGTTCTGAATGCGCTCGATTTCACCATTGGCGAGGACCTTGAAGACGGAGATGGAGTCGCGGCCGCTTCCCATCACGTCACGGTTTGCGGCGTAAAGGAACCTGCCGCTGGGATGCACGCGGATTTCGGAGCAGCTCATGCCCTCGAGATCGGCCCCCTTGGCCAGGGTCGGGGCGTTCTGTCTGATCTTGCCCAGGAGGCCGCTGGCCGGGTCGCGGTCGTAGACCGCCACGGTGAGGTGCAGTTCAGTAAGCACATAGGCCTGTTTGCCGTCCTTGCTGAATTTCATGTGGCGCGGTCCGGCCCCGGCCGGGGTATCCGCGGCACCCACCTTCTTCATGTGGGCGCTTTCTGGGTTGAGCCTGTAGATAACCACCTTGTCAATACCGAGGTCGGGAGCATAGGCGAACTTGTTGTCCGGTCCAGCGTAAATGGAGTGAGCATGTGGACCCTTCTGTCGCCGGTCGTTGATGCTTGAGCCCTCGTGCTGATGAGCGGAGCCCGACTTCACAAGGGAACCGTCCTCATCGATCCTGAGGGCGGCGACGCTGCCGCTACCGTAGTTGGCCACCATGAGGCATCGGCCAGTGGCATCGAGGGAGACGTGGCAGGGACCTGTTCCCTCGGACGGCTGGGCATTGATGGGTTCCAGCGAGTAGTCCTCCCTGATGCGGAAGGCGGCCACATTGTTCCCGTCTCCACGCGCGGTGGAGTAGAGATGCTTCTTGCCGGGGTGGATGGCAAGGAATCCGCACCCACCCAGGGTGGCAGCCAGTCTCGGGGTGGAGAGGGCTCCTGTTTCGGTGTTCAGGTCACAGACATAGATCCCCTTGCTTTCTCCCCGTCCCTGCGTGCCAAGGTAGACCTTGGTGCTTTCCGAATAGACCGGAAGGGAGCAAAATGCGAGGAGCAGGCCAGCACGGATCATGGCGAATGTCGTCTTCATGCCCGGCCATTCACGGTAAAACGCCGGGCTGCTGCAAGCCTCAGGTTTCGCTGGGGCCCGCTCCCGGCCCCGCCACCGGGATGCGTCCGGCCGGGGTGATCCCGGGCTTCCCATCCCGCGCACTCCTGTTTTTCAAGTCTGGTAACGCTATTCTTGCGGGCGGGGATGGGAACGGATACCTATCGTGGCAATGCGAGCGCTTCTTCTTGTTTTCCTCCTGCCCCTGGTAGCCGGAGCCGCCCCTGTGGTGCCGCAAAAGGGCAGCAAAGAGTTCCGGGAGATCATGGCGGCGGTGACCGACCCTGTTGAGGATGCCGTGCACCAGACGGTCACCTTTCGTATCAATCACATCAGGATGGAGAAGGGCTGGGCCTTCGTGGACGCACTTCCCCTGACCAAGGAGGGCAAGAGAATCAATTACGCGGGCACGATGTTCGAAGACTGGATCGAGGAAGCGGATGAAGTTCTCTGGGTGCTTCTCCGCTATAAGCGTGGGCGCTGGTATATTGTGGAGAAGGAGTTTTTCACCGCAGAAGGGACCTGGATTGACTGGCCCCGCTACTTTCGCGCTCCACAGGGAATATTTCCCAAGCCTGAGATCGAATGATCCCGGCATCGCCCGCATGAACCCACCACGATTATTCACTTCATGAAACACACCACCATTGCCACCTGTGCCCTCGCCCTGACCTCGTCTCTGCTCTGGGCCGAGCGCCCCAATATCGGAACAGTCGTGCGACACGACGCTGCCCTGGACACGTTGATTGCCCAGGACGCGAGAATCGAGGTTCTCGCATCCGGGTTCGTGTGGTCCGAGGGACCGGTCTGGGACAAGGAAAACAGCCGCCTGCTCTGGTCGGATGTGCCGGCCAATACCATCTACCAGTGGTCCGAGAAGAAGGAAGGGCACTCCGTCTTCATGACGCCCTCCGGATACACGGGCGTGACGCCGGGCTATCCCGAGCCGGGATCCAATGGGCTCTCCTTTGATGCCAAGGGGCGCCTTGTGTCCTGCGAGCATGGCGACCGCAGGGTGGCAATGCTTACGCCGGGGGGCGGCAAGGTGACCCTCGCCGACCGCTATGACGGGAAGCGTTTCAACAGTCCGAACGACTTGGCGATCCATTCCAGCGGAGCTATTTACTTTACCGATCCGCCCTACGGGTTGCCCCGCCGGGAGAAGGACCCCCGGCGTGAGACAGACTGGTTCGGAGTCTACCGGATTGAGACTGACGGCAAGGTCACCCTCCTCAGCAAGGAGTGCGACCGTCCCAATGGCATCGCCTTGTCACCGGATGAGAAGAAGCTCTACGTGGCCCAGTCGCACGGCCCCAAGCCCTATATCTTTTCCTGGGATATCAAGGCGGACGGTTCGCTAGGTCCCCAGAAAGTGCTCTTCGACTGCTCCGAGCTCGCCAGGAAGTATCCCGGGGCTCCGGATGGCATGAAGGTGGACAAGGATGGGGTCATCTGGACGACGGGGCCGGGAGGGGTGCTTGTCATCTCTCCGGAAGGAAAGCTCCTCGGCCACATCCTGACCGGACAACGAACCGCCAACTGCAACTGGGGAGATGACGGGTCGACCCTCTACATGACGGCCGACTTCTATGTGTGCCGGATCAAGACCCTGACGAAGGGAGCAGGCTGGTAGGAAGACGCCGCCTCCGTCATGCCTCAGCTGAAGGTTTCCAGCATCGAGCAGGAACACACGTTCCTGCAGGTTGTCTTTGTCCCGCCGGAGACAAGCTATTTTGATGATCGCCAGAGAACCCGCTTGCGCGAAATCCTGACCGAGGCGCTCCAGGCCCGTGGACTGCTGGGAGAGCTCATCGCGGTCTGGGAAGACGACGGCATGATGCAGTTCATGGGCAACCCCCACTGGGCCGCTTTCCTCGAAAGTGCGGGCTACGCTAATCTCCGGAAGCTGTGCAACGCATCGATTACCGTGGACTAGTGCCCGGGGATCAGGCCAGCACTTCCTTGACCACGCGGGCCTTCTCCACCCCTGTGAGCCGGAAGTCCAGTCCCTGGAATCGGTAGGTGAGGAGCTCATGGTTGACGCCCAGCTGCCGGAGCATGGTGGCATGGAGGTCATGGACGGAGACATGGTCCGTGGCGACCTTGTAGCCGAGTTCGTCGGTGGCTCCCCAGCTCGCGCCGCCCTTGATCCCGGCGCCCGCCATCCAGAGGGAGAAGGCCTGAATATGGTGATCCCTTCCACTTCCCTGGGCCATCGGGGTGCGGCCGAATTCCCCACCCCAGATGATCAGGGTGTCTTCGAGGAGTCCACGCTCCTTCAGGTCCTTGACGAGGGCCGCGGTAGCCCTGTCGATATGTCCCGCCACCGTATTGATGGCGCCCTTGACGTTGCCGTGGTGATCCCATCCCCGGTGATAGAGCTGGATAAAGCGGACTCCGCGCTCGGCGAGCCGGCGCGCCACGAGGCAGTTGGAGGCGAAGGAGCCGTCCCCGGGCTTGGCCCCGTAGAGCTCGAAGACGTGCTTGGGTTCCTTGGAGACGTCCACGAGGTCCGGGACGGAGGCCTGCATCTTGAAAGCCATCTCGTACTGCGCGATCCGGGTGGCGATTTCGGGATCGTTCTGTCTCTCGCCCAGCAGGTTGTTGAGCCCGTTGATAGTGTTGAGCAGATCGCCCTGGTTCTCCCGGGAGATGCCGGCGGGATTCTTGACGTAGTGGACGGGGTCCCCCTTGGAATTGAACTGCACGCCCTGGAACCGGGACGGGAGGAATCCGCTGTGCCACTGGCGGGCTGCGATGGGCTGGTCCTGCCCTCCTCCCGAAGAGGTCATCACCACAAAGCCGGGCAGCTCGTCGGTATCAGCGCCCAGTCCGTAGAGCAGCCATGATCCCATGGAAGGTCGGCCCGGGATCACCGATCCGGTGTTCATGAAGGTGTGGGCCGGGTCGTGGTTGATCTGCTCGGTGGACATCGAATTGATAACCGCGATTTCGTCCGCGATGGACCCGATGTGAGGAAATGCCGAGGACATGAGCCTGCCGCATTTTCCGTACGGTTTGAACTCGTGCTGGGGTCCGAGGCACTTGAGTTGATTCCGGCGGCCCTGGAGCTGTGCCAGTTGCTGCCCCTTGGTAAAGGACTCGGGCATGGGCTTCCCGTTGAGCTTCGCCAGTTCCGGTTTGTAATCGAGGGTTTCGAGGTGGGAGGGGCCGCCCGCCATGCAAAGGTGAATCACTCGCTTGGCCTTGGGCGCGAAATGGAGTTTCTCGTCCAGGACACCCTTCCACCGGGGAGCAGCCTGGGTCTCCTGGCTCAGGAGGTAGGCGAGGGCGGCACTGCCCACCGAATAGGAGGAACCCTTCAGAAAGGTGCGGCGGTTGATCGCGTTGATGAGGTGTTCGTGCATGGCGGGAAGTGGCGGAGGGGGAATTCGGAAGGCCTTAGTACCTCGTGATCGTCTCGTGGAGGTTGAGGAGGGCCCGGGTAACTGCCGTGAAGGCGGCCAGATCGATGGGATTAGCCTCCTTGCCCGCAGGCCTGAGTCCGACTTTGAGGAGGGCATGGGCGTCTTCGGGATTGTTGAAGTAGCCTTTGAGCTGTTTGTCGTAGAGGGCCCTGAGGAGCCTGGCCTCCTCGGGATAGGGCTTGCGTTCGAGCAGTTGCTGGAATCCGAGTTCGAGGCGTTCGGCGAAGGGTCGGCTGTCCCCGGTCAGTTTTTCAGCGAGGACGCGGGCGGCCTCCACGAAGGTTGGGTCGTTCAGGAGATTGAGGGCCTGCTGGGGAGTATTTGAACTTTCCCGGCTGGCGGTGCATTCCTCGCGGGCCGGTGCATCGAAGGCAACCAGCATCGGGTGCAGGAAACTGCGTTGCCAGTGCATGTAGATTCCGCGGCGGTACTGGTTGTCATCGTTGTCCTGCCTGTAGGTCCGCTTCGGGAAGTTCAGTTCCCGGTAGTAGCCGGCGGGCTGGTAGGGCCGGGCGCTCGCGCCGCCGACGCGGACGTTGAGCAGGCCGGAGACCGCGAGGGCATTGTCGCGGACGAATTCGGCCGGGAGGCGCCGGGCATTCTGTCGCGCATAGAGCAGATTGTACGGGTCCGCCCCGGTCAGCTGGGAGGAAGCATTGGAGGATTGCTGGTAGGTCCGGGAAGTCAGGATCACCTTGACGAGGTGCTTCACGTCCCATCCGCTTTCCATGAACTCCACCGCAAGCCAGTCGAGTAGTTCGGGGTGGGTCGGCCATTGGCCCTGGTTGCCGAGGTCCTGCAGGTCCCTCGAAAGCCCGGTTCCGAGGAAAAGCGCCCACACCCTGTTAACGAAGGTGCGTGCGGTCAGGGGATTACCCGGGGAGGTGATCCAATGGGCGAGATCGAGGCGGGTGAGGCGCTCACCCGCCTTTGGCTTTTGCTGGTCGGTGGCAAGGAAGGCCGGGAGGGCGGGTTCGACCACTGGCCCGGAACGGTCCATCCAGTCCCCCCTGGGGAGGATGCGGATTTCGCGCGGGTTGGTAGAGAGCGTTACCAGGGTCATGCGGGTTGAGCCCTTGGCGCCCTCGGCCTGCTGGTCGAGCTTGGTAATCTTGTCCCGGATGGGCTGCAGGGACGGTGCGATCTTGCGGAAGTGGTCGAGGAGAGGCTTTCGAAGTTCGGGACCGATCTTCTTCTCCTTGGTGGCCAGCAGTTTGTTGCGGACGTCACCGGGAAGGCCGGCAAGGGCAGCGTTTGCAGCGCTTCCGGTATGTCCGGCGAGGTCCCAGAGAACGGTTCCCCCGTGCTGGGTGTAGGCCAGCTGGGTGATCTTCTTTCCTGCGGGCAGCCCAACTTTTTCTGCGGGAACCTCAAGCCGGATCCACTTTCCTGTTTCCGGAAGGGCTCCCA
>PBLI01000026.1 GCA_002721695.1 Roseibacillus sp. | reverse complement strand
GTTCATCAGGAGACTGGCGAGCGGCTTGCCCACCAGCAAACTCCGTCCGATCACGACCGCCCGGGCACCCGTCGTTTCAATTCCCGAGCTCTGCAGGATCCTGACACACCCCTGGGGCGTGCACGGGACAAATCCCGATTCGTCGCCAACGACCAACTTGCCCACGTTGATGGGGTGGAATCCGTCCACGTCCTTCCCGGGATCAATCAGGTCGATGATCTCGCTCTCGTTAATCTGGGGAGGCGGGGGCGACTGCACGAGGATTCCATGGACACTCTCATCCGCATTGAGGTCGCGGACCACCTGCAGCACCTGCTCCTGCGTGGCTTCCGCGGACAACTCGATCTTGCGAGAGCGGATCCCCAGTTCAGAGCAGGTCCTCACCTTGGAGTTGACATAAACGTGGGAGGCCGGGTCGTCACCCACGATGACTACTGCGAGGCCGGGAGTGATTCCCCCGGCCTGCAACGCCTCTACCTTTTCCCTGCACTCAGCGAGGACTTCGGCGGCTATTTCTTTTCCGTTCAGAATGGTCATGAGTTGGCAAATCAAGATCGTCCGCACCGGCGCGCATCATGCATTCGAGCTCCACGCGCTTGGCTTCGAAGGCATCGTCATCGAGCTCCCGCGGAACTTCAAGGAGCTCGTCAAAAATGATGGTCAGGCTGCTGAAGGGGAGCGGCAGGGCAAAGCGGTCCCAGGTCTTGAGCCGGATGGCGCACCCGAAGTGTACGTGAATTCCCACTAGTGGCGCCCGGGTCAGCTGGGCAAGTTTCATCAGGCCCGGATGCAGCCGGTAGCGCGGACCACGCGGACCATCGGGGGTGATTCCCACGTCCCGTCCGTCCTGGACTACCCGGACAAGCTCTCGCAAGGCCCGGGAACCACGTCGGGAGCTCGATCCGCGCACCGCCCCCATCCCAAACGCCCCGGCAAGCGATGCAAGGGCGGCGCCATCACGGCTCGCGCTCGTGAGAACCGTGCACCGACGCCAGCGAAAGAATCGATTGCGAGAAATGACTGCAGCAAGAATGCGGCTATGCCAGACGCAGTAGATGACCGGATGCTGGTGAAAACTGCGATCCGTCAAGCCGCACCGGTCCTCCACCTTCATGCGCAGCGTGCGGGAGAATGCCCGGACGAGCCATCCCGCCAGGGTGCCAAGGGTCCGCATCTTCCAGCTCGTCCGGATCTCGTGCTTCTTCGCTTCGTGGCCCATTTGTCAGAAAGTGTCGCCGCCCCGGGGGCCCACTCCTTGCAGGAGCAGCCCACTGCCCACACCGGTACACTACATATTACTCGCCGCCGGAGATTGAACGGATTCGGCAGGCCAGTGACAAGCCCGATCCCCGGGGGCCCACAGAGCCGGGATGCCCGGCGGGGCTCTCCCTCCGGCATAGCGACCGGGGTGGGAATCAGCGAGAGGAGGCACAACACCCTAATTACCACCTCTTTGGCGATCCCTCCCTGAATCTCCGCCATCTTTGTGATTTGATCCCACCCGCTCCGCATGGTTTGTTTTCCCCGGCGATGGACGAGTTCGAAGACAAGGCCCGCGAGGCCCTCGCAAACCCTCAGAACGTCGGCGAAATGGAAGATGCTGATGCGGTGGGGACGGCCGGCTCGGCTGATTGCGGCGATATGCTGCGCATGTGGCTGAAATTCACGGAAAAGGACGGAACCAAGGTCATCGACCGGGCCTCCTTCCAATCCTTCGGGTGCCAAACCGCAATCGCGGTGGCCTCCATGGCCACTGAGCTCCTGAAGGGCAAGTCGGTGGCAGAGGCCCGCGAACTGTCCCCCGACGAACTGACCGGCGAGCTCGGACCACTTCCTCCAATGAAGATACACTGTGGCCAGCTCGTGGAAGGAGCTCTCCAGAACGCCCTGGGCGGTGCCCCCGCCGAGTCCTCCTCCAACCCGGGCGGAAACGCTTCTACGCTCGCCGGATCGCTCGCTAAGCAGCCAACCGGCGGAATCAGGATTGTTCCTCTCGAGGAGGACGAAGACCACTGACAACCCCATCTCCCCATGAACCAGGAAATCACACTCGCCCGCGAAGTCGAAGCCATCCAGATTCCCTCTGGCGATACCATCGCCCTCCCCGCAGGCACCCCGGTGGTCATTACCCAGAGTCTGGGAGGCACCTACACCGTGGCCACCTCAGCAGGCCTCGCCAGGATATCGTCCCAGGACGCCGACGCCCTCGGAATCGACGAGGAGGCCAATGAAGAACGGGCCGAGGAGGCCGCCCGCATGAAAGATGCACCGGTCGAAGACCGCGTCTGGCACCAGCTCAAGCAGGTCTACGATCCGGAGATTCCCGTCGATATCGTCAACCTCGGCCTCGTGTACAATTGTACCGTGGACGACGAAGATGGCAAAAGTGTGGTCAACGTCAAGATGACCCTGACCGCACCTGGCTGTGGTATGGGACCAGCTATCGCAGCTGACGCCCAGGCCCGTATCATGACCATCGATGAAATCGAAGACGCCAGGGTGGAACTCGTCTGGGATCCACCCTGGAACCAGGACATGATCTCGGAGGAGGGCAAGATGAAGCTCGGAATGGTCTGATCCACCGCAAGCAACGCCCCCCTGCGCGACCTCCCGGTCCAGAGCCCACCGGGCTTCCGGACCACGCGGGAGGGACCTCCTCGCCCTTTCCGACTTCCCCCTTGCCAAATCTACAATTTCCTCCTAGCGTCCCGCCCCCCTCGCACAATCCATCCGCCTAATCCCATGTCCAAGCACAACAGCCTGAAAATCAGCGGTGGCGCAACCGGAAAGCGCTCGGTCCTCAAGCGGTTTGAACGTATCAAACTTCTCAAGGAGCGCGGGCAATGGAAGGAGGGCCAGAGCCCCATCGGGTTGCCCAAGACCAAGGGCGAAGACTAGGGCGACAACTCCCGTCAGAAAATTGATCTCTTCCTGCGGAGGCGGAACCAGTTGGTTCCGCCTTCTCTTTCCTCGCTCCGGCATGAATCAAGAAGGCACCCGGTTGAACAAGTTCCTCGCGTCCTGCGGGGCCGGATCCCGCCGTGCCTGCGATGCCCTGATCCAAGAGGGTGGAGTCACTCTCAACGGTGAGGCCTGCACCAACCCGGCCACCCGGGTAGATGCAGGTGACGTCGTCCGCCTGCAGGGAAAACGGGTCTCTCCGCGCAAAACCACTACCATCCTCTTCAAGAAGCCGCGCGGCTACGTATGTTCCAAACAGGACGAACTGGGGCGGGCGACCATCTACGAGCTTCTCCCACCCAAGCTCCAGCACCTCAATCACGTCGGTCGGCTCGACCGCGACTCGGAGGGGCTCCTCGTTCTGTCCAATGACGGGGATCTGGCCAATCGGCTTACTCACCCCCGCAACAAGGTGGAGAAGGAATATCGGGTTACCCTCTCCACACCACCAGACAACCGTGACCTCAAAAAACTCCTGGAGGGAGTCCACACTCCAGAGGGACGCGCTCACGCAAAATCATTCAAGCGGCTTTCACCCCGTCGCCTTTCCCTCATTCTCGAAACCGGCCTCAAGCGCCAGATCCGGGAAATGTTCACAACCCTCGGTTACCAGGTTGAGAAGCTCTTCCGGGTCCGGATTGGACGCCTGACCGATCCCGATCTTCCCATCGGGCGCTGGCGCCATCTGGAAGCTCATGAGATCGATCTGCTCAGCCTCGATCCGAGGGACCAAACCTGATTTGTTCCTTGCCGCACCCTTCCTTGTCACCTCCGGCCCAGTCCGCTAAAAAGCCCCCCGCAACAGCTTGCAGCCAGGATCCATGATCAAGAATATTGAAAGCCATTTGACCGAAGACCGGGTCTTCAAGCCCTCGAGGAAATTCTCCAAGAAGGCGCGCGTCTCCAGCATGGCCCAGTATCGGAGGATGTACAAGGAATCCATCGAGAAGCCCTCCACCTTCTGGGCCCGGGAAGCCAGGGAGCTGCACTGGCAGAAACGGTGGCAAAAGGTCCTGGATTGGAAAGCCCCATTCGCCAAGTGGTTCACCGGGGCCCGACTCAACGTCTGTGAAAACTGCGTGGACCGCCATCTCACCAATGGACGGAAGAACAAGGCCGCAATCATCTGGGAGGGCGAGCCCGGCGACAAACGCGTCCTCACCTACCAGCAGCTCCACCGCGAGGTCTGCCGCTTTGCGAACGTCCTCGAAGCGAACGGGGTGAAACCCAGGGACCGCGTGCTCGTCTACATGCCCATGGTTCCCGAGGCGGCCATCGCCATGCTGGCCTGTGCCCGCATCGGAGCCGTCCACTCCGTTGTCTTCGGGGGCTTCTCGGCCGAGTCGATCGTGGACCGCCTTGAGGATTCCGGGGCCACCGCCGTGATTACTGCCGACGGGGGCTACCGCCGGGGCAAGGTCGTCGAGCTGAAGAAGAACGTCGACGACGCGCTCAGGAAGTACAAGGGCGTCAAGCGCTGCATTGTCTACCAGCGCACCGGTGACAAGGTCGCCATGCGCCGGGGGCGCGACGTGTGGTGGCACAAGGAGTCCGAGAAAGTCTCCGCCGAACACACTCCCAGAGGATTCGACAGCGAACATCCCCTCTTCATTCTCTACACCTCGGGATCAACCGGGAAACCGAAGGGGATCCTTCATACCAGCGGCGGATACCTGGTAGGAACCTACACCACCTGCAAGTACATCTTCGACATGCAGGACGACGACATCTACTGGTGCACTGCTGACGTGGGATGGATCACCGGGCACTCCTACATCGTCTTCGGACCACTCGCCAACGGGGTGACGCAGGTCATGTACGAAGGGGCTCCAAACTACCCCGACTTCGGACGCTTCTGGAATATCGTAGAGGAATACGGGGTCACCACATTCTATACCGCACCCACTGCCATTCGCGCTTTTATCAAGGCCGGCGACAAGTTCCCTGATGCCCACGACCTCTCCTCCCTGCGCCTCCTCGGCACAGTGGGCGAACCGATCAATCCCGAGGCCTGGATCTGGTATCATGAAAAAATCGGATCCGGGCGCTGCCCGATCGTGGACACCTGGTGGCAAACCGAAACAGGCGCCATCATGATCTCTCCGCTGCCCGGATGCACTCCCACCAAACCGGGCACGGCCACGCTACCCTTCTTCGGAGTGGACGCTGCCATCCTCGACGAGGAAGGCAACGAATGCAAAGCAGACGAAGGAGGCAAGCTCGTCATCCGTAAACCCTGGCCCTCAATGTTGCGCACCATCTACGGCGACCGGGGCCGCTATCGAAAGACTTACTGGAACGACTACAAGGGAATCTATACGGCTGGAGACGGTGCCCGCACCGACAAGGAAGGGAACTTCTGGATCGTTGGCCGGCTCGACGACGTCCTTAATGTTTCTGGTCATCGCCTAGGAACGGCCGAAGTTGAGAGTGCTCTCGTTGCGCACCCGGATGTGGCGGAGGCCGCCGTCGTGGGCCGCCCTCACGAGATCAAGGGCCAAGGCATCGTCGCATTCGTCACTCTCAAGGAGGGGGTGAACACAAGTGCTTCCACCGAGAAGTCTCTGAAGGCTCACGTCGCCAAGGCCATTGGCGCGATCGCCCGTCCGGACGAGATTCACCTCACTCCGGCCCTTCCCAAGACCCGCTCCGGGAAGATCATGCGCCGCATCCTCAAGGAACTGGTCGCTACTGGCGGGGTCACCGGCAATATCATGACCCTGGAGGACTTCAGTGTCGTCAGCAACCTGCAGAAAAACCTGAAGACCTAGTTTTGCGTTGCCGGACCGGCCCTGCCTGCCCACCATCCCCTTTCTCATCCAATGACCCAAACCAAGTATCTTCTCTGGCGTATCGCCCAGACGTTCGGCATTGCCATGCGGCAGCGTCACGCGACCCGTGCCGCCGCGGAGATGCACCTCCTTCGGGAAGCCGAGGAGATCCTCGGGCGCCTCGCATGGGAAGATGCGGAGACAATCGAGGACCTGTCCGTCGAATACTGGAGCCTTCGCAAGCTCTCCAAGCAGTATGACGAACTTTCAGGCCGGATCGACTCTGCCAGCGTCAACCTGCAAAAATCCCATCACCAGAGGGAAGAGCTTCTGGGCGCGGTGGTCGACAGTACCAAGGACCTTGTGGCCGAGCGGAACAAGCTGGTGGAGACCAATGAGCGCCTCAACGTCGAGCGCGAGACCGTCCTGGCGGAAGCCCGCACCGTGAAACGCCGCCACAGTGGCATCAAGGCCAAGCTCGAAGTACTCGTGGGTGAGGGTTCGCAAGCCTCCTCCGAGGTGGATGCCTCCAAGAAAGAGCTCCTCGGACTCAAAAGAACATTCAAGGGCCTGCGCGACCGCCGCGACGAAGTCTCTGTCAAGATCAGCAATATCGAAAGCGAGCTCAAGGAACTTGAAACGCGAATCGAGTCCCGCCGCTCCGAGATGCGGGACGAGGCACTTGGCAACTACCAGAACATTGGCAAAGCCAACCGGGACATCTCCAATGATCGAGCCGAACTCGGCTCCCTCGAGAACGAGATGATCGCCCTCTACTCCGAGATCGGGCGCTACATCCTGGCTCACCGCCGCGATCCTAACGTCTCAAGCGTGGCCGCCAAGCACCGCAGCCTCACCAACCAGATGTCCGCCCTGCGGGTCTCGATCAACCTGAATAACAGGCTCTCAGGCCGCACAACCGCTGCCTTGGCGAAAAAGAGCTGACTCAGACCGCAGTCGCAGCCCCGCCCAGTCTTTCCAGCAGCAACTGGTGCAGCCCCCCAAAGCCCCCGTTGCTGAGAACAGCCACCACGTCTCCCTCCTCGGCCTCACCCGCCACGCGGGCGGCGATTTCCTCCACCGTGGCAAGATAGCATCCCGTCCCGCCCCGGGTATCGATATCGCGGACGAGTTGCTCGGGATCAAGTCGCTCGTTCACCTCGACCCGGGCCGGGTCCGGCACGGACGGGATGACTGCCCGATCAGCTTTGGCAAGTGCTTCCGCCAACTCGGCATGGAAGATATTGCGCCGTGTCGTGTTGGAGCGGGGCTCAAAGATCACCCAGAGGCGCTGCCCCGGATACCGCTGCCTCATCGCCTGCACGGTTAGGCCGATCGCAGTAGGGTGATGGGCAAAGTCATCGACCACCGTGACACCACGCACTTCCCCCCGAATTTGCTGGCGGCGGGCAATGCCCTGGAAGGAGGAAAAGGCCTCGCGGATCTCCCCGGCATCCAGGCCGGCAAATAATCCGCCAACCACCGCCATGGCCGCATTGCGCACGTTGAATTCCCCAACCATCGGAATGACGTATCGCTCACCCTCCAACGTAAAGCTGCTGCCCTCGGGCTCGTACAGGACGTCCTCGATCCGCAGCTCGCAGTTTTCACCTGTTCCCACCGTGCGCACCGGGCAGGGCGCACCCTGAATAACCTCCTGTACATTCCCATCATCTCCGTTCACCACCGCCACGCCGCGCCGGGGAATAATGTTGAGGAGCCGTCGAAAGGTCAGCTTGATCTCATCCAGGGAGTCGTAGATATCCGCGTGATCGAACTCAATGTTGTTGATCGCAACAAACTCCGGAAGGTAATGCAGAAACTTCGAACGCTTGTCGAAGAAGGCTGTATCGTACTCATCCCCCTCCAGGACGTTGAATTCAGAATCCGTGAAGTGCGCTCCCCGTCCAAGGTTGGCGGGAAGTCCCCCGATCATGTAGCCGGGCTCGCGGCCAGCAGACTGAAGCACCCAGGCCAGCATCGCACTGGTGGTGGTCTTGCCGTGCGTACCGGTCACCACAAAATTCCGTTTTCCCCGCAGGAACTGCTCCTTCAGCACCTCGGGCAGGCTCTGGTAAAGTAGTTTCCGATTGAGGACTTCCTCGGCCTCCTCGTTGCCCCGGCTGATCGCGTTTCCGATAACAACCACCCCGGCATCTTCCGGGACGTTGGACGCACGGTAGCCTTCGATGATCTCCACCCCGCTCTCCTCCAGAAATGTCGACATGGGCGGATATACGCACTCGTCCGAGCCACTGACCGTAATCCCGCGGGCCTTCATGGCCGCCGCCACTGCCCCCATGGCAGTACCACACACGCCGATGAAGTGATAATGGTTCTTCTCAATCATGGCTCATGCCGGCAACCTAGAAACCCGGGGCAGCAACCGTGGCGGTATCCCGTTCCTCCCTTCGGCGCTCGAGAATACGGTCCGCCGTTTCCCGGACCATCTCCTCCAGCAGGTTGCGCAGGTGACTCCCCTTCCTATAATCGGCAGGCGCAATGTGCTTCACCCTGTCTGCGTGCGTGCAGAGCTGGTAGCACTTCAGGAAGCTGCTTCCGGACGGGTCCTGCGGGTTGTAGACCGCAATCGCGTGTCCGCCATTCTTCTTCATGACGGTGAAGCACGGCACGTCGGTGGGGCCGTCTCCCACATACACCATGTTTTCGAAGGGCACCGGACGCAGTTCGGACGGCATGTGGTCGTTCACATCGTCACCGTGCGCAAGCATCCCCTTGTTGATCCGGAAGAGATACTGCGTCTTGGTGGTGTGCGAGATTGTGCGCTTCGGGAAGCTGATCCGGCCCTCCCGGTCTTCTCCGAACTCGCACCCGAACATGGCGGTCATGTGCCTCGCCAGGCTGCTGCCTTCCAGAAGCGCCTTCAACCCCGAAGATACGATATAATGCTCGATGGTAACCCCGGCCGCATGGTGTTCAGGCCGTAGCACTGAGGTCCGGATCTCATCGAAGAGCTCCGGTAGCCCGGGGTAATAGCTCAACCCCTGGCCCAGTTCGATCAGGCGCTCATTGGTGACTGCATCCATCTGCAGGTAGTCCAGCAGGCACTTCATGTAAGCCAGCTCGCCATCCCACTGCTGCTCTTTGACGAGAGCGTCACAGCGATTCCAGAACTGTTCAGGATCTATCCCGAACTCAGGAAACAAGACATCCTCCTGCATGTAGCTTGGACTCAGCGTCTGGTCGTAGTCGTAGACCAGGGCAATCGTGCTCTGCGGAACCGCCATCGGAAAAATGAGATACGGAAACTTGCAGCCCAGTGCACCCTAAACAAGGAGAACTTGATCAGCCCCCACAGGGAGTGGATTTCTCTAAAGAAGCCTACAACAGGGAGGGCCTGACCCCTTGGCTATCTCGCCCGGGCAGCCTAGTTCCAGCACTCGGTAGCAGGGAGCCGTTCACAGTCCCGGCTGGGAAGGGCCCCGGACTTTTTCCTCCACCCCACTGCACTGCTCAGCTTTCCTGAATGTCGACTTTTGCAACGGATGATCACAGCGCCATTTCGCCGACAATTTTGATTGTTTCGAGAGCTCGGATGGGAGTCCATCACACAATGTTCTCGGGTCGCTTGGTAGGCTCCAGCCAGCGGAATGCCGACCAAGCACCCGCAGGTGCAGTCGCGACGCTGCTCTGTGCCTTTTTCCTGGTCGGACCGGTCCCAGCCCACTCTCAGGAGGCCGACCCACCACCCACCGGGGAGGATCTGCTCAGCATACCCGGGGGTGAAGGACCTGGTGGTGGTGGCGATCCCTTCGCACTCGTCCCGACCATGCCGGAAAACCTGCGTATCACCGGGGACGACTACTCAACCAAGTGGGACTCTGTAAACGAGCTCATCCTCTACCGGGGAGATATGCAATGCCGGACCAACGATGGCATTCAGCTCTTTGCGGACGATATTGCCATCGACCTCAAAGGCAAGTTTGCAAGGTTCACCGGTAATGTGACTGTCTACCAGGGGACTTTCCTCCACCGGGGAGAATCGGCCACCTACTGGTTCGAGGAAGAACGCCTGGAGGCCAATGGCCTGCGCACGGGGATGGATCCCATACTTCTCGAGGCAGGCAAGTTTGACATGGTGCAGGAGGATGGACGAATCCTTTTCGTGGGCGAGGACGCCGGGGTCACTACCCACGACATCAAGGATCCTGCCTTCTGGCTCAAGGCTGGTCGCACCACGGTCATCCCCGACGACAAGGTAATCTTCCGCAACATGAAGCTCTACGCCGGGGACACCCCGGTTTTCTGGCTGCCTTACCTCTCCCAGCCCCTCACCCGGGGACTTGGCTACCACGTCGTTCCAGGCGCACGCTCAAACTGGGGCCCATATCTCCTCAACCAATACGGGATCATGCTGGGGGGGAACAAGGATCCCGCCACCGGGGAGCACAAGGACGCCTGGCTCCTCTCCCAGTGGCGCCTCGACGTTCTCACCAAGCGTGGAGTTGGCGCTGGCGTGAACCTGATGGATACGCGTATTCGCTCCAACACGAACCTGAGCGGGCTCAAGCTCTACTACCTCCACGATTTCAACTCAGGAGAAACCCGCAACGGCATCCCCCGGCAGGACGTCGGAGAACGCCGCTTCCGCGTCCAGTTGCGCCATCGCCTTGAGCTCGGCAACACGATTCCCGGCGGATCGACCCACCTCGACGCCAACCTGACCTTCCTCAGTGACCGGTTTTACCTCGAGGACTTCGAACCCGAAATGTTCCTCATCGAACCTCAACCCGACAATGTCCTCGCCCTCACACACCAGCGGAAGAATAACCTCTTCACCCTCTGGACCCGCCTGCGACCCAACTCGTTCTACCAGTCCGACACCCGTCTCCCGGAACTGGCTGTCGATCAGGTGCGGCATCCCCTCTTCAACTCACCCTTTCTTCACGAGGGGCAATTCGTTCTGGGGATCTACAACGAGCACATTCCCAGCTTCGAGCGGCGCAACCTCAAGGCGGAGGCCGCAGCCCTGCTGCCAGGCGATCCCCGTATCAACGAAATCAACACGATCCTTGCCAAGCACGGCTACACCCGCCTGCATATCTCACAGGAGATATCGCTTCCCATGGTTCTCGATGACTGGCTCAACCTCGTTCCACGAGCGGGGCTGGGCTACACCGGCTACCGGGGTGTCGAGGGGCTGGGAAGCAACGAGGACCGCAGGCACATCTACGCCGGCGTGGAGGCCTCCATGAAATTCTCCCGAACCTTCCCACATGTGAAGAATGCAACCCTCGGCTTGAACAGCCTGCTGCATATCATACAGCCCTACGCCAGCGCCTCCTGGTTCGCAACGGATGAACTGGACGCCAGCTTTCCCCGCATCGACCGTCTCACGGCAAGCACCAGGCCTCGACCTCTCGGAGTGGGCCGCTTCACGGCCATCGATGACCTCGCAGACTGGAACATCATCCGCCTCGGCACCCGCAACCGCTTCCTTACGAGGCGCGATGGCGCTGCGCATGAATGGCTTTCCGTCAATTCCTACTTCGACTGGTTTCAGGAAGACCCCGAATTCGACCGCGAGTTCTCCAACTTCTACAACGAAATCTACTTCAACCCGGTGCCCTGGCTGGAGTTGGGACTCGAAACCCAGTTTCCGCTGCTGAGCGACGTCGGGGATTTCACCGAAGCCGTGGGTCAAATACGTTTCCTGCCCTCGGAAAGTCTCGAGCTCACCCTCCGCCACCGTTTTCTCAATAACCATCCCATTCTGCAGGATTCCATTCACTGTGAATACGAAGTCTACAAGCGCTTCAACGAAGACTGGGGCGCTGGCTTCCGGCACCGATGGGAGTTTGACGACGGCGTTCTTGAGCACCAGCAATACTCCATTCATCGCTCCTTCGATAACTGGATCCTGTCCTTGGGCGTCTTCCACCGCAACAACCGCTACAAGGACGAATTCGGGGCTGTTCTTGGATTCACCCTCCGCGAGTTCCCGGCAATCAACCTGCCCCTGCGAATGGACGCCGAATAGGGATCCTCCGGAAAAACGGCGACCTCCGCCCCGTTCAGGGCGCAGCCGCTCCGGGAACGCCGGGGACGGAATCGGGCCCTTCCCCTGCCTGATTCTTGAGAGGTGCCAGCGGAGGAAAACCGCTGCTTCGTATTGCTTCGAAACGCACCACCGCAAAAACCTCGTTAATTTTGTCCAGGACCTCAAGCGCCCGATCCTGCTTGCGATCGCGGTAGATCACCCGCACCCCGGACCGCACCCGGTCTTCACTGACAACCAGCTTGGTCCGCATGTGCGCGAGAGCCTCGCCCTCGGAATCCATTCCCCATCGCTCAACCAGGTTCAGGGCCTCTATGACCGGCATGAGAACCTCATCACTCTTCAGGAGTTTCTCCTCCTTGGCGACCACCTCCCTCATGTTGGTTTCCTCCGAAACCTGCACACGGTAGGTCAGCAGAGACACGCGATCACGGGTCACATACAACCAGCCTATGACAGCCCCCCCTGCCAGCCCGAGGAGCAAGATGATCGCAATGACGACAAGAGCTGGTCTGGACATGGGCATTTTCTATGAAAATCACTCCCGAGGGCCAAGGGAATTTGCTGGATGGGCCGCTTCCCGCCCGCCGGGACAGCCATCCCGCTTGACCTCCCTTATCCGCAGTCCCAATAACCGGCGTCCAGTTTTTCCGATATCTTCCCATGCAATTCCCCGCCACCGACGCCTCCCTCCACACCCTGCCCCACGGCCTTACCGTCATCCTGCAGGAAGACCGGTCTGCCGAGGTTGTCTCCGCCCAGTCCTGGATCGAAACGGGGAGCCAGCACGAGGAGCACCTTTCCGGCAGCGGACTCTCTCACCTTCTCGAGCACATGGTGTTCAAGGGCACGAAGTCCTTCACCGGCCCCGAACTCGCCACCAGGGTCAACTCCGCCGGTGGACAGTGGAACGCCTACACCTCCTTTGACCGCACCGTCTACTACATCGACGGTCCCAGCGCCTCGACCGACATTTTCCTCGAGGTTCTCTTTGAACTCACTTTTCTCCCCTCCTTCCCTGAGCAGGATTTCGAAACAGAGCGCGATGTCATCCGCCGCGAGATCGACATGGGCCGGGATGATCCCGATTCCGCTGCCAGCCAGCTCCTTTTCCGCACCTTCTACCAGCGCGACCCCCGGCACCATCCGGTAATCGGCCATCGGGGTCTCTTTGATGACCTGTCCTTCGAGGACATGACCGACTACCACCGCCGCCGCTACCTTCCTTCCAACAGTTTCGTGGTTCTCTCGGGAAAATTCGATCGTACAGCCGTTCTGGAAAAACTGACGAACCTCGCTGCCAGCCTGCCCCCGAGGGCGCTCTCCCCGGTCAACGGGCTGCCGGAACCCCGCCAACTCGGAAGGCGGGAAGCCCGTCGCCCCTTCTCCGTCCCGGTCAGCAAGACGACCCTCGCGTGGCAGATCCCAGGACTCGATCATCCCGATTCACCGGCCCTCGAACTGCTCTCCGGCATACTCGGCGGCGGCCGCTCATCCCACCTCTACCGGCGCTTTCACGAGGAAGAAGGCATCGCTCACCACATTGGAAGCTGGGCCTGGAGCCCCGCCAGCGGACCCGGCATGTTCAGCATCTCAGCGGAGGTCGACCACGAGCAACGTGACCGCCTCGAGGATGCTGTTCTCGCCGAACTTGGCCCGGCCCTCGAGGGAGACCTGCAGGCCTCCCTCCAGAAGGCCCGCCGCCAGGTCTTCGCCCAGCAGTTCAAGATCCTCACCACCGCCTCGGGCCGGGCAAGCGACCTCGCTGGCAACTGGCACGAGGCACGCAACCTCGATTTCACCCGGGACTATCTCGCACTGCTCGACCGGGTTTCCACGGATGACCTCGTGCGGGTGGCCCGTCACTACCTCCGCCCCGACGGCCTGACCGTCGTTTCCCTGGACCCCGCCGAAGCTCCCGCTCCTCCCGCAATCCGTGGATCCGGCAACGCACCGGGGGAAATTACCACCCGAACCCTTGCCAATGGACTGACCCTTGTCCTGAGACCGGACCCCCGCGTACCCACCGTCCAGTTCCAGGGCGTTTTCCGCACGGGACGCCTGTCCGAATCGCTCGAGAACTGTGGCATCAATCCTCTCCATGCCGCCCTCCTCACCAAGGGCACCGAAACCCGACCCGGTGGCGAATTCGCCCGCGCGGGCGAGTCCCTGGGCGCCAACGTGCGTGCCAGTGCCGGAAACAACACCAGCGTGATTTCCTCCTTCTGCCTCGCACCCGACCTGCCCACTGTCCTCGGCCTCGCCGCCGAGGCGCTCCTCGCCCCCGCCATCCGGGAGAACACCCTTCTGCAGGAGCGGGAAATCCAGCGCGCCGAGATGCTGGAATCCCAGGAGGATCCGCTCAAAACAGCCTTCCGACTCCTGCGTGCCACCCTGTTTGGAGACCAGCATTACGGCCTCCCCCGCCTCGGCAGCGAGCAATCCCTCCAGAATCTCGACCGCGAGACCCTGCTCGATCACCACCGTCGCTTCATAACGCGGCAAAACGGAGTTCTCGCCGTCTTTGGAGATATTGACCCCGAGGCCACCGCCGAGTTCTGTGAGGAAATGTTCGCCTCCCTCCCCGCCGGGGTGCCGGAAGATCCCAGCGTCACCGCACCGCCGACCAGAACCCACCCCGGGGAGGTTTGCGCCCGACTCGCCAAGGAACAGGCTGTCATTACCGTCGGTTTTCCCGGCGCTCACGTGACTTCCGAGGATATCCCCGCCCTTGAACTGATTCACGAATACTGCGGAAACATGGCAGGCCCTCTCTTTACCCGGCTCCGGGATGAACTGGGGCTTGCCTACTACGTGAATGCCACCCAGTTCCACGGGGTAGGGACCGGACTCTTTGCCTTCTATGTCGGCACCTCCCCCGCACAAGCCGACCTCGCCCGTCGCGAACTCCTCCAGCAAATCGATATCCTGTCACAGGAGGGAATTCCCGAAAAGCCCCTCTCCCACTCCAAGACCAGTGTGCTGGCGGGCGATGCTCTCGAGAATCAAAGCAATCATGCAATGGCCCAGGTCTGCGCCCTCAATACCCTTTTCGGCCTCGGGCCCCACCATCATCTCGAGCACGCCGAGCGAATCAAGGCCGTCACCGGTGAGGAGATCCTCGCCGTGGCTCAGAAATACTTCGGCGGCGAACCGGTGATCGCGACCGTCGCTCCACCCCCCAGCACCTGACCTCATTTCCGCGGTTCCGCAGGAAACCGTGGTTCAAAAGGCTCCGGGAACGCCTCGCTTTCGGCATCCGACCAGTATAAAGGTCACCCGCACCACGATCATGGAAAACGATCCACGCTTTGCTGAATTCGTCATTCTGCAGGCCCAGAATGCCGGAATGTTTCTCGGACAGGTCGCCAATCCCATCAACGGCCAGCCCGAGGTCAACATCAATGCCGCCCGCTCCGTCCTCGATTCCCTGGAGATGCTGGAACACAAGACCGCCGGTAATCGTAGTCCTGAGGAGGAGAAGCTGCTCCAGACCGCCCTCCTCAATCTACGGTCGCTCTACGCCGAGGTGGAGGCCCGCGAAGGATCCGGGGAATCCTGAGAAAAGCGGCCTACGGACTACCTCCACGCACGGGAGAACTACGAACCGGCCTTCGTGCCAGGGGTTCTCACCCCAACCGGGGTGGTGCACGATCCCGCTATTGAAACCGGGCTCTCCCTGCGGCATGCTCAAGCCACCAAAGCGCTGAGCATGGCAGAATCCTTTTCGATCCAACACGTCGAGGTGGGCACAGGGCGCCCCCTCTATATTCTCGGCCCCTGTGGACTGGAGAGCGAAGAGTTCGCCTGGGAGATGGCGCGTGCACTGAGCGAAATCTGCACACGCCTCGAAATCCCCTTCCTCTTCAAGGCCTCTTATGACAAGGCCAACCGCACGGCCGTCGATTCCTACCGGGGACCGGGTCTTCAGGAGGGCTGTCGCATCCTCGGTGCGATCGGCAGGGAACTGAGCATTCCCGTCACCACCGACGTGCACACCGCGTCTGAAGCAGCGCTCGCCGCCGAGCACATCGATCTCCTGCAGATTCCCGCCTTCCTCTGCCGCCAAACCGATCTCCTTGAGGCCTGCGCGGCTACGGGACGGGCCGTCAACGTAAAGAAGGGCCAGTTTCTGGCCCCGTGGGATTGCAGGAACATCGCCGACAAGCTCCGCGCCTTCGGCTGCGGGAAATTCCTCATCACGGAGCGGGGCACTACCTTCGGATACAACAACCTGGTCGCTGACATGCGCTCGCTCTACTGGATGCGCGAGGAAGGGATTCCCGTCATCTTCGACGCCACTCATTCCGTCCAGCGCCCCGGCGGGCTCGGCGGAACAACCGGAGGCGATGGTGAACTCGCTCCCGTCCTCGCCCGCGCCGCGATGGCAACCGGAGTTGACGGCATTTTCATGGAAACCCACTCGAACCCCGCAGAAGCGCTCTCCGACGGACCCAACCAGGTTCCCCTCGCAGAGATCGAGGCCGTCCTCGTCTCCCTGATGAAGATCCACCAGGCGCTATCCGCATGACCGCTCTCGCCGCGAGCCCGGGGTTCTGATATCCTTCCCGGGCTCTGGAGTTCAGCCGGCCTGCCAGAACGTCCGGTTCCAGAGTTCTCCTCCTCCGCTACTCCGTCCTGCTCTCATGCACATCACTCCGCGCTTCCTCGCCCTCGTCCTCCTTGGGACCGTGCCGGGCTGGCTCTCCGCACAGCGCGTGAAGGAAGGCAAGGAGGACGACCTCTCCTACGAGAAACTCGGCCCGATCCTGGACAACCTTCCGGCCGGGAGCACCCTGAAGGGGATGCGCGTTCCCGTCTTCAACAAGAAGCGCGAGCGAATGGCTCTTCTCCAGTCCGGGTCGGTCAAGATCATCACACGGCGCGAGCTCACCGGCGAAAAGATCCTGCTCCGTTACTTCCGGAAGGACTCCGTGCTCATGCGCATGAACCTGGGGGCCGCAGACTTTTCGCTCAACACCGGCATCCTGCGCGCCAGACAGGCCATCACACTGGACGGCGAACAGTTACAGGGAAAGGGCTCCGGTGGAATCTTCCATCTCAGCACACGCTCCGGAGTGGTCCGGGGACCAGTCTCCACCCGCTTCACAACTTCCAGTCCCTCTCCCCCGGGAGAAAACGGCAGCGAAGTTCCTGCCGGCGCGGAGGCTCAGGCACCGGACCGGACCAGGGGAACTCCCCCGGGACAAGAGGCCCGGAACAACCCGCTCGCCACCGTCTTCACCGGCCCCGAAGCGCTGACCGCGGCAGAACGGCGTAGAATTGACGCGCTCATTGAATCGCGCAGCAGATCGGTCCTCGCCAACCGTGCTCCCACACGCAACCTCCTGACCCAGAGTCGGCAGTCCAGCAACAAGGCTGATACCGATTTCCTGAGCTTCGCGCAACAGGTCCAGATGCCGCGGAGCAAACTCCTCGCCCGCATCTCCCCCCGGCCGCCGGTTGCCCCTTCACCCACCGAGACGGCCGCAGGCGAAATCCTTGTCACTGCCGGAGGTGGCATGTTTCTGAACCCTGAGCAGGGCCACATCTCGTACCTCCGTGAAATCGAGGTCACCGAATCACGTTTCACCATGAAGGCGGCCGGGCACCTGAAGGTCTTCTTCCCGCCGCAGGATCTCTCCAAGGCCATAGCCAGGCCGGAGACCAACCTCGAGAGGGAAGACGGACAGGAGAAAGAAAGCCGCGGACAGCAGGATGGAGAAGCCGCACAGAAAGAGAGCTTCGCCGAGCTCGTCGACCCCTACCTCCTTGTCGCCTCTGGCGGAGTCCGGATTGTTTACACCGATCCAGCTGGAAAAATCCCCCCTCTCCTCGCCACCGGAGAAAGGGCTGTCGTGGATCGCCGGAGCGGCGATGTCGTCCTGCAGGGAGGCACCCCGACAATCACGCAGGGACCAAATTCCCTCACTGCTGGAAGTCCCGAGCTCTATCTTCGCCTCTACCAGAACGGGGATTTTTACGCAGAAGAGGGCCCGTGGACTACGGTCGGTGATCTCGCTGCTCTCGACTCCCTGCGACAGAACGACGAAGAAAGGGCCAGCCGGGAGAAAGCGGACAGGGAGCAGCCCCAAGGCAATTCCCCGGGGAAAAAGGAGGAGCCCCGGCTCATTAAAGCCACCTGCCGGGGCGGCCTCTACTTCGACGCCCGCGAGGGGCACGTCGTCTATCTCAAAGACGTCGAGATACAGCACCCCCGCTTCCGCATCCGGGCCGGAGACGAAATCAAGGTCTTCCTGCACCGCGAGACCGGAGCCGATGACGGGGCCCTGTCCGGTCCGGAAGCCTTCTCCGATGTCGACTACGTCGTGGCAAGCGGAAAGGTCCAGCTCTTCCGCGAAGACCCCGGGGGTGAACGGGCCCCGGTCACTGCAACCGCCCGGCACGTCATTTTCAACGTGGAGAGTGCCGACCTTGTCCTGCAGGATGGCTCGCCCGCCATCGAGCAGGGCAACAACTCGCTGCGAGCCGGCCAGCCTGATCTTTACCTCCGCTTCTACCAGAACGGGAGTCTCTTCGCAGAAAAAGGCCCCTGGACCACCACTGGCGATCTCTCCAACCTTCGCGACCCGCATGATGAGGGAAACAAGGATCAGGGGATTCTCACCATGACCTGCGAAGGCGGACTCTCTTTCGACTCGGAAAAAGGTCACATTGTTTATCTTGGGGAGATCGACGTGCAGGAACCCCGCTTCCGCCTGCGGTGCAACAACAGCCTGCGCATCACCCTGACCGAGCGGGAGGACGCCGAGGAAAAACGGCTTGAGGGACCCGAGGCTTTCTCCGACGTGGACAGGATCGTGGCCCTCGGTGAGGTCATCATTACCCGCCTTCCGCAGCCAGACGCCAAGCCGGTGGTTGCCATGTCCGCTGCCGCCACTTATCGCGCTAGTGACGGGATTCTTGCTCTCCGCGGTGGCTATCCCGAGATTCTCCAGGGCAGGAGCTTCTTCAGGGCCCGCGAAAAGGGACTCTACATCCTCTTTTACCCCAACGGCAGCTTCGAACTCGCCCGCGGTGCATGGGACCAATTCTTCGACCTGCAGGAAGGCAACTTTGAGAAACTACGCCGGGAACAGGCGAATTAGGATGGTGCCTCCTGTTTATTCAACTACCCTCGGCTGGAAGTGCGCCGGAATCATGGGGGGCCGCTGGACAAAGACCTGCCGGGCGGCCCGGGATCGGCCCCTCCGGATCGTACACCCCCATCAAACCACTGCCTCCCTTTCCCCAAACGGGGAGCCTTCTCCATAAACCCTTATTCCCGTGGAAGCCGATACCGAACAGCCAGCCCCGGAACCCCCGCAACGGACCACCTCCATGGACCCTGGCCAGGCTGCCCAACCGCAAGCCCCCGGGGCGGCCCCCGTCCTCAATGTCGAGGGGCTGCGCAAGGTCTACAGTGGACGTCCGGTGGTCGAGAGCGTGAGCCTCACGGTGAGCCCCGGGGAAGTCGTCGGCCTCCTTGGCCCCAATGGGGCCGGCAAGACGACCACCTTCTACATGATCGCAGGGCTTATTCCCCCCGATGCCGGGAGCGTGATGATGGGCGAACGCAATGTCACCCGCCTCCCCATGCACAAACGTGCCCGGCGGGGCCTCGGCTACCTCCCTCAGGAGGAATCCATCTTCCGCAAACTCTCCGTGGAGCAGAATCTCATGGCCGTCCTCGAAACCCGCCGGGATCTCAGCCGCAAGCAGCGCCACACTCGTTGTGGCGAACTTCTCGAGCGCTTCGGAATCGACGGAGTGCGCCGCTCTTCCGCCCTCACTCTCTCGGGGGGTGAAAAGCGCCGCCTTACCATTGCCCGTTCCCTCTGCACAGACCCCAGCCTGCTCATGCTCGACGAACCGTTCAGCGGAGTCGACCCCATCGCGGTCCATGACATCCAGGAGATTATCCTGCAGCTTCGCGACGAGTACGGCCTCGCACTGCTGATTACCGACCACAACGTGCGGGAGACTCTCCAGATTGTCGACCGGGCCTACCTCCTGCTCGAAGGCCGTGTGGTCCTGGAGGGCCCTTCGGAGCAGCTCGCCAACGACCCGGTCGCCCGCCGTCATTACCTTGGGGAAAATTTCTCCATGTAAACAACGGCCCTGGCTGAATTCCAAATTGCCCCCTCGCTTCCGTCCCGCTTCCCCGGGCGGGCTGACCGGCTCTTCCTCTGCCGTATCTTTGACCCTTTGCTGGAAGACACGCTTTGCAATGGACCATTTCCTGCCCTATGCTGCAGGGTGCCTTATGGATCATTCCATTAGGTCTGCACCAAAATCCAGAATCCAATGCAAAGCGCAAACCTCGACCCCAAGATCACGATCACCGTCCGCCACGAACAAGCAACCGACTCACTCAAACACCATGCCACCAGCAGGATCGCGGGGCTCCACCTCGATTACCCGAAGATTATCGAGGCCCGGGCCGTCCTGGACGTGCAGGGCAAAAGACACAATGCGGAGATCATCCTCTTCTGCGCCAACCACATCACCATTGATGCATCCTCCGAGACCGGAGACATGTATCGAAGCATCGATGAAACCATCGACAAGATTGCCCGCCGCATGCGAAAATACAAGACGCGGCTCCTGAAGAAACACCGCCCGCGTCCCGAAAATACGATCAAGCACCTTGACGAGAGCATTTATGCCTCCGACTTCCTCGAAACCCATGTGCCCGAGGAAAATCACAAGGAGCTGGGACCAGAGCCCGAGCCCCTGGCCATCCACCGGGAATCCTACCGCCTCCGCACCCTCCTGAAGGAGGAGGCCATCATGGAATTGGAACTCAGTGAACGTCCCTTCGTCCTCTTCAGGAACGCCCGGCGGGATATTCTGCAGATTGTATTCAAGCGCCGTCAGGATGGCGAATACGCCCTGCTTGAACTCGACTCCGCTACGCGGAACTAGGGCAGTCCTCTCGCAAGAGGCAGCACGCCAGGCACCACATGTGAACCCCGGGAGATGCCGCAGGCCATGCTCCGCACCCCGGGACATCGCTCTGACCGGTTTCCGGGGCCTCGCGGTCCTGTCCCCGAGAGCTCTCGATGAGCGCCAGCAGTTTCAGGAGCGAGCCGGCGAGGAGCGAAATCGAGGCGGGGCCCTTGGGCCTCCACAAGGCCGGCTGCTGGACCCTCTTCCTGATCGAGCAGGCTACCATGAAAGCCCGGGACGCTCCAGTCCCGACCGCTCCACCCGGTGCAACTGCCCTGCATTTCCCCGAACTACTTGTTAATCTTCCCCATGGACCTGAAATCTGAGATTTAGGATTTCGGATTCTCCCCGGCCCACTACGTTCGGGGCATGCCATCCCGCGTAAAGAAGGTCACCTCCATCAGCGTGGGGCGTTTTTATGAGCGGCACCGGGAAGCGCTCAAACTTCGGCTGGTCGGTGATTCTGAGGACGGGTTCGACCGGACAATCCGCGAACCGGCTCCAAACCGGCCGGGACTCGCCCTGGCAGGCTTCTTCACCTACTTCGCCAACAAGCGGATCCAGGTGATTGGGAACTCTGAAGCCTCCTACCTCAAGAAACTCTCTCCCGCCCTTCGCGCCACGCGCTTCCGCCAACTTTGCGAAAAACGCGTCCCCTGCATGGTGAGCTCGCGGGACCACTCGCTGCCCGACGAACTGCTCGCGATTGCCTCTGAGCACAAACTCACCATTTTCCGAACCCCGATGGTGACGATGAAGTTCCTCAACCTGGCATCCATCCTTCTGGAGCAGGAATTTGCCGAATCAACCTCCCTGCACGGCTGCATGGTCGATTACCGTGGGGTCGGCATTCTCATCATGGGCAGCAGTGGATCTGGAAAGAGCGAGACCGCGATTGGGCTGCTCGAGCGGGGCGGGGCCCTTGTAGCCGATGACATGGTGCGGGTGCGCAGTCATGGCGATGAGCTGATCGCATCCGCTCCGGAACTCGCCCGGGGCTACATCGAGATGCGTGGGATCGGCATCATCAATGCGGCAAACCTCTACGGGCTCTCCGCAATCCGCCCGGAGAAGCGGCTCGACCTGGTGGTCACGCTCAAGGGCGAGAGCGACCTCAACAAGGTCGACCGTCTAGGAGTGCGCCGCAAGGGTCACGTCATTCTGGGACACTCCATTCCGCACGTGGAGATCCCGGTCGCGGCGGGACGTGACACCGCCCGGCTGGTTGCGGTGGCCGCCCTCGACCTCCAGCTCCGCCGCCTCGGATACGACATGGCCGACGAGTTCAACCAGAAGCTCCTCGCCAAGATGCAGGCCTCCGACCCCTCTGCCTGAGGATTCGTGCGGCGCCTTCCAACCGAAAGCCCCCCTCCGACCCCATGGCCGGAAGCGCTTAAGATCCGTCCACCTGCAGTAGCCAGGCGGGACGCGGGCAGGGAGGAAACAGTTTCTTCAGGCCCGCCGGGGAATTTTCCCTTCCCACCAGCCCAGCCTGCCGCCTAGAATTTGTCCGCGAAGACGTCGGCTATGCCCACAAAGGAACTCACCATCTCCAACAAACTCGGAATTCACGCACGGCCAGCGGCCCAATTCGTGAAAACCGCGAGCAAGTTCGAGGCTGATATCCGGGTTCAAAAGGATGGCGAAGAGGTGAACGGTAAGAGCATAATGGGGTTGATGATGCTCGCCGCAGGCCATGGTTCCGTTCTCACAATCGTTACGGAAGGCACTGATGCCGAGGATGCTCTGACTGAGTTAGAAGATTTGGTGATTCGGAATTTTGAGGAGCCCGGATAGTCCTGGCACAAAAATTGTCGCCCGGGCCCGTGGCATTGACCGCGCCTCCCCATCCCCCCAGACTCCCCGAAATGGGCGGAATCAGGAAGGAAGTGGTCTACTCCGGGACTCCCGTGTCCCGAGGGATCGTCTTCGGCCCTGTCCATGTGGTGGCCCGCGGCTTTTCGGCACCCGAGGTCTATCCCATCGCCAATGTGGCCCGCGAACGGGAGCGGTTCGAGGAGGCCCTGCGCCGCACCCGCCAACAGCTCGATGGCCTCCGGGAGCACATGGAATCTCTCTCCGGCAACGAGGAAGGCCGCATCTTCGAGGCCCATATGCTTGTCCTAGAAGACCCCATCGTCCTTGAGGGCGTGCCCACAGCCATCGAAAAGCGCCGCCAGAATGCGGAATACTGCTTCTATGCGGTGATGCAGAACCAACTCGAGTCGATGCGGCGCATTCCAGACCCCTTCCTGCGCGACCGCACCACCGACATCGAGGACGTTTGCCAGCGGGTCCTGCGCAACTTCGACAGCGAGCCTGATGAATCCGCCTCCGAGGCGCCGGAGCACCAACACATCCTGGTCGCCTACGACCTGACCCCTTCTGATACCGCCGCGATGGACCGCCACCAAGTGCTGGGCTTCGCCACCGAACAGGGAAGCGTCACGTCCCATACCGCAATCCTGGCCCGCTCGCTCGGCATTCCCGCCGTGGTAGGTCTCCGCAATGCGGTCTTCAACCTGCACGCCCTGGATCCCTGCATCCTCGACGGATACGAGGGCAAACTTATCTCCAATCCCACCCCTGACACGGTCGCCAGGTACCGGGCACTGGAGGAGCTCCACCAGAAGCGCCGGGCCAAGCTCGACAAACTACGCGATCTCGATGCCGTCACCACCGATGGCCGTGCGATCACCCTCTCGGCAAACATAGAATTTGAACACGAGCTGGACCTGGTGGAGCGCTCGGGCGCAAAGGGGGTCGGGCTCTTCCGGACAGAGTTCTTTCTACTGGAGAGCGAAGAGTGCCCCGACGAAGAGAAGCAGGCCGCACTCTACTCGCGGGTGGCCAGCCGGGTTGCGCCCAGTGAGGTCATATTTCGCACTCTCGACTGCGGGGGAGACAAAGTCCCCGGCGAGCCCCTGAGCGAACCGGAACCAAATCCATTCCTGGGCTGGCGGGGAATCCGCTTCTCTCTTGATCGCAAGGATCTCTTCAAGGAGCAGCTGCGCGCAATTCTGCGGGCGGGGGCATCCGGCCGGGTGGGGCTCATGTTCCCTCTCATCTCGGGTATCGGGGAAGTTCGCGAAGCGAAAAGCCTGCTGGCCGACTGCGTCGAGGAGCTCACCGCGCGGGGCGAGGAGTTCAACCCGGAGATCGCAGTGGGTGCCATGATCGAGGTTCCCTCTGCCGCCATGGTCGCTGCTGACATCGCGGCCGAGGTCGACTTCCTCTCCATTGGAACCAACGATCTCGTGCAATACACCGTGGCAGTCGATCGCGTAAACCCCCGTGTGGCCAAGCTCTACCGCGCGTCTCATCCCGGTGTCATCCGTCTTATCAAGACTGTCATCGACGGCGCATCCCAGCACGACATCTGGACCGGCGTGTGTGGGGAAATGGCGGGTGACCTTGTATTTCTTCCCCTTCTGGTGGGCCTCGGAGTAGACGAGCTCTCAGTTGGCGCACCGCTCGTCCCTACCGTCAAGCAGGCGGTCCGCCTTCTCGATTTTGAAAAGTGCTCGGCGCTCGCCCACAGCTGCCTGCAGGCCTCGGAGACGGGGCAGATCGTGCAACTCTGCAGCGAGGTCGCCCGGGCAACCTACCCTGAATTGCTTCAGCAGGAAGGTGGGGGGGCTACCGCACCTTCTTTCGCTGTCCACCATTCATGACGATGGTGAAGTGCCCGCCGGTTCGCTTGGCGAGGTCATCCATGTCATCGTGTGCCTTGGGCTGCATCATGGCGACGCAGTTGATCTTGATACCCCTGCTCTTGGCCCGGGCCCCAATCTCCTTTGCCCATTTGTCCGAACCCTTGGCGGCGCCATCGGTCATNAAATAAATGACCTGCGGGGGCGGATCCATGTCCANGGCCATCTGGAGCGGGTTGTCCCAACGCGTACCCCAGACCAGTCGCGTTTCCTTGATCGTCCTGCGGGACTTTGAAAGCTGGCCGTCGGTGGCCTCGAGCCATTCGACCGGTTGTTTCCTGCCTACCTGCTCCCACTGGTGAGCGGACCCGGGCGACTTCCAGTCGTACTTGCGCCGACCCTTGCCAATAACGGTCGCCTTGTTCTTGGTCCAATCAACCTCGTCGCCTGCCACCCAGGCCGGCCCGGCAAAGAAGATCAGGGCGTATTTCGTCTTGTGAGCGATCCGGTCAACCGAGCGGATCAATTCCTTGCGCATGAGCTCCTCCCTGCCCTGCGCTCTCATNGAAGCCGAATAGTCGATTACGTAGGCGATGCGCTCGGCACGCGAGGCGACTCCAAAGAAACTCGTCCCTCCTCCAAAGCCAGATCCGGAGCCTTCCCCCCAACCTTCCCCGAAGTCATCACCATCGCCGAACTCGACCGAGGGATCGGGCGTCTGGGTGTCCGGGACCGGGACGGACACAGGGCTTGCAACGTTGGCGGCCACCACTCTGGCCATGGCCGAACTCGGGGCCGAGGGCTGGCGCTTGACCTGGGGAGTCACTTCCGGNCGTTCCATGACCTCCTCCTCCTCACTATCGGCCGAATAGGCCACGATTGGAGGCACCTCGACCCTGAATACCGGGAGAAGAATGAGGGCGAGAATGACCACNACCTGCACCACGACCAGGNCAGCAATGAAAAANCTGGTCACAACGGCCACCCGCCGCTGCCTCCTGAGGGCTTGGGCGGCTTCGGGGCTGGCGTAACTGCTGACGATACTCATGGGCCGGCAATCCGGAAACAACGGAACGGAAACAACGGAAACGGCCCNNGGGNCCGCGGCCAGAGGTTGGCCACCACTCCACTCCGCTACAAGGAGGAAATCCAGTTTGCCTTGCGGNGATGGCCAGAGACCGCTAAGCGCTCGCCCATGAGAGCAGCATACCAAACCCTCTGCAGCCTTGCCCGCGAGCGAGCGCTGATCTCAACCACCGCGTCTGTCCTTGGCTGGGACCAGGAAACCGGCCTCCCACCAGCAGCAGTCGATTTCAGAGCCCGCCAGCTCGCTTGGCTCTCGGGAAGGGCCCACGAGCTCGCTACCTCCGAACGATGGCAGGCCGCTCTCGAAGCAGCGGAAGCAGAAGGCAGTGATGAGGCCGTNATTCAGGCCAATCTCCGGGAATTCCGTCACCACTTCGACCGGGCTGCCAGGCTCCCGAGGGAACTGGTGGAACGCGACACCGAGGTTTCCTCCCGGGGCAAGGCTTCCTGGGTCGAGGCCCGGCAGCATTCCGATTTCTCCAGGTTCGCGCCTGCCCTCACGCAACTGCTTGAGATCGCACGGGAGAAGGCCGAGCTCTGGGGTTACGAGGGAGAGCCCTACGACGCCCTGCTGGAGGAATACGAGCGCGGCGCAAGCACGGCCGAAGTAGCGAACCTTTTCGACCGCTTTCGCGATCCNGTGTCCGAAATCGCAGGGGAGGCCGTGGAGAATTCCCGGGCTACTCCGGATGATCTGCTCGATGCGNACTACCCGATCGAAGACCAGAAGATCCTCAACCGTGAAATCGCAGAGAGCCTCGGTTTCGAGTTCGAGGCCGGCCGTATTGATACCGTTACCCATCCGTTCTGCACCCACCTCGGCCCCCACGACACCAGACTGACCACCCGCTACGACGAGCGGGATTTCCTCTCCTCCCTCTTCGGCGTCATGCACGAGGCAGGGCACGGGCTCTACGACCAGGGCCTCCCCAAGGATGAGCACGGCCTGCCCTCCGGCGAGGCGGTCTCCCTCGGCATCCACGAATCACAGTCGCGGCTCTGGGAAAACCACATCGGCCGGGCNAGGCCCTTCTGGGAAAAGTGGCTTCCCCGGGCCGCCGAGATCTTTCCCAACCTGCGGGAACTCTCTCTGGANAAGTTCCTCCAGGGAGTGAACCGGGCTGACTACTCCTGTATCCGGGTGGAAGCCGATGAGGCGACCTACGATCTCCACATCCTGCTCCGTTTTGGAATCGAACGGNGCCTGCTCAACCGGGAGCTTGAGGTGAAGGACGTCCCGGACACCTGGAATATGGAGTTTGAATCGCTCTTCGGATTCCGGCCCCCGGACGACGCCAGCGGCTGCCTGCAGGACATCCACTGGTCAATGGGCGGCCTCGGCTACTTCTCCACCTACAGCATTGGAAACCTCAACAGCGCCCAGCTCTACGCCGCGGCCAACCGGGACAAGGCAGTGGCCTCTGCTTGTGCAAAAGCCGACTACCTCCCGATCCTGAAGTGGATGCAGCAACACGTGCACGCCCCGGGCTCNACTTTGCTGCCTCAGGACCTGATGCAAAAGGCCAGCGGTGAGCGCACCAGCCCGGAACCATACCTGGCTCACCTGCGTGAGCGCTTCTGCAGCTAGCATCATCTGCAACCCCGCCGNCGNNGTCCGGCAAGATGATGCGCGCTAGCGGATTTCCATCCCGGTCTTGGCGTAGATCCACTTAACCACCTTGCCGCCCTTGATGAGGGCCTTGGCCTGCACNGTCTTCTCACCGAAGATCGTCTGCGCCTTATAGGCTGCCAACCCGGTCTGGTAGCTTTCGCCATCAACGGTTTCTTCCTCGCCAGCCTTCCAGCCCTCGACCTGCTCAAACTTGAACTCCTTGATACTGCCCGCCTTCACACTCTCCTGCATGGCGGACACAATCTGNTCCGCATTCAGGCTAGTCGGCTCCGGCGTGTTCTCAGGTTCCATTTTCTCCGGATCAACACCTGCCGCAGGCGTGGGATCCGGTTCCGGGGCCGGCCCGGGGGCAGGAGCCGGGCTGGNCGAGGGAGCCGGAGAAGGACCCGNAGCAGGAGCAGGAGGATCATTCTTGGCGATTTGCGGAAGGGTGGGCGGAGGAGTGGGGCTCGAACCGGTATTTTCGGCCACGGCACCGCTGTCCCCGAAGTGACGGCGCGCCCGGTAAGCGATCACGCGCTCGGCAAAATCGGTATCTGCAATGGGCACAAGGCCGGTGAGTGGCCCCCCCGCGGAAATCTCCAGATTATATCCATTCTTGCGGGTCACGGTAACCGTATCTCCCTTTTCAAGGGGCGTCTCCTGAGATCCTCCGCTGGCCGACACCACGGTCCTCTTTTTCAGCTCCACCGTGTCTGGCATTTCTCGCTCATCGATCGTGCGCAGATCGATGGTGATGCGAAGCTCCCGGCTCCCACTTCCAAATTTCACTTCCTGCAGATCCTTGGCCACGCTGCTTCCCGTGCCCTTGGCGAGGAGAGCCCCATTCAGGGGAGAGTACATGATGCGCCCGAAGAAGAAGCACAGGATGATGGCGACGGCCCAGATGGCGTATTTCATANTTGCGAANGGTCTACCTGATCAATAAAGCGCTATTTTTCCCGACTTGTCAAATTGGGGGAAACCATTGACCTCGGGGCGTTACCCCGGGATTCTCAGGCATGCAGCGGCTTTTCCTGCTCGACGGCATGGCGTTGGCCTACCGGGCCCACTTTGCCCTCGTCCGGAACCCCATTTTTACCTCACAGGGGGTAAACACCTCCGCGCTCCTCGGCTTCACCAACACCATCCTGACCATTCTCGAAAAGGAGACCCCTACCCACCTCGCGGTCGCCTTCGACACCCGGGCTCCCACCCCCCGTCACAAGATCTTTCCCGAATACAAGGCCAACCGGGAAGAAATGCCGGAAGACCTTGCCGCCGCGCTTCCCAACCTGAAGCGCCTCTGCGAGGCCTTTCGCATACCCGTTCTCGAAATGGACGGCTACGAGGCTGACGACATTATCGGCACCCTTGCCTTCCGTGCGGATCAGGCAGGTGACATCGAGACCTTCATGGTCACCCCCGACAAGGACTTCGGGCAGCTCATCTCGGAGCGCTGCGTCATGTGGAAACCCGGCCGCCGCGGTAACGACCACGAGATCGTCGATCTCGCCGCCCTGTGCGAAACGTGGGGAATCGAACGGGCCNACCAGGTGATCGATATCCTTGGGCTCATGGGCGACAAGGCCGACAACATTCCCGGCATCCCCGGCGTCGGGGAAAAGACGGCCAGGAAACTGATCGCGGAGTGGGGATCCATGGAACACCTCCTCGAGAACACTGACGCCCTGAAGGGAAAGCTCAAAGAGCGTGTGATCGAGAATGCCGACCAGGCGCGCCTGTCCAAGGAACTCGCGACCATCATTCAGGACGTGCCCGTGGAACAGGACCTCGAGGAGTTGATCCTGCAGGGCCGCGACGACGAGGCGGTCAAATCCCTCCTCACCGAGTTTGAATTCAACGCCCTTGGCCGNCGCCTCTTCGGGAATGATTTCGTGGCGGGCCGGGGCCACGCCACAGTCGTCGTCGACGCAAAAGGATCCGAGGTTCTCGCCTCTGACCTCAAATCAATCAAGGATGTCGAGACCACCTACATTCTGGCNGACACCGACGCCAAGCGTCTCAAGCTCGCCCGGCAACTGGAGAAGCAGGAGCGCTTCTGCTTCGATATCGAGGCCACCTCCCTCGATCGCTTTGGCGCACAGGTCCTCGGAATCGCCTTCAGCTGGAAAACGGGGGAAGCCAGTTACGCCACCATTCCCGGGATCGAGGCGCTTGAAGTCTTTCGTCCTGCGCTCACGGGTGCGGCGGAAAAGATCGGACACAACCTGAAGTATGACCTCGCCGTGCTCCTCAATCACGGGCTCGAAGTCAGCGGACCCTTCTTCGACACCCTGCTTGCGCACACCCTGCTCGCGCCCGACCAGCGCCACACCATGGACTATCTGGCAGAGTCCCTCCTCTCCTACACCCCCATNAAACTCAGCGAGCTGGTCGGCGGCGAACCTTCCGGGGCGGGCGGGACCCCGGCTCAGGGCGACCTCTTTCAGGACTCCGGGATCATCGACGTCGCGTCCATCCCGGTCAGGAAACTTGCGCAGTATGCCAACGAAGACGCCGACATCACCTTCCAACTGTCCGAGNAGCTTCGGCCTCTCCTCGAGGAGAAAGGCCAGCAACAGGTCTTTTACGAGATCGAGTCACCCGTCCTGCCTGTGCTGGTCGCGATGGAGCACGAGGGGATCGCCCTCGACCTGGACGTCCTCGCAGCCTGTGGCAAGGCGATGCAAAAGCGCATCGACGACCTGACCGGATCGCTCGTTTCCCAGGCCGGGCGCGAATTCAACCTCAATTCCCCCAAGCAGCTNGGGGAAATCCTTTTCGACGAGATGAAACTGGTCGAGAAACCCCGCAGGACCGCGACCGGACAGTACAAGACCGACGAACAGACCCTCAAATCACTGGCCCACACGCAGCCCTTCGTCGCCGATGTTCTGGCTTACCGCGAAGCAGCCAAGCTCAAGTCGACCTACATCGACAGACTCCCCGGGTGGGTNGCGGAGAAGGACTCGCGGGTGCACACCCAGTTCCACCAGCTGGTCGCAGCCACCGGGCGCCTGGCTTCCAGCGATCCCAACCTTCAGAATATCCCGGTGCGCACCGAGCTCGGGCGGGAAATCCGCACTGCTTTCGTTCCCCGGCAGGAGGGCTTTACTCTCCTCGCCGCCGACTACTCGCAGATAGAACTGCGAATCATGGCGGCCATGTCGGGCGACGCCGGGATGATCGAAGCCTTCGAGAAGGACCTCGATATCCACGCGGCCACGGCCGCCCGTGTAAACGGAGTTTCCCTCGACGGGGTTGAGCCCTCCATGCGCAACGCAGCCAAGATGGTAAACTTCGGGATCATCTACGGCATTTCCGCCTTTGGCCTCGGGCAACGGCTGGGGATTCCACGTCGCGAAGCAGGCGAAATCATCGATACCTACTTCGAGCAGTATCCCGGCGTAAAGAAGTTCATGGACTCCACCATGGAGGGAGCCCGGGAAAACGGGTATGTGCAGACTCTCACCGGGAGACGCCGCTACCTGCGCGACATCAATTCCGCGAATGCCACCGTGCGGGGCAATGCCCAGCGAGCCGCCATCAACACCCCTATCCAGGGCAGCGCAGCGGACATGATCAAGCTGGCCATGATCCGGGTGGCCGACCTCCTGCAAGGCGGCAATTACCGGAGCCGGATGCTCCTGCAGGTCCACGACGAACTGGTTTTCGACCTTCACCTCGAGGAAGCGGACGAACTCACNCCCCGGATCGTGGAAGCAATGCAAACCGCGCTCCTTCTTCCTCATGGAGTCCCTGTCAGGGTAGACACCGGGACAGGCACCAATTGGCTGGAAGCCCACTAGGGTATCACCCGGCGGCGCCTCAGCAGGGAAACCTGAGGCCTGCCCCGCTAGAGAGGTGCCGTCCCCGGCAACCGCCACTGATTCCTAGCCATCCTTTCAATCTGGAGTAGAGTACCAACCGTCGTCATGGGAGATGCTCCGGGAACCTCTCAAACTCGCACCACAGGTTCGTCCTCCCAGCGGACGTCGGAAGTGGAAGGAGAGCAACGCGCAGGTCCTTCAAGGAAGCGGGGAGAGNCCGGAGGCNGGCNTTTCAATCTCCGGCGCCTCCTGCTCTGGTCCGTGGCCTCCCTGCTTCTCTACCTNGCCTGGCAGACCCTCTCGATCAACCGCTTTGGACTCCGTGACGACGGGCGGAGCGCGGACTGCGCGATCGTCCTCGGGGGAGCGGCCTGGCACGACAAGCCCTCCCCGGTTCTGCGGGAACGACTCAATCACGCCATCGGTCTTTTCCAGGAAGGCCGGGTCAGGGCACTCGTCCTCACCGGCGGCAAGGGAACNGGCGCGGCCTACTCGGAAGGAGAGGTCGCCCGCGACTACTGCCTGAAACGCGGAATCCCNGCCCATGCCCTTTTCGTGGAGGGCCGGTCCAGGACCACCCTGGAGAACCTGCAGGAGGCGAAGAAGATCCTGCAGGCCCAGAAATTCCGTGATGCCCTCATCGTCAGCGACCCCTGGCACCTGAAGCGGGGCGTCCTCATCGCACGCCGCCAGGATATCGAAGCCTCGCCCTCAGCCACCACCACCTCCCGTTTCGAATCCTTCAAGTCCCGGTCGGGGTTCACCATGCGCGAGCTCTATCTCTACCACCTCTACCTGTTCTTCAACCGGTAGCAAGATTACCCGGCTCCAGGCAACCAGGAGACCAGGAGACCGTGGTCACCGGGGTTCTCTAGTTCTGCAGGAAGCTCTCACTGCCGACCACGGCTTGGATNAGATCCCGGAGACCCTTATCAGCNCCGGCCATTTCCATGCTGATCCCATCGATGCTCGGACGATCGCTGCCATTCAACTGGCGGCCGATGGCGTAGGTGAGCAACTTCTTCGCAAGGCAACGGGAGAATGTCTCGTCCTTCCCGAGAATCAGATCCCTGAATTCGGCGTTGGTTGAAAACATATTTCCGTCAGGCAGCTTGCCGGAAGGGTCCACCTTGAGCTTGTCCCCGTATCGATCACGCCAGCCTCCGATGGCATCAAAATTTTCCAGAGCAAAGCCGAGCGGATCGATTTTACGATGGCACTCGGCGCAGGTGGCTATTTCCCGGTGCTTTATTAATTGCTCACGAACACTCGTGGCACCCCGAATGTCAGGCTCAAGTAAAGCAACATCGGGTGGTGGCGGCGGTGGTGTGTAGCCGAGTATTTTTTCAAGTACGTAGATACCACGAACCACGGGCGATGTATCCACTCCGTTGGCCGAGGCAGTCAAAAATGCACCTTGCCCGATCAAACCGCCACGCCTGCTGCCCTTGAGTGAAACCCGCTGCAGCCTGTTACCCTGAACACCTTCTATCCCGTAGTGCAAAGCAAGCTCCCGATTGAGAAAGGAATAGTCAGCTGCCAGAAATTCACGGGGCGGCAGATTTTTTTCGAGCACGTGCCGAAAGAAGGTTTCGGTCTCCCCACGCATTGCCGTCTCAAGGTCGTCTCGGTAGTATTCCAGAAAACTTGGCGAGGGAGGCATGGTGCCAATATTGTCCAGGTCAAGCCACTGACGCACGAAATGCCTGACGAAGCGAACCGACCTGGGATCGGCAAGCATGCGTTCCACCTGCGTTGACAACCCGGATCGCAGCTTTCCCGTTCGAGCCAGTTCCAGCAGGATCTCATCGGGAGGTGACGCCCAGAGAAAATAGGATAACCTCGACGCCAATGCGAATTCGTTGAGCTCACCTTCGCCAAGATTGAGATACAGAAACCCGGGAGAACAGAGAATGGCTTGAGCGCCAAGCTGGAGAACTTGCAAGGGTTCCAGGCCCTCCTTGATTTTGTCTGCCACCAGCTGCTGGATCGGATCCAGTTCCCCATCGACCGGCGGTCGACGAAAGGCTTTCTCTGCGAAGGCCTCCAACCGTTGGGCAATTGTCCCCTGGTTTAGATTTTCCGGGGCAAGGTCCCCATACAAAGCCCGGTGTCCAACGCCTGGCCAAATATCCACGTGCGGGCCCTCAACGTTGATCTCCCAGATTCTCAGGCGCGGCCCCTTGTAGGCCTTGAGCACGCCGTGCCCCTTCTCGATGCCGGCCTTCATGCCGACGAAGGGCTTGAATTCCGGTTTATCAGCGGCCTTGGTCGTCAAAACACGAACCATTCGCTTAGCCGCCAGCGGGCCATTCCGGAAGCGGACCTCCGGCTCATAGCCGGCTTCCATATAGACATCCCACTGAAACCACCGAGGCTCTGCGTTTGTCAGTTCGACACGCGCCAAGGAAACCATTTTTGATACGTTGCCAGTACTGGTGACACTGCCACGCCGGTCAACTGCCGCGATTTCCATCACCAATGGGTCCCCGTTTCGAAAATCACCCAGGGCCTTTCCGTAATCATGGAAGCGGCCAACCGCCGCAGCTCGAACACGAATGGTATAGATCCCACTATGCGAAACGCCACCCTTGCGAAAGAGCGGCAAAAACCCGATATGCCCACCACGATAATGGCGGCCATATAGGTCGGTGTAGGGCGTCTCGGGAACAAAACGGAATCGACCGGTCTGAAACAGCTTGGGCAGGTCCTTGGCCTCCTTGCCATTGAAGTAGAACGGCGTTTGCTGCGCATACTTCCCTGATACCGGCCGGGCTCCAAACTGGGTGGCCCGCCGAATCGCTTCTTCAGCCGTTGCCAAATAGTGGTTCATCAACCGGCCGGAAGTGACCAGACCGGATCCATTATTATCGAATCCATGGACTTTCACCTCTTCGGGAAAATCCTCGGCGGGATTCCAGACGTCGACATTGAGCCCAAGCAGGTCGCCGATTGTCTGCCGGTACTCCCAGGAGTTGAGCCTCCGCAGCACACCATGCCGGCCGGAACCACTCAGCTCGGTCCTGGCTGTTACGAGTTTCTTTGTCAGCTGAGCAATTATCCGCGCGCTCTCTTCCGCCGTGGGCTGGGGTTCGTCTTGGGGCGGCATCTCGCCGAGATTAAGAAGGTCGACGATCTCCTGATAGCGCTCGAGGTCATTGAGGTTCCTTATCTGCGACGGAAGCGTATCGAAACGTCGATCCGCTTTTTGTTCCTGGCTGCCGTGGCAGCGGATGCAGTGCTGCTTGAGAAACTTTGAGGCGTGTTCGTCAGCGCCGGCACTCATGCCAACCGCGATCAAAAGCAAGACGGTGCCCCGGATGATGGTTTTCATGACCTGCCCTACCCTATTTCCATCGGGGAGAACGTTCCCGTGCTCCTGCCAAATTGATCTGCCTCAGAGCCGAACCACCGCAATACGGATAGCCACAGGTTCGAAAGCGGCACTCGTTTATGCTGTTCGGCCGGACAAACCAGATGACCCCGGTGTTTCAACCCGCCACCGGCCAGCAATACCGGAAGGTTTCGGTTACTGTGGCTTGAGCCGTCACTCATGCCGCTACCAAAGACGACCAAGGTGTCATCGAAAACCTGTGCTTCTTTCAGCCGATTCATGAAGTCGCTGAGCTTGGCGGTCAGGAAGGCTTCCACGACTTTCAGCTGGTCAATCCGACCGGGCGCCTTGCCGTGATGGGAAATCCCGTGATAGCCGTCCAGGTCCAGTTCAGAGGTACGGAAACCCATGCCGGTTTCCAGGGTCGCAACCCGGGTGGAATCAGTCTGCAATGCCAGCGCCATCAGATCATAAAACAGCGCCACCTCGTCAAGATGTTGCCGCTCCTCATCCAGCACTTCGTCAATCGGCGCTTTGGGCTTGGGCTGGTCGAGCCATTCCCTCGACATCTGCAACCGCCGTTCCACATCGCGCACCGAGGTCAGATACTGGTCCAGCTTATTACGGTCGGCGACATTGAGTGTCCGGCTCAGGGCGCCAGCCGATTCCCGCAGGGCATCGAGCACGCTGCCCTGATGCTGCAGGCGCGTGCGCTCGGCTTCGCGCTTCTTGGCGGGCAGGTTCACGAAGAGCGCCCGGAAAAGGGCGGCGGGATTGCTGACCGGCGGCACATGCACACCGGCACGCGTCCAGCACATGTCCGTACCCTTGTAAATGCCAGTGTTGACCGAGGGAAAGCGAGTAGCGCTGCCGACATGCTCGGCCGCAGCCTGATCGAGGGAGATATTCTTTGCCGGAAAACCGGCAGCCTCCTCCTTCTTGATACTCGTCAGAAACCCTTGAACCGCTCCATGACCGCCGTTGAGCTCGTGATCCAAATGCGAAAACACCGTCAGATCGTCGCGATGCATCTCGAGCGGCTTCAGTGTCGATGTCGGCACATAGCCTTTCCCGGACGCCTCCGGAAAGAAGTTGCCCGGATAGAACCCGAGATGATTGCCCACACACACCAAACGCCTGACCCGGGGCGCATCCGCCATCGCCGCACTCTCCAGCCAAGGCAACGCCAGCACTGCACCCATTCCCCGTAGAAATCTTCTACGGTCAATCAAATGTGATTTCACTGCACGCATGCTGCTTATTATCCGCCTTGTTCCATTATGACAACATCCGCCGAGGACATCCCAGAATTCACCAACTGAGCACTGACTCTACCGATCGCCCTCAGGCTTGAACTGCCTGTCAAAGAAATCCATCACCTTGCTGACGACTTTATCGTTGGCTGGTGTCCTCTTGGAAAAGCCATGCTCTCCGCCCCTGACCACATGAAAAGTTGAGGGGACGCCGGCCTTCTTCAGTGCCGCATGTAACAGTTCACTCTGGTTGAGCGGCACGACAAAATCCCTGTCGCCATGGACGATGAAGCACGGAGGGTCGTCTTTGCTGACATAAGTGATCGGATTGGCCTGCCTGCACTTCTCCGGCGCCTCCCTGATGGGAGCACCGATCAGGCGCGAGGGAGCAGAATGCCTCCTGGAATAGTCCTGGGAAGCCTTCACGTCATTGAGCTTGAGGAAATCGGTGGGCCCGCACCAGGGACTGGCCGCCTGAATGGCTGAGGAGGCCTTCCGGGTGACCGCATGTTTCTGGAATTCATTGGTGTCGCTGGTGGTCGCGAGGAGGGCCGTCAGGTGCCCCCCTGAAGATTCGCCCGCCGCTCCAAAGCGCTCCGGGTCCACGTTGAAGCGCCTGGCATTGAGGCGCAGAAAACTTACTGCTGCCCGGCAATCGTTGATAACCGCGGGAAAGATTTCCTCCTTGCTCTTGGTGTGGGTGACCCCCGCGATGGCGTAGCCACGTGAGAGCATGGGAATCAACGGTTGCGAGCGGTCCTTGTTGCCCCAGTCCCACGCCCCTCCATAAAACCAGATCACCAGCGGCAACGGCTTGTCGGACTCGGGGCGATAGACATCCAGCAGCATCTCCCGTTCACCATTGGTCGCGTAGACGATGTCGCGTTCGATGATCGTTCCCCTGGGAAGGCGCTCGAGAATTTTCTGCGGGTCATCCTTGGCAACGACGGCGCCCACCGCCACCACGGCACTCCAGAAAATGGCAAATAGCTTACTCATCGAAATACAGCTCCCGGTATCAGGCCCGGCACGCCCGTAATAGAAACTAGAAAAGCACTGTCCCGGGGAGAAGGCGAACCCATGTTCGGAAATCCGCCTCTCCGCTTCAGCTTACTCCAGGCTTGAGGAGGTTAGCTCCCTGACAGTGATGTCCTTGAAACGCACGGTGAGAGTTCCTCCACCATGCACCTGCAACCCGATGTATCCTTCAAGGGGAATCGTGGCATCCTTCTCGGTATAATCGGCACACGCAACACCGTTGAGCCACATTCGAATGCGCGGTCCCTCACAGAGAATACGATAGTGATTCCACCCATCGGGCTTCACAGCCTTCGCCAGGGCTCCCGGATCGAGCACCTTGGATATCACCTTCCGGCGCCGCGATTCGTCGTAGATCTTGCCCCAGTAGTTTTTTGCCGCGTCAGCCTGGTAACCGATCATCTCATGATGATTCTTGATCCGCTCACTACGGATCTGGATCCCCGAATTGATCCCTCCCTTCACGGGCGTGATCCTGAACTTCAGGTTCAATTCAAAATCACTGTAGGACTTGTCAGAGACGCAGAACGTGTTGTGCGGTACATGCTCGGTGAGGGAGCCTCCCTCAATCGCCCCCTCCGCCACCTTCCACCACTTCTCCTCGCCCTTGTTGACGTTCCAGCCCTCGAGGCTCTTCCCGTCGAAAAGGATCTCGCTCTTTTCCTGCTCATGATGATCAGCCGAAGCGGCGGGCGTGAGAAAGACCGCCAGGGCAAGGACACAAACTTGGATTTTCATGATGACTTCATCCTGTGCCCCTTCCTCCCCGCTGTCGAGGACGCGACGCCTGCTTGCGGGCTTTGTCCCCTTCCCCGGGCCACTGGGGAGACCGGAGTCCTCTCCCTGGCATAGTCGCAGAATCCAAAAGGCTTTTTCTTTCCACTCTCTCAGCACGACCGCAACCTGAATCATTCTAACCTGCTTCTCCCGAGTGAAACCCATTACCAGAAACCCTCTCCCCGTCGGGATTGCCCTTCTTGCCCTGAGCACCCACTGCGCCCGGCCGGACCTGATCCACCGATGGACCTTCGGAGAAGCTGCCGGGCCCGCACCCGCCGGAACAACCTTCCTCGACTCCGTGGGTAACGCCGATGGCTTCATCCGTGGAGACGGTGCCGTCTTCACCGGGGGCGGCCTTGACCTCCCGGGGGGGGACTCCTTCAACGGGCTGGCAGCATACGCCGATCTCCCCAATGGACTCATCTCCGGTCTCACCGATGCGACCTTCGAGGGCTGGGTCACTGTAGACGCCGCCAACGGAAGCTGGACTCGTATCTTTGACTTCGGCAGCACCCAGCCCGGGGGAGCAGCCGGGGAAATCACCGGCCCGGGAAACACCAATGGAGGAGGCACGCAGGGTGCCGATTACCTGATACTCTCCGCCAGCCGGGGCGCCAACTATGACCAACAGCGTATCGAGTGGCGCAATGAAGACCCGGCCGGAGGCGGCATCAGCACCTTTGACAGCGACGCGGTGACCACCGTCGGCCAGCCGATTCACTTCGTGGTCACCGTCACCGACCTGGGCAATGGATCATCCGAGATTAATTACTGGCGTGATGGTGTCCAGCAAACCACCGGGGGAGTCGCCTCATCGAGCCTTTCAGACATCAACGATGTGAATATGTGGCTGGGGCGCTCGAACTGGATCAACGACGCCACCCTCGACGGAACGTTCGATGAGTTTCGCATCTACGACAATGCCCTCACCGCCCAGGAAGTGGCCGAAAATTTCGCCGCCGGACCGAATCCGAAGGAAGGCACGGATACCGATAACGACGGAATCCCCGACGCCTTCGAGAATCAAACGCCCTTCCTCGACCCCGGTAATCCCGACGATGCAGGTGAGGACGAAGACGGTGACGGACTCGACAACAGGAGCGAGTTCGAGGCCGGAACAAGCCTCGAGGAAGCCGACACCGACGAAGACGGATCCAACGACGGACCAGAAATCAATAATGGCACCGACCCCCTCGACCAGGACACTGATGGTGACGGCCTTCTCGACGGGGTCGAGACCAACACGGGTGTCTTCCTTTCGGAAAGCGATACCGGAACCGACCCGCTCAACCCGGACAGCGACAACGATTTGTTTCGTGACGGCGCAGAGATCCTCGCGGGTTCTGATCCAAACGACCCGGGCAGCCAGCCCGCTACAAGAGGGCTCATTCACCGGTGGTCCTTCGATGAAGCAGCAGGAGCAGCCTCAGATGGCTCGATCTTCGCCGATTCCGTGGGCGGGGCCCACGGAATCGTGCGCGGCGATGGCGCCCAGTTCACCGGCACCGGCCTCGACCTCCCCGGGGGCGATTCCCTGAACGGGAGGGCCGCCTACGGTGACCTTCCCAACGGCCTGATTTCTGTCCTGACTGACGCAACCTTCGAAGGATGGGTGACAGTGGATTCCGCGAGCGGAGGCAACTGGACCCGCATTTTTGACTTCGGCAGCACGCAGGGGAATCCGGTTTCCGGGGAAATCACGGGCCCGGGAAACACCAACGGCGGAGGCACCCAGGGCAGCGATTACATAATTCTGTCGGCCTCTCGTGGCGGCAACTACGACCAGCAGCGCATCGAGGTCCGAAACGAGGACCCCCCGGGCGGAGGCAGCAATACATTTGACAGCGACGTCCCGACTACCTTCGGCCAGCAGTTTCACTTCGCGGTCACGGTCAAGAACAACATGGACGGGACCGCTGAAATCAACTACTGGCGCGACGGGGTCCAGCAGACCACCGGTGCAATCTCCAATACCACCCTCGACAAAATCAATGACGTGAACAACTGGGTGGGACGCTCCACCTGGCTCAACGATGGCACCCTCGACGGAACTTTCGACGAATTTCGAATCTACGACAAGGCTCTCAGCCCTCAGGAAGTCGCAAACAGCTTCGCCTTCGGCCCCAACCTTCCGGATAAGAATATCGTCCTTACCGATGTGAGCTTCGACGCAACCAGCGCTACTCTCAGCATCAGCTGGCTGAGCGAACCCGGCAAGCTCTACAACCTGCGCAGCGAGGTCGACCCGGGCGCGAGCGCTCCTCTCGAATGGCCCGTCTTCAACGGCCAGAGGGACATCCCGGCAACCCCCCCGGAAAATACCCTTGCCATCCCCTTCCCCGATGACCGGACCCGTTTCTTCGCGATCGAGGGATTCGACGCACCCCCAACCGTTTACTTCGAGGACGACCTNGAATCGGGCGCNCCCGGCTGGACCACGGTGGTCAATGACGCCTTCGCCAACACCCAGTGGGAACTCGGGACNCCCGGAGGGACCACTGGCCCGAATTCCGGAGCAAACAACTCCCTGCGCNCCTGGTGCACGAACCTTGGTGACTATGGCCCGGATTCCGATATTTCCCTGCGCAGTCCTGCGATTGACCTGACCGGGGCACCCACCGCGATCCTGAAGTTCCANGTCTTCCGCGATGCCGATGGCGAACAGGACTCCGGCACCGTTCGCTTCCTGAGGGCCGACGACCTGACACCNCTCGGGGAGAGCACGGATCTCGAGCTCAGCGTCNTNGACAACGACTACGGGNACTTCCAGCTCGACGTCGTCCCTGAAGCCCTCGGGCAAGNGGTCATCATNGAGTGGAACTTNCAGAGTGACGCCAGCAATGATCCCTTCAGCGGTCTCGCCATCGACGACATCATGGTAGCTGACTGAGCCGGCCACCCGCCGACGACCCGGAANACNCCGCTGCCAGGATTCCNGACAAAAGGGCCGTCCTTACCCGATCGAGTGAGCAGGGNCGGCTTCCGGGGTCCTAAAAACGAGAATAGAAATGTTTTTAAGGTGNGGTATCCTCCCNGACCTTGTAAACTGTTCCTCGGTGCATTTCCGCCTTCCCCAGCTTCTCNCCNCCTCATTGCTCGTGTTGCTTCCGCGAGAAGGCCCCGCCGCGCCAAACTTCGTGCGCGATATCCAGCCCATCCTNGAAACCAACTGCATGCGCTGCCACAAGCAGGGCAAGGCCAAGGGCGGACTCAGGATGGAGACCTACGCCCTGATGATGGACGGGGGCAACGACGCCAACGCCATCGTCCCCGGCAAACCGGAGGAAAGTGATCTCATCCGCCGCACCCATCTCCGCCCCATCGATGAAGGCTTCATGCCCGATGAGGGCCAGGCCCTGAAAAAGAACGAGCTCGATCTGCTCACCGCCTGGATCAAGTCGGGAGCGCACTGGCCGAAGGGAGTTACCCTGACCGAGCGCAAGCCCGCNCCCGTCAAGCGGGTCGCCATGCCGGGCAAGACCCCCCGGAACCTCGCCGAGGCCGCCCACCTGCTCGATGACATCCTCCGTCGCGAGAATCTCGCGGAGGAGGTCATCACCACCCCGCTCATCAGCGACGAAGCCTTCCTCAGGCGCGCTTCCCTGGACCTCATCGGCCGGATCCCCACGATGAAGGAGGTGGCCCTTTACGAGGGCTGGGGAAATACCCGGCGTCAGAAACTGNTCGCGAGGCTGGTCGAGCACCCTCGTTTCGCCGACCGCTGGACCATCTTCTTCGCGGACATGCTCCGCATCCGCTCAAACGTCACCGGCGGCAACCAGCTGCTTGCCTACGTGAACAAGTCCATAGCGCTGGACAAGCCCTACGACACCATGGTCCGGGAGCTCATCGGCTCCTCAGGAAAGCCCAATGCAAATCCGGCGGTAGGNTACATCCTTGGCGACGACACCGACCCGATGCAACTGGCAGCTACCACCTCGCAGGTCTTTCTTGGCGTGCGGATCGGATGCGCACAATGCCACGACCATCCCTTTGACGACTGGGAGCAGAAGGACTTCTATGAATTGGCTGCCTTTTTCGGGAAAACCAGGCAGGTCCGCAGCAGGCAGCGCGACCAGGTCTACACCACCGAAGGCCACGAGATGACGGTGCTCTGGCCACCGGAAGACCAGGCTGAGGCCGGGCAGCGCAAACCGGTCAGGCCCAGGTTTCCCTTTGCTCTAGTCGACTACGAAGGGCCGCAGGCCTTCCTCGCCCGCTTTGAAAAANAGCGATCCATGCAGGAGGCNGTTGCTGACGCCGGGGCCCGGGACGCCTCCCTCGACGCGCTCCTCGACTCGGTCAGCCCCTCAGTGGGCCGAAAGAAAAACAGTGTCCTCGAGGAAGCAAGAGCNGAGAGCAGGGAACTGGATGTCCTCGGCGACATCTACCGCGCCAGCGTCCTGCGCAATCAACTGGCCGACCTGATCACCAGCCCCCGCAACGGCTACTTCGCCCGCGCCTTCGTGAACCGCATGTGGGCCGAGCTGATCGGGCACGGCTTCGTCGAGCCCCTCGACAATTTCTCCGACTACAACGAGCTGCGNCATGCCTCGACCCTCGACTTCCTCTCCCAGGAATTCATCGCCAGCGGCTTCAGCCTGAAGCACCTCATCACGCTCATCACGCTGAGCGACGCCTATCAGCGCTCGCACCTCTCCGGGGCCGTGCCCATCACCCGNCGGGAGAATTCCGAGCAGCACTTCGCGGCCGCTCCNGTGCGCCGGATGCTGAGCGAGGTCCTTTACGACAGNGTNGTCGTGGCCGGCCACATCGGGGAACACAAGTGGCCTGCGGGGGCAAACCTCAAGAAANTCGTGCGCGAAATCCGCGTNCCCACCGGTGAAATGGTGGCAGCCANNCCGGGAACCTCCGCTCGCGGGATGGCCATGGCGACNAAGCNNCCCANGAGGGCAGACGGTTACGACCTCGAATCGTCGCTCTCCCTGAACTTCGACGCGCTGCTCAAAAAAGAGCAAATGAGCGAGCTTGAGCAGATGAGGCAGAAGTCCAATGAGCAGATTGAGGCCGAGAAGATGGCTGCCGCCGCTGCCGAGCAACAGCGCATGGTGATGCAGTACCAGACCGAAACAGTCGAGGAGATGGTGGACGACAATCCCCGCTTCGGAAGCGCCATGAGAATGGCCACCCCCGCTCCCCCGGCCCACTTCCTGCGCGTCTTCGGCCAACCCGCCCGGGACGGGCTCGGGCAGTTTCGTGACGAACAGGCCTCCCTGCGGCAGCAGCTCATGATGATGAATGGCCGGATGATTCATGAGGCCTCCCGGGTGGGCCCGATGGAACCCCTTCACAGGCTGATGCAGCGCAAGGATTACCGGCGCGCNATCGAGTGGGCCTACCGGGAAACCCTGACCCGCTATCCCACCACCGNGGAACTCGCNGACGCCCGGCTCATTCTCCAGAGCAGCGAGACTCCGGAAAAAGGCATGGCTGACCTGCGCTGGGCCCTCTTCAACAGCCACGAATTCAGATACCTCCCCTGACTCGAGACGGCACGGGAAGACGCCCCCGGTCTTCCTGCACACCGCCCACACNAAACAACCACTGGAACCATGAGCTGCCAAGACTACGTCCACACCAGAAGGAACATGCTGAAGATATTCAGCGCCTCCATGCTTGGAATGCCGATCAGCAACATCCTCGCCGCTGCTCCCAGAAACGGCGGCAGTGCCCAGCACGTCATCCTTTTCTGGAACAGCGGCGGCATGAGCCATCTCGACACCTGGGATCCCAAGCCGGGNCGGCCCACCCAGGGAGAATTCAACCCCATNAAGACCAGCGTGCCGGGAATGGAGATCTCCGAGATCTTCCCCGAACTCGCCCGGCAAATGCACAATGCCGCCCTCATCCGCTCCATCCGCGGCACTAATGGCGACCATGGCCGGGCACAATACGAATTGCAGACCGGTTTCAACCAGGCTCCCAACGTGATGCATCCCGGCCTCGGCTCCATCNTCGTGCACGAGCGCGAGCCGCTCGGCGACCTGCCCGCCTACATCAGCATCAGTGGCAATCCTGCCCGGGCAGGCTATCTCGGCCAGCAGTGCGAGGCCTACTACGTCGGCCGCCCCGGCGAAAAGGACCCCTACCTCGCCTTCCCCGAGGGGATCCACCACGCTCGTGGCCAGAAGCGTCTTGAGATTCTTGCCCGGATGAACGCCCGCGCCTCGGCTCAACTCGGAGCCTCCGAGCTCAAGGCCTCCGAGCGGGCCCTCAAGGATGCCGTCGCGCTCATGGAAAGCCCTGCGCTCAAGGCTTTTGAACTGAACGAGGAAAAGCCTGCGACCGTGGAGCGCTATGGAAATACNGAATTCGGGCGGGGTGCGCTCCTCGCCCGACGCCTGGTCGAGAAAGGTGTGCGCTTCGTGCAGGTCAATCGCGGCGGTTTCGACAATCATGGCAACATCTTCGAGGCCATGCGNAACCACGGCGCGACCATGGANCCCGCCCTGGCCTCCCTCCTCAGTGACCTCAAGGCCAGCGGACTCCTCAGCACTACGCTGGTCGTCGTCCTTTCNGAGTTCGGNCGCACCCCGCGCATCAACGACGGCGGGGGCCGCGACCACTGGGCTCGCGTCTTCAGCGCCTTCATGGCGGGCGGCGGCGTTAAGGGTGGGTCCATCATCGGAGCCTCGGACGAGGACGGAATGGATCCCGCCGAGCGTCCGGTGAAGCCCTTCGATCTCCACGCGACGATCTGTCACGCCCTCGGAATTGATCTCAACAGGGAAATCATAACCCAGCAGGGTAGGCCGATGCGTTTGTTGCGGAAAGATGGACAGCCCATCCGGGAACTGTTCGTATAGGGAACCGTGCCTCGAAACTCCCTTTTTTCTCTCGCTGCCCTCCTCCTCCCCGCTCTCATCACGGTATCGGTCGCCCAGCAGCCCGCGGTCGCGGAACGGGGTTCGATTATCGAGGATCGTGCGGCCCGCAAGCTCCTGCAGGCCGGGGACGCCCGCCTCGAGGTGGGCGAAAACGAAAAGGGACTCGAGATCTGGGAATCCGTCATTGAGCGCTACCCCCGGAGCCCGGTGCGCTTTGAGGCACATATCCGGCTCGCTGATTACCTCCTCACCGAACTCCGGCAGTTTGACAAGGCCCGGGGGCACTACGAAGCCGCCGCCCGGGAGACCAATCCCGACGACCAGCTCCGAGCCTACGCTTTTCTCAACATCGGCACCTGCCACTACGAGGCCGGCCGCTATGGAAACTGCTTCAAGATCATGCGGCAAGTGATCGACCAGTTCCCCGCTTCCCCCGAGGTCAACGAAGCCTATTACTACATCGGCCTTGGCCATTTCAAGCAGGGCCACTACAGCCGCGCTATCGAGGCCCTTGAGAAAGTGGGCACGACTCTCTCCGAAACGGATGCCCGGACCGAAAAGGTGGAAGCCGGCAAGCGCCTCTACATCAAAATCGACGACAAGGACTTCGCCATCCTGGAACCGGGAGAACACGTGGATGTCATCTGCAAGACGCGGACTGGAGACGAGGAAAAGGTCCGCTGTGACCCCATTGGCCGCGGAGCCAAGATGACACTGGGCAGCATCGTGACCCAGCTTGGCTCACCCGAGCCCGGCAACGGAACGCTCGAAGTGCGCGGCGGGGACGTGATCACGGTGTCCTATCTCGACAGGCACACTGCCAGCAAGGGCACCAACGAGCAGCGCCTCAGGGAAGTCCTGGTCGTGGGAAATGCGACCGCAAGAATCACCGACGGCACCTACCAGCACGACCTGCAGGCTGCCGTCCTCGGCAAACCACTCCACCTTCAGGTCACCGATGCCGATCACGACCTCACCCCGCAGGCGGACCGGCTTGAAGCCACCGTCCACGTTTACCGCCGCAAGACCCCGGACGAGATCGACGAGGAAATCGCAGAGCGGGTTGCCAGCGGGGAGCTCGCGGAAGCTCCGGCAGATCAGACCCTCAAGGATCAGGTAGATCCGCTCCGTCTGATCCGTTCGATGCCGGTCCACCTCCGCGAGAGTGCCGACAGCGGCATCTTCCGCCTGGCTCTTCCGCTCCAGGCGGGGAGCGGCGTCGCCAACGCCCTTCATGCCGACCCCGGCCAGTTCGTGCGCCTGGTTTACCTCGACAAGCGGCATCTGGGCGAAGCCCCCCTCACCCGCACCGCAGAGGCGAAGGTAATCGAGGGAAACCTCGGGGAAATGCGGGTCACCCGGACCGAAATTTCCGACGAGGAACTGCAACTCAAGACGCGACTGCGAACCGCCACCGCCCTCACCCAAGTGGGCAACCACTACAAGGAGTTTGGCCTCGATGAGAAAGCAGACCTCAAATACAGTGAGGCCCTCCTTGTCTGCGAGGCCATTCTGGAAGACGCCCGCAGGGCCGGCGGGAAGCTCCTCGAGGAAACCTACGTTCAGCTCTGGCGCATCTACTTCGCGATGGACGAGCTCAGTCTCGCCCTGGCCATGAGCCGCCGCCTGCAGGCTGAATTCCCCACCAGCGCCTTCGTCGATGAGGCCATGCTCCAGCAGGCGCACGTCGAGCGGAAGCGGGAGAACTTCGCCCGCGCCATCGGCCTCTACTCGGCAATCGCCAAACTGCCCAACAGCGACCTCCGGGGCGAAGGGCAGTTCTTCGTCGGCGAGTGTTACGAGGAGATGGCCCTCCAATCGACCGCGGACCAGGCTGTCCGTCTCTTCGAGCGCGCCTTCCTCGCCTACCAGGCGGTCTACGAAAACTTTCCGGAATCAGGACGAATCGGTGACGCGGTAGCCAAGATGGCCGCCTTCTACTACCAGAAAGAGGATTATGCACGGGCAGTCGACGTCTTCGAGAACGTCCTCGCTGACTACCCTGACGCAAACTTCCTCGACGTCATCCTCTTCAACTACGGCCGGTGCCTTTACAAGCTCGGCCGGAAGCAGGAAGCCCGCCGCCGCTTCGACCAGCTCATCAACGACTTCCCCGAAAGCGAAATCGCACCGGAAGCCAGCAAGATTGTCGACGCGCTCAAGAAAGCCACTGCTCCCGCGCCTGCCCCGGAAGAGTAACCATTCAAATCCACCGACCGTTCCATAGAACCGCTCCCCGTGAAGACACCAGCCCTCCTTCTCCTCCTCGGTCTCCTGCTGTCCACCTTTCGAGCCAGCGCCGAGGATCGCGCTGCAAACCTGGAAGCCCGCCTCAAGGAAACCTCCGAGTCCTCCCCGGCTGCTGCCCGCATGATGCTTGAGCTCATCGAGCTCTATGAGTCAGACGAGCAGCTCTTCGGCATCATCCGCACGGCCGGGAAATTCTCCCGGGCGCAGACAAACCATCCCAGGAGGGCCGAGATCCTGCACAAGCTGGTTGAAGGATATGCCATCACCGGCCGTCACGGCGACGTGATCACGACCGGCCGCCAGTTCAAGGAGAAGTTTCCTGACCATGAGCTCGCCCCGGAGGTGCGGCGACACATGGCCACAACCTATGAGCGGACCGGCCGGTACCTGCAAGCCGCCCGCGAACTGGACGCCAACTGGCGACAGGGCGGAGTCGCGCAGGACGGCGTAGGCGCCCTCCTCCTCTATCAGGAGGCCAAGAGCGTGGAGGGATTCCGGCAGGCCACCGGACTCGCCAGCGCGATGGTCGGGAAACTTCCCGCCGGTACCATCATGACCGGCTGCGGCCTCGTCGGACTTGAGATGGCCACCCGGGCCGAACTCTGGGCCGAAGGGCTCGCCATCGCCAAGGTCCTCCTGCGGCGCAACGCCCCGCTCATTGCACGGGAGAAGCAGGCACTCTGGCGGTCAACCGGGATCTTCGAGACCCGCCTGGGACAGCATGTCAACGCAGTGGCCTCCTTCCGCAGGGCGCTGGGAGAAGATGCCCGGCAGACTCATGGCCACCTCATCGAAGCCCTCGTCCAGGCCAAGCGACCAGCTTCTGAAGTGGAGACCGCAGCGAGGAACTACCTTGCCGAGTATCCTTCCGCGGACGATCGCTACCAGCAGCTGGGCAAGGCTGCATCCGCATATGCTTCGGCCAGAGACCTTCCCCGGGCCTTCAAGCTCGCGACCGAACTCATGGCCGTCTATGACATGAGCGGCGAAGTAGCCCGGTCGGTTGTGAACTGGTGCGGAGAGGATTACGCCGTGGCCGAGCGCGTCCTCCTGCAGGCGATCCGGGCCAATCCCGGGCAGGCGGGAAGGATTCGTGCCTGCCTCGCCCTCGATCTCTATCACGAGCGCATGAAGAACGACGCCAAGGCCCGGGCCATGGCCCGGCAGTTCTTCGCCAACGAGCCTTCCGGAGACAGCTGGTCCGAATCCTGCATCGCCTTTCTGCTCGGTACTGCCTCCGACGACGACGCCTTCAAGGAGGATATCAACCTCGTCCTGAAATGCGCCCGCACACACATTCATCTTCCCGGCTTTCAGGAACGGATGGACAACATCAGCCTCAAGGACGTCAACCGCAACCGCATGTGGCAGAACGCCCGCAAGTCCTTCAAAGGGCAGGGGACCACGCGCCTCTGGAAGCAGGTCTGGGAGCGAGGCGGCAAATCAGGCCAGGCCATCAAGCAGCTTCTCCAGAAGGAGCAAGCTCCGGAAGTTCGCCGCATGCTCCTGGGCCGCCTGGCCTACAACTACCTCCACCACTTCGGTGGGAGCGCTCAGAAAAAGGCCGCCGAGCACTATCAGAGGCTCTGCCGCGAATTCCCCAAGGACTTCGAAGGGGCCCAGAAATGGCTTGAGGCCGCCTACTACAGCGACCAGGCCAAGGCCATGAAGGTGTCCGCTGCCCGGCACATTCTCACCTTCCCACCGCAGGCCACCCACTGGAACAGCTGGCTGCGAATAGTCGATTGCCGCGATCCAGACGTCATCAGGAAGGCGCTCCCCTGGATTGCGAAGGTCATGCCCATGAGCTCCCATCCCAATTACCACCTGGTTCGTATCGGCGACATCCTCTGGGAGATGGAGATGAAGAAGGAGGCGATCGCCTGGTGGCGAAGCCGGATGGACATCGATCCAAATGACAGCGAATGCGTAACCTGCGCGGAGCGGGTGGCGAGCAAGATGGAAACGCCGGAGGAGGCTGTTACATTCCTGCAAGAACGTACTACCTCCGCCAACTTCCATCCGGGCACCTACTCCGGAGCCCTTGCGGATTACGCATTCCGTGCAGGCAACCTCCGGCAAGTGGAACTCATTACCAAGCGGACCACCGATCAGCGGACTGCCCATCCGTTTCGTGAACACCGCGTCGGAGAATGGCCGGCCCGCAGCTGGCTTGATACCGCGCGGAGCTCCAAGGACTGGGACGAAAGCAAGAAAGAACACATCTACCGTATCGTCCGGAACCTTGAACTTCCTCGTGTAAGCACCGAGGCCGCGCTGCAACTGCTCACCACGGCTCCCCGGGGCATCGGTCGCCTGCGCGAGATCCATCGCGCAATCCTTTTCTCCAATCAACACCACGAGAGCTGGCGACGGATCTACCCGCACGCCCAGGGCGCCATCGCCCGCGAGGACTACGAGCTCGGCGCCACCGTCCTCAACGGCCTGATCAACACCATCCGCGGTGTGGGAGACAAGGAGCTCAACGACGCGCGTACCCTCCTGCGCAAGGCCTACGGCAAACTGGGAAGTTTGAGCGCGGACATCCCCGAGGACAGCCCCATCGCACCTCTCCTGCAGATCATCCTGCACCTGCGCCTGGGTGAGGACGAGCTCGCCGAGCAGTCCTACTATCGGAACCGGCAGCTCTTCGATGCGAACCAGGGCAACCTGCCGGTCGAGCTGATCCTCTTTGGCGCGGAAACCCACATCCACCAGGGAACGGAGGCCGATCATCTCCGGGCCGAGGATATTCTGCGGGGATGGCTCATCAAGAATGGCGAATCCGAGAGCGTCGAGATCCAGGACAAGGCTCGCATACAGCTTCTTCTGGCCCGTAATTACCAGTATTCCCAGCAATACGATATCGCCCGCGCGGAATTCACCACCGTTCTCAACCTCTACAGGGATCAGCCGGAGTCGGTGGAAGCCCAATTCGGAATCGGGGAAACCTTCATGGCTCAGAAGGTCTACGACCAGGCCGTGGAAATATTCAGCGAGCTCTCCGAGAACCCAAACCCCCGGGTCAATATCCGCGCCGAGTTTCTCCTCGGCGTACTTGAGATCCGTCAGCAAAACAACGAGGCCGCCCGCAGGATCTTCCTCGCCGTACTCGAACGCGCACCCGATGCCGAGCTCGCCAATGAGACCCTCTTCAACCTGGCCGAGGTCTACGGCATCGAGCAGCGATACCTCACCCAGCTGGAAACATTGCGCACGGTGGGAAGGCTGGGGCGCAAGTCCAAGCTCTGGCACACCCCTGGCAAGGCTCTCTCGGTGGTGGTCCAGGATACCGACCTCGGGATCAGCAGGGGCGAAACACGTATCCCGGTCATGGTGCGGACCGATCCTGGCGGCGACGTGGAAAAGTCATTCCTGGTGAGTGGCGGAGCAGGCAAGGGGATATTCCTCACCGACCTGCCCACCGCGCTGGGCGTGGCCCAGCTTGAGAGCGGCACGCTGGAGGTCACGGGTGGGGATACCATCACGGTCGACTACCCCGCCGAGTTCAAGAAGGAGTTTCAATTCGAATTCCTCTCCGCTACCCGCCTCAAGGTTGCCTCCGATGGAAGCCTCGCGGTGGCCAGCAGCGAGATTCCCAACCAAGACGATGAATCCTTTACCGAAACCCTCCAGCGGGAATCCGGGGAGCAGGCAGAGGAGCAGGGCAGGGCCCACCAGCGGCCTCGCGACCAGATCAAGCCGGGCAATCTCATCTACGCCCAGGTGAAGGACGGAGACCGCGATCTCACCAAGGAACCGGACGGTGTGCCCATCGCCCTGAAGGCGTCCAGCGGGGATGAAGTGAAAATCCGGATCAAGGAAGAGAGTCAACACGGCGGAATCTTTTCCGGCACCGTCCGCACCGGGGAATTGCCCGCAGGGGCACAGGCCAGCGACTCTGCCCTGGACCACAGCGCCCTCATGGCGATCGATCACAGCAAGGACACGGCCTGGCGCAGTGAGCCCGACGGGGCCGCTCCCAAAACGCTGTCCATCGACCTCAAGGAGCTCCGGGAAGTCGACACCGTAACCCTGATGTCTCCCCATGCCGAAAAGGAGTCTCCCGTGCGCCTGCGCCTGCGGGGAAGCCACGACGGCCGCTTTTGGTACACCCTGGCCCGGTTTCCCGCTGCTGAGCCGGATCCTCCCATCGCCTTCGACGACGAGGACATGACCTTGCGGGTTTACAAGACCCCCCGCAGCAAGTTGCAGCAGAGCTACAGCTGGAAGGACGTCCTCACCCTGGTGAAGGAAGCTGAACCCGCATCCGAGGAGCAGGTGACCCGCCTCTCCTGGACTCCACCCGAGGAGGGCGAAGATGCCTTCTTCCTCGTCTGGTCCGGCAGGTTCTTCCAGGAACGGGAGGGGGGTATGCGCTTCTCGGTCGCGGGCCAGCACACCGCCCTCATGGTAGATGGCCGTCTTGAACTGCCCATGGGCGAGGGCGGCCGGGAGGCGGACATCTACGCCCGGGCCGGGACCCATACCCTGACCGCCGTGTCGGTCGTCACGGCTGGCGGTGAGGCGGGAGGCGCCACCCGGGCGCGTGGCAACGCCCAGAGCGCGACCGTCACGCTGCGCAACTTCAACGAAACGGACTTCGACCTTAGCCGGGCCGCAGACTTCCCGGTGATTGAAGGACCGCTCGAGGGCACGATGGAACAGCAGGACAATGTCTGGAGGCTGAGCCTGCCATCTCACGAGATGCGCTTTCTCGAATACGAGATCCTCGAATACCGCGGCGAGGCGGTTGCGGTCAGTCACGTCGAGGTAAGGGGTGGTGCCACCGTGCATGTCCCTCCCGGCGAGGATGTCCTCCAACTGGCGAGCAATGACATTCTCGAGCTCGCTCCCGGGGACAGCGTGGAAGTCTCCTACCTCGACGAGATCACCGCCGGTGGCGCGCAGCGAAACAAGCTCCTAACCGCCCGCCTGACCGCTACCTACTTCAATGGCAGCATCACCCCCATCAGCTACGACTTCCAGCGGGATGGGGAGGGATCGGTGACCCAGCTCCGCAAGGAGCTCCTGCGCATCGAGCCCGGGGAACGGATCGTGGCCGAGGTCGTCGACTATGACCTCGACGTCACCACCGAAAAAGACACCGTCGAGGTGCAGGTCCAGCTCAATGCCAACGAGCGGCGCTCGCTGATCGCCACGGAGACCGGACCGTCCACCGGCGTGTTCCTGGTGGAGATCGACACCGCTGCCGCACCCGATGGCGGGAAACTGGTCGTCAAGCAGGGGGACAAGGTCTATCTCCGCTACAGGGATGCGCAGAACACCTTTCCCGGGCATGCCTCCTATCGCGAAACCGTCGTTCTCCTGAACGAACCCACCGAGGGCCTCGTCCAGATCGTCGACAGTGTGAAGCAGGTGGAAGGTGACCGCAGCTTTCTCCCGGTCGAAACCGCGCGCCCGGCAGGCCATGTCAGCAAGGTGGACTACTACCTCCCGCTTACCGTCGAGGTGATCGATCCCGACCGGGCCAGGGACTCCCGCAGCACGGTCATCGTGGAAGTGGAGACCACCCAGGGCATCCGGGTGAAGGTCGAGTGCATACTCTCCCGGGGCTTTGCCCCCCCGACCGAAGAGGCAGACGAAGGCCGAAATGCCGCCCTCTGGGAAGGCCGCTTCGTGGGACAGGTTCCACTGCTTCTGGGCGACCTCAACAGCGCCCGCTCGGTTCCCGACGACGGGACCGTGACCCGGCCCGGGCTCGGCCGCGTCCTGCCACCCCCAGTCACCGAGGAAGATCTCCTCGACGACGGACAGGCCCGCGAGCCGGGACTCCTTGTCCTCAATGTGAATGGACAGGACAAGTTCACCGCTCGCTACCTGGATGAGCGCCAGCCCGTGGGAGGGGCCGCCGCCCGGCTGGCCCACGCCGAACTGGCTACCGGTGCCACCCTCCGCCTGACTGACGAGGAGTATCAGGAAGACGCCGAGATCGCCCACGTCGGCAAGAAGATCTACCTCCGGCTCGAAGATCCGGATCTCGATATTTCGGGAGGGCGGGACAAGGCCATGATCCGGATCAGGACCCGCTCCGGAGAAGATGAGACCCTCCAGGTGGAGGAAACCCTGAGCCACAGCGGTGTTTTCAGTGGCTCCTTTCCACTCAGGTCTGCCGACCAGCCGCTCAAGGGCAATTCGCAGGGCGAAGTTGAGTGCTTCTTCGGAGACGCCCTCACGGTGGGCTATCTGGACAACGTGATCCAGACCCCGGAAGGTGATCCCATCATCGCGGTCGGGCTGCCCGTCGCACTCGGCACCGACGGTATCGTCTCCGCTTTCAGCAAGGTCTACAAGGATGAGGACCTCGCCATCCAGACCCAGTTCCACATCGCCGAAAGCTACTTTGAGCTCTTCAAGAGTCATCTCAAGCTGAAGAGGGATGAAGAGGCTCAAGCCGACCTCACGGCCGGCCGTCGGGTCCTGCGGGAAGTGAAGGAGGATTTTCCAAGCCCGAAGTACGCTCCCCGGATCGCCTACCTGCTGGGCCAGTTCGCGCAGGAGATGCAGGAGTGGGACGAGGCAATCGTATCCTACAGGTCGATCGTGCGAAACCACCCCGAACACGAGCTTGCGCCCGATGCCCAGTACAAGCTGGGCCAGTGCTACGAGCAGGCCGGGCAGCTCGATGCAGCCCTTGAATCCTACGTCACGCTCGCCGCCACCTATCCCAAGAGTCCGCTCATTGCCAACGTCATGCTTCGCATCAACGAGCACTTCTACAACAAGGAGGAGTTCACCATTGCTGCCAGTGTGGGTGTCAAGTTCCTCGAGAGATTTCCCAACCACGAGTGGACGCCCAAGATGGGCTTCCGGATCGGCCAGTGCTACTTCAAGGACGAAGCCTTCGAGCAGGCGGGCACAGCCTTTGATGAGTTCGTGAAGCGCTTCCCGGAGGAAGAGCTCACCGCCCAGGCCCTCTTCTGGTCCGGCGAGAGCTACCGCATGAACAATGATGTTCCCAATGCCTTCCGCCGCTATAACCGGTGCCGCTGGGACTTTCCCGAATCTGATGCCGCCAAGTACTCCCGCGGCCGACTTGCCCTCCCCGAAATGCTGGCCCAGTTTGAACGGGAAGCAAATCTGGCAGACGAATAACCTTCTCCCATAGCCCCATGCCCCATCCTAGTCCCCTCCTGGCCGACTCTTCTGAGGAAAAGAGCAGTTTTCTCTCTGATTTTTTCTCAAGCGGAGCCTTTGGAATCTTCTGGGAAGGGGGCATCTTCATGTGGCCCATTCTCATTCTTCTCATCCTCGTCCTCGCCGTCATCATCGAACGCTACCGCAGCCTGAAGCTGCTCGAGGTGGATTCCAGCCAGTTGCGGGAGGAGGTCACAGCCCTCCTCTCCGAGGACAAGGTGGAGGAGTCCCTCCACCTTTGCGACCGGTCCCAAGGGCCCGTTCCGGCCGTTCTTTCCAGCGGACTACGGAAGTATCTCGTCCTGCGCCGCCTGAAGTATGACCAGGCCCAGCTCGAGGAGCAGGTCATCAAGAGCATGGAGAACTCCGGCGTTCACATCGTGGCTGCGCTCGAGCGCCATCTCCCCCTTCTCGCCACCATTGCCAGCGTGGCGCCCATGCTGGGCTTCCTCGGCACCGTGCAGGGCATGATCGTGGCCTTCGGTGACATCGAGGCCAACGTGGGCCAGCAGAACATCGTGCAGGCCGCCGCCGCGGGAATCCGCGTGGCCCTCCTGACCACCGCTTTCGGCTTGTGCGTGGGCATCCCCGCCTACATGGCCTTCAATTACTTTACCGGGATCATCAACAGCTTCGTTCTCCAGGTCGAGGCCTCCGCCGCGGAACTGATCGAAGTGGTCAGCCTGCGACTGACCCTGAACAAGGACTCGTGAAACTTCCCCGCCGCCAGCTCCTGGTCGATCCACCCGCAGCCTCCAGCTCGGACATCGCCTTCATCCTCATTATCTTTTTTCTGGTCTGTGCCTCCGTCCAGCCGGAAACCGGACTCGCCCAGGCCCTCCCCCGTACAGAGGAAAAGGAGGAGCGGAAGCAGCAGAGCAAGAACCTCGAGGTGTCCATCACCCCGAGCAGCATCGTCCTGAACGGAAACCCTCTCCAACTGGAGGAGTTCCACGAGCGCATCACTGCCGCACTGCAAACCAGGAAGCGTGCCGAGGACAAGGTAGTAGTGGTCAAGAGCGCAGCGACCACGCAATACGACCACTGGATCCGCGTCTCCCAGGCAATCGACCAGGCGGGGGGCACCGTCACCCTCGAAATGCAAAGCGAACGAACGATCACGGTAGACTGAGGCTGTCCCCGGCCGCCTCCACCAGTCTCCCCCCACCCCTTGATCCACGATGCACCCCTGAACTTGATGAGACTCCCCCGCCGTAGAATGACTGCCTCGGTCCCCTCCTTCGCGATGGGCGACATCGGCTTTCTACTCCTCATTTTCTTTGTCATCCTGGCCCGCGTACAGGACGACAGTCACGTCCAGTGGGATCCCGCAATCCTCCGCGATCTTGATGGGGCCGGCGCACCGCTCGCCAATGTCGCCATCGACAGCGCCTACCGGACTTATCTCAACGGGGAAGAGATCAGGAACGACCTTCTCGCTCCCCGCCTGAATGCCATCCTTGGCAAGACCCCGGTCGGCCGGCGCAATATCTTCCTCAAGGTCCACCGCGAGGCCCAGGCCCAGCACTTTGAACCCGTGATCCAGGCCATCGGAGAAGCTGGTGGCGACCTCGTTCACATCCTTGAACCCGAACCCCAGCAATAAAGATGCACCCCGGAAACAAGAGCAGCGACCCGCCTCCTCAACCAATGGCCAACCCCCGGAGCGAACTTCGCAACCTGCGTGCGAGCAGCAACGCCACCGTCGCGGAATTGAAAGCGTTTCTCGGACAGCTCCGGGGCAAGTCGCCTCAGGAAATGCTCGGCATCGTGGCCGGCAGCCAACTCATTCGCGCGATCTTTGTTTCCTCCGCGATCGTCCTCGCCAGCGGCGTAATCTTCACAGCCATCCCTTTTGCTCTGGGGAAAGGAAAGGACCGGTCGGAGGAGACTGCCCCTGCCGCCCAGCCCACTGGGCCCACTGCTCCCGAGCCGGCCATTGCCACGCCGGCCCAGGCGCAACCCGCCAACCCGGCGAGCGGCACGAAGAACCCTCTTACTCCCACCGCGCCCAACCTCTCCAATCTCGGAGTGACCGAACAGAAACAGGCTCCCCCTGACAAGAACCCCCTCGAGAACACCGGGGATAACTTCCTTGAGGGTCTCGAATGAGATTCTGGACACAGGCAGTTCCCCGGTGTCTGCGCCATGCCCTCCGGCCTGCCGCGCTTACGGTCTATGCCGGCCTGCTCTGGACCGCACTCTGGGCCGACGCCCACCTCTTCTTTCGATTTGGGCCCGTCACCCATTCCCTTTGCTTCGGCCTCGCCGTGGCCATTCCGATCGCATGGGCCCGTTACTGGCGGACCCGCTCCCGCCGGATCTTCCACGGGGTAGTCAGCGTGGGCTTTCTCCCGCTGTGGCAATTCGCAGTTGTCGCACCTCTCGTCTTCTCTGCTTACGGCCTTTCCGAAGCACTCTCTCACACCGGCGCGGCGATCACCTTTCTAATCGGCCTGTGCTGGGCGGTGTGGGCCGTCGACCTCCAGACCAAAAAGACAAGACCTTCCACCACCCCGGAAAGGAACTGGAATCCTTTCCGCCGATGGGCCTGGTACTTCGGCCGGCAAAACCCGAAGCTCTGGCAGTCCACCGCCACTCTCGGCACCTACTGTGCTCTCTTCCTGATGGTCTTCCTGCTCTTCAACAGCATGACCGGATGCGCAATCTACGAATCGCCCCATGGCGGCGGCGAGGAGACCCGCCTCCGCCAGGTCGTCAAGATCAGGAAGGTCATCAAGAAGAAATACATCATCAACCCCTACAGTAGCATCCTCTTCAATCCTCCTCCCATCGACGACGTCAGGCTGCAACTCCTTGAGGAGACCTCTCACCGCTATAAAGTCGGTCAGGGCGAAGGCAGGGGGGCCGGATTCTCCGCTGGGACCAGCCGCGGGAAGGTCCGCTTCCTCCGTCTCAAATACAACGGCGGCGACTGGCAGCAGGACATGGATCGCGGCGCAGATCTCAACCTTCTCACCGAATATGGCGTGCGTACCGGTCACCGCGTTAGCGACCGGCCCGAGCCCATGGACATCCGGCGACTGCGGGCCTTTCCCGCCCGCAAGAGCCCGCCTCTCGTCTACATGACCGGCCAGCAGAACATCAGGGTGAGCGACGATGAAGTCAGGATTCTGCGGACCTATCTCCTCGACAAGCACGGCATGCTCTTCGGCGACAACGGTGGAAGCAGTGGCTGGGAGGGCCAATTCGTCGGCATGATGAAGAAGATCCTTCCGCGAGTGGAGCCCATCACAGTCTATCTCGATCACCAGATCCACCAGATACCATACCCTCTTCCCAAGCTCCCCTACGTCGCCAAGCACGGCCGCACTGACGCCCTCGGATGGGTTGTTGATGGCCGTCTCGTGGCCTACTACCATCCCGGAGACATCGGGGATGCCTGGGCCGACGGGCACTCCGGGGTTCCCCGCGACGTGTGGGAATCCTGCTATCGGCTCGGCGTGAACATCATCTATTACGCACACGCGAAGTACAACAAATGGCTCGAAGCGACCAAAGACAACTGAGCTCCTCCGGGGAAGAGGNACGAACCGTTTCCGGAAACCAGTCCTTCCGGCCCCNCCCCTTTCACCGGCCCCGGCCCCGACCCCGGAAGGCNCTGCGCCCGGNNGGGCTGNTCGTAGCGCTCAACTTCTTNTTTGCTCTTCCCTGTGCGGCACTTACCGACCTTGAGCAGATCCCGGTTGAGATCTTCGAGNAAATGCGNGAGGTGGAACGCTACCAGCTCAAGATCGCGGAGAAGCACTANACCAGCAAGAACTACAAGATAGCCCTCGCAGAGTATGAGAAGTTTCTCACCCTCTACGAGAGGAGTGCCGGCGCACCTTACGCCCAGCTGATGTGGAGCCACACCCAGGTCCACCTCAAGAAAGTCAAGACCGCCCTGCGGGAGGGCTTCCAGTCTGTNATCGACTACTGGCCCGATTCTCATTCCGCGACCGTGGCCGCTTACTGCATCGGAGATGCCTACCGGAAGATGGGAGAGGTCAGGAAAGCAAGGGAGGCNTTCCAGTTTGTCCTCCGGGAATACCCCGACACCCCGCTCTCCCTGCGCTCGCACCTCGATCTCCTTCACTACGCCCGCCTCTCCGAGGACAGGGAAGCGGTCATCGAGATCCTGAAGAGGCTCACTTACGTCGTGAAGCGGACGGACTGGAGTAAAAGCGCCTGTCTGCAGGCCAGTCAGGAACTCGCCACCATGCAATTCTTCGCCCAGGACTTCAATGCCGGAAGGAAGGCGCTGGCGACAAGCTACAAGGACGAAAAGCTCATTCAGGTGGTGTTCGACATGACGGTGAAAACCATGAACCGATTCCTCAAGGATGAGAAGATGAGGCAGTCCGCCCTCCGCCTGGGAGACCAGCTCATCGCCCAGGTGCGCCGCGACTCGATTGAGGATTCCAAAAGCGCGAAGAGCCACCTCTACCGGATTGTCGCACTCCACGGCATGCTGGGTCGCCCCGACCGGGCCTGGTCCGTCTACGAGGAAATCGGGGAGAAATTCGGTCTCGATGACGAACTCCGCGGGCACATGGCGCAGTGGCAACTGGACCGGGAGNATCTCGCCCAGGCGAGGAAACTCTATGAGCAGTTCGACAACCGTGTGGCGGGACTCGAGGCCCTCGTCGCCATGCTGCAAGCCGTGAAACGGCCTACCGAGGCCATCGAGGTGCTGCGGCAGCTCATCGAGCTCAACGGAGAAGACGAAGTCNGCTACCTTGAGACNATCGCACAGGTTTACAGCGGAATGGGCAAGTTCCCCGNGGCCATCGGCGTGTTCGTCCAGCTGATCGATCTCAACGGTGAGAACGCCCCGGCCTACCAGTGGTCCATTGGCAGTTGCTACGAGAGCATGTCAGAATGGAAAAAGGCCGTCGGGATCTACCGCCAGATCGACGAATTCCCCAAGACTCANTTCGCCATGGCCAGCTGCCACCGGAAAATCCNGGAACACAGGGAAGCCGTGGCTCTCTACCGTCAATGCCTCGTCAACGACGCCTCCGCCCCGCGGGCCACCCTTGAGATCGCCTATACCTACGAGGAGGCAAAGCAGGCAAAGAACGCCATCCGCTCGTTCCAGCTTACCTGCAAGCGCTATCCAAAAAGCAAGCAGGCCGCTCAAGCCCACGCCCACCTCCAGAACAAATACAATATCAACGTCACCCTCGGTGGGGCGGAAGACGAGTGAGGNCAACAGGGGATCGCTGGCCGGTCGATGCCGTGCGAAACCACTCCTCTCCTGCTAGCTTGCGGCCGACGACCCCTTCTGCCCCATCAGCTCCAGAAGTTTTTCCACACATGCCCTCGCGAACTCCTCGCTGTTGATCTCAACNGCCAGTTCGACGACTTCCACCCCGGCCGNCTGCCGGATCGCGTCAAAAAGCGCTTCATCAGCTGCAGGATCGTGAAAGGNCTCCCCTTCCGCACTGATCACNCTGATCGCCCTGGTCGGAAGCAGGATGGAGGTAGGGGCCTTGTTTGCCTTGGCCTTCCGCGCAAGGATTTTCCCCAATTCGGTGCACTCCTCCACGCTCGTACGCACCAGCGTGACTTGTGGGTTGTGCTCATAGATGGCCCGCTGCTCCAGCTCTGGTGGCACAGTGTCCCGTTCTCCAAAATTAATCATGTCGAGGCACCCCGGAGCAATTACCGCAGGCACCTTGGCCCGGCTCATCGCGTCCAGGCGGTCCGGCCCGGCNGAGAGGACGCCCCCGACCAGTTCGTCCGCCCACTCGGTAGTGGTCACGTCCAGAACTCCGGCNACCATCCCACTCTCNATCAGGGATTCCATGGTCTGTCCACCCGTNCCGGTTGCATGGAAGACAAGGACCTCGTAACCCGCGTCTTCGAGCAGGTCCCGGGCCATGGAGACCAGGGTCGTGGTGTTGCCGAACATGCTGGCCACCACGATCGGCCTNGCCCTGTCCTCGTCCTCCCCGCTNTCCACCATCCCGCAGATGGCCCCCGCCGCCCTTGAAAAGACCGTCCGCGATACGCGATTCAATCCGGACACATCGACAACGCTCGGCATCATGACGATGTCCCGGGTCCCTACGTAGTGGGCCGTATTGCCGCTCGCGAGCGTGGATACCATCAGCTTTGGAAAGCCCACGGGAAGGGCCCGCATGGCCGCGGTCGCAATGGCCGTGCCCCCACCCCCTCCCAGTGAAATCACACCCGCGATACGCCCCTCTGCCACCAGTCCCGCCAGGAAGACCGGNGCAGCCCGCGACATGGCGGCTACGCATTCACCNCGGTCCCGCCTCTCAAGGAGCGGACCCAGGTCAACGCCGGCCGCATCCGCAATCTCGAACCGGCTCACATCCGGGTCCACTCCGGGACTCCCCCCTGTCCCCACGTCGACNAGCAGGACCTCGTGCCCACGCTCGCGAATCCTCTCCGCTACAAAGGCATGCTCCTCCCCCTTGGAATCGAGGGTTCCGAGAACCGCAATGGTGGGCATGGCTCCCTACTTCCGTTTGACCGGGATCGATTTGAATTCGCGCGTGAGGCNTGTCAGCGACTCCTCTACCGCCATGCGCTCCAGGCTGGAAGCACCCACAAACCCCACCGCGTCGGTGTGCTCATTGATGAAGGCCGCATCCNCGGGAGTTGAAATAGGCCCCCCGTGGCTGAGGTAAATTACATCCTTCCGCACCGTCTTGGCCGCATCGATAATCTCCTGTGTTCTCGCTGCGGCCTCTTCAATCGTCATGGTGGCTTGCACCACNCCGATCGACCCCCCGATGGTTGTTCCCACGTGCGCNATGATAGCATCAGCCCCTGCTTCCGCCATNNCCCTNGCCTCCTCGGGTGANCCCACGTAGACAATCGAGAACATGTCCATGCGACGGGCCAGGCCGACCATTTCGACCTCCTTCCGNACGCTCATTCCCGTCTCCTCGAGGATCTGNCGGAANTTACCGTCGACTATGGAATGAGTCGGGAAATTGTTCACCCCACTGAATCCCATGTCCTTGACCTGTCCCAGAAAGTGCCACATGCGCCGTCGCGGATCACTCCCGTGCACCCCGCAGATGACCGGAATTTCCTCCACCACGGGCAACACTTCGAATTCCCCGATCTCCATCGCGACTGCGTTGGCGTCGCCGTAGGCCATCAGGCCGGCGGTNGAACCATGACCCGCCATCCGAAAGCGCCCCGAGTTATAAATGATAATGAGATCCGCCCCCCCTTTCTCGATGAACTTGGCACTGATCCCCGTACCCGCTCCTGCTGCGATTATGGGCTCGCCCCGCCCCAGGGCATCCTGGAGGCGCTCGATGACTTCTTCCCNCGTATAGGGATTTCCTTTTCCGGTCCAGGNATTTGGCATGATACCGAGTGTGATTGAGTTCCCCGGAAGCACTTAGCGGCCTCCTTCGTCCGTAACAAGTCCACACTGACGGGGATTGCCCGGAATCAACCCTGCGAGGACCCCCGCCGCGGAGGTGGAGCTACGGATTGTAAGTAGCCTCCTCCTGCCCTAACATCCACCCATGTTCTGTTTCCGCTCTCTGGCGGCTGCAATCGTTCTCACGCTCAACTCGCCGTTGTCTGCCGATATCAAAGCACCCCGCGCTGAGCGCATTCCCCACAAGATTGTNGCTCCACACGGTCACACCCGGGAGGATCCTTATTACTGGCTCCGCGAGCGGGATAACCCCAAGGTCCTTGCTTACCTTGCGGCGGAAAACGCATACGTAAAGGACACTCTCCAGAANACCGGCGCACTCCAGGACCGGCTCTTNGGGGAAATTGTGGAACGAATCGTACAGGACGAATCCACCGTNCCCTACCGGGAGAGGAACTACGAGTACTACCGCCGCTACCGGAAGGGAGACTCCTATGCCCTCAGTTGTCGAAGACGAGCTGGAACCAANCAGGAAGAGGTCATGTTCGATATCCCAGCCCTCGCCAGGGGGCACGATTTCTACAGCCACCGGACTGGTGGTATCAGTGCCAATGAAAAACTGGTGGCCTTTGCGACNGACACCCGTGGACGACGCATCTATACTCTCCGGTTCAAGAATCTCGAGACCGGCGAAGTCCTTCCCGACACGATCGAGAGGGTTACCGGCAATCACGCCTGGGCCAACGACAACAGGACGATTTTCTACACTCGCCAGGACCCGGAAACCCTGCGCTCCTACCGCGTATACCGTCACGTCCTCGGTACTCCCGTCACCGACGACACACTGGTTTACGAGGAAAAGGACGAGACCTTCCGCTGCTATGTCTACAAGACCAAATCGCAGCGCTTCATCGTGATTGGCTCGAGCCAGACCCTTTCCGACGAGTTTCACCTGATTGACGCCGACAACCCGGATATGAAACCACGCGTNTTCACTCCGCGCCGGCGCAACCTNGAGCACGGCATCGACCACTGGAACGACCAGTTCCTCATCCGTACNAACATGGATGCCCCCAACTTCCGGCTCATGAGCACCCCTCTCGACCGGACTGACGAAAAACACTGGAAGGAGGTCCTTCCCGCCCGGGAAGACATCTACCTCAGCAGCTTCGAGGTCTTCCGGGACTACCTCGTTGTCGTGGAGCGCCGGGATGCTCTCACCCGCATCCGCATCCGCAACGCCGGGAAAAAGTGGCACGAAATCGACTTCGGCGAACCCGCCTACGCGGCCTGGCTCGGAAAGAATGCCGTCATGGAAACCGATGTGCTCCGCTTCAACTTCGAGTCCATGCGCACACCGGACAGCGTCTTCGAATACAACATGCGCACCCGGAAGAAGGTCCTCCTGAAGCAGGATCGNGTCCTCGGGGNCTTTGACAGTCANAACTACCGNTCCGAGCGCCTAGAGGCGATCGCCCGGGACGGCACGCGCGTACCCATCTCACTGGTCTATCATGAACGCACGAAGCGGGATGGCTCCGCGCCNCTNTACCTCTACGCCTACGGATCCTACGGNTCAAGTACCCCACCCACCTTCCGCAGCACCATGCTNAGCCTGCTGGACCGCGGATTCGTCTATGCCATTGCCCATGTCCGCGGCGGACAGGAACACGGACGTCGCTGGTACGAGGNGGGCAAGCTCATGAANAAAAAAAACACCTTTACTGATTTCATCGACTGCGCCGAACACCTCGTTGCGCATAAATACGCCCACCCCGAAAAGCTCTTCGCCAGTGGCGGCAGCGCGGGGGGGCTACTCGTCGGCGCGGTTGCCAACATGCGCCCTGACCTCTTCCGGGGACTCATCGCGGATGTTCCCTTCGTGGACGTGGTCACCACCATGCTNGACGACNCCATTCCTCTNACAACCTTCGAATATGACGAGTGGGGGAACCCCGCTCAGCCGGAGGCCTACCACTACATGCTGTCCTACTCCCCGTACGACAACGTCNGGGAAACCTCCTACCCGGCTCTCCTGATCCTTGCCGGCCTGCACGACTCTCAGGTGCAGTACTGGGAACCTGCCAAGTGGGCCGCCCGCCTGCGCCACCGAACGACCGGCNACNACCCCATTCTGCTCAAAACCGACATGAGCGCTGGGCACGGCGGCGCTTCCGGTCGCTTCGACCGCTATCGCGAAACGGCTCTCAAGTTCGCCTTCCTTCTCGACCTGGCTAAAGAAGAATGAACAAAAGCTGAGTTCAGGCCGTCCTAGGGAAAACAAGGCAGAACTCCCGGCATGGCTACCTTCCCCCGAGCACTTCTCAATCTCAACACCTGGCGGGTNCTGACCGCCGGATTCCTCCTNGCCCTGGGAAACNNCGGCTCGCCGTTCTGGTGGATCGCAGCCGTTCCCTGGTTCGTCCTCAACCTTCCCGGACTCCTCCTGACCACCATCCCGGCCTGGCTGGTCCTCGCCGCCGGCCCGGCGGCGGTCCAGTCCACCGGGGTGACCGATGGCTTCATCATCACGCTCTGNGTTCTCCTCCCCTCCGCCTTGTCCCTTCTCATGAGCTGGTTCTGGACNCCTCTCCTTCAAAAGAGCCGTCTTTTTGGCGAGTTCCACTACCCCGGGGCCTGAACGGGGCGCCTCCCGGCCGGGCACCCTCGAAGCCCGTTTCGCCATTCATTTGGGGTATCAGGAGCTGGAAAACGGTAAATATTTCCAAGAAAGGTTCCGGGACGGGGTCCGCTTTTCAGTGACCGTAGGCTCCGGATGGGGCAAAATACGCGTCCCGATCGGCCNACCCGAATAATCCCATGCGAAGAGCACCCCTATCCAGCCACCGTCCCGCCCTGGCCTCCCTCTGCCTCGCCGCCCTGTTTTCTGGAACCGCTCCGGCCCAGCAGGAAATCGGCTTCATTGAGAAATTCGCCCTCGCCNCAAATCGCGATGATGTTCTCAAACAGCTCATCCCCGGCACCGAGGACTACTACTATTACCACTCGCTTCACTACCAGAATTCCAGGCAGGACGAGCAACTCGANGACATTCTTGCCCAGTGGCAGAAGCGATTCCCCAATTCCGGATTGCGCAAGCTCGTCCTCAACCGGGAGGCCCTGCTCAACTACCGCGAGGATCCCAAGGGATCCCTNGAACACATCCGGCGCGAACTCGGGCTCCAGTTCAATCACCAGCAGGAGGGGAAGGCCCTGGCCCGGGAATTTTCATCCGTCCTGCAACAGGATGAGATCTCATGGAGCAGGTTCCTCGCCGAGGCACTGCGTGGAACCAAGACGCTCCAGCATATCTCGCCCCTCGAGTTCTACCGCCTTCTTGCCAGCGGTCACGACCTCACCACTNCCCAGCGCCGCGACCTCCTCAGCCGGGCCGACAACCCAGACCTTCCCGGGCTGNTCGATCTCATCCTCGCGGATCTCANGACGAAGGAGAGTCGCGGATTCGGNGAGTTCAACATCCACCGGGCGCTCACCGTCGCACAGCTCGATGCNCTGCGTGGACAGAGAAAAGATCTCCTTCGCAGTCAGAAATTCGTTCACACCTACCTCTCCAAGCTCCGGCCCGGTACCGACGTCAACCCTGCCGCCCAGCCCGAGGTCCGGGAGAGCTACCTCGAGCGCGCCTGGCGGTTCCTCNCGCAGCTCGATCCCTCCTTCAATTCCCTCAAGGCCCATCTCCTCTACCAACGCCTTCTCTTTGACCACTCCCGGGGTGTCCACAATGCCGACCGCTTCATGGATTACATCAAANTGCCGCGCAGCGTTTCCTACNTTCATCCNGACTGGATTCGCGACAACCGCGAACTCTGGCGCCACCCCGCCAACCTGGGCCAGNATTTCACAAAGGTTACCGGGCTCGCCCCCATCGGCACGGATGAGCCCCTGGTCCGCAATTATCTGCTCGAACTCCTCAAGGANGCCGGNAACTACAAGCCTTACGCTCCATATTTCCGGGAAACCTGGCTCAAGGNGGTCTTCGCCGAGAGCAAGATCGTTCATGGCNTCGGCGATTCCGAACGCTGGGCCTCCTACCTTACGCCCTCCCAGTTCCAGGCACTCAAGGACCGCGTGGACATTGAATTCGACCCTNCGAGCCCCGAGCACTTCGACATAACGGACAAGGTCCGCCTGCGGGTGCACATCAAGAACGTGCAGACCCTCATCGTGAAGGTCTTCGAGGTCAATACCCTCAACTACTACCTGAAGCACGGCACCGAGATCAGCACCGATCTCGACCTCGACGGACTGGTCGCAAATCACGAGCGCACCGTGCAGTACAAGGATGCCCCCCAGCGCCGNATCGCCCGCGACTTTGATTTCCCCGAGATTGCCAACCGGCGNGGTATCTGGATCGTCGAATTCATCGGCGGCAGCAAGAGCAGCCGGGCCGTCATCCGCAAGGGGCGGCACCACGTGCTTTCCTCTACTGCCGGCCGCGGGGAAGTCCTCACCGTTCTCAACGAGGCGCGCATGCCTGCCGAGGGCGCTGCAGTATGGTTCGGCGGACGCCGCTACAAGTGCGATGACGAAGGCCGCGTCCTCATTCCCTTCACCAATGAGCCCGGCCGCCGCACCCCGGTTGTCGAGTCTGCTGATGGCTTTGCGAGTCTCGCCCGCTTCCAGCACTCCACGGAGTCCTACCAGCTCCATGCCGGCATCCAGCTTGACCGGGAATCACTGCGCCCCGGCTCCAAGGCCACCGTGATTGTGCGCCCCTCCCTCACCGTGGCAGGCCAGCCCATCTCGCTCACCCGCCTCGACAAGGTCAACCTCGTCCTCACCTCCACCGACATGGACGGGGTCTCCACCACCGACACGATCAGTGATTTCAAGATCGCTTCAGACCGGGAGGCCACCCACGAGCTTCGTGTCCCCAACCGGCTNACCACCCTNCAGGTCCAGCTGCGGGCAACCGTCAGGGTCGCCAGCCAGGGCCAGAAGGAGATGGAGCTCTCCGCCGGAGAAACCTTCCGGGTGAATGGACAGCTCAGCAGTGACCACGTGGACGACCTCTACCTCAGCCGGGTGGATGGCCGGTTCATTCTCCAGAACCTCGGCCGGACAGGTGAGCCCCGCGCGGGACAGATTCTCAACGTCGCCGTGCGGCGGCCCAACTTCAAGAATCCGCGNAACTTCACCCTGAAGACCGACAAGTCCGGCACTGTCAATCTTGGNACCCTCGAGGGAATCACCAGGGTTCAGGCCGGGACCGCCACCAACCGGCAACGCATCTGGAACCTCCCGGAGGCCCGCCGCACACACCCCGGGCTCCTTCACTCCACCGCCGGCCAGGATATCCGGATACCCTATCTCGGAGGCCTNGACCGGTCCGAGCTCTCCCTGCACGCCGTTTCCTCGGCAGGCATCACAGCCGACGCCTATGAACACCTCTCCCTCGAAGACGGATTCCTCGTGGCTGCGAACCTCGAGCCCGGCGACTATCGCCTGCTGGTCAAAAAGAGAAATCACTCCATCACCCTGCGCATTGCCCGCGGCACGGTTGCCAGCAGGCACGTCTTCAACAAGGCACGCACCCTTGAGATTCGCGACCGCGCCCCCTCCCATCTCACCCGGCTTGCAGTCGTTGGCGAATCGCTCCAGATCGACGTCGCCAACGCCGACAAGGCCACCCGCGTCCATATCGTGGCAACTCGCTTCCTTCCGGACTTCGACCTCTTCGGCTCTCTCGGCTACGCGCCCCANGCCGGCCTCTTCAGCGGCACCCCTGGCCGGCTCCCCAATCTCTTCGTGAGTGGCCGCAAGATCGGCGATGAGTTCCGCTATATTCTCGAACGCCGCTTCGCCCGGAAACTGCCCGGAAACATGCTGGAGCGTCCCGAGATTCTCCTGAATCCGTGGGCCGTGCGCGACACCGAGGCCGAGATGGAGTCCCTGAAGGAAGGGGAAGCCTACGATCGAGCGAAGCCAGGGGAAGCAGCCGATGCCAAGAGGGAGGCCGCAAACCAATCCCGGGGCCGCGGCGAGGGCGACGGCCCAACCGGCAGCACGGTCGACTTTCTCGTCAACGGTCCTGCTCAGTTCCTCAACCTCAACCCGGACGAAAAGGGCCGCATCTCNATCGACCTGAAGGCCTTCGGGGACCGCCAGCACGTGCACGTCCTCGTTCTGGACCACCACGGCTCGACCTATGCCGAGACCTCTCTGCCTGAGCGCGAGACCGAGATAGCGGATTTGCGACTGCTGCGCTCCCTCGACCCCGAACGCCACTTTACCGAACAGGATTCCGTCACCCTTCTCGGAGAGGGGGAAAAACTTGAGATTCCCGACCTGAGCACGGCCCGCTTCGAGGTCTTTGAGAACCTCACGAGCGCCTACCGCTACCTCCTCGCCATCCGGGACGATGCAACCCTCCGCCAGTTCGAGTTCATCCTCAACTGGCCCAGCCTGAAAAAGGAGGAGAAACGCGCGCACTACTCCAAGTTCGCCTGCCACGAATTGAACTTCTTCCTTTNCCGCAAGGATCCGAAATTCTTTGCGGAGGTGATTGCCCCCTACCTTGCCAATAAGCGCGATCGTACCTTCTTCGACCAGTTCCTTCTCGACGCCAAGCTCGGCACCTATCTTGAGCCCTACGAGTACAAACGCCTCAACTCACTCGAACGCATCCTCGTGGCACACCGTCACGAGGAGCGCCTTGAGGGCACCCGCTGGGACCTCCGGGATCGCCTCGCCCTGCGACCACCTGACCCCGCCGGGGACTATCTGCGCTTCCAGGGAGCCCTCGCCACCGGTGGGCTGACCTTCAGCAAACGCAACCAGCAGATGGACATGGCGCGCCGCAAGGCCGCCTCACTACTTTCTGCCAGAGACGTGCCCTTCGNGACCGCTGCCGCTCCCACCGCTCCCCCGGATGTCGNGGCGGGCACTGCCTTTGGAGAAGGGGATGANGCCGGTGGGGGNATCGCCCGTCGTCGGAGCCTCGCCGCCAACNNTCTCCAACCCGAAACCGAAATCGACGATCTCCCGGCCGGAAGGGCCGAGGATTCCGCCAAGGCACTTGCCGAAGTGCAGCAGAACCTGNANGCCACGTCCAAGGGGCTTCGCNNGGCCTTCCGCAGTCGCTACGCCAAGGACAAACAGGGTGACAAGGCCNNGNCCTTTGACGCCTACGCCGATGACTTGGACATTACTTTCGAAACAGAGGCGCTCTACCGCGCGGTGGAATCCACCAGGGAGTGGGCTGAGACCAATTACTATCAGCTGCCCATCGACGCTCACGCCTTCGACCTGATTGCCGAAAGCAAATTCTGGCTCGACTTCGCCCGTCACGAGGGCNAGGGNGGATTCGGATCCCGNTANCTGGGGGAAGCNGCCCGCAACGTNCACGAAATGCTCCTCGCACTTGCTGTGCTCGATCTTCCCTTCGCCTCACCCGAGAGCAAAATGGACATCAGGGACGGCAGGCTGGTCTTTACTGCCGCCGACAACGCCATCGCATTTCATCGCGAGATCAAGGAAGCCCAGCTCGCCAAGAACCGTCCNCCGCTCCTCGTNAGCCAGAGCTACTTCCGCAATGGCGACCGGCACCGCATCGTGGACGGAGAGCAGGTCGACAAGTTTGTCAGCGACGAGTTCGTGACCGGCGTCGTCTACGGTGCCCAGGTAGTGGTCACCAATCCCACCAGCACACGCCAGAAGCTGGACGTNCTCATCCAGATCCCGAAGGGCTCCATACCGGTGCTTGGCCACCGCGCCACCGCTACCGGTAAGATCTCCCTCGAGCCTTACACCACCCAGCGNATCGAGCGGTTCTTTTACTTCCCCGCTCCCGGCAACTTNCCATGCTATCCGGCCCATGTTTCGAAGAACGGCGAAGTCATCGCCCANGCCGAGCAGTTCACCCTCGTAGTGGTCGATACACCCTCCAAGGTGGACGAATCNTCATGGGCGCACATCAGNCAGTGGGGAACNGAAAAGCAGGTTCTCGCCTATCTGGCCCGGCAGAACCTCCACAACATCAATCTCGAGCAAATCGCNTGGCGTTGCCGGGAAAGCGAGGACTTCTTCAAGAACGCGCTTTCTCTCCTTCACCGCCGCGGCAAGTATCACCCTACCCTCTACAGCTACGGGATCTTCCACGATCATGCCCCCTCAACACGTCAGTTTCTTCTTGTTGACGGACGCTACCTGGCCCGCTGCGGGGACTACCTCGTCAGCCAGCTTGTCACCATGGACCCCGTGACACGGCGGGCCTATGAACATCTCGAGTACAGTCCGCTCGTCAACAACCGGTCCCACGTGGTCGGCGGCGCCCGCAAAATCCTGAACGGACGTATCCGCAACCAGTACCAGAAGCTCCTGCGTATTCTCAGCCAGAAGCACAGNCTCGACTCTTCCGACCAGCTGAGCGTCGCATACTACCTCTTCCTCCAGGACCGGGCCANCGAAGCGATGGGCAGACTCGATTCCGTCAAGGCCGCCACGCTGCCTACNACCATCCAGTANGACTACTTCCGCGCCTACAGCGCCTTCTACCAGTCAAAGCCGGAAGAGGCCCGGGCCATCGCGGCACAATATGCCGGGCACCCGGTTACCCGCTGGCGGGAGCGCTTCGCGAACGTNATTTCGCAGGCCAACGAGATCGANGGCAAGGATCCGCAGGTGGTTTCCGACGACGACCGCAACCAGCAGCAGGATAAGCTCGCCGCGGCCGAACCTGCCCTCGGACTGAAGGTCGAGGGNTCACTGGTGACCATCGACTACCAGAAGGTCTCCAACCTNCAGGTCAACTACTACGAGATGGATCTCGAGTTTCTCTTCAGTACCAACCCGTTCGTNTCCAGCAACAGCGGAAGTTTCTCGGTCGTCCGGCCCAACAAGACAGAGCGCCTCCAACTGGCTGACGAAAAGCGTTCCCATAGCTTCGAACTCCCGCGTGAATACCAGTCCAAAAACGTCCTTGTCGAAATCATCGGCGGAGGCAAGAAGCGGTCGCAGGCCGTATATTCCAATGAATTACATGCCGTGGTCAGCGAACGCTACGGCCTCCTGACCGTGCGCCATGCCGGAGACGACAGGGCCCTTCCGACCACCTACGTGAAGGTCTATGCCCTGACGGGCAACGGGGCCAGGTTCTACAAGGACGGCTACACGGACCTGCGCGGCAAATTCGATTACGCCAGCGTGAGCACCAGTGACATTGGTGACGTCCAGAAGTTCAGCATTCTCGTCATGAGCGAGGAGNNCGGCGCCACCGTCCTTGAAGCCCCTGTTCCCCAGCGCTGAGCGGGTCACCNCGGATTTCCGCCCNGCTCCTCCATGCCNGGGCTGCCGGGACCCTGCTCCGGCTCCACTCCAACCCGGTAAAACCAGCGCGGCCCCGCGGCAGCGGGATCCTCCACCTTATAGCCGAGGAGCTCACTCAGGCTCGTGAAGCTCATCAACTCCAGCCAGGAATCATCAACNAGGTTNTTACGGCGCTCGATTCGATAACGCGTTCCCGGAACAACTTTGGAAAGCTCCAGGGTTGCCCTCGAGCCTGCGATCTCGATGACCGAGAGCTGGAAGAACGCGCCCGGGTCCACCGGACTGTAGCCAGTGAGAAATTCAGTAAGATTATCGTAGGGGTCAAAGTCGGGATTCGCCTCCGGGGCGGCGTCCACATTCGGAGGGAGGCCGAAGTGCCCCACCTGCCAGTCGTCCGGCAGCCCATCCCCGCCATAAGCCCTGAAATCGTCCCCATTGGTATTGAGCACGGTGAGTCCCAGCTGCCCGTCTACACCCTGGCTGCTCGCCTGCACGGTTGCAGCNGCATCGGCATANACNGAATCAGCGGTCGCCAGGCCCGAGGAAGNAATTCCGCTCAGCGGCCCGAGCAGGACTGACCATTTTACCTCCGGTCCCGACAGGGCCACCTCGGTCTCGTCATCGAGGATGGCCACAGCCTGTAGTTNCCGTGCCCCTCCCTCATCAACAGTGAGGGGAGAGCCCTCCACCTCGATACCGGTGATATCGAAGAGCTGGCCGATGTAATGGAATCTCTCCTGCGCNCCTCCCGCAGTCACCTGCGAGGCAGAACCACCCGCCAGCCCTCCTACCGAAAGATCGGCTTGGATATTCGAGCCGTTGCCAACCTGTCCGCCGCCCCCCAGAGCCGGAGCCGAGAGCAGCTTGTAGCTGGCACTGGCACTGTTGCTCTGGCCGAGGACCAGTGTCGTCCCGGCCCCCAGCAGGAGCACGATCCGGGTTGCACCTTGCATCGCTTTCATCAGCCCTACTCGATGAGCGCCCTGGATCGCCAATTCATCCACACGTGGGGTTTGGTAAAAACCGTGCCGTCGGGCACGTCCAGCGTCCCACGCATCAGGATGACGTCATTNGAGGAGGTCGACAAACTGACCGCACGCTGAAGCGTTCGCACGCGTCCCCCGTAGGTCCTTCCATTGTTGAAATCATTACCGTCCCTCCGCACGAAAAGTCCTTTCCCACTCGCCTGTACAGCCCTCTCGTTGTTGGCGGTTTCCACGAATTCCTGGATCTGCTGCCAGACGAAACGGTCCTGGGGCAGGTGATACGACATGATGTTGAAGATCAGGTCGTCCCGCTTCTCCTGCGTTTCGCCGGCGTGCTGGGCGTTGATGTCAGCNGCGCTCGCATCCGGGTCATCGTCAAGGGTCTCGGAAAGACCATCCCCGTCCGCCCAGTCATCGAGATCTCCGTCGTTGTCCCCGGCATGGGTGTGCGCNAGGTTGAAAAAGTGACCAATCTCATGAATCAGGAGCTCCTGGTAACCCCCTGCCCCGATAAAGATCGCACTCCTGCCCCCTGAGGGAAAGGAGCAGACCCCGGAACGGGTGTCGTTCAGGTAGATATTGATGGAATCATCATGCCAGNTCCACAGCGTCCTCGCTGCCGCGCTCGCCGTTGCTGCCTCCTCGAGGTTGTTCTTGTTGACCGTGCTTCTCGCGGACCGCCTGAACCATGGGTTCGCCTGACCGGTCACATTGTAGACCGTGTCGTCCCTGAGAAAGAGCCGGATCGGGGATCCTCTCCGGCGTAGCATGTCATTGGTGAAAGCGATGTTGTTCCTGATGACCTGCTCTGAGTTGAAATTCAATCCGGTCACCCCGATCGTGTTGACATTGTCCGGAAACTCACCATCAGGGCCCCGGATCACCTTGAAGGAAACACGCACCTGGATCTCAGCCCACGTCACCGGCGGAGCCAGGGTGGCGATCATGGCAGCAAACAGTATTCCGCTTCGTCTCAGGGGACTCTTCATCATCTCGCTCGTTCTCCAGTCTGTTGATTGATTACTGCAGCGACACGAGGACGAGAACGAGTCCCTGCCCTTCATGCAGCCGGGTCATGGCCTTGCCGATGATTGCACCACGCGCCCGGTCGTGATCCGTCACTTTCATCCCGTAGCCGGCCGTGTCCGAGGTGGTTATCAGGTCGCCAGGTTCGATTGAACCACTGCTGGCATCCATCCTGCAATAGACTCTCCCCGTCAGGGCGATGGGATGTGCCCCATCCGCCAGCGAATCACGCTGCCCCATGAGCAGACCCGTGCGGACCCCGCCCGCCCCGCTGATGATCCCCGCCACCGTNCGATCATAGGCCTTGCTGCTGGGCTTGAGCTGGCCCGGGGCGTCGGGATCGATGCACACGATCATGCCGGGCTCAGGTTCCAGCTCCGAGGGAGAAATCTCGAATTGCTCGGAAAGGTCCGATCCCCCNGTGATTTCCACCGTCCCGGTCGTCACCCGGCTCGGGCCGCCCTGCCCGTATTCCCCATCAAGCTCCATGGTCTTGATACCGGCATTATTGTAGAGATTGATCTGCGCACCGTCGCTGGCGCTCTCCTGGGCTTCAATGACAACCGTCCCTTCGCCCTCCGCATTGTAGAGCCGCNGCTCNCCGCCTCCTTCGGTCTGGTCCTCCCTCAGTTCTGCCGCATTTGTGCCATCCGCACTGCGGACCCGGATCCGACCCCCTCCGGTCACGGTCTCTGCCCCAAGCAATTCGATAGTCTGCGTCCCATCGTCATCATAAACCCGGATCTGGCCCCCGGTCCCCGTGCTCTCCCCATCGAGGGTGATCCGACTGAGACCCGNGGAATCCCGNACCGAGATGAATCCTGCACCACCATTGTCTCCATCGGCATGCACTCCTNTCTGACCGTCATTCTGGTAGAGCCTCAGATACCCACCTTCCGTCTCCGAGGCCTTCAGGGTGGACCGGACCCCGGCTGCCGTCGACAGGTGCAAGACNCCCCCGGGAACATCCCCTCCAAAAAACGGGTCACGCTCATGCCCGGCCAGAACCGCGAGTTCATTATTCTCCGGGGTNTTATCATAGAGCAGGAGCCTGCCCCAGTCGGGGCCCTCCAGCCGCGCCTGCACCTGCCCGTCCGATCCATATGCCGAAATCCGGCTGGCTCCTCCCAGGAGCTCGATGGTTTCCACGTCACCTCCCCNGTCCCACAGGGTCAACGCCCCGTCCGCATCAGTGCTCCCCAGTTCAAGAATGTCCGCCAGCTTCTCCCCTGTAATCGTATTATCCTCCACGTCCTCATTGCGGATCGCCCCNTCCGCNACTTCAGAGGANCCAATTGCTTCAGGAGCCACCTCNTCCGAACCCACGGCCCCACCGACGATATGCACCCGTCCCACCGAGTCGGGGCCCAGGTCAAGGGACGAGATGGACTTATCTAGGACATGACTCCCATCTACCGCATCAGGAGAAATCTTACTGCCAGTGACCGCGCGGTCGGCCAGCTTGTCGGTCGTGATGATACCATCCTGCACNTCCGCCGACATCATNGCGTAGCCCACGGCTGCAATACGGCGATCGGGAACCAGCCGTTCAAAACCATTTCCCCCGTCAAACCAGGTGCGAACATAGACCTCCTCGTTGGTAAAGACTGAGGCCGGCAGAATNATCATGTGGGGCAGGGTGGCATCACCGAGGAGAACGGAGTAATGCCCCTTGGAAACCATGAGCGTCACCGGTGAGACTGGCTCCGCGCCAGCCGCACTGGTTCCGTCATTACTCCAGTGCGAGATCGTCCCGGCCTGGTTTACGAGGGCGAATTTGAAGGCTCCTTCCTGTGGAGCAGGACTTCCGAAGTTCCTTCCGTCCACGCTGATCCGTCCCTGCAGAGACAGCAACTGGGGAACTTGTCCTTCGGCTGGACCAAGCCCAAGCAGGGCACCGATAATGAGGAGGGGGAATCTTTTCATCAGGAGTAGCCGGATTTACATGGGGGCGGTGACACCGGAAAAAACGGAACACTGNCGCGATCCGTAGGTCACACTTATACAAGGTCGGACCCGCTGCTCAAGACCNCCATCTCCAAATCACCATTCGAGACACCGACTCAACTCTCCTCCCGTCTGGCTCTCCACCTCTCCGCCAGCCCGCGGATTTTTCGAAGATACTACCCCGACCGGGTATCGTTTCACGGTCCGCACCCCGGGCTTCCCTGAAGCCAGCCTCGGCAACCGGTGAACCCGGAAGGAGCTAGTAATCCTCTCCATTCATACTGCGGGAGACCGACTGCAACCAGTCTTCGAGTTCCTCCCGCAGGCGCGCTGCCACCACGGTCTGCCGGGCAAACAGGTCCCGGGCCTCGGNCCGNTCACGGGCGAGGTCGTAGAGTTCCCAGCTGGCCTCCCGCTCACCCCGCCCCTGAATCCGGTGCAGCTTCCAGTCCCCCGAGACCCACGCTGAGTGACCGGGAAAGGAATCGAGAGGAAACTTCGGGTTCGGCAACTCCGCCGCCCTCTGGCTGGAGGGATGGGGCTTGAGGTCGCCTCCCTTCTGCTGCTCCTCCAGCAGTTCCTGCATCCACTNGGCCGAGGGTGTGCTGATCCCCCCGACGGGGTAGTCCCAGAAACCGAACGCCTTCTCCCGCGATTCCGTGACTCCGTCAATGAGTGGCACCAGGCTGACTCCGTCAATTAGCGGCTGCTGCTCGACCCTTGCTCCAGCGATTTCAAGAAGGGTCGGATAAATATCGCTCGTGATGCAGCGCATCCCTGTCGNCCGAGGTTTTCCGAGACGAGCCGGCCATTCGAGGATGGAGGGAACAAGCAGCCCCCCTTCGTAGACCTTCCCCTTGTGTCCGCGGTGCCCCCCNGAGGATCCCACCCCGGGCAAGGCTCCGTTGTCGCTGCAGTACCAGAGAATGGTGTTCTCCCGGATCTTCCACTCCTCCAGCTTGTCTCGCAACTTTCCATAGGCNCGGTCCATACCAGTGATCTCACCGAGAAAATTCTGATCACGCTCAGGCAGATGGCGGTAAGGGGCTCGATCCCCGGCCAGGGCGATATGGGGGAGATGAGGCGACCCGAACCAGATTACCACGAAAAAGGGAGCCTTCTCAGCCAGCGCGCCCTTNACGAAATCCAGGGCCCCGTCCACCGTTACCATCGAGCTCTCCCCCTTCATCCGGGTGGCCATTCCCTTGGAGGAAAAAATGGGATTGTTCTCATAAAAATTCGGGGCGCTGGACCAGAATTGAAATCCATTCGCACCCGGATTGGCGGGACTTCCATTACGGACGGAACCGAGGTGCCACTTGCCAAAGTGCGCCGTCCGGTAGCCCGCCCCGGCGAGAACCTCGGCAACGGTCACTTCCTGGGGGCGGATAGGGTGCCCCCACTTGAAGACCGCACTGCGATTGGGGGTGCGGCCGGTCAAGACGCTCGCACGGGTGGGCGAGCAGACCGGGGCAGCGGCGTAGAAGCGATCGAACCGCAAGCCCTCGGCCGCCGCCCGGTCAAAATTGGGTGTCTTGAGATGGGGGTGCCCATTGTAGGCCATGTCGCCCCAGCCCTGATCATCCGCCATGACGAGGATGATGTTCGGCCGGCCNCCATCATCGGCCCGGGCAANGACCCCGGCACTGGCCAAGAGGNACAGAAGAATGGCAANTCGCAATTCCATGCCAGCTTCTACACCATTCCGATCGCGAGGGGGACCGGAATTCCCCCGGNGTTATTCCAGATCGGTTGCCNGGCAGCACTCCGGGAATCGCCCGCAACGCGGCAGGGACCTACTCCGGCCAGTCACCGTGATTCACCCGCCACGTTCCCTCGCCNTCTTCCTGGAACACGATGGAAAGGGCCCGGGGGGGCTTGACGTCCTGAAAGACCCATTCCCACACCAGGGCACGCCACGCCGNCTGGGTGGCCCGCCCGTAGATCTTGTAGCCTGCCTTGTCGGGCGGNCCGAACATNGCCTCCACCACACGCTGAGGCATGCCTACCCTGACGGAGTCCGAAAGTTCCAGGGCTTTCTGGAAATCGGGCCGCGCCAGGACTGGCTCCGCCTCGCGTAACTCAACCGGGAGGGGACCTCCATCCGCCCCGGGTAGAGGATCCGCGGGCTTCTCTCCCGTGTGCGTGCAACCAGCAGGGAACCCGANCAGGGAAACGGCGGCAAGGAACCTCCAACTACAGATCATGGCGCCGCAGACCTAACAACGCACCGTCCACGATGCATCAAAAAAGGGTGCTGGCCTGCCGAGCATCCCTGGATCCTTCTCCATAAGGATCGGAGCACAGGCGGGAACCGGCCCGCGGGGGAAACGACGCGTTCCCTGAAATGCGATTCCCAAGCGNTTCCCGGGTCGGGGGAGAATCGGGCTCCGGATGGGCTTGCCTCTGCCTGGGAAGCCTGCCGTGCCCTCGATCGCCCAGCTCGATTCCCCTGTTCTCCATTCNCGAATGGGTGTAGGCAGGAGCAATGCGCAGATCTCTCATGGATTCACCCTTCCGTCTCGTGGTGGCATGGGTGCTTGTGGCNCCCCTNTCTCTCCCTCTCCCTGCCGCCACCTTCGAGNACAAAAGCGACGAACTCGGCGCGGCTGGAGGNAACGAGGCGTGCTGGTTTGACTTCAACAATGACGGCTGGACCGACCTCTGCGCGGGGGGGACGCTCTACCGCAATGAGAAGGGCGAGAAATTCGTGAAAGTCGCCAGTCCCGGGGCCTGCGTGGCCGCCGACTTCAACAACGATGGCTTCCTCGACCTCTACTCGTGGACTGGTCGCAAGCTCTACCGAAACAAGGGTGGCAAGGAATTCGTGGAAGTCCCCCTGCCCGATCTTCCCGGCGGCNGCTCCCTCGGGGCCTGCTGGGGCGACTTCAACAATGACGGCTTCCCCGACCTTTACGTCGGGGGCTACGAAAACTGGCCCGCTGCCACCCATGCCGACTTTGTCCTCACCAACCGTGGCGGACAGGCATTCGAAATGACCTGGAGCGAGGTTCGCTACCGGGCGCGGGGGGTCAGCGCCTGCGATTTCGATCACGACGGCGACCTCGACATCTATGTCTCGAACTACCGGCTGCAGCCCAACNTTCTCTGGAACAACGACGGCGATGGAAACCTTACGGACACAACGCAGGCTCAGGGCGTGATCGCAAATGGCCCGGGCTTCGCNGGTGGCCACTCCATCGGCGCGGCCTGGGGCGACTTCGACAATGACGGCAACTTCGACCTTTTTGCCGGCAACTTTGCCCACAAGGACAACCGCGGGAATCAACCCGAGTCGCTCTGGCTGCGGAACAGGGGCAGGGACGGCGGATACAGCTTCGAGAGCAGGGGGCAGGGTGGAGTCTTCTACCAGGAATCCTACGCCAGCCCGTCGGCAGCCGACTACGATAATGACGGCGACCTCGACCTGTTCTTCACCACAGTCTACGGCACGGCCAGCTTCGGCCGGAAAAACAATTCCGTCCTTTTCCGCAATGACGGGGAATTCAAGTTCTCTGATGCGACCGCGGACAGCAAGCTGGACGGACTTCCCCCAACCTACCAGGCCGCCTGGGCCGACTTTGACAACGACGGAGATCTCGATCTCATGGCCGCGGGAAAGCTTTTCGTGAACACAACGACGGGGAACCACTGGCTGAAAGTCCGCCTCCTCGGCGACCCGGGCAGAAAGGTCAATCTCTTCGCGATTGGCGCCCAGGTCAGGTTGTCCTTACCCGGAGGCCGTATTCTCACCCGGCAGGTGGAAGCAGGCACCGGGCAGGGCAACCAGAACGATCTCGTCCTCCACTTCGGGCTGGGCGACCACGACAACCCCGTTCGACTGGAGATCCTCTGGCCGGGTGGAGCTACTCGAACCGTGGAGAATGTTCCGGTGGACCGACGGGTGACCCTCAAGATGAGAGAGTGAGCCCAGAGGCCACCGTCCTCCGCCCCTGCCGGTCGCTTCTCCGCTCGGAGGGGTCGCAGGATGATCACGGGGCGGCTGGGAGTATGGCTTCCCTGTTTTCTCACCCGTTCTGAAACAAAAAGACGGCCCTGCGGCCCAAATCCGGCCAATCCTCAAGACCTTTGCGATCGAAGCTCACGTGCGTAGCATTGCCCGCTTTGGGGTAACAATCGGCCCCGGGTTTTCCCTGTTTTAGGGAGATCGGCTCCGCCGACCCCTCATTCTGTGAGCAATCGGATAGACATTCGCCCGCTAAAGGCGTATTTACCCAAGGCTCTTCCCAAACCCCCGTTCGTCCATTCGCGTTCATGAATCTACGAATTTTCTCCATCTGCGCTCTCGCCACCGTGTGCTGTCTCCCTGCTCTCTCCGGGCGCACCTGGGTCAACTCCAGTGGCCAGCCCATGAAGGGAACCTTCGTCGGACTGAAGAGCGGCTCGGTGAAGATTCGCCTGGATGCGGACCAGAAGGTCGTGAGCGTTCCTCTCAAGGTTCTTTCCAAGGCTGACCAGGATTTTGTCCGCACGCGCGAGATGACCGCCAAGGCCGACCTCGTCGCCCTTGCCGTAAAGCGGATCGACGCTGCGGTCGATGCAGGACTGGAAAAGAAGAAGCTAAAGTACAACGAGAGCCTCAACGACCACATGTATCTTCGCCGGATCTATCTGGATCTGGCCGGCCGCATACCCAGCTACGACGAAGCCAAGGCGTTCCTGGGTTCCCGCAGCAAGAACAAGCGCCAGGAACTCGTGATCAAACTCCTCAAGTCCTGGGACTACGCAAGCCACAACTACAATCATCTGGCGGAGCTTCTGCGCATTCAGACCACCTTCCCGGGCACTGTCCTCCGGAATGACGCCTTCATCTACTGGCTCAAGGAGCAGATCGACACCAACACGCCGTGGGATGAGCTCGTTCGCAAGATGGTCATGGCAGAGGGACGCATCTGGGACGACCCCGCGGTGGGCTACCATCTCCGTGACAACGCCATGAAGCTCGATCACGTGGCCTTCATGGGCAAGGTCTTCCTTGGAACCAACATCACCTGTGCCCAGTGCCACGACGACCCCTTCGGAAACTGGACGCAGTACGAGTATTTCGAGTTCTCCGCCTACCTGGCTGACCTTGAGACCAAGGGCAAGGCCCTTCCCGGCAAGATGCCCAAGCGCAAGGACCTCGAGGCCTATATCGCCAAGAGCCAGAAACTCAATCCCGCCAACGAGGAGCAGAAGCAACGCATCAACAATATCGCAGGCGGCTACCAGCGCGCCATCCGCGACATGAGCCGCGCCAGCGAACTCGTCGTCCACACCGTAGCAGACCGGCCCATGCGGCTGCCTGAAAATTACCAGTATGAAGACGGCTTCCCACGCGACAAGGTCGACCCCTACATTCTTTTCGGCAGGGAGGATGGAACCGCCGCCGCCGCTCTCACCCCTCGCCAGAGGCTCGCGGTATGGCTGACCAATCCCAAGAACGACCGCTTCGCGATGAACATCGCCAACCGCATGTGGGCCCGCTACATGGGGCGCGGTGCGGCCGAACCTCTGCACGACATCAATCCTGAGGAAACCCTCAATGCCGACCTCCTCAAGGTCCTCACCGAGGAAATTGTTGCCCTCCAGTTCGATCTTAAGGCGTTTTCCTGGGCCATCGTGAACACGAAGGCCTATAACCGCCTCTCCACACGGAAGAAGGTTAATGTGACCGATCCTTACTTCTTCAATGGCCCCCTCCTGCGCCGCATGAATTCCGAACAGATCTGGGACTCCCTGGTCACGCTCATGGTGGACGATCCCAATCAATTTCGCCTCGACACCGGCCACCGCTACAACCAGTTGATCAATGTTTCCAGTCCCCCGGGTTCCGTGCCCGAATTCGTGGCCCGGGTGGATGAATTCAACAAGTTCAAGCCGGAGCAAACCCTCATCAACTCGGAGGGGGTATCCATCCTGAATGCCAAACCTCCGAAGGGAGAAAAGCCATTCGGACAGACCGCCCTCAGCCGCAAAACCACCGGCCCCACGGACGAGGAGATGATGATGGCCTTCATGGAAGCCGCCAAGAAACGCAAGCTCCTCCTTGCGCGTGCTTCCGAGCTCCCCCAGCCCTCCGACCCTGCCCATTTCCTGTCGAAGTTCGGCCAGTCCGACCGCACCTTCGTCATCGAGGCAAGCTCGCGGGATGGATCCGTGCCCCAGGTCATGGAACTCATGAACGGGTATGCCACCGAGATTCTCACCTCCCCGGGCTCCCGGATCTTCCTGGACATGAAAAACCTTCGCTCAAACTTCGAGAAGGCCGACGTGGTCTTCATGAGCATCCTGAGCCGGCGTGCGATCGGTAGCGAGCAGCACCTGCTCGACCGCGAGCTGCGCGCCGCAGAAGGCCCGGAGGTCTTCTCCGACCTGATCTGGGCCCTCCTCAACACTCCCGAGTTTTTATTCGTCAAATAGTGATCCCCCGAACATACTTCCATCTGTTGCCATGAAAGAAATCGTCCGCAAACTCGATGAACAGGACCGCCGGAACTTCCTGACCGGAGCAGCGGCCANCACCCTTGGCGTAACCATCCTCCCANGCCTTGCCGGNGCCGCCGATTTCAAGGTCATCAAGCCAGCCAAGCACGCAACCGCCAAAAACGTCATCTTCCTCTACATGGCTGGTGGCATGACCCACGTNGATACNTTCGACCCGAAGACACAGAGCGGAATCGCCGGGCCTTCTGCCCCCGTATCAACCGCGGCTGACGGCGTGCAGCTCTCCAATATGCTCCCGGAACTTGGCAAGCAGGCCAACAAGATGGCTGTCATTCGCAGCATGACCACCAAGACCGGTGACCACGGGGGAGGCAACTACCTCATGCACACCGGGTTTGCCCGGCGCCCCGGGACGTCCCATCCGCAGATGGGTTCCTGGGCCCAGTACTTCCTCGGACGGCGCAGTCAACTCGTTCCTGACAGTGTGGTCATCAGTGGTGGCAACCCCGGCCCGGGATTCTTCCGCCCGGATCATAGCCCGCTTCCCATCGGCGACCCCAACCGAGGCATCAAGGACCTCCTCCCCAAGATCAACAAGACGCAGTTTGAAAGGCGCCTCAAGTATGCGGAAACCTTCCGCGAGGCCTTCGAGAAGGGGTTTCCCCATGAGGACGTCAAGTCCTATGCCGACTTCTATACCGAAACCGTCAAGCTCTTCGACAGCAAGACCACCGAACTCTTCGACATCAACAAGGAACCGGGCAGCGTGAAGAACCTCTACGGCAATTCCCGGTTCGCCCGCGGTCTCCTTCTGGCTCGACGGCTGATCCAGAACGACGTGCGCTACGTCGAGGTCCAGCTCGGAGGCTGGGATGGGCAGCATGGCAATCCCGGCACGGCCGCTAATCGTACCAACGCAATGGACGCCCCAATAGCCGCCCTCCTGCAGGATCTCGAGTCCCAGGGCTTGCTCGACGAGACGATGGTCGTGCTCACCACCGAATTCGGCCGCACCCCACGCATCAACGGCCGCGGCGGGCGCGACCACTTCCCGAAGGCCTTCTCCGCCATGATCGCGGGGGGAGGCGTCCAGGGTGGTCAGGTCATCGGCGAGACAGACGATGCTGCCAGCAACATCAAGACCGAGTCCTACGAGCCCAAGGATCTCCACACCACCATTGCTTACGCGCTTGGCCTCCCGGTTGAAAAGCGTATCCACGCCATGGGAGGACGCCCCTTCTTCGTGGGTAACCGTGGCAAGGTCATCAAGGAAGCCTTCGGGTCCGTGTAGGATTCCCGCCTGCAGCAACCGTCTTCCCACTCGCCCGGTTCGCAGGAACCGGGCGATTGTTTTTCATGACCCGGTGGACTCCCCTTGCAATTGCGCGTGACTGCAGGCGGAGGGCCCCGATACTGCGGCACCATGGAAGAAGTTCTTCCCACCTTTGATTACCGGGATCTCATCCACCCGGACCCCTCCCTGCTGAAGGCCCTCCGCACAACCTGCCACCTCACCGGGTTCTTCTACCTCCGGCACCCCGATCTGGTTTCCGGTTCCCTGGCGGATGTGTTTCGCCAAGCCCGGGAGTTTTTCACCCTTCCGTTTGATGCGAAAAACGCCATTCACATGAGACACTCACCCCACTACCGGGGCTACTCCGTCCTGGACGAGGAGGAAACCGGGGGAGCCCCCGATCACAAGGAGACGCTCGATCTCGGCCTCGAAGCCCGTCCGCTGCCCGAGGGGCCGGACTACCACATCCTGCAAGGCCCGAACCAATGGCCCGCCGGACGACCGGAATTCCGCCGGGCCTGCAGCTCCTACCTTGCCGAGGTCCGCACTGTGGGAGAACAACTCATGCGTAGCCTTGCCACCTCCCTGAATCTGTCCGAAGACACCTTTGCCACGCACTTCGATCCCCCCTACTGCATGCTCCGACTCATCGCATATCCAGCTGTTGACGAGGAATCTGGCAGTCGGCAGGGAATCGGCGAGCATACCGATTTCGGGTGTCTCACCATCCTCGCCCAGGACGAGGTGGGAGGTCTCGAGGTGAGGCGTGCGGACGGCACCTGGATCACCGCTCATCCGAAGCCGGATTGCCTGATCGTCAACCTGGGCGACATGCTCGAAGTCTGGACCGCACGCTACTTCATCGCCACTCCCCACCGCGTCCACAGTCCCCGGGGGGATACTCCCCGCTTTTCGATCCCCTTCTTTTTCGAGCCTGGCCTGGATACAGAAGTTAAACCCCTCCCCCCTGACCTCCTTCCACCCTTTCAGCGCGAGACTTTCCGCGATCTTCCCACCCGCCCCATCCTCTATGGAGAGCACATGCTGCGGGCCTTTCAGCGAAGTTACCCAGGGATCGCGAACGAGACCTGAAGAGCCTCGTCCACAGCTGCCCGGAGGCATCCAGACCACCCACCTGCAAATTACCGTCTCCCAACCTCCCGGCGCTTGAGAAGCAAAATGGCATTGCCATCCACGCGGATGTCAACCCTCGCAAAATCCCCCACATACTTCAGGACCTGCGCCATGGGTATGTTGTGAAGTTCAAGTGTGACGGGAGTCGCAGGGTCCACCCCGGGACCGAGGAGGAGATTGATTCCAATTTTTTTCGGATCCAATTGCCGGCTTGCAGCCGCAAGGTCAGCAACGACCTGTCGTAGCTCGGTGTCGTCGAAATCAACCTTGGGCATGATGATACCGGAAACCCGGCGCTCGATCACCGGCCTGCCCTTCCGGAGGAATGGCTTTACGGAAGACTTGGGGTCGCGGGGTACGATCCTGATGGCGTGACGCTCCTCCCTGTAATCAAAACCACCAAGCTCGGCTGCATAGGCAAATGCTACACCCTTGGTGACATTGTGAAGGGTCATGGTAACGCTGATTTCTCTGCTCACCCGGGGGTCGACCAGGATATTGCGGGTTTTTCCCTTGGCCCCTTCCCGGAGAAAGTCGACCAGGTCTGCCAAGCTGGCCTGGTCAAATTCCACCTTCTCCAGTTCAACCGCCTGCGCACGCTCCCCCGGTCCAAAAAGCAAAAGTATCCCAGCGGTCAGCAGAGCCGTGACCGGACCGTGCTTGAGAAATCGTTCCATGGTCAGGGATCATACACTGAAATACCCTGTCTTCAATTCCACGCAGCAGAACAGCAAGCCCTCAGGAACCGTATCGCAGCGAACTGTCACGTGACCGGACTTCCCGCGAGCGGTCCATGCCCCTCCCGGACCCTGCTCCTGCGCCCGGTGCGTGGCCCTCAGGTCCTCCACCTGCCCCGGGTCATCCCCGCCAATCAATCCCCAGGCCTATTTGCCACGAAGGTCGTAGCATATCAGCCTCGATCCAAAGGCGTTCCTGTTCACGTAGAGCAACCCACGACTGACAGTCGGCACACCCCATGTCTCGGGAGCTCGAAAGAGCTGCGTCTGGGCAAGAATCCTGGCTCCCGCCGGAGAGAGATCGAGCCAGAGAAGAGTTCCCTGTGCCCCGAGACAGAGAAAGGCTCCATCAATGTGGAGCAAGCTGGCCCGGCCGAGCCTGGCCCCCTGCAGGTCCATGGCATCCCTCCACATTTCCCTGCCACTCTTTACTTCGTAACAGACAATCTCCGTTCCGCCTGTCCCCGATACGCCGTAGAGATATCCCTCATGAGCCACCGGAGTCGTGAACTGGCTTCCGAAACGCTCGGCCTTCCATCGCAGTTTTGCAGTTCCATCTGCAGCAAAATCGACAAGGGCCCCGCCCTCCGTATAGCTCTCCGTCACGAATACTGCATTACCCACCGGCACCGGTGAGGCCGCATTCACCGACGCGAACATGCGGGCCCTCCACGGAAAGGCATCATCTGCCTTTCCGTTGTCAGGATCTATACTGAGCAGTCCTCCTGCCGGGGGATCGACCATCCCGCCAGTGAAAACCAGGATTCGCTTTTTCCCATGAAGGAGGGCCGGGACGGGAGAGGCATAACTGGCATTCCATTCATGTTTCGTGCTCCAGAGCAGCCTGCCCGTCCGCTTGTCGAATCCTCCCACGCAGATTCTCCCTCCCACATTGACGATGAGCTGTTCCCCATGGACCAGCGGGCATCCTCCCCGCCCGAAGAACAGGGGGGCAGGACCGTATTCCTTTTCCAGATTCATTTTCCAGACCACTTTCCCGCTCGCAAGCTCGAGGCAGTGGAGGTCCCCGCGAACACCCACCACGAACACGAGATCACCATCGATTACCGGTCCTGACCGGGGTGCATCCTCTATTCCGAAACTTGATCCGAGTCGGACCGCATAATCGAATTTCCAATAACGCTTACCGGTCTCGGGGTGGAGGCATTCGACCGTCTCCCTCCCATCCACGGCGTGGAACATCACGAGGCGCGTTCCCGCCACGACCGGCGGGGCATGCCCTGTGCCACGCCCTACTTCCCAGACCTTCCGGAGCCCTTCTTCAGGAAACGACTTAAGCAGCTTGGTTTCTTTGGAATGCAGGTCGTGGCGCGGGCCCAGAAAACGCGGCCAATCCTCAGTAACGGCGCCCGCCGGCAGCGCCTTGGGAGGCTCATGGTATGTCAACCGGTCAAATATGACGGCTTCGGGCGCAGCTACACCGATCGGAATACCAGCTGCACACAGAACACATTTGAGCAATCTTCCACCCATTCTTCTGCGGCAGTTTTCACATATCGTCCAATTTCCCGGCCAGCAGAATCTGGAGGAAGATGGCAGGGCCTGGACTTCTCCAACACCGACTTGTGGGCAGGATCCCCAGCACAGAAGACACTGCCCGCAGGCGCTTGCCATTAAATCACGGCTGAGAGGGCTGGATCACAAATGAACACGCCCTGCTGAAGGGCCCCGGACGGGACTTATGCAGTTCTGTGATTAATTCCTCCGGCTGGTAAGGAGATATCCCGGCAATCTCCCCCCGGTCGCGCTGATTCCAGAGCTGCACTTTCCACCAGTATTGCCGCCCGGGTATCAGCGACGGACCGGCGTAGGCGATTCTCTCTTCGAGGCTCAACCTCTTGCCGCTGTCCCAGAGATCTCCCTCGTTACGATCAAGGTGCGCCTTGCTGCTTGCCACCAGAAGGCGACAGGCAACCTGTTTCTGAGTCCATCCGGTGGAGACTGCCTGCCAGCTGAAATGTGGAACAGGTCCAGCGGTATCGCACCTTGGCTTCCCCACCCAGAGGCCCAACCTCCGGACGATTGGAGCAAATGGATCCGAGGGCCTCTTGCCCAGATCGACGTAGCGGGCGAGATCACGGAGGGCGACCACGGTCGCTCCCGACTTCTTGAGGTAGTCCATGTCCTCACGGAAGCGGACAACCGGGGTGGAGCAATGTCGATTGACATCGGGCACACCATGATAAGTGAGAATGGTGATCTGTCCGGACCGGGCTTCCGCCAGCGCCTGCTCGATCCGGTAGCCTTCCAGTGCATCGATCCCACGGGTCATCCCACTCGGGAGAAGGAATGGGTGGTCCTCTCCCGGAACATAAGCCCTTCCATTTCCCCCGTGGTCCTCCAAGGGGCGCTCGGGATCGCTCCCCCTCCGCGCCACCTGGTAGCCCAGATCCTGCAGCACGGCTAGAACCCGCCGGTCAAAGTGTCCTCCCGGGTAGGAGAAGGACACCGGTTTCGCAATTCCGTTCTCTACACAGGCACGGTCGAATGTCTCGATCTGCCTGCGTATTTCCCCGGTCGTGAGGTTCAGCAGATTGGGGTGGCTCACAGTGTGGCAGCCAATCTCAAACCCGTCCGCCTGCAATTTCCGGACCTCGGACCACGTGAGGCGTTGCTCACCTCCAAGCCACCCTGAGGTGATGAAGAAAGTACCTCCGAATCCATGCTTCTTTAGAAGTGGAGCTACCGTATGCAGATCCGACCTGTTACCATCATCAAAGGTAAGGACAACCAGCTTGTCCGGGATGGGAAGGCGGGAAGCCTCTTCCGCTGAAAGACCGGAACAGTAAAACGCCGCCAGGAACCAGAAAANAGCTCCAACCCTCGAAAACATTTCTGCACGCTGAAGAGTTGCCCTTCCTTCGTCCAGCAACGATTGCCTCCCGGTGCCGCAAGCGGGATTGCAACTCTCCCGGCAACGGTTACAAGAACCTCCCAGGTCTGTATGACCATCCGACCATAACATCGGAATATGCCCACCCCAGCAGTCCCTCCTGATCCCGAGCGCCTTCCTGGCTTCGTTCTCTGCCGTGGAGGCCTGGAAGAAGTCGTTGTAAAGGAACTCCGGGATCTGGAGATTGCCGTGGTGGACACACGCAAGCGGGCAGTCGAAATCGAGACCGATCTTGCCGGCTTTTACCGGGCAAACATGGGACTGCGCTCGGCGCTCAATGTCCTGCGCCCCATCCGCACCTTCAATGCCCGCAACTACGACCTCCTCTACTACCAGTCGCGTAAGACGAACTGGCACAAACTCTTTCCGGTCGATGCACGCATCCGCATCGACATCAAGGGCCACTCGCCCAAGATCACGCACACCCGCTATGCCATCCACCGGGTGAAGGATGGGATCACCGATACCTTCCGGAAACTCTGTAACGGCGCCCGCCCAACCATCGAGAAACGCGATCCGGACGTCCATATCGTGGTCTATCTCGAAAAACACCGCGCAACCCTCGCCCTCGACACCTCCGGCGTGCCTCTCTTCAAGCGCGGCTACCGCCTGGAACATGGTGGAGCTCCGATGAAGGAGGATCTTGCNGCCGGGCTGGTGGCTCTCTCCCGGTGGGATCGTTCCACGCCCCTTCTCGATCCCATGTGTGGATCCGGCACCCTGCTCTTCGAAGCATGGATGATGGCGGCACGCATTGCCCCCAACCTTCGGCGGCGCTTCGGATTCGAGGCGCTTTACGGATACGATCGTGAAATCCACGAGACAGAACGGGCCATGTTACAGGCTCAGGAGCGCGAAGCGGCTGGCACGAGGTTGCTTGGACTCGAGATCGACCGGCGGACCTTTCAGAACCTTGAGCGGATTCGCCGGGAGCACTTCCCCCGTGCTCCCATCGAGCTCACCTGCGGCGATTTCCGGAAAACGAATCCCGGTTCCGGTTTCCGGAACGCAGTCTGCAATCCTCCTTACGGATTGAGGAGTGGCGATGAATCAGNAATCGCACCCCTCTACCAGGCCCTTGGCGATTATCTGCGGCAGCATCTGCCCGGTGGCCGCGCGGGAATCTACACCGCCAACCATGATGCTGCTGCCCGGTTCGGAGGGGACCCGGAGGATTCTGTTCCTCTTCGGAATGGCTCCCTCGAAGGCAGGCTCTACCGGGTAGCCCTATGATTCACAGCAGTCAGGCCGTTGCCCTGCTCCCTGCCCTCTGGACGGGCGCTGCCTCCTCACCCGCCAGATCCGCAACCCATGTAATCTTCCGTGCCCCCGGACTGTCCCCGGAAAACCTCTTCCTCCTGAATGCCTCGAACAGGGAAACCACGCCCCGGGCAGTCGAAACACCGGGAAACAGGCGACTTGTGTCCGAAAATCCGGTATGAATACATCGACCGTCAGCGCCTTCCCCTCCGGAATTCCAATCACGAACGCTCCAAGCCCCAAGAACTGATGCCGATCCCGGGTCCCAAGGAGGTGACTGAGCCNCACAAGGAGCTGCGTTTCACCCGCAGCGCCCAGGGCTCCCTCTTCTCCATCCTCGCTGCAACCTGCGCAGGGATCTCGCTCGCAATCATTCTTCTCAACTTACTCGCTGATGAGCTTCCTCTCGCTTTCAGGGAGCCAAGGATCCCCTGGTGGTGGGCCCTCCTCCCACTCCCGGGCGGAGTTCTGCTCTGCCGCCTGGCTCTGCGCTGCACCCGGCACGCGTATCTCATTCTCACTCCGCTGGGCATCGAGATTTTTCCTTTCTTCAATCCCCGTGAGAACATGCAGGTCCTTTACTGGTCCCAGATCTCGAAAGCTGAAGTAAGCCAACTCAAACGACTCGTCATTCACTTCGATGACGGAGAAACTTCGGGAGTTGTGGCTTCACTCACCCCTCTCCTCCCCGCCCGCAGGAAGCTGCTGGCCCGGGCCATAACCGGACGCATGGCAAACCGCACCGGGACCTCCTCTTCACCACAAGCTGACTCCTCCCCGGCACCCCCTGGGAAATCAGATTGAGCTTCCGTCCGGNCAGGTGGAAGCTCCATCCGGCCCGGTCCCTTCCCGCTTTCTCCATGAACGCACCTCCCTCACTCCAATTGCAGTCCGTGGCCGAGGCCTTCGGGCAACACGGATGGCACTGTGAACCCGTTGAGGGTCGAGAGGTGCTTGGCGCCCACTTCGAGGCCCACCACACTCATATTCAGCTCCACGCCCAGGTCTTTGCCCAGCTCAACGGTCTCTCCATCGTTGCCGAGTGCCCGCTCGCACCGAGATCCTCCCATCTTGCGAAGGCCATGGAGCTGCTCATGCGGGCAAACAAGCAGCTCACCCTCGGCAGCTTTGAGTTCGACTTCGANCGCCAGCAACTTGTCTTTCGCATCACGAACCTCTTCGAGCGCGAACGATTTGATGCCGATATCGTGTCCTCAATGGTGCATTGCGCGATCGCGGAAATTGACCGGCTGGTGCCGCTTCTTGGCCTGCTCATCAAGACAGCACCGGACCTCCTGGCGGACTTGTCAATTCCCCTCCTGCTGGAGCGAGAGGATCTCCTCCCTCCCATTCCAGAAAACGGAGGACCCCACACGGTCGATGGAGAATGGGAGGAGGAGCTGTAAAAACAGCTGCCGTCCGCCNAGGGGCATNNACGCGCNCGAACGCTAAGCCGGAGATCNTGCTCTCATTCCTGAAANCAGCGCGGTGNCGGATGACGNCNCGATCCTCACTGCCGTCATTCCCGAGATGATCCAGTTTCTCCGGAATTTATCCCCCTGNCCCNTCCCCCGGGCCCTTACGAGTNCTCATCTGAGCGGGTTTTCGTACCACACGACTCCCAGGTTTGCCACCTCCTCACAGGTGATCACATCCAGGTCGCCGTCCTCATCGAGATCGAGCAATTCGATCAAGTCGAACTTGGCACCGGTAGTGCCCCCGATATCCGTGGAGGCCCACTGATCGTCCCGGGGNGACCTNGACCATTCCTGCCAGGCAACGCACTTGGCTGGCTCCTGGCCCCTGTTCGTGCTNACAACATCCATCCTCCCATCCAGGTTGATATCGCCTACCGCTACTGATTTCCCGAGGGGCAGCCCGAAGGGGAGTTCAAANGTATGNGACGACCACTTGACTCCATCCCCCGCGAGCCTGTGAAACCACTCCATGTGTCGATTCCGGTTAGTACAGATGACATCGTCNCGCCCGTCCCCGTCGAGGTCGGCAATCTCCAGGAACATCACCTCCTTGCCAAGTGACCCAATCAGGTGCTCCCTCCACTCCTTACCCTGCACCACATGACCGGCCCCGGGATTCTCGAGCCACTTCACACCCGCCACCTTGCTCCTCCGGTCCGACAAAACCAGGTCCTGGTCCCCGTCACCGTCAAGATCCTCGGCGGCAATCGTCATGATCCAGCCCGCATCGTAAAGACGGTGGTACTTCCAGTCACCCGGAGCACGGGGGTTCTCCGGGGCCTCCAACCAGCCCACCGAGGCNTTCTCTCCCTTCGATCCTACGACGAGGTCAATCCCGTGCCTCCCATCAACGTCCATGGGAACTGCATACATCCAGCTCTGCCGCCCCCTGGTAACCGGGAAGACCTCCGTGATCCAGGCCTTCGGGTCGAGGTAATCCTTCTCTTTCTCAGGAGCCCAGTGGATGAACACACTGCGATTGCGTCCCTCGCAACTACTCACCACATCCTGTCTCCCATCACCATCAAGGTCGACAAAAACAGCATCTTCCGGGGAAGCGACCTTCCCGACTGTCACTGCGGGCCATTCGCCCTTCACCCTTGCTGGTCCCGGATTGATNGTTACACGGATGACNCCGCCCTCTTCCCACCCCGTGGTCAGGTCAAGGTAGCCGTCCCCATTGACATCGGCCGCCCGCACCCCATCCGCTCCCCGGGAAGAATTATCAATGACATGACGCTCCCACTCAGCCCCCGATGTCNCCGTCAGCAACCACGACAAGCCCGCCACGACCCCCAAAAAACCCTTCTTCATAAGGAATTNCCCTACCTTCGCCAACGCGCGGAGCAATCAAAAAGTCATCCCGGCCCCTGCGAAATGAAAGGAGGCATGATCTACCTGTGCTATTGAGGGGGCTCCNGAAAAAGGNTAGACCTCCCCCTTGGATGCTCTTTCGTAGTNCCATACTGTGCCTCTTCCTTGGTCTCCAGTTGTCCGTTCCTGCTGCGGAGAANNCTCTGGACTTCAACCTCGATGTGCGGCCGCTGTTCTCNGACCGCTGCTTCAAATGCCACGGCTTCGACAAGAACACCCGTGAAGCCGACCTGCGGCTGGATGTNCCCGAGGGAGCGTTCGCCGAACGTGACGGTGGCCAGGCTATCGTGCCAGGCAAGCCCGAGGAGTCCCTCCTCTGGCAACGCATCACGACCTCCGACCCCGACGAGGTCATGCCTCCTCCCGACTCCCACCTCAAACTAAACGACCAGGAAAAGCAGCTCATTCGCCAGTGGATCGCTGAAGGTGCAAAGTACGAGGAACACTGGGCCCTCATTGCTCCCCAGCGACCTGAGGTTCCCAGNCCACCCCGGGCCATCGTCAAAAATCCCATCGACGCCTTCATCGCCAACCGCCTTCTCCGCGACGNACTCAGACAGTCGCCCGCCGCCGACAAGGCCACGCTCATCCGCCGCCTCTCCCTCGACCTCCGCGGCCTCCCTCCCACTCCTCAGGAGGTCACCACTTTCCTGGGCGACAACACCCCGGACGCCTATGAAAAACTCGTCGATCGCTTCCTGGCCGATCCCTCCTACGGGGAGCGCATGGCCTGGCCCTGGCTCAACGCCGCCCGTTACGCGGATTCCAACGGCTACCAGGGCGACGGCGAACGCACCATGTGGCCGTGGCGTGACTGGGTCGTCGACGCCTTTAATCGNAACGTCCCCTGGGATGACCTCACCATCTGGCAGCTCGCCGGGGATCTCCTGCCCAACGCCACCATGGAACAACGTCTCGCCACCGGCTTCCTGCGCAATCATCCAATCAATGGNGAGGGTGGGCGCATCGCCGAGGAAAACCGCGTAGACTANGTCATGGACATGACCGAGACCACCGGCACCGTCTGGCTTGCCCTGACCTTCAATTGCTGCCGCTGCCACGACCACAAGTACGACTCGCTCACCCAGGAAGAATACTACCAGCTCTCTGCCTTCTTCAATCAGACCCCTGTCAATGGAGGTGGGGGAAACCCGCGCACTCCACCCGTCCTCGCAGTGGCAAGCGGCGAGCGCAAGGCGAGGGAGGCCGCCTTGGAGAAGGAAATCGCCACCTTCCGGGAAAACCTCGCGAGCTTCGAAGAGGAACTCCTTGCAAGCCAACCTGAGTGGGAGAAATCACGCCGCACCGGCGAGTCCGACCGCTCATGGTCAGTCCTCTCCATCAATTCCGCCAAAGCCGAGAAACAAAACCTGGAGGTGCTAAAAGACGGTTCGATCCTGGCCAGCGGGGAGAACCCCAAGAACGATGTCTACAACCTCTCCACCGAAACCGGTCTCAAGTCCATTTCCAGTATCCGCCTCGAGGCCATCCGGCACGAGAGCATGACCAAGGGCTACCTCTCACGCTCTGACAGTGGCAACTTCGTTCTCACCGACTTCAGGATCCGCGTCCAACCGCTCGGTGGAAACGCCATCCATGCCAAGTTCAGGTCCGCGCTCGCCACCTACGAGCAGGGAGACCACAAAATCAGCGGAACCTACGACAGCAAATCCAACACCGGGTGGGCTGTTTACGAAAACAACCAGATCAACCGTGACCACGAAGCAGTCTTCCATCTGGAAAAACCCATCGAGATCCCCGAACACGCTTCCATCATCGTGACGATGCGTCACGACTCCCAGCACGCCAACCACAACCTGGGCCGCTTCCGCCTCTCCGTCAGCTCCACCGCCGATGCGAAACTCTCCTCCGGTGAGCGCCGTCTCCAGGATGCCCTCGCCATCGAGCCATCCAGGCGCAGCAAATCCGAAAGCGAACTTGTCGCCAGCGCCCATCGCGAGTCCCTCCCCCGCCACGCCGAACTCAAGAAACTCATCTCCGACAGGGAGAACGAGCTCAACTCCAACCGCAAGGGCCTTCCCCAGGTGATGGTCATGCAGGACATGGATAAGAAGCGGAAGACCTACATCCTTGAAGTCGGCGTCTACGACAAGCGTGGTAAAGAAGTCCAGGCAGGCACACCCGCCGCCCTTCCCTCCTTTTCCGAGGATCTCCCGCAAAACCGCCTTGGCCTGGCCCAATGGCTTGTAGACGGGAAAAACCCTCTCACTGCCCGGGTCACTGTAAACCGCTTCTGGCAACAGGTCTTTGGGATCGGCCTGATCAAATCACCCGAAAACTTCGGCGTCCAAAGCGAAGTGCCGATTCACCCGCGGCTCCTCGACTGGCTTGCCGTTGAGTTCCAGGAAAATGGTTGGGACGTTAAGAAACTCATGCGAACGATTGTGAACAGCCATACCTACCGGCAATCCTCCCGCCTCTCTCCTGAACTCCTCGAGGCTGACCCCACGAACCGCCTCCTCGCCCGAGGTGCGCGCTATCGCATGCCTGCCTGGATGATTCGCGACCAAGCCCTCTTCGCCAGCGGGCTCCTTGTCGACAGGAAAGGAGGTGCTCCCGTCAACAGCTACCAGCCCGAGGGCATCTGGGCCGAAGCCACCTTTGGCAAGAAGCGTTACAGCCGCGGCAAGGGGGAGGATCTCTACCGTCGCAGCATCTACTCCTTCTGGCGACGCATCGCTGCCCCACCCATGTTCTTCGACAACCCCGGCCGCGAAACCTGCTCCGTGGAAATGAGCCTCACAAATACTCCTCTCCATGCCCTGAGCACCCTCAACGACACCACCTACGTCGAAGCGGCCCGCGCCCTGGCTGGTCGCGCCGCCACTGCGACCGGAAGAAACAGCAAGCCTGCCGCCCAGATCAAGAAAGCCTTCCAACTCGTCGTCGCCCGCAATCCAAGCGAACAAGAACAGAAGGTCCTTGAGAACATCTATACCCGGGCCCGGAACCGATTCATCAAAGACCCCGGTTCTGCTGCAAACTTCCTCAAGAACGGAGAGTCTCCCCGTAACTCCGATCTCCCCGAACCCGAGCACGCAGCCCTCGCCGCGGTCTGCCTCGGCATCCTCAACTTGGACGAGGCACTCACCCGTGAGTAGTTCCCCGCTCCGGCTCATTCCTCCCCCGAGGTTACATCCGTCCCCACTACGATGAATCCGATAACCCAGCACCAACTCGATATCAACCGCCGTCATTTCTTCGGCAGGAGCGCAACGGGGATCGGAACCGCCGCACTTGCTACGCTACTCGGAAAGGAAGGCCTCTCCGCGGCACCCAAGGGCAACAATCGAATACCCGCCTACATCCGCCAGATTGCCCCCAAGGCCAAGCGGGTCATCTACCTTTTCCAGAATGGCGCCCCGACCCACTGCGACCTCTGGGACTACAAGCCCAAGCTCAAGGAGCTCCACAACACCCCGGTTCCGGAAAGCTACGTTGGAGGAAAACGCTTCAGCACGATGACCGGCAACGCCAACGGCAAGCTGCTCCTTGCGCCGGTGGAACCCTTCAGGCAATACGGCCAAAGCGGCGCATGGGTCAGCAACTTCATGCCCCACACCGCCCAGGTCTCCGACAAGATCTGCTTCGTGAAGAGCATGCATACGGAAGCAGTCAACCACGCTCCGGCCATCTCCTTCTTCATGAGTGGTGCCCAGCTCCCCGGCCGCCCCACGATGGGTGCCTGGCTCAGCTACGGCCTCGGCACAATGAACGACAACCTCCCTGCCTTTGTCGTCATGACCTCGGTCAGCAAGGGAACGACGTGCGGCCAGATCTTCTACGATTTCTACTGGGGTTCCGGCTTCCTCCCAACCCGCCATCAGGGCGTCAAGTTCCGCCCAGCCAGCGATCCCGTCCTTTATCTTTCGAATCCCAACGGGATGAGCAAACCCATGCGCCGTGAGCTCCTCGACGATATAGGGCGGCTCAACGAGATGAAGCACCAGGACTACGGTGACCCCGAAATAGCCACCCGCATTGCGCAGTACGAGATGGCCTACCGGATGCAAACCAGTGTGCCCGAGCTCGCCGACATCTCCGACGAACCAAGGGAAGTTCTCGATCTCTACGGACCCGGCGTCAACGAATCCGGCACCTTTGCCCGGAATTGCCTCCTGGCCCGCCGCCTTGCGGAACGAGGCACCCAGTTCATCCAGCTCATGCACGCGGGCTGGGACCAACACCGCTCTCTTACGACCGAACTCTACACTCAGTGCAAGGATACCGACCAACCCAGCGCCGGCCTGATCCGCGATCTCGAACAACGTGGCATGCTCGACGAAACCCTTGTCATCTGGGGTGGCGAATTCGGACGCACTCCCTTCCTTCAGGGCAACATGAAGGATCGCAAGGGATGGGGTCGTGACCACCACCCCTACGCCTTTACTGTCTGGATGGCCGGAGGTGGCGTAAAACCCGGCATCACGCACGGAGCCTCGGACGACATCGGCTTCAACGCCCAGCACGACAAGGTCCACGTCCATGACTTCCAAGCCACCGTCCTGCACCTCCTTGGTATCGACCACGAACAGCTCACCTTCAAGTTCCAGGGACGCCACTTCCGCCTCACCGATGTCCACGGTAAAGTCGTGAAGAACATCGTGGCGTGATCCTCCGCCGGCAGGTGTAAACCCGACCCGCCAGAAACCCTCACAGGCCCTTTCCCAGGTCGGGGCCGGCCGACACCCCCTGAGACCGGGCCCGCGATTCCCAGCGCCACCACGACGTCCCGGCGGCTCCACATCAATTCTATATTTTTTGCCCGAGGAGCTTTTCGCCCTCGCCAAATCCCGCTCCTGATCACAAAACCTCGCTCGCAACGCTGGTCTTCCCAACGATGATTCATCCGCCACATCAAGCCCTTCAAAGCAACAGCCCCGCGACGCTCATGAGCGACCGCGAGGCTGCTATTCCCCCCCAAAAAGTTGTTGTTCGTTTATGCCTTGGTGGAAATGCAAAACAAGGCAATTCAGGAAAGGTTCCGCGCTTTAAGCACAGAGTAAATACACGCTTTCATTCCAACCAGACAAGACAGAGCTCCCTCTGCCACGATCAGGTGTCGCCCCTTCGTTCAATCGCTTCCGAAATTCCTTGTTGATTCATGACTGCCGACGATTCCCAGCCCACTCCGGGTAGTGCCGAGCCGGGCTCCACCGAGGCGGACCTCATCGCCGTTCGCCGCCAGAAGCTCGCGCGGATGCGGGAACTGGGCGTGGACCCGTTTGGGGGACGCTTCCAAACCAACACCACTCCCGAGGACCTCCAACAGAGCTACGAGGATGACCGGAAAGTCCGCCTCGCAGGACGAATTCTCGCCATCCGGGACATGGGCAAGTCCGTTTTCTTCGTCATCGGTGACGTGCACGGGAGGATCCAGGGCTATCTGAACAAAAAGGCCGTGTCCGAGAGAGACTGGGATACCTGGCAGCTTCTCGACCGTGGTGACTGGATCGGCATAGACGGAACCACCTTCACCACCGGCAAGGGCGAACCCACTGTCAAGGTGGAGTCCCTGACCGTTCTTGCCAAATCCCTGCGGCCCATGCCCGACAAGTGGCACGGAGTTTCCGACCGCGAGCTCAAGTACCGCAAGCGCCACCTCGATCTCATGGCCAATCAGGAGAGCGCTGACCTCTTCGTGCTGCGCTCGCGGATTCTGGCTGAGATCCGCGCCTTTTTCCATGAGCGTGACTTCCTTGAAGTCGAAACACCGATGCTGCAGGACGTGGCGGGCGGGGCCGCGGCCCGCCCCTTCGAGACGCACCACAATGCCCTCGACATGCCCCTCACCCTGCGCATCGCTCCGGAACTCTATCTCAAGCGTCTCCTGGTAGGGGGCTTCCCCAAGGTCTTTGAACTCAATCGCAACTTCCGCAATGAGGGGATCTCCAGACGACACAACCCCGAGTTCACCATGCTCGAGGCCTACTGGGCATTTGCAGACTTCGAAATGATGGCGGAGCTGGTGGAGGAGCTCATCTGCTCCCTGGCAGAGAAATTCTTCGGCACGCTCAAACTTGAGCACAAAAACGAGGAGGGAGAAGTGGTGCGCACCCTGGACCTCTCCCGTCCCTGGAAACGTGCTTCCTACCACGACCTCATCAAGGGTGTAGCGGGCACCGACTGGTTCGACCTCTCCCCCGAACAGCGTCGGGACAAAGCCCAGAATGAGTTCCAACTGGAGATCGGCAGCGATCTCGAGGACTATGAGGTCACCCAGCAGGTCTTTGAGAAGCTGGTCGAGGAACACACCTTCGATCCCTGCTACGTGACGCACGTGGATGCCAAGCTCATCCCCCTGGCCAAGCTCAATCCTGAAAATCCTGCCGTGATTGACGTCTACGAACTCATCATCAACGGCCAGGAAATCTCACCCGGCTACTCCGAGCTCAACGATCCCGATGTCCAACGCGCCCGCTTCGAGGAACAAAGCGGGGGCGAGACCCAGCAAATCGACCACGACTTCGTCGAGACCCTCGAGCATGGCATGCCGCCAGCTGGTGGTATCGGGATTGGCATCGACCGCCTCATCATGCTGCTGACGGGCGCTCCCACGATCCGTGACGTCGTCCTCTTTCCACAGCTGAAACGCAAGGACTAGCGGTCGCGACATGGGGAGTGGTCCCGTTGCTCCGGGAAGTCCCAAGGCGGATCGTGGGTGGTGAAACGCGAATACCGCAATCCAAAGGGATTCCCGATCAGCCTGCTGGCTTTACTCAGGATTTCGTGCTGAGTCAGAATCGTGCTATGGATCCACTCATGTCCGGGTCATCCTCTTCCAGGCCGCTCACCCCGGGCGAGAAGTGGACCACAGCCATCCTTCTCGTCCTCGTCCTCTCCCTTTTCTCGGTCGACATCGCCATCGACTTCAGCGTCATCAAGCTGAGCGCCCTATTCATCATCCTTTTCTGGGTGCCCCTTCTCGTCACTCACGAAGCAGGTCACGCCATCATGGCCCGGCTCCTCGGATTTCACGTGGGTCGAATCACACTCGGAACAGGACGACTCTGGAAAAGGATCGAACGACCCGGTTACTTCATCGAGATTCGGGCCCTGCCGGTGATGGGGTTCGTCGCACACGTTCCCAGGCACCTGCGCAGCGTCAGGTTGCGCAGCGCAGCAGTGTCTGCCTCCGGTCCCGGAGCTGATTTCGCGGTTGCGACAATCGTCCTCTTCGCCCTCGGTCCGGACAAACTATTCTCCTCCTCCTCCGACCTGTGGACCATCCTCCTGCAGAGCCTGGCCATTGCGGCAACGGCCCAGGGCACCCTGAACCTGCTCCCCGTCCCCAGCTTCGACCCCAGGGAGCAGACCACCTTCGACGGCGCCAACATCGTCCTCGCCTTCACCCGGCCGGACAGCTACTACGCCAGCATGATTGACAGCTTCCGTGAGAATGGGAGCAGGGTCTTTGAAGGCGACCCCGGGGACTTCCTCCAGGACCGCAAGCCGGATCCCGAGGAGTGGTGGAAACAGGGGCGCCGCCTATGACGCCTCGCCAACGCCGCCCGGGGACTTGCCTGGCCCCCCGTGCTCCCAGTTCCTCACACACGCCACGGCCCGGTCCCAGCGGGCCCTGACCTCTTCTCCCTCCTGCTCCGCAGGGTTGAACCTTCGGTCCACGCCCCAACACCCGCCGATTTCCTTCCGCTCCCGCCAGACCCCGGTCGCCAGGCCGGCCAGGGCCGCGGCACCGAAGGCGGTGGTTTCCGCCCTCGTCGACCGCACCACCTGCCTCCGCAAGAGGTCACTCTGGATTTGCATCAGCAGATCGCTGTTCGCCGCGCCCCCGTCCACCCGGAGCTCGCGGATTTTCACGCCCGAGTCCCTCTCCATCGACTCCAGCACCTCAACGGATTGCAGGGCCACCGCCTCAAGGGAGGCCCGGCACACATGTGCCTTGGAAGTTCCCCGGGTCACACCCATGAGGGCACCCCGCGCGTAGGGATCCCAATGCGGCGCCCCCAGGCCAGCAAAGGCGGGCACTACCACGCATCCCCCGCTATCCGTGACCGTGGCGGCCTGTTCATCCACCTCCCTGGCCGTCTCCACGATCTGGAGTTCGTCCCGCAGCCACTGGAAGAGTGCCCCCCCGATGAAGACGGATCCCTCCAGGGCATAGCTGACCTCTCCGCCAACGCGCCAGCCCACGGTGGTGAGCAGGCCGTTCTTCGATTCCACCGCTTCCCCTCCCGTATTCATGAGCAGGAAGCAGCCCGTCCCATAGGTATTCTTCGCCATTCCGGGCTCAAGGCAGGCCTGCCCGAAGAGTGCGGCCTGCTGGTCTCCGGCCAGCCCGGCAATGGGAATGCCGCGCCACTCTCCAACCGTGCCGCTGGAATCCACCACCAGCGGAAGAAGGGACCGCGGCACCTCGAAGATTTCCAGCAATTCCTCGTCCCAGTCCAGGGTGTGGATGTTGAAGAGGTTCGTCCGCGAGGCATTCGAAACATCCGTGACGTGGACCGCGCCTCCGGTCAGCTTCCAGACCAGCCACGAATCCACCGTTCCGAACCGCAACTGGCCTGCCTCCGCCCGCTCACGCGCGCCGGGCACGTGATCGAGGATCCAGGGCACCTTGGTCGCGCTGAAATAGGGATCGATCCGCAACCCCGTCCTGGCCCTGACCACTCCCTCGTGTCCGGCCTCCCGGTGCTCCGCACAGCGATCCGCGGTCCGCCGATCCTGCCACACGATGGCGTTATGTATGGCCTCGCCACTTTCCGCATCCCATACCACCGTGGTTTCCCGTTGATTAGCGATTCCCATCCCGGCGATGCCCCTCCCCTCCGCCTCGGGTCCGGCCAGGACTTCCTCCAGGGTCTCCAGCTGCGAGTGCCAGATCTCCTCCGCATCGTGCTCCACCCAGCCCGCCCGCGGGTAGTACTGCTTGAATTCCCGCTGGGCCGAGGCCAAGGGGGTCCCACTCCCGTCAAAAAGAATCGTTCGCGAACTGGTCGTCCCCTGGTCGAGCGCGAGCACGGATCTCATGGCCACATCAGGGGAGCGCAGGGGACGGCTTGATTCAAGATATTCAGCCCGTCCGACCCGGCAGGGTCCACTTATTCCTGTCGCTTCCCCGTTCTCTAAGCAGCCTTAACCAATAACCCATTGACCCCGGCCCGCTCATTTTGTCCGCTCTGGGAAACATGTTATTGGAATGAAGCACACAATCTCCTCCCTCGCCCTCGTCACTCTCCTTCTCTCCGCCTGTGGTGGCAGCAAGGAAGAGGATTCCAAAGGCTCCAAAGACGAAGGCACCAGCAACGACACTTCCAACCCAAGCCAGACAACCAACGTGGAACCCTACGGTAAGCTCGAAGACGGCACGGAGGTGAAGATCTTCACCTTCAGCAACAAGAATGGAATGATCGCCAAGGTCACCGAGTATGGGGCGATCCTCACCAGCCTCGAGGTGCCCGACAAGGATGGCAACGTCAAGGATGTCACCCACGGCTACGACGACCTTGCCGGCTGGCTCACCAACACCTCTTACTTCGGCGCTACGGTCGGCCGCTACGGAAACCGCATTGCGGGAGGCAAATTCGAAATTGACGGGGAAGTCTACGATCAACTGGCGATCAACAATGAGCCCAATCACCTGCACGGCGGAGAAAAGGGCTTCGACAAGGTCCTCTGGAAGGGCGAGGCAGTCGAGGGCGGGGTCCGGCTGACCTATACTTCCAAGGACGGGGAGGAAGGCTATCCCGGCAACCTGCAGGTCACCGTCACCTACACCCTCAATGACAATAATGAGCTGAAGTGGGTCTGCACGGCCACCACCGACAAGGCCACCCCGGTCAATATAGTGCAACATGCCTACTGGAACCTCAGTGGCGACCCGACAACCTCCATCAACGACCACATTCTCACCATCCCGGCCAAGTACTTCCTCCCCACCGACAAGACCCTCATCCCGGATGGGACTCTCGCTGAGGTAGCCAACACCCCCTTCGACTTCAATGCCGGGTCCGTGATCGGGGAGCGCATCGAGGAGCCCAGTATTCCCCTGCAGCTCGGCAAGGGCTACGATCACTGCTGGGTGGTGGATGGGGAGGGCCTGCGACACGCGGCAACCCTGAAGGATCCAAAGACGGGCCGGGCCATGCATCTCCAGAGCGACCAGCCCGGCGTCCAGTTCTACGGCGGCAATTTCCTGGACGGAACTGCCACCGGCAAGGGCGGGGTGAAATACGCCCACCGCACGGCCTGCTGCCTCGAAACCCAGTCCTTCCCCGACTCCCCCAACAAACAGGACAATCCCGCCTTTCCCAATTGCATCCTGAAGCCGGGTGAGACCTACTCCCACACCATGGTAAGCAAGTTTTCGTGGTAATCGCCTGGGTTCGCCCAGTCGACCGTCACTAGCAGAACGAGGGACCGCCAATCACGGTCCCTCGTTTCTCTTACCCCACTCAATCCCGACCCTTCTCCAAGATGGACGCCCCCACAGTCATCTCCTTCCTCTTCTTCACCACCCTGGTTGCCTTTCTTACCTGGCGCCTCACCCGGGGCCGCATCGATGACACCGA
>PBLI01000025.1 GCA_002721695.1 Roseibacillus sp. | reverse complement strand
ATTCCCGTCTCCCCCGGAAAGGGTCACCCTAGAATCCCATTGCCTCACGCCCGACGGCACTTACCCTCCTCACCCGAGATGATCGCAAAACGCCTCCCCCCGGCTCTCGTAGCCGTGGCCCTGCCTCTCACCCTGATTCCGCTCCCTGCCGCCCCGGTTGCCAATCCGGACAGCTATGCAGTCCCGGAGGACCGCTCCCTCCGGATCGCCGCCGGCTCTGGCGTCCTCGCAAATGATATTGAAGACGGGCCCATAGCCGCCGTGCTGGAAGGAGCCGCTTCCCACGGGCTGCTCCAGTTTTCTCCTGATGGGTCCTTCAACTATCAGCCCGACCCGGACTTCTCGGGCACGGATTCCTTCACCTACTACGCCCTCGGCTCCGCCGGGGAACAAATCTTCACCGTCGACCAGGCCAGTTCACGAGTCACTGTCTCCGCCAGCGTAAACATCGCAGGAGTGGGCTCCGACTCGAGCAACGACAGCTCCTCGGTCACGGGCAGCATCACAGCCACCCCGACTCCATCGACCGCCCCCTTCAGCACCATTCACATCACGGATCTCGACCTGAATCTCGCCGAGAACCTTGCCCTCAACTTCAGTTTCGCCTTCGGTCTCGCGGGAGTCAACGTGACTTCCGGGCCCAACGCCTTTCAGGTCCGCATGGCCAATCCCGGACCGGTCGCAGGCGTAGACGGCGGTGGCAACTTCACCCAGAACGACAACGTAGTCTCGGTCACCGGGAACATTGACGTGAATGCCACCGGTCTGGCCGGTGGGCTGGTCGATAGCGGACCGCAGACCATCAACATCAATGACCAGACCCTCGGCTTCGACGGGAACATCACCCAGAACGGCAATGAGCTTGTTCTCCAGGCGACGGTCTCCTTCTCCGGTCAGTTTGATGTAGGCGGCAATCCAATCGACCTTGAGATCAACGGGGAAATCCGTGCCACCTCACCGGTAGCCGCTCCCGCACCCGGCAACACGACTACCGTCACTCTCAATGTCCTGCCGGGCAACGACCTGCCCCGCCCTGCCAGTGAGGCCTACACCAGCGAAGGGCCCCTGAGCCGGACCGGGGCCGAGGCAGGTGGAACTGACCTCCTCGTGGCGCGAGGGGCGGACTGGGCCTACCTGGTCGATGATTCTCCGCCCCCGGCCGACTGGACGGCCCTTTCCTTTCCCGGGATCTGGCCACGCGGCCCGGCCCAGCTTGGATTCGAAGAGGGCGACGAGGGCACCCTGATCGGGTTCGGCGGAGATAGCGGAAACAAGAATATTTCCACCTGGTTCCGCCACGTCTTCCCCGTGACCGATAGCGCTGCGCAGGGCGAACTTCTCCTGCGCCTCCTCCGTGATGATGGAGCGGTCGTCCACCTCAATGGCGTCGAGGTCGTCCGCAGCAATCTGGAGCCCCTCGCCGGTCCTGAGGAGTTCGCTTCTGTCGCAGTCAGCGGGGACGCCGAGGATTTCTTCTACGAGTTCAAGCTGCCCGCGTCCCTCCTCGAGGAGGGAGACAACGTCCTCGCGGTGGAGATTCACCAGGCCACGGCCGGAAGCAGCGACCTCAGCTTCGATCTCGAGCTGGTCCGTGAACGCTACAGTGGCGGCGTCCTCGGTAACGACAGCGATGTCGACTCTCCCGATGTCACCGCCCGCGTTCACCGCCAACCACGAAATGGGTCGCTCCAGTTCGAGCGGGACGGAACCTTCACCTACACGCCGGACCCCGGCTTCGCCGGCACGGACACCTTCCTCTATGAAATTCTCGACGGAAGCCCGCCATCCGCAACGGAGGTTCTGCCCTTCGGCTCCAAATGGAACTACCTGGACGATGGGTCAGACCAGGGAACGGCCTGGCGCAGTGCTGCCTTCGACGACTCTTCCTGGGAGACCGGGCGGGGAGAACTGGGGTATGGCGAGACCGACCAGGCCACGACCGTGGGCTTCATCGACACGACACCCGGGAATCCCGCAACAATCACCAGGAACGCAACGACCTATTTCCGGCGCAGCTTCACGCTCGGCAATGCCGGCAGACTGGTCAATCCCACCCTGCAGCTGATCCGTGACGACGCAGCTGCGGTTTATCTCAACGGAGTAGAGGTTTATCGCGATACGAATCTCGAGGCCAACGCTCCCCATGACGCCTTTGCCTCCAGCGGGATCGCTGACGAGGACGAGATCGTGTCCATTCCCCTGGGGCGACGGGACTTGCGACGGGGGGCCAACGTCCTCGCGGTCGAAATTCACCAGGCAAGCTCCTCCAGCAGCGATATTGCCTTCGACCTCGCAGTCGTGGCTGAGACCACGGGAATCGCCACCTTGCTCCCACTGGGAGCGACCTGGCGTTTCACGGATAACGGCTCCGACCTGGGAACCGGGTGGGCGCAACCGGACTTCGACGACGCTCTCTGGCTCTCAGGTCCTGCCCTTCTCGGATTTGGCAACGGCAATGAAGACACCCTGGTGGCAGCGGGCTCCGTCCCACGCCGCATAACCACCTACTTCCGTAGCAGCTTCGAGGTCGCGGATGCCTCGGAGGTGCTCGCCCTCGGACTGGACCTCCTGCGGGACGACGGAGCCGCCATCTATCTCAATGGAAATGAAATCGCCCGGGATAATCTCCCCCCGGGTGCACTCTTCGACACCCCCGCCTCCGGCACCGTGGGCACGGACGATGAACCCTTCTTCAATCACCACTGGGGTCTCGATCCTGCCTTCCTCGTGGACGGCACGAACATCCTCGCGGTGGAGATTCACCAGGCCTCTGACCAGAGTAGCGATCTTGCCTTCGACATGCGCCTGAATGCCATCGTGGCCACGTCACTCGGAGTGGCTACCATCGAAGTCGTTCCATCCGTATCCACGGATACGGACGCCGACGGCATGGCGGATGGATGGGAAACTGCCAATGGCCTCGTGGTGGGAGTCGACGACTCCACTCTCGATAACGACGGTGACGGGGAAGACAACCTTTCCGAGTTCCATGCAGGCACCGACCCACAGGACGCCGCCTCCCTCCTCCAGATCCTGAAAGTGAACGCCGATGGCACGGGCAACTACGAAGTCGGTTTCTCTAGTGTCGCTGGGCGGCTCTACCGATTGCAGGTCTCCGGGGACCTGGAGAACTGGTCCGACGTGGCCGGAGCCGAGGCCCTCGCACTCGGTCCCCTGACAGGCCTGTCCGGGACAAACTTGCCTCTCGCACCGGAAAAAGCCTACTTCCGCGTGATAACCAGCCGCCCATAGATACCCCGCTCAGACACCCCCCGGATTCGGTTAATTCCTTCATGCAGGGGTATCCTGCCGAAACTTCGAAACATGAGCGGGGTTTTATCAGTATTGATCGCAGACCCCCGACAAACAGGCTGTCCACCTTCTTTTAAACCCCGTATGAATCGCTTCATGAAGTGCACGCTCCCCGCAATCCTGCTGCTGGGTTCCCCGATCCTGCTCGCGGAACCTGCAGTCCGCACTGCACCCAAGGCCAACCCGGAAGGCCGGGTCGCGACCAAGGCTCTGGGGCTCAGGGAGGTGCTCGGTGCGGCGGCAACCATTGACCGGCTTCTCGAGAAGGACCTCGCCAGGCGGGGAATCAAGCCTCTCTCGATCGTCCCGGACGATATCTTCGTCCGCCGGTCCTACCTCAACATCGTGGGCCGGATTCCCACCCCTCAGGAGGCAGCCCGCTTCCTCGACGACACAAAGCCCGACAAGCGAACCCGCCTTGTGGAGCACCTCGTATCCTCGCCCGGGTATGACAGTTCGATCTTCAATTATTTTGCCGATCTACTGCGCCTGCAGACAGGCGAGGAGCAATACGGCCTCGGGTGGCACGTCTGGCTGCGGAAGTCCCTGGCCGCCGACAAGCCATGGAACAAGATCGTCCACGAGATGCTCTCGGCAGAGGGCCATGCCGCAAAGAACCCCGCGGTGGGATACTACCTTCGTGACCGCGGAATGCTTCTCGATAACGTAAGCAACACCGTCCAGGTCTTCCTGGGACATCAAATCGGATGTGCCCAGTGCCATGATCACCCCTTCGACTCGTGGACCCAGATGGAATACTACGAGATGGCAGCCTTCAGCGGCGGCATCGCTTATCGGAGTGATGAGGCTCGCCAGCTGGTTGGCAAGGTTGCTGAGCACACAAAGAAGAATCATCCCGGCATGAACCGGGCCTTCAAGTCGAAGAACAAATCCACGAGGGCCAAGGCCAAGGGAAACCTCATGAGGCGGATCACTGGTGAAATGCGCTACCTTCTGCGCTATTTCAATCGAAACGAAATCGTGGAGGCCCACGGTCAGGACCTGAAACTTCCAGACGATTATCAATACGAGGACGGCGAGCCTGGTGCGCCTGTCAAGCCCGCCACCCTTTTCGGCGCACAGGCCTCGGACGTAAACCCTGAGGACCGACGAAAATTCTTTGCAGACTGGGTGACCGGCGAGGATAACCCCTATTTTGCCAAGGTCATTGCGAACCGGCTCTGGCGCCGGACCTTCGGGCACGGACTGGTCGACCCGGTTGACGACTGGAACGACGAGCTGAAGGGTTCCCACCCCGAGGTCCTCAGCTACATCGAAAAGGTCATGAAGGGCGTGGGCTACCGCACACGGGACTTTGAGCGGATCCTTTATCACACGAGACTCTTCCAGCGCCAGGTATCGCCGGTCGAGGCAACCCCGGGAACGGACTATCACTTTGTCGGCCCCCAGCTCAGGAGGATGTCTGCCGAGGAACTCTACGACTCCTTTACCGTCCTTTCCTTCGGCAATACCGACGACAAGATCAATACAGGGCTCGAATACAAATGGAAAACCTACCAGAGTGACGTTGACGCCCTGCTCAACCTCTCTGCCAGCAAGCTCATTGATTCCAGCCGGGAGGCAAAGGAGATGGACGACCAGCGGCGGGACTATCAGAGACAGAACCGCGAGATCCAGATTGCCATCAACAAGGCCAAGGCAGCGGGAAACAGCCGGGAGGAACAGCGCCTCAAGCGACGGCAGAGGCAGCTCCGGGAAGACGGCAGGAAAACTCAGGAGGGCATGGTCGGCATGAGCGCTGTGATAAATCGCAGCTCCAGGGGCAGTCGGGCCGAAATAAACATGCGGGCTTCCGAACACCCAAGCCCATTCCGCGCTGGCACGATGGTCCGTCAATTTGGTGGATCTGATCGCAACAGCCCGGAAGCCGCGCATACCGATGCGACGATACCCCAGGCCCTGACGCTTTTGAACGGACAGGTCGCAGCCAGCGCCGAGAATCGACGCTCCAAGGTCTTCGAGGCCCTCGCTGAGATCACCAATCCAGAGCAGCGCTTGGAGTATCTCTTCCTCGCCTTTTATTCCAGCCGCCCCTCGGCGGCGGAGAAAAGGGAACTTCTTCCGCTCGCCGAAAACCGGGAAGACATCTTCACTCTTGCCCGCGCGATGCTGACGTCCAAGCGTTACCTCTTCGTGCAATAAGCCTCTGCCTCCCGCACTTTTTCATTCTCCATGTCCATCATGCCTCATCCAGACAAACTCGATGAAGTGACCCGGAGGTCCTTCATGGCGTCAGCCGCCCGCAGCTGCCTAGGGGTCACCATCGCTGGCAGTGCGGCAGAGCTCTTTTCCCCTTCTGCTCTTGCCGCTGATCCCGCCACCATCGCCAAGGGAGGAGGAAAGGCCAAGAGCGTCATCTACCTCTTCATGTCCGGAGGGATGACTCACCTCGACACCTTCGACCCCAAGCCCGGGGCTCCAGACGAGTTCCGGGGACCAACCGAAACGATCAAAACCAAGGCCGACGGTGTCCGGCTCGGGCACTACATGTCCAAACTCGCTGGCCAGGCGGACAAGATCGCATTGGTGAATTCCATGACGTCCACCCAGGGAGCCCATGGGCCGGGAAGATACTTCATGCGGACGAGTTATACCCAGAGAGCTTCCCTCGTTCACCCGTCCAACGGGGCGTGGATCACCAGGCTCAAACAACGGGCAAATGACAGCCTCCCCTCGTTCGTCACCGTCGGCTCCGGCAACGGCCACCCGGCAGCGGGATTTTTTGAGCCCCAGTATGCTCCCTTGCCTGTTGGCGATGCGAGTTCGGGGTTACAGAATGTTCGTCGGCTTCGACAGGTCAGCGAGAGTCAATTCAACAAGCAACTCGCCCTCCGGCAGCTCCTCGACAAGCAGTTCGATGCGCAGTTTCACAAGGGCCAGAAAAACGTGCGGGCATACAACCAGGTGTTCGAGGAGGCTGTCAAACTGATGGAGAGCAAGGACCTGGAAGCCTTCGACCTCAAAAAGGAAAGCTCCAGGGTACATTCCGCCTATGGCGACCACAATTTTTCCAAGGGTGTGCTTCTTGCCCGGAGACTGGTTGAAAGAGGGGTTCGCTTTATTGATGTCGAGTTTGGTGGCTTCGACTGGCACAATGATAATTTTGATCAGTGCGAACAGAAGCTCCCCGTCCTGGACCAGGCCTTGTCGGCGCTGCTTGGGGATCTTGAGGCAAAGGGGCTTCTGGAGACAACGCTCGTCGTCGTGGCTACCGAATTCGGTCGGACTCCCAAGATCGTGCAGGCCCGCTCCGGGCGAAATCACTTCCCCAAGGCATTTTCCTATCTCCTTGCCGGGGGAGGAATCAAGGGCGGCCAGGTCTACGGAAAAACCGACGAGACCGGTTCAAATGTCGTCGAGAATCCGGTCAGCGGTCCTGATTTCAACGCTACCATTGGTTTCGCAATGGGTGTTCCTCACGACCTGACCCTCATGTCTCCCAGCCGGCGCCCCTTCAGGCTGGGTGCACGGGAGGGTGCGCCGCTCACCCAGCTGTTCGGATAGAGGACCAGCAAGGCCTTTACCCAAAATCCCGGTCAAACTGCCTGGACTGGCGATCCACTGCGCTCCCGTTCCTCCCCCGGCGTCGGCTCTAAACGAACATCCACAGTAGGGAGGCTATTATCAGGCCAACGACTGAGATCACGGTCAGGATAGGCGTCCAGGTGAGAAGAGTTTCCCGCTCTGTCATGCGGAAGTAGCGGTTGACGATCCAGAAGCCACTGTCGTTCACATGGCCGAATCCAGTGGCCCCAGCCGCAATCGCGATGGTGACGAGGGCGAGCTGGGCCGTGGAATAGTCCCCCGCGGCCAGGAAGGGTCCGATGAGAGCCGCCCCGGTAACCATTGCCACGGTGGCCGAGCCCTGGGCGATCCGGATGATCGTGGTAAGAATCCAAGCGAGGATCAGCGGCCCGAAACCGGTTTCCTGAAGGACCGCTGCGAGGGCGTCACCCACCCTGGTCGAAATCAGCATCTGCTTGTAAACCCCACCCGCTCCCGTGACCAGAATGATGATCCCGGCCGGACCAAGCGCCTTGGTGGCGACTTCCATCAGCGCGTTTCCACGCAGACCCCGCTTGATGCCAAGGACGAACATGGCCACGCACGTCCCGATCAGAAGGGCAATGATCGGATGCCCCAGGAAGAGAATCAATTGTGCAAGGAAGGAAGACTCCGCCTTGAGAACGCCGAGCGCGGCATCAAAGGACTTTTTCTTCTCCATTCCCTGCGTCAGCTCCCTGCCCTGCTCGGTGGCCAGGTATTCGGGAACGCCTGCTGCGATCGAACCTTCCACGAAGGAGGCCACCACGATAATGAGAATAGGCCCCCCGAGGATTGCAAGAATGGTAAAGATCGATGGGAGGGTGATCGCCTGCGTGCTCCCCTCTTCGGCGTGCTCATCCTCGAGGGGAGGCGGATCGATATGGAACTTTTCACCAAGAAACCGACAGACAGGAATCGTAATGAGGGCCGTGGGGAGGCCTACAACCACACCCCACATGATGGCGTAGCCCAAGGGCACCTGGAGCGCAAAGGCCACGAAGGTCGGACCAGGCGTGGGCGGAACAAAGGCATGCGTAACCGCCATGCCTGCCAGCAGCGGCAGGGCGAAAACAAGCACCGACTTCCCACTCCGCCGGGCGAGGGCGTATATGATTGGAGCCAGGATCACGACTCCCACATCGAGGAAGACCGGAATGGAAATAAGAAAACCGGTAATGAGCATGGCCCAGTTAGCCCGTTTCTCCCCAAAGGCCCGCAACATGCCATTGGCGAGGCTCTGCGCCCCGCCTGAGTGCTCGATCATCTGGCCGAAGATGGCGCCCAGCCCGATGATGGTCGCAATAAACCCCAACGCTCCACCCATGCCGGTCTTGATAGTCTCTCCTACCTCGATGAGCTCCATCGTTCCCGAGGCAATTCCAACGAAGATGGCCGCGAGGAGAAGGCTCACAAAGGCCTGCACCCTGAGGGTCAGGATCAGAACCAGAATCAGAACGATCGAGAGGACCAGGACGGAGACCAGCCGGAATGTATCGTGGCCGCCCTGGGCGGCACTCGCGAGAAAGGAGAAGGCATTCAGTCCCATGATGGGCTGGAGGGTGAAAGCAACCTCTCCCCGCGGCAAGGGGGAACTGTGAAGCACCCGCGCTTTTCCTCATTCCCGGCCAGCAACACGGCGCCTTGTCGCCCAGGACGCTCCCGGGTTGCAGTGGAAGCCTCCTCGCGCCGCCGCAGTCCCTCAGGGTTGGGGAAGAAGAACCGTCTTGGAATAGCGATAGGAGTTCTTTGCCAGAAACCTATCCCGGTCACTGCCCTGAAACTGCGCCTTCCGCATGGTTGCGATCCCGTTGTCAGTCAGCACGGTGACGCTGAAATCTACCGCCGTGATGCGTCCACGATTGAAATCCGCATTCTCATCTCCATCCACCTCGATACCGTTCCCCGTGAAGCTGAAGGTATCCGCTGCGATATCCCCTCCCGTGCTGACAATGGGAACACGCTCGATCTTGGTGATTACCCGGCCGTTCTGCAGTTCCGTATATTCGATCGTGAAAACGACGGACAGCTCGAAGATGTTTTCGCAGACATAGTTCGTTGAGTCTCCCAGCTCAGCCTCGTAACGGGCGAACTTGGCATCTAGGTCCTTGGGATCAACAGGATCGTGTTCCAGGAGGTGCTCATAGGTTTCATCCGGATCGACGAGCTTGCGATAGAGGACAAAGACGTTGAAGTCACCATCGTCGTCATTCGAGATGGGGTCCTTGTAAAGCAGCTTGTAGTTGATCCCGGTCACATCCCCACCATGATCCTTCTGCCCCTCGATATCGCCTTCGTAACGATCGGTGGCAGCCGAGAACATGAGAATGCGGGCGGCATTGGAACTCTCATTGTCCCGCGGCCCCGGGGGATCCTGGTCCGTCTCCGTGTAGAGCCATTCGAAATTGCTCCCGGTTCGCAGAATCATGGCTTCGAAATCCCGGCTCATCTGCTCCAGGGCTGCCTTGGCCTGACGGGAGGCACGGACCTTGTTCCGGCTCACCCGCCAGCCGTCCAGGGCCACAGCCGTCACCGAGACGAGGAGGGTCAGCAGGATGACGGTAATTGCCATCGCGACCATGAGTTCAGCCAAGGTAAATCCCCGCGCGGGGCGCCTGGGAATAAGAGAAATGGTCATGTTACGGAGGAGTAGAAGTCTTGATTAGCGGCGCACGGCAAGGTTGCGGGAGAACAGGGGCTTGCCCAGGGTGTCCGGCCTGCCATCCCCGTTTTCGTCCTTCAGATCCAGCTTCTCGATATAGCTGTAGCTGTTGCTCTTGAGCGCATAAAAGTCTGCGGTGTAGGCGATGATGGCACCGGGATAAGTCTCGACCGCGTTAACCGGATCATGCGTATGCATGCCCTTGATCTCGCCGTGGGTCCCGGGAATAAGAATGGGCTCTCTTCCGGCGTTGTCGTAAATCATCTGGGTCAGGCGGACATAGAAAACCCGGCCATCCACTTGTTCGAGGTCGGCCTGCAGCTCCTTCTCGGCATCGCCCCGGCGCCGAACCGCCGGCTGGCGGATGAAGTCCTTTCCACTCTGCCCGACATCTGCGGAATAAGGTTCGAGCGAGGCATCGACCCTGATCTTCTTGGGATCCCCCTTGTAGTTGTAGAGGAGGATCGCCTTGTCTGGCTTGCCGGAATCACGAATCCACTCGAAGGCCTTCTGGAAAAAGTTGTCATAATCGTCATCTGGGCCCTCCCGCAATGCGGACAGCTCTCTCTCGAGGGCACTGGTCAGGCGATCGGCTTCCTGGGCACTGAGGACTCGCCGGATACTGGAAGAAGCTGGTCCGAACACTGCCAGAAAGGTGGTGAGCAGAACCGCAACCACACCGATCGCGATCACGGTCTCCATGAGCGTGAAGCCGCGACGCCTCAGGCCNTCGGACTGGAAAAGGGTAATGTTCATGGTGCTGCCTGATCGATTTGCTTCGGACTACGGAAAACGGATGTCCGACCGTTGCGCCAGACGACGAAACCGACCTTGTTGTTCTTGAGAATCCTCGGCTTCTCCTCATCGTTGGCCCGCGTCCCGCTGACAAGGATGACTGCGGCACCGGGCGCGGTATTGTTTTCGCTGTCGACGCAAACTCCTTCTGGATTGAATTCGAAGTAGTAACACTCCTTGAGGGTCCCCTTCTGGCCGGGTAGTTCAATCAACATTGTGCCCGGCCTGCCCACCCTGATGGCATCAGCCACCCTTTCACTCTCGTCGATACTGAAGTAAACTCCGCCGGGCATGGGGAGTTTGGGGGTGTCCACCTTCCAACCGGCTCCTCCCTGATCCTGGGGGTTCGAGCTATTCTGGGAGTTATCCTGCACCGCCACGCACATGTAGTTGAGGTAGCGCTCCCGNTCCACCGGATCGTCGTCGTCCAGATTCTTGTGGATGAGAAGACGGGCCCGCGTCGCTTTTCCCACGGCCTTGCTGCGAGCCTCATCAAAGAGGGCTTCCGTAATGGACACCGCCGTGGTGGTGGCCTGCCCCCGGTCGATGTTCTGGATCCCAACCGCGGCCACCGAAAGCAGGATCGCGATCACCGCCATCACNGCCATGATCTCAACCAAGGTGAAGCCCGGCTGGTGCCGGGGCGAGGGGATTGCGGAAGCTGGATGCGGGTTCACTGGCACGACTTTCTTGCTCCTCACGGGATTCTGNGGGTAACCATAGGAGTTTCAAAGGTCAACGCAAGGATTTGTATCCACAATGTATTCTCGGTCTGCNNCCCCGTTCCAAGGATGCATGAAATGACCGAAAACGACTTAAAACCCAGCTTTTCCGTGACTGCGCGACGGATTGATCCATTATCTTCACGATTGGAATGCTCCCACCCCCNCGCAGACGCCAGGGGGCCAGACACAAANAACTTTGCCCCGAATAGAGTATGAAGCCGCCACGTCACAAACTCATGAGNCGTTTCCTGTCCCTCCTCCTTGGCCTGCTTTGCTCCGTTCTCGTGGTGTCCTGCGTCTACGACCCGCTCTACAGCGATTATAATACAGCCTACCACCCCGGTTACGGCCATGACCACTACCACGGGGGCTACCACGACGGNGTGTTCAGTGATTTTCANGTCGGCTTCTACGGGAGCTCCTACCGCTACCGCCACACCCGGTGCTCTCATTGTGACCTCTACCCCTGCCGAGGCGGGCACCAGACCCATTACCACACCTACTATCGGAACTATGACGCCCCCCTGCACGGCCACAGTCGTGGCTACTCGCGGCGCCATTCCGGCCACGGCCAGAGCTACGCCTCCNACGAAAGCAGAAGCAATAGCCGCAGCTCGCGCTCGCCGGGCTCAAGCTATGTGACGAGGCCAGAATCGAGTTCCAGCCGACCCANCCGCTCGTCCCGGCAACCCGAAAGCTCTCCCCGCCCATACCGGAAGATCCCTACCCCGAATCCACAGAAACCGCACAAGCTTGCCTCTTTACCGAGCTCGCGCCCGTCGCCCTCGGGCAGGGCTGNATCCCGTCGGTCCTCCCCTCCACCTTCCCGGGCNAGGACNCCATCCCGCAGCTCGTCTCCGAGCAANAACTCCAAACCCTCGGGAGGCAGCAGCTCATCCANCAAGAGCTCCGGNACGACCAAGGATCAGGGCTAGCAGCTCCGGGCTCAGGATCCGAAGTCGTTGGGGGGATGGCTCGATCTGGGGACCGGCCCTTCCCTCCTCGCACGCTCGCGACGGAGGTCTTCGAGCGTGACCGGACTGTGTAGCAGGCGGCCGGCGAAGAACAGGCCAACCAGNCCACCGCCAAAATGGCACATGTGACTCACCTGAAAGAGCGGTCCCATCCCGGCCTCGTCTCTCAAAAAACCGCCCACGGATCCCAGAATGGGAACATTCAGTCCCGGACTCAGGCAAAACAGGATCACAGTCGACAACATCAAGCCTCGCCCAAGGTTTTTCCCCGAAACCATGAGGGGCCACATCCGCGAATCGGGAGAGAGGCTGGTAAGGGTAAGCAAAAGCGCCATCATTCCTCCCGAGGCTCCGACCAGCGGAAGCACGGCTGGCGTGTAACCGGCTCCCAGAGGCTGGGCGGGGAAGAGCAGGACGTGGAGGAGNCCCCCGGCCAGCACACCCGACAGGTAAATCGCAGCAAAGGTCCTCCCCCCAAGTATTCGGACTACCCGGCCTCCCACNGCGTAAATCACGACCAAGTTGAGGAGNAGGTGCATCCAGTAACCGTGGAAAAACGAGTAGGTCACAAGCTGCCACCCCTTGCCCGCCAGAAGCCCAGTCCTGCTGAGCCCGACCACTTCATAGAATTTCTCCTCGATCAGCACGGGCACCCCCCCCTGCATAACCACGACCACATGTATGATCACAAGGGATAGACTCAGCACTGTCAGCGCGTCGAACCCCGGCCGGTGCAGGCTGATCTCCGGCAACAAAGTAGGACGTCTCATGAGCAGGACGCACCCTCTCGAGGGGGTGCATTGGGTTCAGACAGCAGGCCGTGCGATCCGCTCAAATACANTTTCCCGACACCCGTGCCCAATCCCGATTTGCGTCTACCGCNCTGAGGCTTGTTCCACGTGAAGGCCCGGTCCCGGCCTGCGNATTGCCCTAGCTTTCCCCCTTTGCGCGCGGCTCCCCGCTGACCCGGTCATCGCTTCCCGAACTGGTCACAAAGGGCCCCCCTTCAAGGGGAGCTACTCCGCTGAAGGCGACATCGGGCATNTCGCTTGGCTTGCCCGCGAGNGGGAACTCCTTCCGCAGCGGATAGTAGGGATAGCCTTCCCACATGAGGATGCGCCTAAGATCGGGATGACCGGCGAAGCGCAGCCCCATCATGTCAAAGACTTCGCGCTCATGCCAGTCAGCGGTCTTCCACAGGTCAACCACGGTCGCTACTTCCTCGTCTTCTCCCACCGGAGCCTTTACCCGGAGGTGCTTCCGGTCGTCCAGAGTGGCGAGCTCGTAGACTATCTCGAAACGAGGGTCGGTGCCCATGTTGTCGATGCTGCTCACATCGAGCAGGAGATCATAGGAAAGCACATTCCTGCAATGGGTCAGGATTTCCTTCAGGGCCTCCAGCTTGACGACCACCGTTTGCTCGCCTCGGAANTCACGCATTTCCCGCACCTTGGTGCGACCGAATTCCTTCCTCAGCCTGCTGGCATCCCGGGCCGCCCCGGAACCCTGACTGGAATCAGCTTCGACGTCGGCACTCATCCCTGCAGGTGGGCTTGCTTGATCTCGGCGATCTGCTCCTGGATCGGACTCTCCTTGTCGATGATGCGCTGCAACTTCATCAAGCCCTCGAGGAGGGCCTCCGGTCGCGGTGGACACCCGGAAATATACACATCGACAGGCAACAGCTTGTCGATGCCCTGGAGGACGGCGTAGCTGCGGTACATCCCCCCGCTGGAGGCGCAGGCGCCCATCGCGATACACCACTTTGGCTCCGGCATCTGCTCCCAGATGCGCCGCACCGCGAGGGCCATCTTGTAGGTCACTGTTCCGGAAACGATCATCACGTCGGCCTGACGCGGGGAAAACCTCATCACCTCCGCACCAAATCNGGAGATGTCAAAACGAGACGCCCCGGTGGCCATGAGCTCGATCGCGCAGCAGGCAAGACCCATTGGCATGGGCCACAGAGAGTTTTTCCGCATCCAGTTGATGGCCGAATCAAGGCGCGTAAAGATGATGTTGCCCTCGACCTTGGAGTCGTAGGCGGCATGCGAAAGCATCGTCTTGGCCATGTCTGCGCTCACCGTCATGAGAGTAACTGCCAACGCGCCCTACTCAAGGCCAGCTTGTGAAATTTTTCACAAAGTCTCCGCGGAGCGTTTCGGGGGATTTGTCAAAAAANTCCCGAACTGTCCCACTACGCTCGATTTCGTGGCATCCCGGAGGTAAACAGCAGCGTGCTCCTCTATTCCCAGGGATCTCCCACCACTACCCTCAGCGACGAGGATCTCGCCGCGGGCCTGATCTCCGCTCTGACCAAGCTCGGAGAACGAANCAACGTCCTGCTCGTTCCCCCGGACTTTTCCCGCTTTTACAGCAAATCCGGGCCTCTCGCCTGCGCCGCGGCCGGGTTCTACGGCGACGGCCTCGCAGACGTGCTACCCGCCCTCGGCACTCACTTCCCCATGACCGACGACCAGCTCGACCGGATGTATCCAACCATCCCCCGCGACAAGGTCCGACCCCATCGCTGGCGTGAAGACGTCATCACGATCGGAAAAGTCCCCGGCAGCTTTGTTTCGGANGTGACCGGGGGGGTCTGGGAGCAGGAGTGGCCCGCTCAGCTGAACAAGCTGGTCTGGGAGGGTGGACACGACCTGATCCTCTCGATCGGACAGGCTGTTCCGCACGAGGTGATCGGGGTCGCCAACGGAAACAAGAACCTCTTTGTGGGAACGGGGGGCGAGGCCGGCATCAATGAAAGCCACTACATTGGGGCGGTCTACGGGACCGAACTCATGATGGGACGGCCCAACACATGCCTGCGAAAGATCCTCAACTACGCCGAGGATACCTNCTGCGATCATCTCCCCATCATCTACGCACAGACCGTGATCGGTGCCGACGACCGGGGCGATCTTGTCACCCGGGGACTTTTCGTGGGTGATCGCGAAGCATTTGAAACCGCAGCCAAGCTCGCCGTGGAAGTGAACTTCAACCACCTTGATGAAGAACTGTCCAAGGTGGTCGTCCTCATGGATCCCGACGAGTTTCACAGCACCTGGATCGGCAACAAGGGAATCTACCGTACACGCATGGCCATTGCGGACGGAGGAGAACTGATCATTCTCGCCCCCGGAGTACGCACTTTCGGCGAAGATCCGGAAATCGACAGGATGATCCGAAAGTACGGCTACCGCACGAGCGCAGAAGTCATCCAGTTCGTCGAGGAAAACGAGGACCTGCGNGGCAACCTCGGNGCGGCAGCCCACCTCATTCACGGCTCTCCCGAGGGTCGCTTCAGGGTTACCTACTGCCCGGGCCACCTGACCAGGCAGCAAATCGAGGNTGTCGGCTACCACTACGCCGACCTCGGCGAAATGATGGCACGCTACCGGCCTGAGGGCCGCAGTGACGGCTGGCACACCACCGCCGACGGCGAGCGTTTCTACTTCATCGGCAACCCCGCTATGGGCCTCTGGGCCGCGAGGAGTCGGCTGCAGTAACGNTTGCCGGGGTCACTTCAACCAGGCGAGGAACTCCACGTTCCCGTCTGCACCGGTGATGGGTGAATCGATGAGGGCGACCCAGTCACGCTCCAGTTCTTCCGTGACGAAGTTCCGGATGGCATCCACCGCCTTGCGGCGCAGTTNCGCCTCGCGCACAATCCCACCCTTCCCCACCTCCCCGCGGGAGAGTTCGAACTGCGGCTTGATGAGACAGATGACCGAGCCTCCCTCCCGCAGGACCCCGAAGGCAGCAGGAAGAATCTTGCGGAGCGAAATAAAGGACAGGTCCATCACGATCAGGTCGACTCGCTCACCCAGATCGTTCTCCGCAAGGTGGCGGGCGTTGAATTGCTCCTTTACCACCACCCGCTCATCCTTCCGCAGCTTCCACGCCAGTTGATTGGTTCCCACGTCCACCGCATGCACCCGGCCTGCCCCATGCTGCAGCAGGCAATCCGTGAACCCGCCTGTCGAGGATCCCAGGTCCAGGCAGGTCAGGCCGGTTGGATCGAGCGCAAACTCCTGGAGCGCTCCTTCCAACTTAAGACCGCCCCGCCCTACATATCTCGGGCGCTCCCGCACCGANAGCTCGGCATCCACCTGGATTCTGGAGCTCGGCTTCGCCACCCGCTCGGTNCCGCACAGGACCTCCCCCGCCATGATGAGGCGCTTGGCCTGTTCACGCGAATCGCATAATCCCCGTTCCACCAGGAGCGCATCCGCCCGTTCGCTCTTCCGTNCCGTCATCGTCGTCTTCCTTTTCAGGGAGAAACGGTCTCACTGCGGTTGACCGCGTCAATGAACTGGCGCAAGCGCCCGAAGTCCCTTCGCCGATGTCGAAAAACAAGGCGGGGAAGGTCCNGCAGTTCCGGTTCGTCCTCCTCTTCCTTCAACAGCCCCCGCTGCGTCATTTTCCCGGCCTTCACGATATCCGGAAACCCCGCCGTGAGCCCGCGGACGGCGCCCTCGGTAAGCGCCGCGTTCAGGCGCACCACGATCCTGTCCCCAACGTANCGGTAGGAGTGGAAAACGCTGTAGAATCGCACGATTTCCTCCACTGCTTCCTCCACGCTGTCGGTCACGCGGAAAAGGTGAAAGTCGCTCTCCGAGATCATGCCAAGGCGCGCGAGGTGCTCATCGACAAACTGTTTCCAGAACTTCCAGTAGGTTCCGCCCTCCGCATCGAGAAGAACGATCGGGTAAATGGAAGCCTTTCCCGTCTGGATCAACGTGAGCGCCTCAAAAACCTCGTCCATGGTGCCAAAGCCTCCCGGAAGACCCACCGCGGCGTCGGCCTCCTTCACGAAGGACAACTTGCGGGTAAAGAAATAATTGAAATTGATGAGCTTGGGATCTCCCTGAATGAACTCGTTGGCCGCAGCCTCGAAGGGCAGGGCAATATTAAGCCCGAAACTTTTCTCCCGGCCGGCTCCTTCATTGCCCGCCGCCATGATCCCCGGACCAGCACCCGTGATGATCATGAAACCCTCTTCCTGCATGCGCTGCGAAAAAGTCACTGCCGCCCGGTAAGCGGGTTCGTCCGGCTCCGTGCGTGCCGATCCGAAGACGGACACCTTCCGCTGGCTGCGGTAGGGGTGAAACACCTCATTGCCCTCCCTCATTTCCTTGAGCGAACGATTCATCANCTTGAAGTCGCCCTCGGTAACAGAACCTCCCCTCGCAATNNTCACCGCGGTGATCATCATCTCCGCCAGCAGGCAGTGGCTGGTCTCGTCCGCAGCGCTCTGCGCCAGCTCCATGATGCGCGCGTCCAGGGCCTCATCTCCAGTCGAACCGACGTAGGAACAGGGCACGGACGGAATCATGCCACCCGTGAAGTCACGCTCCTGGGGNACCTTGCCCGGATGCACGTGCCGCCTCATGTGGAACAAGGTATTCCAAATACACGTTTCGGAAACCGAAATTCCCATGAGNGCTCAAATTCACGTTTTCTGGCACGCGAATGCCCTTGCATCCCAACAACTGCACCACCAACTTCCCCCTCGTGNCACGCCACGAGACAGATGACCTCCGTATCGCAGGGATTGATCCGCTTATCTCTCCCGCGGTCCTCTCCTACTACCTTCCCATNTCAAACGAGGCGGGTGATCTGGTCTTCGGAGCCCGGCAGCAGGCTGAGGCCATCCTGGACGGTCGGGACGACCGCCTTCTCGTTGTTATCGGTCCCTGTTCCATTCACGANCCCTCTGCAGCCCTCGAATACGGCGCGCGCCTCAAACCACTCCTCGACCGCTTCAAGGACGACCTCCAGATCGTCATGCGGGTCTACTTNGAGAAACCCCGCACCACCGTCGGCTGGAAGGGCCTCATCAACGACCCTCACCTCGATAACTCCTTCGACATTAATCGTGGGCTGCGAATCGCCCGCGAACTACTCCTCGAGCTCGCCGCCCTCGGCGTCCCCGCCGGGACCGAGTTTCTGGATACTATCTCCCCGCAATACATTGCCGACCTGATTGCCTGGGGTGCGATTGGGGCCCGCACTACGGAATCACAGGTTCACCGCGAACTCGCCTCCGGACTCTCAATGCCGGTGGGCTTCAAGAATGGCACGGGAGGCTCGAACCAGATAGCCATTGACGCAATCGGAGCCGCCCTGCAGCCGCACCACTTTCTCTCCGTCACCAAACAGGGCGTGTCCGCCATCGTCACCACCGCCGGCAACAGGGCCTGCCACATCATCCTCCGGGGAGGAAGTGACGGCCCGAACTATGATGCCGACAATATCTCCCGGGTTGAAACGCAACTCACCAAAGCCGGCCTCCCGCCCTACCTCATGGTGGATTGCTCCCACGGCAACTCCTGCAAGGATTACCGCAGGCAGCCAGAGGTCGCGAGCGAACTCTGCCGGCAGATTGGCGANGGNTGCCGGGCNATCGCCGCGGTAATGGTGGAATCCAACCTGGTGGAGGGTAACCAGAAACTCGGCGATGACCCCACCGCCCTNGTCTACGGGCAGTCNGTCACNGACGCCTGCATTTCCTGGCAGGCGACCGAGAATCTCCTCGAGGAGTTCGCCCGGGCCGTCCNGGCCCGCCGNGGTTGAGGCGGGAGGAACCTGCCCTGCTAGTCCAGAAAGACGATCTTCCCGCTGGCGCCACCCTGTGCGTCGGTGTCAGCNCTCGCCTGCGCCTCGGCGTCNGCTCGGGCCTGAGCCTCGTGCTGCTCCGGCGAGCAGGAGGAATCGATGGGGGCATCCGGCTCCGCCTGGCTGCCGGTCACCACACCCCTCTCAACCATCCAGGCCTCCACTTCCTCCCCGCTCACATCGGGGAGCATTTCCCCATTGATCTCAACACAGGGCGAGAGCGGCTGACCACTCTTCTGCTCCATCTCCCAGCGAAAGGCCGGGTTCGCGATGATATCCTTCTCCTCATATTCCAACTCATACTTCCGCATGATGGCGCGCACGCCCTCGCTCCATCCGCAGTAGGTCTTGAGGTAGCAGGTGATTTTCGGAGAGGTTGNATCGCTCATGGCTTGTGANGCCACTCTACCTCCGCTTCCCCTGCCCTCAATCCACATTTTCCCAAATTTGCGCTCTCGCCCCGCTCGGATTGACGGCATTCTCCGGGCCAGCTTCCGCAGCATGAGCCGCCCTGTCGTCCTGATCAACTTCGCCATCACCGCTGANGGCAAGGTCTCCACCGTGAACCGGGACCCGGCCCGCTTCACCTCCAAACGAGATCTCGGGCGGCTCCTGGAGATCCGCGGGCGGGCCGACGCCCTCCTCGTCGGGCGGACTACCCTTGAGGCGGACAACATGACGATGTCGATACCGGACGAGCTCACCCCACCTCGTCAGCCACTACGTTGTATCGCGTCGCGCACCGGCAGTTTTGACCTCACCCACAGGGTCTTTCATTCTCCCGGCGGACCGATTCACCTCCTCGCTACCGGGGCCCCGGAAGGCTACGACCCCTCGCCGTATGAAGCGAGTGGGGCGATCGTGCACCGAACGTCCCTGGAGGTATTCCTTCACACCCTTGTAGAAGACTACGAAGTCAAGACTCTCCTGTGCGAGGGAGGTGGAACCCTGGCTCGCTCCCTCGCCGAGATGAACGCCCTCGATGAAGTGTATCTCACATGGGCGGGGCACACTCTCTTCGGGGGAGCGCAGGCACCGACCATTACCGGAGCACTGGGCGAACACCTGCCTGCCTCCCTCGAATTCGATCTCACCCACTTCGAACCACTTGACAACGGTGAGTGCTTTCTCAGCTACCGCAGGAAGGGACACCAGCAGACCGGCGTTCAGCCTGACAATTGAGAGAGTTCCATCGCTGGAAAAATCCGCCCGGCCCAGCTAGTGCTTGCCGTCTTCGTCCTTGTGCTCCTTGTAGAGACGCTTTGTACCTTTTTCGCTATTTTCGATCTTGTTGTTACCGTTTTNATCGGTGTCCTCCCAGTTGTGGCGCTCACAGGCGCCCAGCAGGAAAGCGAGGGAAGCAACAAGCAGGCTCAGGTNTCTCATCTCGCACGGGAAGTANNCTCTCTCCGCTCAAAAACCAGTCAAAACTGGCCGCGAAACACACAACGCGCGGTCGGAGTCTCATAAATCACGATCTCGCACAGCCCTGGCAGCTCCGGTTCCAGTTTCCGCCAGAACCACGCCGCCATGCGCTCGATGGTGGGGCTCGCCAGCCCGGCCACGTCATTCAGATAGCCATGATCAAGCTCCTCGAGGAGCGGAGCCATGGCGTCACTGATCCGCTTGTGGTCATAGACCCAGCCGATCTCTTCGTCTACCTCTCCCTCGATCGAAATCTCCACCTTGAAGCTGTGCCCATGCATCCTTCGGCACTTGTGCCCCTCGGGCAGGCTCGGAAGGGTATGGGCCGCTTCAAATCGGAAGTCCTTGGTCAGGCGCACACGCATCTCNCCGCGANTCAANCATGGGGGCCGNCCCTTGACAAGCCGCCCCCTCCCNAGAGGTTCTTTCANGATNGTCCGTGGAGACAAAATGNTCCCGCCCNNGTCTTCCCGGCGGNCGAAGCNGGGGCGCTCACTTCCCTCCGGGAAGATCGATCCTGTCCCAGGGTTTCTGGATCCTTGTCAGTCGCGCCTCGGCCGCGTATCCCTCCTACGGCATGAGCAACCGCATCGACGCCACCTTCACACAACTCCGGGACCGGAAGGAGACCGCCTTCGTCGCCTACGTGACTGCCGGTGACCCCGATCTCGAACGCTCGCTTGAGATCCTCATCGCTCTGGCGGAAGCTGGGGCTGACATCCTCGAATTAGGCGTCCCGTTTTCCGATCCCCTCGCCGACGGAATAGTCAACCAGATGGCCGCCGCCCGGTCCCTGGCTGCCGGTTGCGACACCCCCGGGGTCTTTGAGCTCATCCGCCGCTTCCGGAAATCACATCAGGTTCCGGTCGTCCTCTATAACTACATGAATCCGGTCTACTCCTACGGCTATGCGGACTACCACCGCGATGCCTCTGAGGCGGGAGCGGATGGGATCCTGCTTCTCGACCTCCCCCCTGACGAAGCCGTCCACAATGACGAGATGTCACATCATGCCGGCCTCCACCACATCCGGCTCATTGCTCCAACCACCCCACCCGATCGCGTCAAGCTCCTCGCCGAACGTGGAGAAGGCTTCATCTACGCCCTTTCCCGCACCGGGGTGACCGGGTCCCACGGCGCGCCCTCCGAGAAGATCGGGGAACAAGTCGCCGGCATCAGGAAGCATACCAGCCTCCCGGTCTGTGTTGGCTTTGGCATCACCACTCCGGAGCAGGCTGCTCTCGTGGCTTCGGTGGCCGACGGGATTGTCGTCGGCTCCGCCATCGTCCGGCAGGTCGAAACGCATGCCGATTCTGCCGACGTTGCCGGGCGGGTAGCGGCATTCACCAGACCCCTGATCGAAGCGGCCAAGGGCGGAACCCTCCCCGCACCCGAGTGATTCCCCGCCCCTGTCCTTGACCCCGGAGCCGGGCAGGCGTATCGCGTGCCCAGAAAACACCCACGCCATGCGCCTCCCCTTTACCAAGATGAACGGAGCTGGAAACGACTTCGTCATGATCGACAACAGGGACCTTGCGATTGAGCTCAGCACCGAGCAGATCGCAAGGATCTGCGATCGCCACAGGGGCGTGGGCGCCGATGGTCTCCTGGCCGCGGAACCCGCCCAGGCTGGAGCCGATTTCCGCTTCCGTTACTACAACGCTGATGGCGGCGAGGCCGAGATGTGCGGGAATGGAGCCCGCTGCTTCGGTCGTTACACCGCCCGTCTCCTCGACGATGAACGCGAAAACCTCAGTTTTGAAACCATGGCCGGCACCCTGAGTGCACGACTCATCGGTGGGCAGGTCGAGGTTGCGATGTCCGACCCCTTCGATCTTGAGCTGAACTGCGCGGTGACGGTGGACGGCCTCGAAAGCCCGGTTCACAGCCTGAACACCGGAGTCCCCCACGCGATCTCATTCGTCGACGATCTCGCCAGCCTCGACGTCGTGAAACTTGGAGCTGCGATTCGTTACCACGAGCACTTTCCCAACGGAACCAATGCCAATTTCGTTTCCGAAATCGCCCCCGGCCACATTGCAATCCGCACCTACGAGCGCGGGGTGGAGGACGAAACCCTGGCCTGCGGCACGGGTATGGTGGCCTGCTCAATCATTCATCACCTCCTCCACGGCACACCCGCCCCCATCAAAGTCGACGTAAAGGGGGGCGAAACCCTTCGCATCGAATTCGAGGGGGATGCCGGGAGCGGCTTCCGCAAGGTCACCCTTACCGGTCCTGCCGACTTCGTCTTCGAAGGCGAGATCGAGTTGTAAACAGGTTCAAGCGCTTTTGCCCTTGCTAGGCGGGCCCGGCCCCCGCATCAATCCGCCCATGTTCGAAGGCAGCTACACCGCCCTCGTCACGCCGTTCCGCGACGGCCGGGTCGACTACGACGCCTTCGGGGCACTGATCACCCGGCAGGCCGAGGCCGGTATCGACGGCATCGTCCCGGTCGGAACCACTGGCGAGTCTCCCACTGTCGACAGCAGCGAGCACATCGAGATCATCAAGCGCGCGGTCGAATTCTCTGCCGGCCGTCTCAAGGTGGTGGCCGGAACCGGAGCCAACGCCACCAGCGAGGCCATCCACCTGACCAGGGAAGCGGAACAGGTCGGCGCCGACGGATCCCTTCAGGTCTGTCCCTACTACAACAAGCCGTCGCCGGAGGGCATCTACCAGCACTTCAAGAGCGTGGCGGATTCCTCTTCCCTGCCGCTCATGCTCTACTCGGTGCCCGGGCGGAGTGTGATCCAGATCGAGGTGGACACCGTGGCACGGCTGGCCCGCGACTGCGAAACGGTTGTCTGCATCAAGGAAGCGGGAGGATCCTCCGACCGAGTGAACAAGCTCGTGCAGGCCGTCCCGGACGGCTTCACCATCCTCTCCGGGGATGATCCCCTTACCGTTCCCTTCATGTCCGTGGGTGCGGCGGGCGTGGTCTCGGTGGCTGCCAACCTGATCCCGGATGTCATTGCCCGCCAGGTCCGTGCCGCCCGCGGGGGATCCTTTGACGAGGCCCTCCGGATCCAGAAGCGCTACTACCCGCTGCTCAGCGCACTCATGACGCTCGACACCAATCCTGTTCCCATCAAGACCGCATTGGCTCTCTGCGGATACTGCACCGACGAGTTCCGCCTTCCGCTCACGGGCCTGACGACAGGCAAAACCGAGCAACTGCGTACCGTCCTCACCGAATTTGAACTCCTCTAGCAACCTGCACCCTCTCTTCACATGAATATCGTCATAACGGGCCGCTCGGGCCGCATGGGCATGGCCGTGACGGAGGCTGCGGAACAGCATCCCGAGGCAACGGTTCACGGCACTCACGACGCGGGCGAGGAACTCCTCCCTCTCCTGGATGGAGCGGATACCGTCATCGACTTCACAATCCACTCTTTCACGCCGGGGCTCGTGGAAAGCGCCCTCGCCACGAACACCGCACTCGTTATCGGCACGACCGGCCACAACGAGGAGGAGCTCGCAGCCATCAGGGCCGCTTCCGGGAAGATTCCGATCGTCTTCGCCCCCAATTATTCCGTAGGGGTAAACACCCTCTTCTGGCTAACCCGTCAGGCAGCCCGCATCCTCGGCAACGACCGCTTCGACATCGAGGTCACCGAGATGCACCACCGCCACAAGATCGACGCTCCCTCCGGGACCGCCCGTCGCCTCCTCGAGATCCTCAATGAGGAAACAAAAACCTCCTACNAGGAAGACGTCGCCCATGGCCGCGTGGGGATTACCGGTGCCCGTCCTGANACGCAAATCGGGATGCATACCCTGCGGGGAGGGGACGTAGTCGGCGACCACACCGTGATGTTCGCGGCCGATGGCGAACGCGTCGAACTGACCCACAGGGCCTCCAGCCGCATGACCTTCGCCTCAGGTGCGGTCCAGGCGGCCATCTGGCTTGCTGACAAGTCGGCAGGACTCTACGACATGCAGGATGTGCTCGACCTGAAGTAAAGCCGTTTGGTCTCTCCGNTTCTCCCCGCCCCCTTCAACCAACCCGTAGACAACCTCNACTGTTCAAGTCCTGAGATGGCCACCCGCGTGGGAATAGCACTGGGATCCAATCTGGGCGACCGTCTCGCCAATCTGCGCGCCGCCCGGGACCTCCTTCGTGCCCTNACCCCGGAAGGTGCTCACTTTGAGCAGGCTCCAATCTACCAGAGCGAGCCCGTAAACTGCCCCGANGATTCCCCGGATTTCTTCAATAGCGTGATCGAGCTCGANTACGTNGGAGAGCCGACCAGGCTCCTTGAGGATACTCAGGCCATCGAGTTCCACCTCGGGCGCCAGCCCAGTAGCGAGCCCAACGCCCCGCGCGTGATTGATATCGATATCCTCTACTTTGACGATCAGGTCATCGATGTCGGCGTCATGATCATTCCCCACCCCCGGATGACTCACCGCCGTTTTGTTCTCCAACCCCTCGCTGATATCCGTCCGCACATGACGCTCCCCGGTGACCGGGTGACCATCAGTGAGCACCTGCGCCGCCTGGACTCGAGCGAGAACGACCTTATCCTCACGCAGGCCAAGTGGTAGGTGCCTGCAGGTTGCCGGTTGTCAGCTCCCCTGATGGAGCGTATACCTTTCTCGAATTGACCCGATGACTACCGCTCCTCAGAAGGCCGCGGCGGTGACCGCAAGAAAAGCTGCGGGGCCTCCCATCGCAGCACTCACGGCCTGGGACTACCCCACCGCCCGTCTGCTTGACGAGGCCGGGACGGACATCATCCTGGTAGGTGATTCCCTGGGCATGGTGGTGCTGGGCTTTCCGGACACCACCCATGTTACCCTCGCGCACATGCTTCATCACGTGGCCGCGACCGCGCGGGGCTGTCAGNGCGCTCTCCTCGTTGCGGATTTCCCGATCCACACCTACGGCAGCAGCGAGGAAGCGCTTGCCAATTCCCGTGCCCTTGTTGATGCCGGGGCGGAAGCAGTCAAACTGGAGGGCGGCGTTGGCCAGGCGACCAAGGTGAAGGCCATCGTTGAGGACGGGACTCCCGTGCTCGGGCACCTTGGAATGCTTCCCCAGCGCGTGAAGGAAGAAGGCGGCTACAAGATGAAGGGACGGTCGGAAGATGAAGCCGACGCTCTTCTGGAAGGAGCACTCGCCCTCGAGGACGCTGGCTGCTTCGGTATCGTACTTGAAAGCGTGGTTCCCCGGGTGGCTTCCGAAATCACCTCCAAGCTCCTCATTCCCACCCTCGGCATNGGCTGCGGAGAGGGAAANTGCGATGGAGAAATCGCGGTCACCAGTGACATCATCGGATCCTATCCCTGGTTTGTTCCGCCCTTTGCCACCCGCCACGGCGATGTCGCGTCCGAGATAAGGAGGTCCGTCGGGGACTACCTCGACCACTGCCGCGACCCGGGCTCGAAGCCCACTCCGGCCCCGGCCGCCCCATGATCAGCNCGGACAAGCGCAACGCGCTCAAGCGGCGCATGGCAAAGCTCGGGATTCTCGAGGACGAGCTCGTCGAACGCTTTATCAAGGGATCCGGGCATGGTGGNCAGAAGATCAANAAGACCAGTTCCTGCGTCTATCTCCACCACCAGCCCAGCGGGATCGAAATCAAGTGTCAGGCCCAGCGATCACGGGAAATGAACCGCTTCCTCGCGCGCCGTGAACTGTGCGATCGACTCGAGGAAATCCACCTCGGTCGCATATCCGAACGACGCCAGCGCATCGAGAAAATACGCCGCCAGAAACGCCGCCGCTCACGCCGCCAACGCCAGCGGGACGTTGGCCTGAAACGGCAGCACGGGCAGAAAAAAACTCTCCGTCGGAAGCCACGGGCGGACGACTGACCGTGGCAGTTGTCCACAACCCGGAAAAATCCCGTTCGAATTTGCGCGTCTTTCGCTCCCNTGGCGGTTAAAGGATCTCCGTGCGCCAATACCTGGACCTGNTCCGCGATGTGCTGGAAAACGGCGAAGAGCGCGCCGACCGAACCGGCACTGGCACCCGCTCCATCTTCGGGAGACAGGCGCGCTATGATCTCCGCCGGGGATTTCCCTGCCTTACAACGAAGAAGCTCCACCTTCGCTCCATCATCCACGAGCTCCTCTGGTTCCTGATGGGCGACACGAACATCCGCTACCTGCAGGAGAACAAGGTCCGGATCTGGGACGAATGGGCCGATGAAAACGGCGACCTCGGCCCGGTCTACGGCCAGCAATGGCGGGCGTGGGCCACGGAAGGAGGCACCCCCATCGACCAGATTGCGCGCCTTNTCGACGATCTCAGGAACAGGCCCCATTCCCGCCGCCACATCGTCTCCGCCTGGAACGTGGGCAAGGTCGACCAGATGGCGCTGCCGCCCTGCCACCTCCTTTTCCAGTTCTACGTCCACCAACCCCGGGAAAAAGGGACCCGCCCNGGCCTGTCCTGTCAGCTNTACCAGCGCAGCGCCGACCTCTTTCTGGGTGTCCCGTTCAACATCGCAAGCTACTCGCTCTTCACCATGATGATCGCGCAGGTCCTCGACTTCGAACCGCGTGACTTCGTGCACTCCTTCGGTGACGTGCACCTTTACTCAAACCACATCGAACAGGCTCAGCTGCAACTCACGCGCACTCCCCGGACCCTTCCCAGCATGCGGATTAATCCGGACGTTCGGGACATCGATGCCTTCACCTTTGAGGACTTTGCTCTCGAAAACTACGACCCCTATCCACACATCAAGGCCGAGGTCTCGGTGTAGAACCGCTTTAAAAGTACGTGGCGGCGAAAAATTCACGGATCTCACCTGAATCTTCCCAGCCCGTCTGGAAACGCTAATGTCCCCTCTCGCGCCCCCGACCACGGCATGACGCTTACCGCCATCGTAGCCATGACTCCGGAGCGGGTCATCGGCCGGGACAACGCCCTCCCCTGGCACTTCCCGGAGGATCTCAGGTTCTTCAAACGCACCACCAGTGGCCACCCGGTGGTCATGGGTCGTAAAACCTACGACTCCATCGGCAAGGCACTTCCCGGGCGGCAGAACATCGTCCTCACCCGCGACCCGCGCTGGTCCGCAGAGGGGGTGTCCGTCATTCATTCCACGGACGATCTCTCCGCCCTTGAGCTCCTCGATCCCGATGTCTTCATCATGGGCGGAGCCGAGATTTACTCCCTGTTCCTGCCCCTTCTTGACGAACTCCTCGTCACCTGGGTTTTTGAGTCCTATCCGGGAGACACGGTCTTTCCCTCCTTCGACGGGCACTTCTCCAGCTACGAGGTAGTTGAGAATTACGGGGAGTTCGAGATTCGGCGCTACCGCAGNCCGTGATCCACCTCTTACCCGGACGCCGCGCNNCCNGGAAAACTGTTCNCCACGGTCCTGCCGNCCNGGCNTTACANCAGATTCTCGAGGGCCTGTCGCAAAAGGTTCAAGGCCGCCTGGCTGACCTGACGCTTGAAGGCACCACGACCCCACGGGTGATACTGCTGCAACACTTTCGTCTCTTCGCCCTCCCGGGCAAGCCCAAGGAAAACGGTCCCCACCGGCTTCTCCTCGCTTCCGCCGGTGGGCCCCGCAATCCCGGTCACTGAAACCGCAAGATCAGCCTCCGCCCTGCGCAACGCACCTTCCGCCATCTGGCGGGCAACCGGCTCACTGACTGCCCCGTGCGAGGATAGATCCTCCCCACTCACCCCGAGCAATTCACGCTTGGCCTCGTTCGCATACGTCACGAACCCGAAACGGAAGACGTTGGAGGCACCAGAGACATCCGTGAGGCGGGACGCAATCAACCCCCCGGTGCAACTCTCCGCGGTGGACACCGTCTTGCCCTGCTTCGTCAACTTACGNAGGACGACTTCCTCGAGACTGGCTCCGTCATCACTCACCAGTTCACGCGCGAAGGCCGCCTCCGCCACCTTCCGGCCATCCNCCAGCGCATCCGGCGTCCCCATCAGACGCAAATCGACCTCTCCCAGCCGCGCACAATAGCCGTGNTCCAGACCCTCGATTTCCTCCAGCTGCGCATCGACCCCCTGGTGAAAATCGCTCTCGCCGATACCGACAAACTTCAATGTGAGAAACTCAGGAGCCCTCTCCACTCCACTCAACGCCTGCAAACGCGGGACAACCTCCCTCTCAAACATCGGATACATTTCCCTGGGAGGACCAGGCAGCAGAAANACCGCACAGTGGTGCGCTCCACTCTGCCGCGGCGGGAGATAAAGTCCCGGAGCGGTGCCATTGGGATTGGGCAGGATCTCCGCACCCACCGGCGCCATAGCCTGCTTGCGGTTTGCTTCCGCCATCAGGCGCCCCCGCTTCGCGAAAAAATCCTCGATCGTTCGCAGGGCCTGTTCGTCCTCAATCATCTCCAGGTCGAGAACCCCCGCCAGCGACTCNCGGGTGAGGTCGTCACTGGTGGGCCCGAGTCCTCCGGTCACGATCAGGACCTCGCCCCGCTCGAGCCCCATTCTCATCGCTTCCCCGACTGGCTCTCCNTCCGGAACAGTCACTTGCCGAGCCACCCGCAGCCCCATCGGTAAAAGCCGCTGGCCGATCCACGCACCGTGGGTGTTCTGCGTGGTGCCCAGCAACAACTCCGTTCCGGTCGTCAGCAGTTCAATGCGCACAGGACTCACATTCTGCCTCCTNCTCCAGATTTCAAATCTGAAATCTCAGGACCGTGANCCCCCTGCCGGTGCCCCGCCCGGTCACTNGTCCCACTCTACCNCCCCGGCATCGCCCCAGAGNTCCTCCAGGGCGTAGAGATCCCGCATCTCCTGGTGCATGATGTGNACCATCACGTCCACGTAATCGAGAACGACCCACCTGCTATCGGTCCGGCCCTCCATATGCAGCGGCTTGGCTTCTGTCCACTCCACCACCTTGGCCTCCACATCNCGCANAATCGCCTTCAAGTGCGGCATGGACGTGCCCGAGCAAATCACCATGAAGTCCGTCAAGCTCGAGATTCCCTGCACGTCGAGAATGCGGATGTTCTCCGCCATCATTTCCTCTGCCGCTCGGGCACAGGCGACGGCGAGCTCTCGCCCTTCGGCAGACATGGTTTTATTGGTCATGANTGATTNTCGGCGATCTGCGNTCAGTTCNGCCTCAGTCTCCTGGGCTAACGCTCTATCTTCATTCCGGGAAGCAGCCTCAATCGCCCGGGGCAGGCANTTCTCGCGGGANTCCCCTCGGCNGGGCAGCGACGCNGCCGCCTTCCNGCTCCGCAAGCTCCCCNCGAAGACTGGAGCATAACGGAGTCGAACCGTTGACCTCTTCAATGCCATTGAAGCGCTCTACCAACTGAGCTAATGCCCCTTTAACAGTCCTCGGGGCGGGAGAAATACGCGGGCTTTTCCCCGGCATCAAGGCAATTTTCGACCAACCCGTCCCCCTCAACGGGCACTCTCACGCACCTGCTGGGCGAAGGCATCTGCCACCGGCTTGAGCCTGGCACCATTCCACCCTCCACGCGATACAGTTCCCTCGCTTTCCCCCGGCAGGTCCGGCACGAGGGTCTGGCCCAGGACTTCTCCCCGGGCCAGCACGCCACTGGGCTGCTTAACCGGGGTTGCCTTCAGGTAAAGCTCGGCGGGATGAAAGACGAAGCGGATGGTAGGGCCGAACTCCTCATCACGCAGATCCCGCGCCACTGCCAAAACCACCGCGACAGCCGCATCGCTGCGATCGTAGGCCGCATTGACAACTACAACTCGCTCGGGCTCGCTTGCTCCCGCAAGATCAGCCCACAAGGTCGGCCACGGATGGTCTGCCCGCTCAAGATGCCCTCCGCGTTTCGTCCTGTAGCCGTAATTCCGAGGACTGAGAGTACCGTCAATCAAGGCTATCGCCCTCCGCATATTGGCCCGGCCAGCACGCGTGTCCCACCCGCGGGGCCCAAGGACCTTGCCGAGCTTCCACACGGTATCATCCAGCTCCGCAACATCGGCCGCAGCGGAGGAGAGGGCTAGACGGGGATCGATCGAATCATCCTCGGATTCCTTCCACCAGGTCCAGAGCGCCCAGGCCGTGGAGAGAGCAAGAAAGACGGGCCCCCCTACCATGGCGATCTTCCAGGCCGGGTTGGGCCCGGAGGGCTCCTCGGGAATCCCGTCCGCAAACTTAGTGTCCATTCCTGTCTCCTTCTACTAAATCCACAATCGCTCCCGCCGCAACCCCTGCCGCACCTCCCCCTCCGAGTTTCTTCGCCGTCTCACGCAGGTTGCCCACCAGCTCACTACGGCGCACTTCATCGGTCATCACGCTTTCCAGGAAGGCGCTGAGGTTCCCTGCGTTTGCCTCGTGCTGGATGAACTCGTGGACAATCTCGCGGCCAGCCAGGATATTCGCCATTCCGATGTGCTCGATATCAACCACCGTGCGCCCGATCAGGTAGGTCGGCCAGGCCACCTTGTAGACGAGGCAGTAGGGCATTCCGTAGTAGGTGGCCTCCAAGGTCGCCGTGCCGCTGGCCACGACCCCGCTCCAAGCACGCTGCATCAGTTCCTGGCTGCGGCCTCGTACAATTTCGATCGGCACACTGCCGGCACCTTTGGCATCCACGATCGAACGCATGCAATCCTCCAGCGGTGGCGAGGCGGCCGACGCCTCAAACCTCCAGCCCGGGTAGCGCTCGTGGAGCCCGGCCGCCACCTCCACCATCACCGGGAAAAGACGCTCGACCTCCCGGTCACGACTCCCCGGGAAAAGGCCAATGAGATCCTTTTCGCGCCCGCCCTCGATTCGCTTGGCTTCCAACTGGTCAACGAGCGGATGGCCCATGCAGACCGTGGGAAGACCCGCCCTCTCAAAAATCTCCTTCTCGAAAGGAAAGAGGCAGAGCATCAAATCAAGCCAGGATGCCATCCTCGGAATCCGCGCCTTGTTCCAGGCCCATACCTGGGGAGAAATATAGTCGATGAGCCGGATCGGGGTCCTGGATTCGTGAAGCGACCGGGCCAGACGCAGGTTGAAACCCGGGTAATCGATAAAAACAACCGCGGCGGGGTGAAGATCCTCGATTGCCCTCCGTGTTTCCTCGAAACGCGTCTTGAACCAAGAATAGCGCTTCAGGACCTCCCAAAGCCCTACGACCGCAGCCTCCTCCACCCAGTCAGTCAGTTCCGGGCCCGCCCGTTCACGCATTTTCGGCCCGCCCAGGCCGTGGAATTCCCAGTTTGGACGCAAGGCGTGCAGGGATTCCATCAATTCAGCCCCACGAGTGTCTCCACTGTGTTCTCCCGCCACGAAATAGAGCTTCTGGGCCATCTGCGGGGCAAACTAGCTGCGCCTGCCGCCCCGCCAACCCTGAAATCCCATCACAAGGGCTTGATTCACCGCTTCTCCCGCGCTACCCCAGCTGCCCCGCGCATCCATGGCCGAGAAAAAGAAGTCAGAAGATACTGGTAATTCGGAACCCTCCGAGCAGCAGGAGGGTACAGACAACCCTGCCCTGCTCGGCGAAATTGAGCAGGGCCCGTCAAAACTTGAGCAGTTTCTTGAGGCCCATCAGAAGAAACTAATCGCCCTCGTCCTCGCGCTGATCGCAGCCGTCTCGAGCTACATCATCGTGAGCGGCGTCCGGGAGGGTAAGGAGGTCAAAGCCGGGGAGGAGCTCATTTCCGCGGGGGATTCGGACGACTATCGGAATCTAATCAAGGATCGACCCGGAACCCAGGCGGCCGGCACTGCACAGATTGAGCTGGCCCGGGCTCTCTGGGATGAGGGACAGGAAGATACTTCCAAGGAAACCTTGCGCGACTTCATTGCAGGCAACGCAGAGCATCCTGCCCAGCCGAACGCCCGGATGATTCTCGCCTCCTATCTCCTCGAGCAAGGTGAAGAGGAGGAAGCGA